>NZ_JBHUFU010000014.1:0-171732 GCF_042681365.1 Streptomyces desertarenae | reverse complement strand
AACACCGCGGCGGCGGGGGCGGCGGGGGCGGGGGCGGCCGCGGCCGGGGCGGCCGGTGCGGCCGCGGCGGCCGCACCGCCGGCCAGGAGTCCTCTGCTGAAGATGCGTCGGGGAATGTTGCCGGCTGCCTCGGTCATCGCTCTCCCAACTCGCGCGGATGGGTGGGGGGCTGACGGGGGGTGGACGGCGGAACACCCGTCACGGTAGAGCGGGGATCCTCGTTCGTCCACACCCGGGACAAAGTTCGTCGCATGGCGGTCATAGCCCTTGGCGAACCGTCGAAAGAGGTCTAGCTTCACGGACGTTGCTCCGACCGGAGACGACCGGAGAAGGTGGGTGGACCATGCGGCGCACACCGCGGCGACTCCCCTCGGCACGGCGAGGGACCAGCACACTGCACCTCACACGACGATCCCGGAGACGGACCACGAGACGACGGGGCGCCATCGCCGCCCTGGCGGCCGGAGCCGTCACCGCGACCCTCCTGGGCGGCACGCCGGCCGCCGCCCGCCTCGGACCGGACGCCGCGGCGGCCGAACTCCGGCTCCCGTCCCCACCGGGCGGGAAGAGCGTCCGGGTCCTGGTCTTCCACGCCTCCGCCGGCGAGGAACCGCCGACGGTGAACGCGGGGATCGAGGCCATCGAACGGATCGGCCGGTCCGGGCCGGCCGCCGAGCGCTTCAGGGTGGACGCCACCGACGACGCCTCGGTCTTCACCTCGAAGAGACTCGGCAGGTACAACGCCGTCGTCTTCCTCACCGGCGGCGGCGACGTGCTCGACCCCGCGCAGGAGGCCGGGCTGGAGAGCTACATGGAGGCCGGCGGCGGCTTCCTCGGCATCCACGGCGCCGCCCGCGCCGAACCGTACTCCTCGTGGTTCACCGGCCTGGTCGGGGCCCGCCCGGCGGACGGCGGGGCGGGGAGGGTGCAGCGCGCCGTCGTCGAGGTCGGCGACCGCATCCACCCGGCCACCAAGGACCTGCCGCTGGAGTGGAAGCGCTCCGACCAGTGGATCGGCTGGGAGACCAACCCCTCGGGCACGGTCCACACCGTCGCGCGGGTGCGGGAGAACTCCTACGAGCCGGGCCGCAACGCGGGCGGCTGGGACCACCCCGTCTCCTGGTGCCGCGACTACGACGGCGGCCGCTCCTTCTACACCGCCATGGGCGGCACGGCGGCGAGCTTCCGGGAGACGGACTTCCGCGCGCACCTGCGCGGCGCGCTGCTGTGGACCACGCGCCTGGCCCGCGCCGACTGCAAGGCGACCATCACCGCCAACTACAGGGCCGAGCGGCTCACCCGGCCCAACCGGCCCGACCTGACGGACCAGATCGGCGAACCCCACGGCCTGGTCACCGCCCCCGACGGCCGGGTCTTCTACATCGGCCGCGGCGGAGGAGCCTCCGGCGACCCGGTGAGGACCGACTGGAACGACCCCGAGATCGGCAAGGGCAAGGGCACCGTCCACGTCTGGGACCCCCGGACGGAGGAGGTCACCCTCGCCGGAACCCTGGAGGTCTTCGGCAACAAGGGCGGCGGCGGAGAGCTGACCAAGAACGAGGAGGGGCTGGTCGGCATCGAACTCGACCCCGACTTCCCCGACAACGGCTGGGTCTACCTCCACTGGACCCCGCACTCGGAGATCGACCGCGACCGGCGCACGGCCGAGCGCCGGGTCTCCCGCTTCACCCTCGACCCCGGGACGGGCCGGCTCGACCTCTCCTCGGAGAAGGTCCTGCTGACGTGGCCCGTCCAGATCCACAGCTGCTGCCACGCGGGCGGCGGCATGGCCTGGGACTCCAAGGGCAACCTCTACATCGCCACCGGCGACAACAACTCCTCCCAGTTCAGCGACGGCTACTCCGGCAACAACCCCGAGCCGGCCTTCAAGGGGCAGGCGTTCGCCGACGCCCGCCGCACCTCCGGCAACACCAACAACCTCAACGGCAAGATCCTGCGCATCCACCCCGAGGACGACGGGACGTACACCATCCCCGAGGGCAACCTCTTCACCGGCAGGGAACCCGACGAGGGCGGCGGCAAGACCCGCGGCGAGATCTACGTCATGGGCGTGCGCAACCCGGCCCGCATCGCCGTCGACCCCGAGACCGACATCCTCTACGCCGGCTGGGTCGGCCCGGACGCCTCCACCCCCAGCCCCGTGTGGGGGCCGGCGAAGTACGACACCTTCGCCGCGATCACCAAGGCGGGCAACCACGGCTGGCCGTTCTGCATGGGCAACAAGCAGCCCTACCGGGACCGCAACCTGCCCGACCCGGGCAGACCGCTGGACTGGTACGACTGCGACCACCCGAAGAACGAGTCCCCCCACAACGACGGCCTGGTGAACCTCCCCCCGGTCACCTCCAACACCATCTGGTACTCCCCGCAGGGCGGCGCACCCGACTTCCCCCGGAACGCCGACGGCGTCCCCAGCTACGAGCTGGAGGAGCAGGAGTTGCTGCTGCCGTGGCTCAAGGGCGGCGGCCAGGCCGCGATGAACGGCCCCGTCTACCGCCACGACCCCGGGAGCGACAGCGCGCACAAGTGGCCGGAGTACTGGGACGGCAAGTGGTTCGTCGGCGACCTCTACGACGGGGACCAGCCCAGGCACGCGGTCCTCACCGACCCCAGGACGGCCGGCAGGGGCGGCCTGCCCGTGCACGCCGAGAGCCTCGACGGGATCGTCCCCGCGGGCCAGGGCGGCATCCGCAACCTCATGGACTGGCGCTTCGGGCCCGACGGGGCGCTGTACGTCCTGGACTACGGGCGCGGCTTCTTCACCTACGACGACGCCTCGGCGCTGTGGCGCGTCACCTACCACGGCGGCGCGGCCACCCCGCTGCCGGAGGACCTGATCGGCACGGAGCAGGAGGCGAAGCGGTGAACCGGAGAATCTGGACGGCCCTGGTGACGGCGCTGCTGACGGTCCTGGGCCTGGCCTCCCCGGCGGCCCACGGCCGGCCGGCCCCGGACGCCGCCCCCGCCGCGGAACAGGTGCTCACCTGGACCGCCGGCGACGACATCACCCGGTACACCTCGGCCCCGGCGACCGCGGTCGCCGGGAAGGCCACGATCGTCTTCGAGAACAGCGAGGCCACCGGCAACACCACGGCCATGCCCCACACCCTGACCTTCGACGTCTCCGATCCCGAGTACAACACCGACGTCCCGCTGAACATCCTGGCCAGCCCCCTGGACGCGAACGGCGGCCGGCACACCACCGAGGTCACCCTCACCCCCGGCCGGTACCGCTACCACTGCACCATCCCCGGCCACGGCGAGATGGAGGGCGTCCTCACCGTCACCGACGGCGGCTCCGGCGGGGACACCACCGCTCCGGAGACCTCCGCGACCGTGTCGGGCGAGAGGAACGCCGACGGCGCGTACGTCGGCACGGCCACCGTCACCGTCACCGCCTCCGACACCGGCTCGGGCGTCGAGAGGGTCGAGTACGCGCTGGGGGACGGCGCCTTCCAGCCGTACACCGGGCCGGTGGCGGTCGACCGGGTGGGCGACCACACGGTGCGCCACCGGGCGACCGACCGGGCGGGCAACGTCTCGCAGGTGAAGTCGGTCTCCTTCACCGTGGCCGCCCCGCCCACGGACGACACCACCGCCCCGGAGACCTCCGCGACCGTGTCGGGCGAGAGGAACGCCGACGGCGCGTACGTCGGCACGGCCACCGTCACCGTCACCGCCTCCGACACCGGCTCGGGCGTCAACACGATCGAGTACGCGCTGGGGGACGGCGCCTTCCAGCCGTACACCGGGCCGGTGGCGGTCGACCGGGTGGGCGACCACACGGTGCGCCACCGGGCGACCGACCGGGCGGGCAACGTCTCGCAGGTGAAGTCGGTCTCCTTCACCGTGGCCGCCCCGCCCGCCGAGGACACCACCCCGCCCGAGGTCCTCGCGACGGTGAAGGGCGAGAAGGACACGAACGGCGCCTACGTGGGCCGGGCGGAGGTGACGGTGACCGCCACCGACGACGGCTCGGGCGTCGAGAGGGTCGAGTACTCCCTCGACGGCGGCCCCTACCTGGCCTACACCGGTCCGGTGACCGTCGACCGCGTGGGACGCCACACCGTCGACTACCGGGCCACCGACCGGGCCGGCAACACCTCCGCGGCCCGGCAGGCGGCCTTCACCGTGGTGGAGGGGGGCGGCGTGCCCGCCCCGCCCTGCCCGGAGTGGGACGAGCGCCCGACCGTCTTCGTCGGCACCGTCGACACGGGCGTCCCCAACCGCGTCACCGGCAACCGCTGCACCATCAACGAGCTGATCGAGGACGAGAAGGACTGGACCTCGCACGCCCTGTTCCGCAAGCACGTGGCGGAGGTGACGGACGCGCTGCTGGACGAGGGGGTCATCGACCGGCGGGAGCACCGGGCCGTCAACAGGGCGGCCCGGCAGTCGGACATCGGCAAACCGGGCCGGAACGAGGGCTACCGCAACCTCTTCAACGGCACGCGCACGTCGTTCGACCGGTGGCAGCACGTCGGCGGAGGCGCCTTCACCCTGGGCGACGACGGCACCATGACCAGCAGCACCACCGTGCCGGGCATGGGCATGCTGTGGTTCCCCGAGCGCCGCTACGAGGACTTCTCCCTCCGGCTCCAGTTCCGCGACGACGCACCGGGGAACGGCCGGGCCAACAGCGGCGTCTTCGTCCGCTTCCCGGACGTCCACGGCCACCCGGAGGAGTCCCGCCCGGAGTGGGTGGCCATCACCTACGGCCACGAGGTGCAGATCCTCGACCGCCCCGACGGCGACCTGTACAAGACGGGCTCGGTCTACGGCTTCGACAGGGTCGGCCTGGGCGGCGCGGGCGTCACCGGCAAGGGCACCTGGAACGAGTACGAGATCCGGGTGGTCGGCCAGCACTACTCGGTCTACCGCAACGGCGAGCTGATCAACGAGTTCGACAACGCCGCGGGCCAGGAGTTCTCACCGCCCCGGGAGGGCGACCCGGGCACCGACGGCCGCCGCTACGCCTCCGGGTACATCGGTCTGCAGACGCACGGCACGACCGACGTGATCTCCTTCCGCAACATCAGGATCAAGGAGCTGTAGGGACCGGCGCCGGGCCCGGCACCACCGGCGGGGCGTCCTCCACCGCACGTGGGGGGCGCCCCGCCGCGTGCCCCCGGGTGCCCGCACAGGGCGCGCACCGCGTCGGCGACAATGGCCCGGATCCGAAGCAGGCGCGGAGCGAGACCAGGACGGCCGTGGACACCGGGAAGAGCACCACAGCGGACAGCCCCGACGACAGCGGGACACGCCCGTCCGGCCCCCCGGGCGGGGAGGCCGGCCCACCGCGGCCGGAGCGCGCCGGATGGCGGCGCTGGGCGATGGACACCCGGCCGCTGCGCCGCCCGGCCTTCCGCCGGCTGTGGACCTCCAGCACCGCCACGGCCGTGGGCAGCCAGCTCACGGCCGTCGCCGTGCCCAAGCAGGTCTACGACCTCACCGGCTCCTCGGCCTGGGTCGGCTACGCGAGCCTCGCCGGCCTGCTGCCGCTGGTGGTCTTCGCGCTGTGGGGCGGTGCGATCGCCGACAGCCTGGACCGGCGCACGGTGCTGCTGGTCACCAACACCGGCATCGCCGTCACCTCGCTGCTGTTCTGGGTGCAGGCCGCCGCCGGGCTGGGGTCGGTGGCGGTGCTGATGGTGCTGCTCGCCCTCCAGCAGGCGTTCTTCGGCGTCAACGCACCGGCCCGCAGCGCCTCGGTGGCCCGCCTGGTACCCGCCGGTGAACTGGCGGCGGCCAACGCGCTCACCTCCACGGTGATGCAGACGGGACTGGTCCTCGGACCGCTGCTCGCCGGCGCGCTGATACCCGTCATCGGCCTGGGCACCCTCTACCTGGTCGACGCCCTCGCCCTGTGCGCGGCGGTGGCCGCCGTGCGCAGGCTTCCGTCCCTGCCGCCGCTCGGCGGCGGCCCGCGGCGGTCGGGGCCGCGCCAGATCGCCGCCGGGTTCCGGTACATCGCGGCGCGCCGGGTGCTGCTGCTGTCCTTCCTCGCCGACGTCATCGCGATGGTGTTCGGCATGCCGCGGGCGCTCTTCCCGCAGCTCGCAGCCACCACCTACGCCTCCTGGGGCGAGGGGATGGCGCTCGGCCTGCTCTACGCGGCCATCCCGGTCGGGGCGGTGGCCGCCGGGCTGATGTCGGGCAGCTACTCCCACGCCCGCCGGCACGGGTGGATGGTGATCGGCGCGGTGGTGCTCTGGGGCGCGGCGGTCACCGCGTTCGGCCTGAGCGACGGACTGTGGTGGGCCGTGCTGTTCCTCGCGGTGGCGGGCTTCGCCGACATGGTCTCCATGGTCTTCCGCGGGGCCATCCTCCAGTCGGCGGCCACCGACGAGATGCGCGGCCGGATGCAGGGGGTCTTCACCGTGGTGGTGGCGGGCGGCCCCCGGCTGGCGGACCTGCTGCACGGCACGGCGGGCTCGGCCCTCGGCCCCCGCACGGCCGTGGCGGGCGGCGGCCTGCTGGTGGTCGTCGCCATGCTGGCGCTGGCCTTCGCCGTCCCGGCGCTGCGGCGCCACCGGATCTGACCCGCCTCCCGCACCCGTGCCCCGGCGGGTCCCGGCTCCGCCCCGGGCGCGGTTGCCCCGGGCCGTGCGGGGCACCCGGCGGGGCGCACCGGCGCCCCGCCGCGCGGCGGGGCGCCGGCCGGGGAAGGAGGCCGCCGTGGCGGGACGGGCGCGGGACGCGATGCGGTTCGACGGGTGGATCGCCGGCGTCGGGACCTCCTCCGGCACCCGGATGGTGCTGGGACGCTGGGAGCGGTCGCCGTTCGGGCCGTTCGCCGACGTGATGGTGGAGGACGCCGGCGGGCGGCGGCTCCTGCTGGCCCCGACCCGCCGCACGGCGGACCTCGTCTCCGCGGTCTACCGCTTCGACCGGGTGCGGGTGGTGCCGGTGGCCGTGGCGGTGGAGGAGGACGTCTGGCACGTGGCGGCGGGACCGCTGGAGCTGCGGTTCGCCCTCGGCCGCCGGGGGCCGCTCGGGCTGCTGCTGCGCCGCGTGCCGGGCCCGCTGGCCGCCCGTCCGGCCTGGGCGGCGCTGACCGGCCTCCCGGCCCGCCTGCTGCCGGGCGTACGGACCCGGGGGAGCGCGGGGGCGGGGTACCGGGAGTGGTACGGGGCGCGGGACCTGCGGCCGGTGGTCTCGGCGACGGCCCGCCTCGACGGCCGCGACCTGGGCGGGCTCGCACCCGTCGACCCCCCGGTGCGGTTCGGGTTCGGCTCGGTGCCGCGCGTCCCCGCCCTGGTCCGGGTGGTCACGACGGTGGCGCCGGTGCGCGGCGCCGGCCGTCAGCGCCGGGCGGGCGGCGGACCGGCGTAGGGGTCGTCGCAGAGCCGGAAGACCGGCTCCCGCCGTTCACGGGCGGCCTCCGGCGCCAGGCGGACCCGTGCTCCGGCGCGCACGGCCTCCGGACGTGCGCCCACCACGGCGGAGCGCAGCTGGTAGCCCTCGTCCATGGCGATCACGGCGACGCTGTACGGGCCGCCGCGGCCCGGGGCGAGGACCCGGCGGATGACGCCGGTTCCGCTCCCGGCCTCCAGGTCGTGGGCGGTCGAGGCGCACACCGGGCACAGCAGTCGGCGGAAGAAGGCGGTCTGGCACCAGCGGCAGCGCTGGAAGTGCAGTCCGTCCCCGGCCGGCCCGCCGGGTTCCGGGGCGGGCGCGGGGGAGCCCCCTCCCGTCCCGTGTGCGGGGTCGGGGGCCGCGGGGGTCCGGAGGGGAGCGGGGCCGTCGGCGAGGTCCGTGTCGCCCTCGCGCGTGTCGACCAGGGTGCTGAGTGCCATGTCGTCTCCCTACGCTCGGCCGGGCAGCTGAGACGTGCCACGCGGGCAGGACATGCCGCCGTGGGAGCGGCACCGTCCCGCGGCGCCGCTCCCGCAGCGACGACGGCCATACCATATGACACTGCGTGTCAGCCGTAAAGGCACTCGGTGCCCGCTCTTTTCCGGCCGTCCGGGGGCGCGCCGCCCCGCGGCCGGCGGGGACGGGTTCAGACCCAGGTGTGCTTGTCGCCGCCGACCCACCGCACGACCGCCGGGTCGTCCAGGTCCGCGGGGCGCACGCCCGCCGCGTGGACCAGGCGGACGACGTCGGTGATGTCGTGGGCGAGCCCCACCGGCACCCCGTGCACCTGCACCGTGCGGAACGGCCGGTCCCCGTGCGTCACACCCCACACGACGACCGGGGCCGGCCCGGGCGGGGGAACGTCCTCGGTCACGCCTCCATCGTGGCCCGGCGGCGCCGGCGGTGCATCCGGAGCGGGGCCGCGCCGCCTGCGCCCCGGGAACCGCACCGGACGCGCCGGCGGGGCGGGGCGCTCCGCCGTCAGGCCGTGGAGCACCCCGCCCCGCAGGGCTCCCGCCACCCCTCCCGGTGGGGACGGGGGAGGCAGGAGGGCGGCGGAAGCGGTCAGACGCCCGCGATCGACTGGATCCAGGAGCGGTAGGCGGTCACGTTCGTGTACGCCGTGGTGGTCTGCCGGTCGCTGGTGGAGGCGACGCCGACCTGCGCGCCGCCCGCCATCATCGGACCGCCGGAGTCGCCGCCCGCGGTGATGCCGTCGCCGCGCCGGGCGCAGATCGCCGAACCGTTGTAGGCGTCGCGGCACCCGCCGGTCACGGTCACGTTCGCGACCTTCAGGTACCGGGACTGGCAGGTGGCCTCAGAACCGCACCGGGACGTGGCACCCCAGCCGTAGACCTGCACGTTCTGGCCCACCGACACCGAACCCGGCTGCCCGAGGCGGGCGTAGCCCGCGGAGACGGAGCGGTCGAGCCGGACCAGCGACAGGTCCGACGAGGAGTGGTTGTGGACCTGGACGCCGTTGGCGACGGTGCCGCCGCTGTGCTGGTCGAGGCTGCCGATGCGGAACGATAGCCCACCGCCGCTGACGCAGTGCTTGGCGGTGAGGATCCAGGTCGGCGCGATGATCGTGGCGCTGCACGTCTCACGGCCGTTCGAGAACAGGCGGGCCGCCCAGGGGGCGCTCTGCGCGTACCCGCCGCCGATGATCGGCTGGGGGCCGCCGCTGCCGGGCGGCAGTTCCTTGGCCGCGGCGGCGGTGGGGGCGAGGGCGAGGACGGAGAGCAGCGCGGCGACGAGCGCGGGGATCAGCCTGGTTATTCGCAAGGCTCCTCGTTTCTGAAGACACGCGGTGCTCCGCGTGTGTCCTGTGGGGGAGCACCAGGATTCCCGGAAGCCGGCCGGATGAGGTAATACCAGTTGGTCATAACACCGGACTATGGCCGGGTGCGCCGCCCGTGCCGCCGCGTTCCGTCCGCGCCCTGAACAGCCGGGCCGGTGCGCTGTACGGTGGGGGCCTCAAGGAGACGTCCGCGGGAGCGCGGAGCGAGCGGCCCGGGGTGGGACATGCCGTCACTCGGCTTCGCAGCGGCCCGGCCTGCCGGCGGGGCCGGACACCTGTGCTGCGCCTACGCGGGCGAGGACGAGTGGGCCCGGAGCGTGACCGGGTTCGTCCGCGGCGCCCTGGCCGCCGGGCGGCAGGTGCTGTACTTCTCGGACGTCGCGGCCCCGGAGGCGGTCCTGAGGCGGCTCGACCGCTGCGGTGCCGGCGCATCGGCCGCGGCGGACGCCGGCCGGCTGGTCGTGCAGCAGGCGGAGGAGTCCTACCTGCGGAGCCTCCCGTTCGATCCCGACCGGATGGTGGAGGTGTGGGGACGGGCGTGCGCCGCCGCCCTGGACGCCGGCCGCACCGGACTGGCGGCGCTCGGCGAGATGTCCTGGTACGCCCGGGGCACACCGGGCGCCGAGCGGCTCCTCGAGTACGAACTGCGCCTGAACGCCGAGGTGTTCGCGCGACTGCCCCTGACCGCGCTGTGCCTGTACGACCGCGGGGCTGTCCCCGGGGACGCCGTCGCCCTGCTGACCGGGGCCCACGTACGGCACCTGACGCCCGGCGGGCGGATCCTGGACGCCCCGCCCGCGGCCGGCCCCGCACCGCCCCTGGCCGCCACGCCGCTGGAGGACCGGGTGGGCCTGAGGCTGCGCGGCGGCGCGGACGCCGACACCCGCACCGTGCTGGAGGGAGCACTCGCCGCGCTCGTCCGGCTGCCCGGCCCGGTGCTGCACCTGGACCTGTCCGGGGCGGACTTCCTGGACACCGCCGCCGTCGCGGCACTGGCCGCCGCGGCGCGGGCCGAGCACGACCGCGGCCGCAGGCTGGTCGTCCACCACCCGCCGCGCTCCCTGCGCCGGGTGGCGGGGATGTTCCCCGACGAGTGCGGCGCCCTGGAGACCGCCCCGTGACGGCCCCCGAAGCAGCCGCGACCGAGCCGGCGGACCCGGCCGGCGGACCGTTCGTCCACCCCGCCCTCCTCTACCGGGGGTCCGAGCAGTACGTCGACGAGGTCGGCGGCTTCGCACGTGCCGCCCTCGAGGCCGGTGAGCCGGTCCTCGTCGCGGTGCCCGGGCCGCGGCTGGAGGAACTGCGCCAGGGCATCGGGGCCGCCGCCTCCGAGGTCGTCTGGGCGGACATGGCGGAGCTGGGGCGCAACCCCGGCCGCATCCTCTCCGCCCTGCGCGAGTTCGCCGACCGCCGTCCGGACCGGGCCGCCCGGATCGTCGGCGAACCCGTCTGGCCCGGGCGCTCCCGTGCGGAGGTGCTGGAGGCCACCCGGCACGAGGCCCTGATCAACACCGCCTTCGCCGGACGCCGCGCCACGGTCCTGTGTCCCTACGACACCGGGGGACTGCCGCCGGAGGTGATCGCCGACGCCCGGCGCACCCACCCCGTCGTCGACGAGGACGGCCGGCGGGCGGTCAGCGGCGACTACCGCGACCCCCGTGAGGTCTGTGCCGACTGCGACCGACCCCTGCCCGAACCCGGGCACGTCGAGGTCGCCGCGGACTACCGCGGCGGCGAACTCGCCGGGGTCCGCGGCCGCGTCACCGCCTGGGCGGGGACCACCGCCCTGACTCCGGACCGCCGGGCCGACCTCGTCCTGGCCGTCAACGAGGCCACCGCCAACTCCGTCGCCCACGGCGGCGGCAGCGGCACCCTGCGCCTGTGGCGGAGCGGCCACGGCACGGTCGTCGCCGAGGTCCGCGACCGCGGACGGCTGACCGACCCGCTCGCCGGGCGCCGGCGCCCCGGCCTCGCCTCGGCCCAGGGCGGCCGCGGACTGTGGATGATCCACCAGCTGTGCGACCTCGTCGAGGTCCGCGCCGCCGACGACGGCCTGACGCTGCGTCTGCACGTGGACGAGCCCTGACGGCGCGCCACCCGGCCGGGAGCCGGCGCCGCAGTCCGGGGTCCGCAGTCCGGGAGGACGCAACGGGTGCGCTCCGCTCAGAAGATCGTTAAACGTTGACGAATCAAGAGCATCCGATCTGATGACAACACTCCGGTGTCCCCGTTCTCCCTCGCGGGGCGCCCTAGCGTGCTGCCCGACCGCCGAGTGCCGCGCCCGGTCCCGGACGCGGCACTCCACGGCACGGCGGGCCACGCCACCACACGAGGGAGACACGGCCGATGTCGGTAGACGCAGGGAGCGGGACGCGGCAGGAGCAGCAGCAGCTCAGCCTCAGCACCGCCGCCGCACGGAACCTGGCCACCACCACCAAGTCCGTTCCGCAGATGCAGGGCATCACCTCCCGGTGGCTGCTCAGGGTGCTGCCCTGGGTGCAGACCGAGGGCGGCGTCTACCGGGTCAACCGGCGGCTGACCTACACCGTCGGCGACGGGCGCATCGAGTTCGTCAAGACCGGCTCCCGGGTCCAGGTCATCCCGCGCGAACTCGGTGAGATCGCCCTGCTGCGCGGGTTCGGGGACGTCGAGGTGCTCACGGCCCTGGCCGACCGCTTCACCCAGCGCGACTTCGAGGCCGGCGAGGTGCTCGCCGAGGAGGGCGCGCCGGTCGACCACGTCCACCTGCTCGCCCACGGCAGGGTCCGCAAGACCGGCAGCGGGCCGTACGGGGAACCCACCCGGCTCGGCGTGCTCGGCGACGGCGACCACTTCGGCGAGCAGGGCCTGCTCAGCGCCGACGCCACCTGGGAGTACACGCTCACGGCGACCACCGCCGGCACGCTGCTGTCCCTGCCCCGGCGGGAGTTCGCCTCCCTGGCGGACGGCGCGCCCGCCCTGCGGGAGCACCTGGAGGCGTTCGCCTCCCTGCCCCGCCAGCGGCAGAACGACCGCGGCGAGGCGGACATCGCCGTCGCCTCGGGCCACGACGGCGAACCGGACCTGCCCGGCACGTTCGTGGACTACGAGCTCAACCCGCGCGAGTACGAACTCAGCGTCGCCCAGACCGTGCTGCGGGTGCACAGCAGGGTCGCCGACCTCTACAACAAGCCGATGAACCAGACCGAGCAGCAGCTGCGGCTGACCATCGAGGCCCTGCGCGAGCGGCAGGAGCACGAGATGATCAACAACCGCGACTTCGGGCTGCTCCACAACGCCGACTACGGCCAGCGCATCCAGGCCCGCTCCGGCCCGCCCACCCCGGACGACCTCGACGAGCTGCTCAGCCGGCGCCGGGGATCGCGGTTCTTCTTCGCCCACCCGCGCACCATCGCCGCCATCGGCCGGGAGATGAACGCCCGCGGCCTCTACCCCGACCACGTGGACCTGCTCGGCAACCACGTGCCGGCCTGGCGCGGCGTCCCCATCCTGCCCTGCAACAAGATCCCCGTCACCAAGGAGCGCACCAGCTCGATCATCGTCGTGCGCACCGGCGAGGAGGACCAGGGCGTCGTCGGCCTCCACCAGACCGGACTGCCCGACGAGTACGAGCCGGGCCTGTCCGTCCGGTTCATGGGCATCGACGACAAGGCCATCATCTCCTACCTCGTGACCACCTACTACTCGGCCGCCGTCCTGGTGCCCGACGCGCTCGGCGTCCTGGAGAACGTCGAGATCTCCCGCGGGGAGGACTGAGGCCGCGCGCAGACGGCCCGCACGGGAGACCGCACGAGACGAGGAGAGACCGCGGATGGCGCAGCCCTTCGAGCTGCCGGACTTCTACGAGCCCTACCCGGCGCGGCTGAACCCCCATCTGGAGGTGGCGCGGGAGCACTCCAAGGAGTGGGCCCGGCGGATGGGGATGATCGAGGGGTCGGGCGTCTGGGACGAGGACGACTACGACTCCCACGACTACGCCCTGCTGTGCGCCTACACCCACCCCGACGCGCCGGCCGGGGAACTGGCCACCGTGACCGACTGGTACGTCTGGGTGTTCTTCTTCGACGACGACTTCCTGGAGAGCTTCAAGCGCACCCGGGACTCGGCCGGGGCCAGGGCCTACCTCGACCGGCTGCGCGCCTTCATGCCCGTGGAGCCCGGCGAGACGTCCCGCGCGGAGCCGGAGAACGCGGTGGAGCGGGGCCTGGCCGACCTGTGGGCCCGCACCGTCCCGGCCATGTCGCACGGCTGGCGCCGGCGGTTCGCCGAGGCCACGCGGAACCTGCTGGAAGAGAGCATGTGGGAGCTGGCCAACATCAGCGCCGGCCGGGTCGCCAACCCCCTGGAGTACATCGAGATGCGCCGCAAGGTCGGCGGCGCCCCCTGGTCGGCGGGGCTGGTGGAGTACTCGGTGGGCGCCGAGGTGCCCGGCGCCGTCGCGGAGAGCCGGCCGATGAGGGTGCTGCGGGACGCCTTCGCCGACGCCGTGCACCTGCGCAACGACCTCTTCTCCTACCAGCGCGAGGTCGAGGACGAGGGCGAACTCTCCAACGGGGTGCTGGTCTTCGAGAGGTTCCTGGGCTGCGGCACCCAGCAGGCGGCCGACGCCGTCAACGACCTGATCACCTCCCGGCTGCACCAGTTCGAGCACACCGTCTTCACCGAGCTGCCGCCGCTCTTCGCCGAGCACGGCCTGGACGCGAGGTCCTGCGCGGACGTCCTGGCGTACGCCAAGGGGCTCCAGGACTGGCAGTCCGGCGGCCACGAGTGGCACATGCGCTCCAGCCGCTACATGAACGACGGCGGTGCGGGCCGCCCGGCGGGCGCGGGCCTGCCCGGCGGGCCCACCGGCCCGGGCACCTCGGCGGCCCGGATCGCCGCCTCGCTCGCGGCCACGGCGCCGGCCCGGATCAGGCGCCACACGCGCCCGCCCTTCCAGGAGGTCGGACCGGTGCGGCTGCCGGAGCTGCGCATGCCGTACACCACCCGGCTCAGCCCCCATCTGGACGCCGCCCGCGAGCGCGTCGTGGGGTGGGCCCGGGACATGGGAGTGATCGACGCGCCGCCGGGCACCTCCGACTTCGGCATCTGGGACGAGCACAAGCTCAGGGCCTTCGACCTCCCCCTGTGCTCGGCCGCCATCCATCCGGACGCCTCCCCGGAGCAGCTCGACCTGACCACGGGCTGGCTCACCTGGGGCACCTACGGGGACGACTACTACCCCCTCGTCTTCGGGCGCACCTTCGACGCGGCGGGGGCCAGGGCGTTCACCGAGCGGCTGAAGGACTTCATGCCGGTGGAGTCCACCGCCACCCCCGTCCCGGTGAACGCGCTGGAACGCGGGCTGGCGGACCTGTGGGCCCGCTCGACGGCTCCGATGGCGCCGGACGCCCGCCGCGCCTTCCGCCGCACCATCGAGGAGATGACCGGAAGCTGGCTGTGGGAGCTCGCCAACCACTGGCAGAACCGCATCCCCGACCCGGTGGACTACGTCGAGATGCGCCGCAAGACCTTCGGCGCGGAGTTCATCATGTCCCTCTCCCGGCTCTCCCGCGGCGGCATGGTGCCGTCCGAGGTGTTCCGCACCAGACCGGTCCAGGCGATGCAGAACGCGGCGAGCGACTACGCCGCCCTGCTCAACGACCTGATCTCCTACCGCAAGGAGATCGAGTTCGAGGGCGAGATCCACAACTGCGTGCTCGTGGTGCAGGACTTCTTCGGCTGCGGCGTCGAGGAGGCCCTGGGGGTCGTCGGCGACCTGGTGAACTCCCGCATGCGCGAGTTCGAGCACGTGGTCACCGTCGAACTGCCGCGGATGTTCGAGGAGATGGCCCTCGACGCCGGGGCCCGCGCCGCGCTCACCGACCACGCGGAGGAGCTCAAGCGCTGGCTGGCCGGGGTCCTCATCTGGCACCGCGGCTGCCGCCGCTACGACGAGGAGGAGCTGCGCCGCCCCGTGGCCGTCGTGCCGCGCACCTCCTACGGGCCCGTCGGCCTGGGCACCGCCACCGCCCGGGTGGCGGAGCTGCTGGGCCGGGGCCGCCCGGGCGGGGCCGGAGCGTGACGCGAGGGGCGGGGCCGCCCGGGCCCCGCCCCCGGGAGGCGACCGCTACAGGACCAGGGAGAGCAGCAGCACCAGGGCGCCGCCGACCACCGAGATGACGGTCTCCATGATCGACCAGGTTTTGACCGTCTGGCCGATGTCCAGTCCGAAGTACTCCTTGACGAGCCAGAAGCCGGCGTCGTTGACGTGGCTGAAGAAGAGCGATCCGGCGCCGATGGCCAGGACCAGCAGGGCCGCGTGCGTGGTCGACATGTCGGCCGCCAGGGGCGCCACCAGACCGGCGGCGGAGATGGTGGCGACGGTCGCCGAGCCGGTGGCCAGGCGGATGGCGACCGCGATCAGCCAGGCCAGCAGCATGGCCGGGATCGACCAGTTCTCGGAGAAGTCGAGGATCATGCGGCCCACGCCGGCGTCGATGAGGGTCTGCTTGAAGCCGCCGCCCGCGCCCACGACGAGCAGCACACCGGCGATGGGCGCGAGGGACTTCTCGACGGTGGCGGAGATGCGGGCGCGGGTGAACCCGGCGGCCCGGCCCAGGGTGAGGAAGGCGACGACCACGGCGGCGAGCAGCGCGACCAGCGGGGAGCCGACGACGTCGAAGGTCCGCTGGACGGTGCTCCCGGGGTCGTCCACGACGATGTCGACCAGGGCCTTGGCGAGCATCAGCACGACCGGCAGCAGCACCGTGGCCACGGTGGCGCCGAAACCGGGACGCCGCTCCGGCTCGCCGGCGGAGCGCTGGGGGATCATCCGCTCGGGTGCGGGGACGTCCACCCAGCGGGCGGCGTACCGGGAGAAGACCGGACCGGCGACGACCACGGTCGGCACCGCGACGAGGAGCCCGAGGGCCAGCGTCACGCCGAGGTCGGCGCCGAGTGCGTCGATGGCGACCAGCGGGCCGGGGTGCGGCGGGATGAGACCGTGCATCACGGACAGACCCGCCAGGGCGGGGATGCCGATGCGCATCAGCGAGTAGCCGCCCCGCTGGGCGACCATGAGCACCACCGGGATCAGCAGCACGATGCCGACCTCGAAGAACAGGGGCAGGCCGATCACGGAGGCGATCAGCACCATCGCCCACGGCATGGAGCGGCCGCCCGCCTTCTCCAGGATGGTGTCGACGATCCGGTCGGCACCGCCGGAGTCGGCCAGCAGCTTGCCGAGGATCGCACCGAGGGCGATCAGCACGCCCACCCCGGCCACGGTGGAGCCGAGGCCGCTGCTGAAACTGGAGATCGTCTTGTCCAGCGGGGCGCCCGCGAAGGCGCCCAGGGCCAGGGAGCCGATGGTCAGCGCCAAGAACGCGTGGAGCTTGAACCTGGTGATGAGCAGGACGATGACGGCGATGCCCGCCAGGACGGCGATCCCGAGCTGGGTGTGGCCCGCGGAGGTGATCGGTTCGGCGGCGTCCGCTGCCAGCACCTCGGCGCTGAGTCTGGTCACGGTGGTGTTCCTCGTGGTGGATCGGGGGTGAGGGAGGGGCGGCGCGCCCGCGCGGGGGAGGGGCGCGGGCGCGCCGGGGGTCCGGTTACCCGGCCGACCGGGGCCGGCCGTGGTCGCCGAGGGCCGCGGCGGCCCGTTCGGCGATCTCCTCCGGGCTGCCGGAGACGTCGACGGGGAAGCCGTTCTCGTCCGGCTCCAGGGGCTGGAGCGTGGCGAACTGCGAGTCCAGCAGGGCCGTGGGCATGAAGTGGTCCTCGCGGCGCGCCATCCGCTCCTCGATGAGCCCGCGGTCGCCGGTGAGGTGGACGAAGACCAGCCCCGGCGCGGCGGCTCGCAGCCGGTCCCGGTACCCCCGCTTCAGGGCCGAGCAGCTGACCACTCCGCCGAGCCCCTCCCTGCTCCGCGCCCAGGCGCCGATGGCGTCCAGCCAGGGCCGGCGGTCCTCGTCGGTCAGGGGTGTGCCGGCCGTCATCTTGGCGATGTTGGCGGCGGGGTGGAAGTCGTCGGCCTCCGCGTAGGGAACACCGATCCGGTCCGCGAGCAGGGGGCCGATCGTGGTCTTGCCGGTGCCCGCCACGCCCATGACCACGATGACGTGGGGGGTGCTCATCGCTGCCTCGCTGTCTCCGTCGACATCTGCATGACACGTCACTGAAACTCAAAGGTCAGATGAAATCAAGAGTCGGCGGAAAAATAATCTGACTTTTGGTTCGGGGTGCCCCTGCGTAGGCTGTTGCCATGACCGCAGCGGCCCGGGGACAGCACGCCCGTGTACTGGACACCCTCGGGCTCGCCATCACGGCCGGCGAGCACCCGCCCGGCAGCGTGCTGCGCACCGACGAGCTGGCCGAACGCCTCGGGGTGTCGCGCCCGGTGATGCGCGAGGCGGTCCGCGTGCTGGAGTCGATGCGCCTGGTGGAGTCCCGCCGCCGGGTGGGCGTGACCGTGCGGCCCGCGGAGGAGTGGAACGTCTACGACCCGCAGGTCATCCGGTGGCGCCTGGCCGGCGCCGACCGCCCCCGCCAACTGCGCTCCCTCACCGTGCTGCGCTCGGCGGTCGAACCCGTCGCCGCGGGGCTGGCCGCGCGCAACGCCACCCCCCGGCAGTGCGCCGAGCTCACCGAGTGCGCCCTGGGCATGGTCGCCACCTCCCGCGGCGGGCAGCTGGAGGGGTACCTGGTCCACGACATCGCCTTCCACCGGATCGTCCTGAACGCCTCGGGGAACGAGATGTTCGCGCACCTGGGCGACCTCGTCGCCGAGGTGCTGGCCGGGCGCACCCACCACCAGGTGATGTTCGACGATCCCGATCCGGCCGCCGTCACCCTCCACGTGCAGGTCGCCGAGGCGGTGCGGGAGGGCGACGCGGTCCGCGCCGAGCGGCTGACCCGCGAGATCACGGTGGGCGCCCTCCAGGAGCTGGACGTCCTGGCCCCCTGACGCGCCCCGGCCCGCCGCCGGCGGCCTCCGCCGCCGCCCCGCCGGGCGGGGCGGCGACCGCGCGCGCCCGTTCCTGCCCGAGTGTGTGCCCGAGTGTGTTTACTTCTTGGTCACCGATCCCTAATATGGCGGCACGCCAACAGGACCGGGCATGAAACGGACACGAAACCACATGTATGCAGCCGAGCGTCAGCAGGAGATCCTGCGCCTGGCCCGCGAGAGCGGCCGGGTCGACGTACTGGCCCTGGCCGAGGAGTTCCAGGTGACCGCCGAGACGGTGCGGCGCGACCTGAAGGTCCTCGACCGCGCCGGACTGGTCCGGCGTGTCCACGGAGGCGCCATCCCCGTCGGCCGGCTCGACTTCGAGCCCGACGTCGCCGAGCGCGACGCCGTGGCCGCGGGCGAGAAGGACCGCGTGGCCCGCGCGGCCCTGTCCGAACTGCCCGCCGACGGGAGCGTGATCCTCGACGCGGGCACCACCATCGCCCGCTTCGCCGCGGGCATCCCCGTGGACTCGGTCCTCACCGTCGTCACCCACGCCCTCCCCGTCGCCGCCCGGCTCGCCGACCACCCCGGCATCGCACTCCACCTCGTCGGCGGGAGGGTCCGGCACCGCACCCGCGCCGCCGTCGACTCCTGGGCCCTGCGCGCCTACGGCGAGATCAACGCCGACGTGCTCTTCCTGGCCGCCAACGGCTTCTCGCCCGACGGCGGCCTGACCACCCCCGACCTCGCCGAGGCCGCCGTCAAGCGCGCCGCCGTCGCGGCCGCCCGGCGGGTCGTCCTGCTGGCGGACTCCGGCAAGTTCGGCCGACGGCACTTCGCCCGCTTCGCCGACCTCTCCGACGTCGACCTGCTCGTCACCGACACGGGCCTGGACCCCGACGACGCCCGCGCCATCGAGCGGCAGGGCCCGCGGGTGGTGCGCGCATGATCCTCACCGTCACCCCCAATCCGAGCCTGGACCGCACCTACGAGCTGCCGGCCCTCCGGCGCGGCGCGGTCCTGCGGGCCGGAGCCGAACGGGTCGACCCCGGCGGCAAGGGCGTCAACGTCTCCCGTGCCGTCGCCGCCGCCGGGCACCGGACCGTCGCGGTCCTCCCGCTCGGCGGGCCGGAGGGCGAACTGCTCGCCCGGCTGCTCGGCCGGCACGGCATCGAGGCGGCGGGCGTCCCGGTCGCCGGCTCCACCCGGGTCAACGTCTCCCTGGTCGAACCCGACGGCACGCTCACCAAGGTCAACGCCCCCGGCCCCGACCTCACCCCGGACGAGGCCGAGGCGCTGCTGGAGGCCGTGCGGTCGCGGTCGTCCGGCGCCGACTGGATCGCCTGCTGCGGCAGCCTCCCGCGCGGGCTGCGGCCCGGGTGGTACGCCGAACTGGTCCGCCGCGCCCACCGGGCCGGGGCACGGATCGCCCTGGACACCTCCGGAGCCGCCCTGGCCGCGGCGCTGGAGGAGCGCCCGGACGTGGTCAAACCGAACGCCGCGGAGCTCGCCGAGGCCGTCGGGCGCCCCCTGGCCACCGTCGGCGACGCCGTCAAGGCCGCCGAGGAGCTGCGCGGACGCGGAGCCCGGGCGGTCCTGGCCAGCCTCGGCGCCGACGGCCAGCTCCTGGTCGACGGCGACGGCGCGCACTTCGGCCGCGCCCCGGTCGCCGCGGTGCGCAGCAACGTCGGTGCGGGCGACGCTTCGCTGGCGGGCTTCCTGACCGCCGGGGGCGCCGGCCCCGGGGCGCTCGCGGCGGCCGTCGCCCACGGCGCCGCCGCGGTGCAGCTGCCCGGCAGCGCCATGCCGGCCCCGGCCGATCTGGACCCGGCGGCGGTCACCACCACCGCGGACGTCCCCCTCGACCGCGCCCTGACGGAGCCGGTGCCGTGAGCCCCCGCCACCGCCCGCTTCCGCCGACCCGGCGGGCCCACCGGGGCCCCCACCTCCCGAACCCCGCCGCCCACCGGGCGGTACGCGAGCAAGGAGCCGCGTGATGAGTGAGTTGATCACCGCGGAACTGGTCGACCTCGACCTGTCCGCCGACACCAGGGAAGCGGCCGTGCGGTCGCTCGCCGAGCGGATGGCCGGGGCCGGGCGCGTCACCGACCTCGACGGCCTCCTCGCCGACGTGGCCGCCCGCGAGGCGCAGATGCCGACCGGTCTGGAGGGCGGCATCGCCATCCCGCACTGCCGCAGCGAACACGTCACGGAGCCGACCCTGGCCTTCGGGCGCAGCGGCACCGGCATCGACTTCGGCGCCCCGGACGGCCGCCCCGCCGACCTGGTCTTCCTGATCGCCGCACCGGCCGGAGCGCACTCCGACCACCTGACGATCCTCTCCGCCCTGGCCCGCCGGCTGGCCGACGGCGACTTCACCGCCGCGCTCCGCGGCACCGCCGACGCGGCCGCCACGGCCGCCCTCGTGCGCGGCGACCGGCCGCCCGCCGCGGGAGCCGGGGAGAAGGAGTCCGGCGAGAAGGAGTCCGGGGACGGAACCGCACGGGACGGGGCGCCGGACGGTCCGCCCGAGGGCCGGACCGGGGCACCCGCGCAGGAGCAGGCGCCCGCCGCGCCCTTCCGGATCGTCGCCGTCACCTCCTGCCCGACCGGCATCGCCCACACCTACATGGCCGCCGAGGCCCTGGAGCGAGCCGGGCGTGAGGCGGGCGTCGAGGTGACCGTCGAGACCCAGGGGTCGGCCGGGTTCACCCGGTTGGACCCCGAGGTGGTCGCCGCGGCCGACGGCGTGATCCTCGCGCACGACGTGGAGGTGCGGGAGCGGGCCCGCTTCGCGGGCAAGCCCACCGTCGACGTCGGGGTGAAGGCCGCCGTCAACCGGCCGGCCGAGCTGATCGAGCAGGTGCGGGCCGCGGCGGCCCGGGGCGAGACCGCCCCCGTCGCCGCGCCGTCCGCGGCCGGCGCGGACGGCACCGGCGGCGCGGACGGCCGGGCGGGCGGCGGAGCCGGGCCCGGCGAGGGCTTCGGCTCCCGGCTGCGCCGCTACCTGATGAGCGGCGTCAGCTACATGGTCCCCTTCGTCGCCGCGGGCGGCCTGCTCATCGCCCTGTCCTTCGCGCTCGGCGGCTACGAGATCGCGAACGCCGAGTCCGTGGCCGAGCACTTCGTGTGGACCGAGACCGAGAGCTGGGCCGCCCTGCTCAACCAGATCGGCGGTGCGGCCTTCGGGTTCCTCGTGCCGGTCCTGGCCGGGTACATCGCCTACGGGATGGCCGACCGCCCCGGCCTGGTGCCCGGCTTCGTCGGCGGTGCCGTCGCCGTCACCGTCGAGGCGGGCTTCCTCGGCGGCCTCGTCGCCGGCCTGATCGCGGGCGGGGTGGTGACGGCGATCCAGCGGGTCGGGATCCCGCCGACCCTGCGCGGCATCATGCCCGTCCTGGTGATCCCGCTCCTGGGCTCGGCGGCCGTCGGCTTCCTGATGTTCGTGGTCGTCGGCGAGCCGATCGCCGCCCTCCAGAAGGGGCTCACCGACTGGTTGAGCGGTCTGTCCGGCTCCAACGCGGCCCTCCTGGGCGCCGTGCTCGGCCTGATGATGTGCTTCGACCTGGGCGGCCCCCTCAACAAGGTGGCCTACGCCTTCGCCGTCGGCGGCCTGACCACGCCCACCGACGGCAGCCTGAAGGTGATGGCCGCGGTGATGGCCGCCGGCATGGTGCCGCCGCTGGCGATGGCGCTGGCCACGACGGTGCGCGGCAGGCTGTTCACCCGGGCCGAGCGGGAGAACGGCAAGGCGGCCTGGGTGCTGGGCGCCTCGTTCATCACCGAGGGGGCCATCCCCTTCGCCGCGGCCGATCCGCTGCGGGTCATCCCGTCCGTGATGGCCGGCGGCGCGGTCACCGGCGCCCTGTCCATGGCCTTCGGCTCCACCCTGCGCGCCCCGCACGGCGGCGTCTTCGTGGTGCCGCTGATCGGCGGGCCGCTGCTCTACCTGCTGGCGATCGCCGCCGGCACGGCGGTGGCCACCGCCGCGGTCGTCCTCCTCAAGAGCAGCCGCAGGACGGCGGACGGCGGCGGACGCACCGCCTCCGCGGAGACCGGGCCGACGGCACCGGTGGCCGCCTGAGCCGGTCCGGTCCCGACCCCGCAGGACCCCGGCCGGACGCGCGGACGCCCACCGCCGTGCCCCGCTCGTCCGGCTGCCCTCCCACCACCCCAACGGAAGTGATCCCCATGCCCCAGCGCACCGTCGTCATAGGTTCCGGCAGCGGACTGCACGCCCGCCCGGCCTCGCTGTTCGTCCAGGCCGCCGCCCGCCGGCCGGTCAGGGTGACCATCGCCCGCGAGGGGCAGGCACCGGTCGACGCCCGGAGCCTGCTCTCCGTGCTCGCCCTGGGCGCCGGGCACGGCGACCGGGTGGTGCTGGCCGCCGAGGGGGAGGGAGCCGAGGCCGCCGTCGAGGAACTGGCCGGCCTCCTGGAGAGCGACCTGGACGCGGAGGAGCCGCGGTGACGGGGCCGGCCGCCCGGACGGCGGAGGGCGCGGGGGACGCGGTGCTGACCGGCATCGGGATCGGCGGCGGCAGCGCCGCGGGCCCCGTCGCCCGCATGGCGCCGCCGCCCGCCCTCCCCGCCCCGCGCACCGTCGACCCCGCGCAGGCGCCCGCCGAGGCCGCGGCGGTCCGCCGCGCGCTGCGTGAGACCGCCGCCGACCTGCGGCGGCGCGCCGAAGCCGCCGACGGGGCGGCCGGCGAGGTCCTCTCGGCCCAGGCGCTGATGGCCGACGACCCCGCCCTGGGGGACCGGGCCGAGGCCCTGGTGGCGGAGGGCACCGACGGGGCGCACGCCCTCGCCGCCGCCTTCGGCGAGTTCCGCACCGCCCTGGAGGCGGCGGGCGGCTACTTCGCCGAGCGGGTCGCCGACCTGGACGACCTGCGGGACCGCTCGGTCGCCCGGCTGCTGGGCCTGCCCATGCCCGGCCTCCCCGACCCCGGGCACCCCCACGTCCTGGTCGCCGGCGACCTCGCGCCCGCCGACACCGCCCAGCTGGACCCGGCACGGGTGCTGGCCCTGGTCACCGAGCGGGGCGGGCCCACCAGCCACACCGCCATCCTGGCCAGGACGCTCGGCCTGCCCGCCGTGGTCGGCTGCACGGGCGCCGCCGGCCTGGCCGACGGCCGGGAGGTCCTCGTCGACGGAGCGGCCGGCACCGTCCGGACCGACCCGGACCCCGCAGCCGTCGCCGAGGCGGCCGAACGGGACCGGCGGCGCCGCGAGCGGGCCGCGCGGGCCGCCGGACCCGGCCGCACCGCCGACGGGCACCCGGTGAAGCTGCTGGTCAACCTGGGCGGGCTCGGCGAACTCCCGGACGCGGCGGCGGCCGACAGCGAGGGGGTGGGCCTGTTCCGCACCGAGTTCCTCTTCCTGGACCGCACCGAGGCGCCCGGGCGGGAGGAGCAGACCGCCGCCTACCGCGAGGTCTTCACCGCCTTCGCCGGGCGCCGCGTCGTGGTGCGCACCCTGGACGCCGGGGCCGACAAGCCGCTGCCGTTCGCCACCGCGGCCGACGAGCAGAACCCGGCCCTGGGCGTGCGGGGGCTGCGCACCGCGGCCCGCGACCCGCACCTGCTGGAGACCCAGCTGGCCGCCGTGGCCGAGGCGGCCGACGGCAGCGGTGCCGAGGTGTGGGTGATGGCGCCCATGGTGTCGCTGCCGCGCGAGGCCGCGGAGTTCGCCGGCCGGGTCCGCGCCCACGGCCTGCCGGTGGCGGGCTCCATGGTGGAGGTGCCCGCGGCCGCCCTGCGCGCCGGAGCGCTGGCCCGGGCCTGCGACTTCCTCAGCGTCGGCACCAACGACCTGGCCCAGTACGCCTTCGCCGCCGACCGGACCCTCGGCTCCCTCGCCGAACTGCTGGACCCCTGGCAGCCGGCCCTGCTGGAGCTGGTGGGCACGGCGGCCCGCGAGGGCGCCCGGCACGGCCGCCCGGTCGGCGTGTGCGGCGAGGCGGCGGCCGATCCGTTGCTGGCCCCCGTCCTGGCGGGGCTGGGGGTGACGAGCCTGTCGGCCGCTCCCGGCCGGCTGGGGGAGGTGCGGGCGTCCCTGGCCGCCCGCACGCTCGACGACTGCAGGCGCCTGGCCGGCCTCGCGCTCGGCGCGCCCGACGCCGCCTCGGCCCGTGCGGCGGTCCTGGAGGCGCTCGGCTGACGTCCCGCCGCCCCGCGGCCGCCGGCCGCCACCGCGGAACGCGAAGGGACCCGGAGCACGGGGGGTTGCTCCGGGTCCCTGTGTCGCGCATCCGCGGGGGACGGATTCATGTGCACGCGATACCTTGTCAACGCCCGGGTGGCAGAAAGGTTACGCCCACCGCTTCGGGTGCCGTCCCCGGTGGCGGGACGGCAGCCCCGGCCGGCCCGTGGACCCCGCGCCTCCTTCCGACCCGCCGAGAGGAACGCAGCACCGTGATCGTCGTCGCCGGCGAGGCCCTGATCGACCTGGTACCGCAGACCCGCGGCGACGCCCTGGCGCCGCTGCTGCCCGCACGCGGCGGAGGCCCGTACAACACGGCCGTGGCCCTGGCCCGCCTCGGTTCCGAGGTCGCCTTCTGCTCGCGGCTCTCGACCGACGCCTTCGGCGAGTCGCTGGTCGACCGGCTGCGGCGGGAGGGGGTGGACACCGGGCTGCTCCAGCGCGGGCCGGAGCCCACCACGCTGGCCGTCGCGTCGGTCGGCGCGGACGGTTCGGCCGGGTACCGTTTCTACGCCGAGGGCACCGCCGACCGGCTCTTCCGGGTCCCCGACGGCCTGCCCGCCGCAACCCGGGCGCTGTCGTTCGGCACGTGCTCCCTGGTGCTGGAACCCGGGGCGAGCGCGTACGAGGAGCTGATGCGGCGGGAGGCGGACCGCGGCAGGTTCGTCGCGCTCGACCCCAACGTCCGGGCCGGACTGATCCCGGACGCGGACGCCTACCGCCGGCGGTTCGAGGGCTGGCTGCGGCACGTGACGCTGCTGAAGCTGAGCGAGGAGGACGCCGACTGGCTCGGGGGCGACGAGCGGGCCTGGGCGGAGGCGGGCCCCGCGGCGGTGGTGGTGACCCGGGGCGCGGCCGGGATGACCGTCCTCACCCGGGACGGGGAGGAGTTCTCCGTGCCGGGTGAGGAGGTCGAGGTGGTGGACACGATCGGTGCCGGCGACACGGTGAACGCGGCGCTGCTGCACGCCCTGTCCGAGCGGGGCCTGCTCTCGGCGGACGCGCTGGGCCGGCTGGGGCGGCGCGGGTGGGACGAGGTCCTCGGCTACGCCGCCCGGGCCGCGGCGGTCACCTGCTCCCGGGCCGGAGCCGAGCCCCCCCACGCCCGGGAGCTGTAGGCGGGCCGCAGCCCGGACGGGCTCCCGGCGGCCCGCACCGGGCCCGCCCGGGACGGCCCTGTTCTCGTATGGCCGCGGTGAACGGGCATGTGGCGCCGTGTGGTTGCCCCGCGCTCGTCTCTCCTGGCCGGGCGCCTCGTTGAGCCGAGCGAGTGATCTCGGTCGGGGGTGGGGGCAGGACTGGGAGCCGGAGGACCTGATCGACGTCAAGGCGGGGAACGAGCGGCACCGGGGCGCCATCGACCTGCCGGACGTCCAGGAGTCGCCGGGTTCGACACCGGCTTCGTCGCCGAGTCCACCGGCTCGGCACCACCGTCTTCCGCCACGGTTGTGGACTCGGCCCGCGTGCGGGCTGAAAAAAGGGGGGGCGGACTTGCAGGTCCGAGCCCCGTGGACCGGGGCAGGCCGGGTACCGGGATGCGCATCCCGTCCGACCGGTCCGGACTGCCCCTCGTGGCCGGCATCTCCGGAGCCAGCACCCACGACAGCCAGGAGCTGGGGCCCATGCCGGCCGGCCTCCACACGAGACACGATCCCGACCGGGCCGCGACTGCCGATCCGGCAAGCTCCACGCCGACAAGGCCCACGGCAACCCTGGCCCGCGTCGATGGCTCCGCGGCAAACGCATCGCGGCACCGATCGCCCGCAAGGGCGTCGACTCCAGTGAGCGGTTGGGGCGTCACCGCTGGGTGGTCGAGCGCACGATGGCCCGGCCCACCGGCTACCGACGCCCCTCTCCACGCTATGAGCGCCATTCCCGCAACCACCCGGCCTTTCTCGGGCTGACCGCAGCCATCCTCTGTTCCAAGCGACCGGCCCGCCTCACCACACAGGACACGCTCTTAAGCGGTCAGAGGCCCGGGGAACCCGCCGGGCGCTTGTTCCGGTCCGCGCGGCCGGCGGGCAGGGGCAGGGCGGCCCGCGCCGTGTTCGGCCGTGTGGGGTTCACCGCCGCCGGCATCGAGGCCATCGCCGCCGAGGCGGAGGTGTCCACTCGCACCGTCTACAACCACTTCGCGGGCAAGGAGGAGCTGTTCGCCGCGGTCATCGAGGACAGTTCCACACGGGTCGCCGACGTCCTGGCCGACCTCACCCAGCGGCACCTGGGGCCCGTGGCCGACCCGCACCGCCTTGAGGCGGCCCTGCTCGCCCTGGCCACGGCCTGGAGCAGGCCGCGCGCCGAGTTCGCCGACCACTTCGCCGTGGTGCGCCGGATGCGGGCCGAGGCCGCACACCTGCCGCGCGGCCTGCTCCAGGCGTGGGACCGGTCCGGGCCGCAGCGCACCCAGCGCGAACTCGCCCGCCAACTGCGCCGCCTGGCCGACCTCGGTGTCCTGGAGGTGGAGGATGCGGCGCCGGCGGCCGACCGCTTTCTGCTGCTGACCTCGGGTGCGGTGTCCGAGCGCAGCCACCATGGTGCCGCACCGCTGTCCGCCCCCGCCCGCGCCGCGCTCATCACTGCCGGGGTGCGGGCGTCCCTCCACGGCTACTCGCGCACAGCGGGTTGCTGAAGGAGCGGCGGGTCGGCTATGACGGCAGCGGGTCGAAGCGGCAAGGAGGCAGGCAGTTGGCGGCATCTCACCTCGGGGCGCTGAACGAGTTCTGCTGGATGGACCTCAAGACGCACGACGTGCCGGGTACGGCAGCCTTTTTCTCCGCCGTGCTGGGCTGGCGGTTCGCCGTGGACGAAGGCGACTGGCGCCGCGCGGTCAAGATCTTCGCCGACGGCCGTCGGATCGGCGGTGTGAGCGACCTCAGCTCCCCGGTCTACCCGCCGGGCACTCCCGCGCACATCGCCTACTACCTCGCCGTCGATGACGTCGAGGCCCGCACGGAAGCCGCCACCGCAGCGGGTGCCCGGCTCGTGCTCGCGCCGTTCGACGCCGGGGACCAGGGCCGCATCGCCACACTGGTCGATCCCGTGGGTGCGGCCTTCTCCCTGTGGCAGACACACCCCTCCAACCGGTGGTCCCCGTCGGCGAGCGCACCACAGCGCATGGTCTTGGCCTGCCCCCGTCCTGAGCGGGCCCGCCGCTTCTACCGGGACATGCTCGGCACGGTCCCCGGTTGCGCGGACTTCGTCCGGATGCACGGACCCGGGAGGTGCGCGCCCCGCTGGGAACTCGTCGTCGCCGTTGACGACCCGGACGCCGTGGCCCTCCGCGCACGCGGCCTGGGGTGCGAGATGCCGTACGGAACCGATCACACCGGCCCGGACGACCAGCGCCTGAGCAGCCCGGACGGACTGACGTTCCGCATCCGGGCCGCCGCCTCATGAAGCCGCCGGGCAGGCGGCCGCCCGCAGGCCCGCGCCCGCTCCGGGAGATCCGGCCCGACCTCGTCATCCCCACCGGCAAGCGCAAGGGCAGCAACCCCTCCGTGGCGAGCATCCACCGGGCGCTCGCCGAGCAGGCCAAGCACGGGGCGCACCCCGAAGCCGTCGAGGCCGCGCACGCCGACTTCGCCGCCCTGAACAACGGAGCGGTCCCCGGGTTCCGCACTCGAGCGGAGGCCCTGGGATCACGCTGAGCCACTTGTCCCCTCGCCGTAGCTGTACGAGAACAGGGCCGGGACGGGTGCTCCCGGCGGCCCGCACCGGGCCCGCCCGGGGCGCGGCGTCCGCCGGACCGCCCCTGTACGGGGCCGGTGGCGGCGACGGGCGTGCGGCGTCCGGCGGTGCGCTCCCGCTTCCGGCGCGGGCGGTGTGTGAAGCTGGGCGGAGCCGCGCCGACCGGGCGACCGGCACAGACAGACACGCCGAGGAGGGCCCCCGATGTCGAAGCCACCGCTTCCCGAAGCGGCAGTCGCCATGCTGAAGAAGGCCAATCCGGCCGTCATCACGACCCTGCGGTCCGACGGCCAGCCGGTGTCCGCCGCCACCTGGTACCTCTGGGAGGACGGCCGGGTGCTGGTCAACATGGACGAGGGCCGCAAGCGGCTGGAGCACGTGCGCAACGACCCCCGGGTCACCCTGACCGTGCTGGACGAGGGGAACTGGTACACGCACGTGACCCTCATCGGCCGCATCGCCGAACTCCGCGACGACGAGGGGCTCGCCGACATCGACCGGCTCTCCCGGCACTACCTCGGGGAGGCGTACGCGCGGCGGGACCGCCGCCGGGTCAGCGCCTGGATCGAGATCGAGCGCTGGCACGGCTGGGGCTCCCTGAAGGACAGCAGCCAGTCCGGGTGACGCCACCTCCCCGGGGCGAGCCGGGAGGCGGCTCGGCCGACGGCACGCCAGGAGGCCTGTCGCGGTGCGTGTTCGTCTCCTTCCCGGACGGACGACCGGTCCTTGGGGGAGGGCCCCCGAACGGTCGCGGGACACCGTACGACGTGAGGGGAGCGGCCGTGACGGCGCCCGGAAACCGCCGGCGGCCGGCAGGGGCCGACCCCACGGCGCGGGCCCGTCCCCTCCGGTGCGGACCGGGAGGGGCGGGCCCGCGCCCGTCGTGTGCCGCGCACCGTGCACAGCCGTTCAAGACGGCCCGCCCCCGCCCCGGCTAGAAACGGCCGGAGGCGGCCGGGGAGCCGCCCGGCAGACGCGCACGGCACGGGCCCGACCGGCCCGTGCGACTCGGAGGTGGGACGGCGTGAAGACGGGTTTCGTCGGACTCGGTGTCATGGGGCGGCCCATGGCGCTCAACCTGGTCCGCTCCGGGATGCCGACGGTGGTGTGGAACCGGACCCGGGAGCGGTGCGGACCGCTGGTGGCGGCCGGCGCGCAGGAGGCCGACGGACCGGCGGCCGTGTTCGAGGCGGCCGACGCGGTGGTGCTGATGCTCGCCGACGAGGCCGCCGTCGACGCGGTCCTGGCCCGGGGGACCGCGGAGTTCGCCCGCCGTGTCGCCGGCCGCACCCTCGTGCACATGGGCACGGTCTCCGCCGCCTACTCCGCGGCGCTCCACGACGACGTCACCGCGGCCGGGGGCGCCTACGTCGAGGCGCCGGTCTCCGGGTCGCGCGGGCCCGCCGAGGCGGGCGAACTCGTGGCGATGCTCGCCGGCCGGGACGCCGACGTCGAGCGGGTGCGTCCGCTGCTGGCGCCGATGTGCCGGGAGACCTTCGACTGCGGTGCGGTGCCCGGAGCGCTGCTGATGAAGTTCGCGGTCAACCTCTACCTGATCACGATGGTCACCGGCCTGGCGGAGGCCTTCGCCTTCGCCGGGCGGCGCGGCCTGGACCCCGGACTGCTGGCCGACGTGCTGGACGCGGGCCCCATGGCGTCCTCCGTCTCCCGCGCGAAGGCCCGCAAGCTGGTGGAGGAGGACTTCACCGTGCAGGCGGCGGTCGCCGACGTGCTGAAGAACAACCGCCTGATCGCACAGGCGGCCAGGGAGGCGGGCGCGGCCTCACCGCTGCTGGACGCCTGCCTCGCCCTGTACGGCGAGACCGTCGGGCTGGGGCACGGCGGGGCGGACATGGCCGCGGTCGTCAGGGCGATCCGGGCCCGGTCCCGCTGAGCCCCGGTGCGGGCGGCTGCCGGACCGCCGCCGCCCAGGCCGCGGGGGTCAGCCCGTACGCGCGCTTGAACATCCTCGTCAGATGGCTCTGGTCGGCGAAACCGGCCGCCGCCGCGGCCTCCGCGGGCGGCCGGCCCTGGCGCATCAGCCGCCGGGCGAGGTCGAGCTGCCGCATCGTGCGGAACCGCGTCGGACTGGTGCCGAACGCCGCACGGAACTGACGGGCCACCGACCAGCGGTCGAGCCCGGACACGCGCTCCAGCAGCTCGGCCGGGTGGCGGACGGCCGGATCGTCGGCCAGCAGTTCCCGCACGCGCCGCACGGCGTCCAGGTCCAGGCGCGCCCGCGGCCGGGCGGGAGCCGGCGCGTGCCGCCGCAGCACGTCCGCGATCGCGGAGGTGATCTCGGCGGCCTCGACGTCGCAGAGCGGGGCGTCGATGTCGCTCAGGTACTCGGCGAGCGCGGGATCCACCCCCCGGGCGCGGATCACCGGGTCGGGCACGAAGGGCAGCGGCTGCCCGCCGAGTGCCTCCTGCACCAGCGCCGGATCCAGGTAGAAGATGCGGTAGCCGAAGCCGTCGTCGGTGCCCGCGGCACCGTCGTGGAGCTCGTCCGGGTGCAGGACGTGCCACTCGCCCGGCAGGCAGTGGCGCTTCTCCCCCCGGTAGCGGAAGGTCTGCACGCCCCGGAGCGTCACGCCGATCGCATAGGTGTCGTGCCGGTGCGGCGAGAACGCCTCGCCCACCAGTGCCGCCTCCAGCCGCTCGATGCCGGCGGCTCCGCCGCCGAACCGCAGGCGGCATCCGGGCCTCCCGCGGCCTTCCGCGGCGGCCCCCCGCCCCCGTGCCGACAGGTGGCGGTGCAGTCCCCCGAGGTCGGCGGATCCCTGGTCTCCGGTCGTCGCCCGCAGCACGTGCGCCAGCCTACCGGCGCCCGCCGGGGCGCGGGGCCGTCCGGCGGACCGGTCCGGACCGGGGGGCGGGCCGCTGCGCGGACACCCCGGGCGGCCCGCGTCCCCGCACTTCCCGGCGCCGCTCCCCGGAAGGGGCGAGGGTGGGGCATGGCACCCCGCCGGCCGGTCACACGTCCCTACATGAACGATTCGGCATCCCCACCCCCCACCGACGAGGACGCACGGGTCGCCGGGCGGCTGGTACCGGTCTGGCTGGAGGAGGCGGCCCGCCACGACGAGCGCGCCGCCGCCCGGGCCCGGCAGGACTGGCAGCACGGCCGGCTGTCGCCCGAGGCCGCCCGGGAACTGGCCGACTGGGTCACCGCCCGCGTCACCGACACCGGTTTCAACCAGGACGAGGGCCCCACCCCCGAGGGCCCCGCGCGCATCAGCGTCGCCGACAAGACCGCGCTCCACCGGTGGCTGGAGGCCCAGGGGCACTCCGTGTGAGGCGTCGCCGGCACCCGTCGGGGCGGCGCAGGGGCCGGAAGCGGCATCCGCCGGCTTCCGGCCCGGACGGCTGCGACGGCCGTCACGGCCGGGGACCGACCACCCCCTCGGGCCCGGACACCCGGATGGCCAGCACCGGGCACGAGTCCGCGGCGTCGAGCACCCGCTCCTCCGGGTCGGTCTCGGGAAGCACCGCCTCGGCCCTCGTCCCCTCCAGGACGAACAGGTCGGGGGCGAGGGCGGCGCACATGCCCGAGCCGATGCACGCCTCCCGGTCCACCTCGATGCGCCAGCCCACGGCCGTCACCACCCGATCGGCATGGTCCGCGGCCCGCGGACCAGCATCTGGCTCTTCCACTCCACGTCGCCCGCCGGACGCAGCCCCGGAAGGCGGAACAGCAGGGCGCGCAGCGCCTCCTGGAGCTCGGCCCGGGCCAGCTGGGCGCCCAGGCAGTGGTGCACGCCGTGTCCGAAGCCGATGTGCTGCCGGGGGCGGTCGAAGCGCAGCTCGTCGGGCGCCTCGAAGTGCGAGCCGTCCCGGTTGGCGGCGCCGATCGAGACCAGGACCGGTTCCCCCGCCCGCACCAGGACGCCTCCGACCCGCACGTCCTCGGTGGCGTAGCGGGCGAAGGAGCCGGCCGACCCCAGCGGCACGTACCGCAGGAGCTCCTCCACGGCCGCGGGGATCAGCTCCTCGTTCCCGCGCAGCTCGGCCAGCTTCTCCGGGTGCTCCAGCAGCACCAGGACGAAGTTCGGGATCTGCGTCGCGGTGGTCTCGTGCCCGGCCACCAGGACGGCCGCGCACAGGTCGATCAGCTCCGTCTCGCTGAGGCGGTCCCGCTCGTCGCGCGCCGCGATGAGCGCGCTCATCAGGTCGTCGGCGGGCCGGGCGCGGTGCTGTGCGACGAGTTCGGCCAGGTAGGCGCGCAGCTCCCGGAAGCTGGCCTGGAACTCGTCGTCGGTCAGTCCGCTGGTGGACAGCAGGTCGTCGCTCCAGCGGCGGAAGCGGGGGCGGTCCTCCACGGGCACCCCCAGCAGCTCGCAGATCACCCCGACCGGCAGCGGCAGTGCGAAGTCCTCCACCAGGTCGGCCGGCGGCCCCGCGGCGATCAGGCCGTCCACCAGCTCCTCGGCCAGGGCGCGGATGCGCGGGCGCAGCTCCTCCACCCGGCGCGCGGTGAACGCCTTGGCCACCAGTGTGCGCAGCCGCGTGTGCTCGGGCGGGTCCGTCTGCAGGATGCCGCCGCCGGTGCGGGACTCGCGCAGCCGGGGCTCGTCCCTGTCGAGGGCCGCCGCCGTGGAGAAGCGGCGGTCCCCCAGCACCAGTCTCGCGTCCTCGTAGCGCGTGGCCAGCCAGGCGGGCTCCCCGAACGGCAGCCGGACGCGGACCATGCCCGGCCGCTCCTGCGCCGACCGGTAGGCGTCGTCCAGGCCGATTCCTTCGGGGCTGTTGAAGGGGTAGGGGGTGACGGCAGAGGTCATCGGTTTCCTCTCGGCACGCGGGCGGTGTCCGCACGCCTCGACCGTAGGCAGCCCTCCGACGCCCCCTCAAGGGTGTGTTCCCGGCCATGCCCGCCCGCCGGCGCCGCCTTGGCGCTGCCGTGTCCGGCGGCCGGGCCCGGCCGCTCATCGCATGATCACGTATCCGGTACAGGGTGTGTGCAGATCGGTCCGCGGCCGCTTCCGTCCCCGCCTCCGCTCCGGCCGCGCCGGTGCCGCCGCGGTGTCAGCGCCCCCCGTCCCGCGCCCCTGCCCTCCCCTCCGCCTCCGCGAAGACCACGAGGTTCCCCGAGTAGCGGCCCGCCGCGCGGTCGTAGGTGCCGTCGCAGGTGATCAGACGGAGGGCGGGCCGCCTTCCGGTCCCGCCGTAGACGCGGTCGGCGGGGAAGGCGTCCCGCGGGTGGGCGGCCAGGCGGCGCACGGTGAACGAGACGGACGAGCCGTCGGCGCGGTCGACGTCCACGCGGTCGCCGGGGCGGAGCGCGGCCAGGCGGTGGAAGACGGCCGGCCCGGTGCCGGAGTCGTAGTGGCCGACCAGGACCGCGGGGCCGGGCTCCCCGGGCTCGGGTCCCTCCCGCCACCAGCCGGTGGAGCGGTGACGTCGCGGCGGCAGCAGTTCGCGGCCCCGGCCGACGGCCAGGGGTTCGACGGGAGCCGCCACGCCGATGGCCGGAATGCGCAGGCGCACCGGCTCGGCGGCCTCGCCCGGCCGTCCGGCGGAGGCGTTCGCCCCCGCCCCCGTGTCCGTTGCCGGCCACCGGTCCGGAGCGTGCCGACCTCCCTGCCCCCGGTCGGCGCCCGCCCACGGCAGCCCGGATCCGGGCCGGGACTCCGGGGCGTCCCCGCCGCCCGGCGCGGTCAGGGCCAGCGAGCAGGCGGCGGCGACTCCCGCGGACCGCAGGGCCGCGCGGACGTCGCCGCCGTGCCGGGACACCCACCGGCGCCGGGGCCGCCGGTGCCGCCCCCGGGGCCGGGAGACCTCAGGCTCCCTTCTCCGCGGAGCCGGACGCCCTGCGCCTGCGGCGGGCGAGGACGGCGCCGCCAGCCGCCAGCCCCAGACCGGCCGCCAGGGCGAGGGCGGGCGCCGCGTCGCCCGGGTCGCCGGACGCCCCGCCGCCCCCCGCGTCGACGGCCCCGTGCGGGGCCGGTGCGCCGTCCTCGCCGGTGGCCGGGCCGCCCGGCCTGGCCGTGCCGGACGTCTCACCCGGCCCGTCCGAGCCGGGTGAGGCCCCGCCTCCCGACGGCAGGGCCTCGCAGGCCGCCCCGTCGTCGTCGGCGTCCAGATGGGACGGGTCGCCGGACTCCTGCTCGAAGAAGCGCTGGGCCTCCTGCTCGGTTCGGAAGTCGGCGCAGTCCCTGTCGGTCTGGGCCAGGGCGGCGCCGGCCGCCGGAAGCGGGCCCAGTACCGCCAGGGCGCACGCGGCCGCTGCTGTGCGAAGACGCATGAAAGCCTCCCGCGTCGGTGTGGTGTCGTCTGGACGGAGGTGCCGTCACCTGACTGCCACGGTTGGCTCCCGCCGCGGGACCGGCCACCGGGGTACCGCCGTTCGGGTGACGCGGGACCGGGGCCGTCTCAGCCGTTCGAACGGCATCCGTCCAGGTGCCGCACCACGGACCGCACCGCGCGCTCCACGGCGTCGCGCGCCTCCTCGGTGCGGTCGACGGTCTCGAACCCGTGGTGGGCCCCCGGCACGTCGATCACCTCGACGTCCGCGCCGCACTCCCCGGCGGCGGTCAGGAACTCCCCGACCGTCGCGGCGAGAGCCGGGTGCTCCAGCTCCACCCGGGTCAGCACGATCGGCAGCCGCCCGGCGCCGCGCACCGCCTCCACGGGCCGGAAGCGGGGGTCCGGGGGCGGCCCGGCCGGCAGCGGGGCGAGGAGGGGATAGGTCGCCGCCACGCACCGCAGCCACGGCGGGGGCGCGGCCAGCCAGGGGGCCGAGAGCGGTCCGCCGCCGGAGAAGAACCACAGTGCGACGCGCTCCGCGTCGACGCGCGGATCGGCCCGTACCAGGCCGACCGCCGCGGCGACGTCCTCGGCGGCGCGCGCGTGGTCGCCCGGGCCGTGCAGCCGGTGGTCCAGCGTCACGCCGACGACCCCCAGACCCGCCGCCCGGCGGGCGTAGCCGACGAAGGCGGGCCAGTCCCGCGGTGTGGGCCGCACGCCTGCGGGGAGCGGACCGCCGTGGACGAACACCACCGCCGGCCGGGGGCCGCCGACGGGCGTGCCGCCGGACGCGCGGTCGGAGGGGCCGTCCGGGAGGTGGAGGTCGACGTGTCCGATCCGCTCGCGGCGCCGCTCGGGCACGTCCAGGACGAACGGCTCCAGGTGCGGGGGCCGCTCGACGGCCGAGGCGGCCACCCGGTGGCCCTCGCCCGCCGCGGCGCGGAGCAGTATCCCGGCCAGCTCGCCGGGGCGGGAGAGCATCGGCCAGTGCCCGGTGCCGATCTCGAAGAAGCCCACCCGGGGGTCGGCGAGCGCCGTGAAGCGGGGGTCGCCGAACCCCGCCAGGGCCTCGACCGCGGCGATGCTCGATCCGTTGGCGGTGCACAGCACGCCGGTGCTCGGCAGTTCCAGGGCCGCCCCCGTCAACCGCAGCGGCCGGGTGAGGGTGCGCAGCGGCTGCGGTGCGGCGCGCCGGGACAGCAGTTCCAGGGTCTCGGCGGAGACGCCGGCGGTGCTGCCCCAGCGGTGCCACTCGTCCGGCCGCGGGGGAGGGAGCGGACCGCCGTCCCCGTCCCCGCCGCCCTCTCCGGCACGGCGGGCCGTCCGGCCGCGGAGCCCGGGATCCGGCACCAGGGCGAGGGCCGGTTCGCCGTTCCGGGGCGGGGCCGTGTCCAGGTGGACGATCCCGGCGACCCGCTCCGGGCGCCGGTCGGCCGCGCCGAGCACCGGGTGGACGCCGTAGCCGTGGCCGACGAGCACCACCCGGGGCCCGTCGAGCCGGTCGATCAGCTCCACCACGTCCCGTACGTGCGTCTCCAGGTCCGTGCCGGGACCCGCCTCGCGGCCGCCGTCCATGCCGGTGAGGGAGACCGGGTGCGCCTCGGCCCCCGCCTCCCGCAGCACCCCGGCCACCTCCCGCCACACCCAGCCGCCGGTGTGGGCGCCCGGCACCAGTACGAATGTCGTCATGGCAGTTCTCCTCGCAACCTCTCGCGGTCCTCGGACCCGGACCGGCCGCACGGGCCGCCCGCGTCCGCCGGTACGGTAGGAACTCCCCCTGAGGGAGGTTCAAGAGATGGCGTCCGACGGCTTGTTGGGCATCGGGGAACTCGCCGAGCGGGCGGGCACCACCGTCAAGACCGTCCGCTTCTACTCCGACCGCGGTCTGCTGCCCGAGGCCGCCCGCAGCGCCGGGGGCCACCGCCGCTACGCGCCGGAGGCGCTCGAACGGCTCCGGACGATCCGCGCCCTGCGCGCCCTGGAGGTGCCGGTCGCGGAGGTGGGCCGCGCCCTGGACCGCCGCGGGGCGCTGGAGGAGGCCGTCGACGGGCGGCTGCGGGAGCTCGGCCCGCAACTGGCCGCCCTGCGCTGGCGGGAGGCGGCCCTCCGGCTGGTCCGGGACTGCGCCGACGAGGAGCGCGCCGACCGCGTCCGGCTGATCGGCGGCATCCCCTTCCCGCCCGGCACGGACGCCCCGGCGCGCTTCTGGCGGCGCTGGCTCCCCCCGCGGCTCCCGGCCCGCGTGGTCGCCGCCGTCGTGGACCGGGCGGTGCCGCACCTTCCGGCCGAACCGACCCCGGAGCAGGTGCTGGCCTTCGCCCGGCTGAACGCCCTGGTCTCCCGCCCCTGCCCCGGGAGGGGCCCCGGGCACCAGCCCGCGGCGCACGGACCGGACCACCGTCCGGCCGTCCTCTACGAGGGACTCGCGGAGGCCTACGAACTGGCGGCGGTACGGATGCGGGCCGGCCGCGCACCGCACGGGGGCGAGGCGCTCGACTGCTTCGTCGACGCCTACGCCCGCTCGTGCGGCGGGCGCGACACGCCCGGCTTCCGCCGCCGCCTCGGCGCCCGGCTCGCGGCCGATCCCCGCATCGACCGCTACTGGGAGCTCGCCGCCGAACTGGCCCCCTCGGCCTCCGGGGTGCCCGAACCGACACCCGGCGCCGCCCACGACTGGCTCTGCGCCGCCCTGGACGGCCGGTCCGCCGCCCCGGACGACCGGTCCGCCGCCCCGGACGGCCGGTCCGCCGACCGGGCCGGCCGGCGGACCGGCTGACGGCCGCGGGGAGGGGGGTCAGGCGCGGAAGTCCGCGGGCCGTTCGGGGGAGGCCTCCGCCAGGGCCCTGGCGACCTCCTCGACGCCGCCCCGCATCCCGTACACGGGGGTGCCGGGCTGCTGGCGCCAGGACTCGTCGATGCCCCCGGCGTCCACGGTGTCGAAGCCGAGCCGGTCGATCAGGTCCCTCACGCGCCGCTTGGCGTCCTCGTCGTCCCCGGCCACCGGCAGCGCCATGCGCTCCGGGTCCCCCTCGGGGCGCGGCCTGTCGAGGATGTCCTGGGCGTAGGTGCCGTTGAACGCCTTGACGACCGGGTGGCCGATCTGCCGTTCGGTCCAGCGGCTCTCGGTCAGCCCCTCGTCCTCGATGGCGTCGATCCGGCCGTCGCGCTGCTTCGGGTAGTAGTTGCCGGTGTCGATGACGGCCACGCCGGGTGCGGCTTCGTCGAGCAGTCCGGCGGGCAGGTCGGGCACGGCCTTCAGCGGGACGGTGATCACCACGATCTCCGCTCCCCGCGCGGCCTCGGCCGCGGTGACCGGGGTGGCCCCGGTCTCCTCGGCGAGTGCGGTGAGGGTGTGGGGACCGCGGGAGTTGGCCACCGACACCTCGTGGCCGAGGGCGGTCAGCCGCCGGGTCAGATTGCCGCCGATGTTGCCCGCGCCGATGATGCCGATCTTCATCGAGTTCCCTTCCGTGTCCGTCCGTGGGGCGGGCCGGCCGGCCCGCACCGGCCCGGAGCGGACCCGCGGCCCGCGCCGTCCGGCTTCCGGGCCAACTCCGCGGCGGGGGACTCCATTCCCCGGGCCCCACGGGTGGTGCGGCGCCGGGAACCGCAGGAGGCTCTTCCATCGGGGGCCGTCGCGGGTCCCGTCCGCGGACGCCGCCGGCGCGGGTGAGCGCGTCCGGCCCGGCCCGCGCCGGCGGCGCTCACCGGCCCGCGCTCACCCCGCGGCGCCCGCCGCCGCGGTCGCGGCCACGACCGCGGCCGTCGCCGCCTGGATGGCCTCGATCGCGCCGCGGACGGCCTCCCCGGCCCACTGCCCCTCGGCGATCTCCTTCGTGCGGCTCCTGGCGGCGCGCTGGTCGGCGCCGGGGAAGGCCTGCCGGTGGAGCTTCGCGCCGTGCACCAGGGCCACCAGGCTCGCGGTGCGCTCGTCCGGCTGCTCGCCGCCGAGGACGACGGCCTCCAGCCTCTGCCGCAGCGCCTTCTCCACCGAACCGTCCGTCTCCGGGTAGCGGGTCACCGGGAAGAGCCCCAGCACCTTGGACTTCTCCTCCCGGACCAGTCCACGCTCCACCAGGGCCCGGTTCGCGCCGGACACGGCCGCCTTGCGGAGGTGCTGGACGCAGTCCTTGGTCCTGCGGGGCCTGCGTCTGCCCCCGTTCCCCTCGGCGATCCGGGCGAGCACCTCGTCCAGGGCGGGGTTGCCCAGCGGGCCGGGGTCCCGCACGCACACGCGGTCGTCGACCACCTCCACCCGCCCGGCGAGCACCAGCTCCAGCACGGCGGCCCCGGCGACGGCGCAGGCCGTCCTGGTCTCCTCCCGGACCCTGCCCGTCTCGTCGTCGAGCGACAGCAGCAGCACCTGCTCCCCCAGCGTGGCCTCCACGTCGTCTCCCCTCTCCTGCGTACCGTTCCCGGACCGGGCCACCGTACCGCCGTGCGGGAGAGGGGGACCGTGCCCGGCCCTCCCGCGATCGGGCCCCGCAGAGCGCCCTTCCGCCCGGGGCCGAGCGGCGGACGGCGACGCCGGACCACCGCCGTTCCGCTGCGGGGAGGCTGCGGGGGAGACAGGAGGGGCGCAGGGGTCGCGGCGCGCCTCTTCGGGCGCCGGCCGCCGGCGTCCGCGGACTCCGCGCCCCGGCCCCCTCAGTCCGCGTCGCGCTCCCGGCCCCCGCCCAGGCGGTCGATGCGGGCGAGGATGTCGGCGAAGTGGCTCTCGATCGCCTCGGCGGCGCGGCCGGGATCGCGGTCGCGCAGCGCCTCGACCACGCGGCGGTGCAGCCGCACCACCTGCTCGTGGTCGGTCTCGGGCTTGCCGATCTCGTGCTCCAGCTGCCGGTAGACGTCCCAGAAGAGGGCGATGAGCTGGAGGACCACGGCGTTCTCCAGCGGCTCGTACAGCAGTTCGTGGAACCGGCGGTCGTGGCCGGCCCGGCCCTCGGCCCCGTCGGCGGCGAGGGCGTCCAGTTCGCGGTCCAGCCGGTCCAGGTGGTCGTCGGTCAGCTGGACCGCCGCCCGGCGTATCAGGCCGCCCTCCAGCAGGGCGCGCACCTCCACGATGTCGCGCAGGGCCCGGTGGTCCTCGCGCTTGACGGCCAGGCGCGTGTGGAAGAGCAGCCCGGGGGCCAGCGACCGCAGCCCGGGGGCGCCCACGTAGGTGCCGTAACCGTGGCGGATGTCGACGATTCCGAGGGCCTGGAGGCTCTTGAGCGCCTCGCGCACCGAGTTGCGGCTGACACCGAGCGCGCGCATCAGCTCCTGCTCGGCGGGGAGGGCGTCGCCCGCGTCCAGGTCCAGCGCCATGATCAGCTCGACGAGCCGGTCCTGCACCGAGGGCCGACGGGTCGGGGGCCCGGCGAGCGGGGGGTTGTGGAGCGGTGGCATGGGGCCTAGGGTACTCCTACCCCTAGGACGTCCTACCTCCCACCTCCCACCTCCCACCTCTCGTCCCGGAGTCCCGCCGCTCCCGCCCCGAGGAGAGCCGCATGCCCACCGAGAGCACCGTGCCGCGCCGCCGGCGCGACGACCTGGCCGCGCAGGACTGGAAGGCGTTCGGCGCCGCCTGGCTGGGCTACGCCATGGACGGCTTCGACTTCGTCCTCATCACCCTCGTCCTGACCGAGATAGCCCACGACTTCGGCCTGTCCCCGGTCACCGCCGCCACCCTGGTGTCCGCCGCCTTCGTCTCCCGCTGGTTCGGCGGTCTGGCCATCGGGGCGCTCGGCGACCGCTTCGGCCGCCGCCCCGCCATGGTGCTGAGCATCGTCCTGTACGCCGTGGGCTCCGCGCTGTGCGGCTTCGCCTGGGACTACTGGTCGCTGTTCGCCTTCCGCATGGTCGTCGGCCTGGGCATGGCGGGCGAGTACACCGCCAGCGCCACCTACGTCATCGAGAGCTGGCCGAAGCGGCTGCGCAACACCGCCAGCGGGCTGCTGCTGTCCGGCTACCCGGTCGGCACCGTGCTCGCCGCCGAGTGCTACGCCTGGGTGGTCCCGGCCACCAACTGGCGGGTGCTGTTCTGGATCGGCATCCTCCCCGTCGTCCTGGCCGTCTGGCTGCGCAGGCGGCTGCCGGAGGCGAAGGACTGGCAGGAGGCGTACGGGTCGGGCGAGCGCCCCGTCAGCGCCACCGGCATGCTCTTCGCCGGGCGCCGGGCCGTGTGGAACCTCCCGCTGTGCGGGGTGGCCGCACTCTCCGTCTTCCTGGTGCTGCGCGGTCAGTCCACGGCCGTCGGCCTGCTGCTGACCGTCGTGATCGCGGCGTGCTTCGTGGCGATGGCGGTGCAGTTCGCCGGACGGCTGTGGCCGGTGGTGGTGGCCCTGATGGTCACCGTCTTCTGCGCCTTCCTCTACTCCTGGCCCCTGCAGTCGCTGCTGCCCACCTACCTCAAGACCGAGCTGCACTACGACCCCGGCCAGGTCTCCGACGCCCTGCTCTACGCCGGACTGGGCTACGCGGCGGGCAGCGTCCTGGCCGGCTGGCTCGGCGACCGCTTCGGTACCCGCCGCACCTACGCCGGGATGCTCGTGGCCTCACTGGCGGTCGTCTGGCCGGTGTTCGCGATCGGGGAGGGCAACACGGTGGCGCTGTGGGTGCTGCTGTTCCTGCTGCTGGCCACCGGTCAGGGCGCCTCCGGAATCCTCCCCAAGTACGTCTCCGAGCACTACCCGATCCGGTTCCGCGCCGCCGGACTGGGCTTCAGCTACAACGTCGGCGCGCTGGGCGGAGCCGCCGCGCCCGTCCTGGGCACCCGGCTGGCCGAACCCCTCAGCCTCGGCACGGCCATCGCGGTCCTGGCCATCGGCCTGACCGCCGTAGTGGTGCTGCTGGTGGGCTTCGACGTACCCGCCCGCATCCAGCGCCTGGCCGACGCACGCGACGCCGTGCCGCCGCCCGGCATCCCGCAGAAGAGCGAGAAGGTCTGATGTTCCACGGAATCATCCCTCCCCTGTGCACCCCGCTGACCGAGGACGGCGAGGTCGACACCGCGTCGCTGGAGCGCCTGTGCGGCTTCCTGCTGGACGCGGGCGTCCACGGCCTGTTCGTGTGCGGATCCACCGGGGAGGTCTCCCAGCTCACCGACCGGGCCAGGGCCGCCGCCCTGCGCACCGTCGTGGGCACCGCGGCCGGCCGGGTCCCCGTCCTGGCAGGCGTCGTCGACACCGCCACGCCCCGCGTCGTCGAGCACGCCCGCACGGCCCGGGAACTGGGTGCCGACGCGGTGGTGGCCACCGCCCCCTTCTACGTCGGCACCGCCCTGCCCGAGGTGCGCGACCACTACCGCCGCCTGGCCGCGGCGGTGGACGTCCCCGTGGTCGCCTACGACATCCCCTCCAACGTCGGCCGCAAGCTGCCCGCCGAGCTCCTGGGCGAGCTGGCCCGCGACGGTGTGATCGCCGCCGTCAAGGACTCCAGCGGCGACCTGGAGTCCTTCCAGCGCCTCCTGGACGCCACCGACGGCACCGGCACCGCCTGCCTGACGGGCTCGGAGAAGCTCGCCGACCTGGCCCTGCTGCGGGGGGCCCACGGGGTGGTCCCCGGTCTGGGCAACATCGACCCCCACGGCTACCTGCGCCTGCACCGGGCGGCGGGCGACGGAGACTGGGACACCGCGCGCCGCGAGCAGCGGAGGCTGACCCGTCTGTTCGCCGCCGTCACCGCCGCCGCCGACCCCGCCCGGGTCGGCCCCGTCTCCGCCGCCCTGGGCGCCTTCAAGACCGCCCTGGTGCTCCGCGGCGTCATCGACCGCGCCGACACCCTCCCCCCGCTGCTCCCCCTGACCGGGGAGGAGACCGAACGGATCGCCACCTGCCTGGCCGACGCCGGCCTCCTGCCGGAGCCGGCCTCCCGCACCTGACCCGCGGTACCCGGAGCACACCTCCCGAAGGAGGAAGAACCGACCATGCCCCTCCACCGACGGCATCTCCTCGCCCTCCCCCTGGCCGCCGCGGCCGGCGCGGCCCTCACCACCCGGGCCGCGCACGCGGCCCCCTCCACCGGGGGAGGCCGGGAAACCGGCGGGGCCGCCGCACCGGCGCGCCCCCCGGCGGACCCACCGGCCGCCGCCTCCGCCACCTCCGTCCCCTTCACCTCCGGCACCGAGGGGTACGACACCTTCCGCATCCCGGCGGTCGTGCGCACCCGGCGGGGCACCCTGGTCGCCTTCGCCGAGGGCCGCGCGGCCTCCGGCAGCGACACCGGGGAGATCGACGTCGTCGCCCGCCGCTCGACCGACGGCGGCCGCACCTGGGGCCCGCTGGTCCGCGTCAAGGGCGGCGACGGCGACACCCACGGCAACCCCGCCCCGGTCGTGGATCCGCGCACCGGCCGCATCACCCTGCTGACCTGCCGCAACGCCGCCGGCGTCACCGAGCACCAGATCATGGCGGGGGAAGCGACCGCCGAGCAGACCCGGCGGGTGTTCGTCCAGCACAGCGACGACGACGGACGCACCTGGTCGGCGCCCGCCGAGATCACCGCCGACGTCAAGGAGCCCGGTTGGCGCTGGTACGCCACCGGCCCCGGCCACGCCCTGGCCCTGACCACCGGGCCCCACCGCGGCCGGCTGGTCGTCCCCGCCAACCACTCCACGGCTCCGCCGCCCGGTTCGCCCGACACCGGCACCGAGGCGAAGTACTACGGCGGCCACTGCTGCTACAGCGACGACGGCGGCCGCACCTGGCGCATCGGCTTCACCGACGGCACACCCGACGGGACGGTCAACGCCAACGAGAGCACCGCCGCCCAACTCCCCGACGGCCGGATCTACTTCAACGCACGCGATCAGCACGGCACCGCGGAGGGCACCCGCTGCGACGCCCACAGCGCCGACGGCGGCCTCACCCTGACCGGCCCCTACCGGCCGCAGCCCGCGCTGACCGGGCCCGTGGTCCAGGGCAGCGTCCTGCAGCCGACGGGCGGGCCCCTGCTCTACGCGGGCCCCGCCGACCCCGGCTCCCGCGCCCGCATGACGATCAGGGCCAGCCGCGACGGCGGAGTCCACTGGAGCGCCGTCCACGAGGTGTCGGCGGCGCCCGCCGCCTACTGCGACCTGGTCCAGGTCGACCGGACCACCGTCGGCCTGCTGTACGAGACGGGGGAGAGGAGGCCGTACGAGACCGTCACCTTCGTCCGCGTACCGCTCGCCGTCCTGCGGCCGCCCGTGTGACGCCGTGGCCGGGGTTCTGCGGAGGGCCGCACGGACCGCCGCGGAACCCCGGGCCGGGGGAGCGGCGCAGGCCGCGCGAGCCGCGCCGCCGGCCGCCTCGAAGCGGCCCGTGCCCCGACCGGGCCCGGACGGGGTCCGAGCCCGGCGGCTTCGGAATCCACCGGGAGCCGAGGCGGGCCCCGCGGGACGGTCCGCGCATGCCGACCGACACCGGCGCGTCCACCAGGACGGCGATTCCCGGCCCGACGGCCCCGACCGAGCTCGTCGGAAAGAGCGCTTCCGGCTACGCGGAGCTGCGCGCGGTCCGGGTCCGCGGTCACCGGTGAACGCGGCCGGAACGGTCCCTGGTGTGTGCGGGAGAAGCATGGTTCGGTGTTCGGGTGTCTGGCGAAGAGATACTCACCCAGCGTCTCCGTGAGGCGGGATACGCGGCCAAGGAGGTGGAGGAGGCAGCCGGCGGAGTGGTCGCAATCGCCGGGCTGGTGACCCTCGAGGACGATTCCCAGGTGTTCGCGAAGACGCTCCTCGGACCGGACCGGGACGTTTTCCCCGTCGAGGCCGCCGGCCTGGCGGAACTCCGCGAAACCGGCGGGGTGATCACGCCGGAGGTGCTGTGCGCCTCGCCCCGGCTGCTGGTGCTGGAGAGGATGTGGCCGCGCCGCGACGACGAGCGTTTCTGGGAGCGGCTCGCCCACGCGGTCGCCGCCCTGCACACCTCCACGGCCGCCGAGCGGTTCGGCTGGCACCGTCCGGGCCGGCTGGGCCGGCTGCGCCAGGACAACACCTGGGACAGCGACGGCCACGCGTTCCTCGCGGAGCGGCGCATCCTGCGCTGGCTGCCGGAACCCCTGGTCGAGGCGGCCTTCGACGCCGCGGAGCGGCAGGCCCTGGAGCGGCTCTGCGCGGCCCTGCCCGAACTCGTGCCGGACCGGCCCCCGTGCCTGACCCACGGCGATCTGTGGCAGGGGAACATCGTCGCCACCGCCGACGGCGCGCCCGCGCTCATCGACCCCGCCGTGTCCTACAACTGGCCGGAGATCGACCTCAGCATGCTGTGGTGCTCGCCGCGCCCGCCCGCCTCGGACCGCTTCTTCGCCGTGTACGAGGAGGTCACCGGGATCGACGACGGCTGGCGGGACCGGATGGACCTCTTCCATCTCCGGGAACTCCTGAGCGTCATCGCCCACGGCGACGACGACTGGGGAGCGGCGGAGGCCGTGCGGAGGATCATCGCCCCGTTCCGGCGGGACGGCGGCCCGGCGACGGTGTGACCGGCGTGCCGCCGCCGGACTCCCCGCCCGGGGCCCGGCGCGCCGGCTCTCCCGCGGCGGCGGTGGCTGCCCGCAGTCGGGCTCGGCGTGGCTCCGAAGAGGCCGTCACCACTGCCGGTGCACGGTCGCCTTGCCGCCGGTCACCAGACTCGCCGGCGGAACGTCGTCGGCCACGACCGCGCCGGCGGCGACCACGGCGTCACGGCCGATGCTGACGCCGGGCAGGATCGTGGCACCGGCACCGATCCACACGTTCTCCGCCACGTCGATGGGCGCACCGGTGAGGTACAGCCGCCGCTCCCGGGGATCGACCGGGTGGCCGCTGGTGATGAACGTGACCTTCGGTCCGATCATCACGCGCTCGCCGAGCCGGATACCGGCATAGTCCAGGAACGTGCAGTTCTGGTTGATGAAGACGCGGTCGGCGAGGTCGAGGTTCAGGCCGTGGTCCGTGTAGAAGGGCGGGTAGATCGTGACTCCCGGCGGCAGCGGCCTGCCAAGGATCTGCTCGAACAGTTCCGCCTTGCCCGCTTCGTCCTCGAAGGGCAGGACGTTCAGGCGGGAGGTGAGCTCGGTGACCTGCAGGACCCTGTCGGCCATGGCCTGGAACTCGGCGCTGTGGATGCGCATGAGACGGTCGCCGGACATGGCGCGGTCCTTTCCGCGTACCGGTGGCGGGACAGGACTCACCGGACGATCGAGGTCGAGGGGTGCCGAACGGGGACGGGAACGAGGGCGTCCGGGATCGTCTTGCGGCGGACGCCCCGGACACCCCCGCGGCGGCACCCTATGTGAACACCGGCAGCCCGCCGAAAGCGTCCCCGCACCCGGCCGCCGGCACCTCGGTGCGGGAGCGGCGGCGCGCGGATCGCGGCCTCCGCCCCGGGGGTGCCCACCGGGCGCGGCCGTCCCGGCCCACTGGACCACCGGACCGGGACGGCCGTCTCGCCGGGGTCAGGCGGGCAGGCGGACGGGGACGGCTCCTTCCTCGTTGTGCTGCTCGGCCCACCCCGCCAGGGCGGTCCGGCAGGCGTGGTCCAGGTGGCGCAGGCCCGACAGGTCCAACTCGATCGCCCGGTCGCGCGGCAGCGCCTCCAACTCGTCCAGCAGCTTGGGGAGCCGCAGGAAGGTCGCGTTGCCGAGCACGCGCACCCGGAGGGGGCCCGTGCCGTCGTGGAGCGGCCCGGAGACCTCCAGGTGGACGTGGGAGGTCTCCCAGGCCGATTTCACGACCGCCGCGAGCAGGCCGATGAGGACCCCCTGGAACATGTCCGTGACCACGATCGCGACGGCGGTGACGGCGAGGACCACCGCCTCCCCGCGGTGCTCCCGCCACAGCGGCGGCAGCTCCTTGACCGGGATCAGCTTCCAGCCGGCGTGTACCAGCACGCCCGCCAGCGCGGCCACCGGGATGATCCCCAGCACCGCGGGGAACGCGGCGGCGAAGAGGAGCAGCCACACGCCGTGCAGCACCCGGGACGCCTTGGTCCGCGCTCCCGCCCGCACGTTCGCCGAGCTGCGGACGATCACCGCGGTCATCGGCAGGGCGCCGAGCACGCCGCAGACGGCGTTCCCCGCGCCCTGCGCGACCAGCTCCTTGTCGTAGTCGGTGCGCGGGCCGTCGTGCATCCGGTCCACGGCCGCCGCGCTGAACAGGGTCTCCGCCGAGGCGATCAGGGCGAAGGCCAGCACCGTGCCCAGGACGCCGACCTCCGCCAGCCGCGCGAACCCGTCCGCCCCGGGCGGCTGCACGGAGTCCAGCAGCCCCTGGACCTGGATCCGGGCCACCGGCGGGTCCAGGACGACGGTCGCGGCGGTGGCCAGCGCCACGGCGGCCAGCGGCGCGGGCAGTACCCGTGACACGGACGGCAGGCGCGGCCACAGCACCAGCACCGCGATCGTCCCGGCCCCGATGGCCAGAGCGGCCACGCTGGCCGCCGAACCGAACGCGTCGACGGCCAGCTGCGGCAGTCCGCCGATCTTCGCCAGGCCGCCGGACGGCGCGGAGATGTCGGCCAGGGCGTAGAGCTGGCCGGCGATCAGGACCAGGCCGATGCCCGCCAGCATGCCCTGCACCACGGCCACCGAGACGGCCCGGAACCAGCGGCCCAGGCGCAGCGCGCCCATCGCCAGCTGCAGCGCGCCCGCGGCGAGGACCAGCACTCCCAGCATGTCGAGCCCGTACGTCCGGACGGCTTCGTACACCAGCACCGTCAGGCCCGCGGCCGGTCCGCTGACCTGGAGGCTGCTGCCGGGCAGCAGTCCGGTGACGATCCCGCCGACGATGCCGGTGATCAGTCCCAGTTCCGCGGGGGCCCCGGAGGCCACCGACACGCCCACGCACAGCGGTACGGCCACCAGGAAGACCACGAGCGAGGCGGTGAAGTCCGCCCGCAGGTGCCGCAGGCGGGGCTTGCCCGCCTCCACGGGGGCGCTCACAGCGGGAGGAAGGCGTCGACGGACGGCTGGTGGGTGAGGACCAGCCCGGTGTCCACGGCGTAGAACCAGCCGTGCAGTCGCAGCTGCCCGGCCTCCAGCCGCTCGGCCACGCACGGGTAGCCGCGCAGCCGTTCCAGTTGCTCGCGGACGTTGCGCTGGGCCGCGGCGGCCAGTTCGGGGCCGCCGCCCCCGTCCTGCTCCCCCCGCCCCTCGGGGAGCTGGCTGCGGATCCAGCCGGCGACGGCCGGCACCGCGGTCAGGTCCTCATCCCGTACGCGGGCGCCCACCGCGCCGCAGTACGAGTGGCCGCAGACGACGATGTCGGGTACGCCCAGCACGCCGACCGCGTACTCGATGGTGGCCGCCTCTCCGGTCGGCCGGGTGCCGTAGTGGGGCACGGCGTTGCCCGCCGTGCGCAGCTCGAAGAGTTCGCCCGGCTTCGCGCCGGTGATCAGGGAGGGGATCACCCGGGAGTCCGAGCAGGTGATGAAGAGGGCCTGGGGCGCCTGACCGGCCGCGAGCCGTCCGAAGCGCTCGCGCTCCTCGGGGGCGGAGGCGATCCGCCTGCCCAGGGAGCGCGCGTGGTCGATGAAGTGCTGCACGAGAGTGCCTCCGGAAAGACAGTGTGGTCCGAGCGGGGAGCTTTCCGACGCGAGCCGGCCGGGCCGGTTCGCACGGGCTCCTCAGCAGCGGAACACCTGGAGGCGTGAGGGGATCTCCCCGGGTCTGGGCAGCGCGGCGAGTCGGGAGGGCGAAGGGCGCAGGGCGCTGCGGGCCGCGTGGTCGTGCAGGGGCGCCGCAGCGGGGGGCGGCGCCGCGGAAGAGTTCTTCCCCTGGCCGGTACGGCCGTTCCTGCGGAATTTGCCACGGAGAAGTTCCGTATCACCGCAACGGGATTCCCACTCCGCTGTCTCAGGTACCGGAGTGCGGGGGGAGGACTGGCCGGCGGCCGCATTGGTCGCGGCGGAGGTGCTGATGGGAGTGCCGGTGAGCAGTGACAGAACGGTGAGTGCGCAGACCGCGAGCGCCACTGCCCGGGCGACGGCGGAACGCACCACGGCCAACACCTCCCGAATTCACGGGAGCCAATTCTAGGGATACCGGAAGGCACCCTTCGAGTTGTGGCGAAAATCTTTCCTTTGCCGGTGAGTTAACTTTTTGTGAAGGCGCTGGGCGACGTGTCTCTTCCGTCCGGATGTGTCGGTGGCGCTACCCGCGGAGAAAAGGGGGCGGCCCTCTTCCCACCGGGCCCCCGCGGCGGCGGAGGCGTGCGGGAAAGGACCGAAAACGATCGCCGCGGCGAGCACCGGGCGCCGGTCCGCGCCACCGGGTCACGGCCCGGCCGCCTCCGGGCCGAAGCGGTTGCGGTACTGCGACGGGGTGAGTCCCGTCGCCCGGCGCATCAGCCTCCGCAGGTGGGCGGCGCTGCCCAGACCGCTGCGCCGTGCGACCACCTCCAGGTGCCTCTCGCCGCGCTCGATCAGACGGCACGCGAGGGCGACCCGCTCCCCCGTGAGCCACGCCAGCGGGGTCGTGCCCACCTGCGCGCGGAATCGGCGGTGCAGCGTGGCCGGGCTGACCGACGCGCGCGCGGCGAGGTCGGAGACCGTCAGCGGCGAGTCCAGCCGCTCCTGGGCCCACGCCAGGACGGGTGCCAGCGACTCGTCCGGCGGCTCGGGCACGGGGCGCTCGACGAACTGCCGCTGCCCGCCGTCCCGGTGCGCGGCGAAGACCAGCCGGCGGCTGACGGAGTTGGCCGTCTCCGCGCCGTGGTCACGGCGGACGATGTGCAGCCCCAGGTCGAGGGCGGCCGCGCTGCCGGCGGCGGTGAGGATGTCGCCGTCGTCCACGAACAGCACGTCCTCCTCCAGCCGGACGGACGGGAAGCGGGCCCGGAAGGAGGCCGCCCACTGCCAGTGCGCGGTGGCCCGGCGCCCGTCGAGGACGCCGGCCTCGGCGAGGGTGAAGGCGCCGCTGCACAGACCGACCAGCCGCGCCCCGCGCCGGTGCGCCCGCCGCACGGCGTCGAGCACGGCCGGGCGGCGGGGCACCTCGACGTCGGGCCGGTTGGGGACGATCAGCGTGTCCGCGTGCTCCGCCGCCTCCATCCCGGCGACGCCGGTGAGCGTGAAGAAGCCGTCCCGCATCAGGACGCGGGGCTCGGGGGAGCAGAGCCGGAAGTCGTACAGGTCGCGGCCGAGTTCGGGCCGGCGCAGCCCGAACACCTCGGTGGCGCAGCCGAGTTCGAAGGGGTTGGAGTTCTCGTCCACGATCACGACGACCCGGTGCGGGGCCGGCGCGGGCGCGTCGTGCGAGGAATCGTGCGGCATGTGCGATTCCTAGCACTCGCCCCGGCCGGGCGCCACCGGTGAGGATGCGGCCATGGACAGCGAACCCGTCGCCCTGGAGAGGGCCCTGGCATCCTTCGACGCGCTGTGGAGCCCCCGCATCGTCACGCGCGTCAACGACTACGACGTCCGCGTCGCCAAGGTCGAGGGCGAGCACCTGTGGCACGCCCACGACGACACCGACGAGTTCTTCCTGGTGATCGAGGGGGAGTTGCACATCTCCCTGCGCGAGCCCGCCGGCGAGCGCACCGTCCGGCTCCCCAGGGGAGCGGCCTTCACCGTGCCCCGCGGCACGGAGCACAAGCCGTACGCCCCCGTCCCCACCGCGATCCTGCTGTTCGAACCCACCGGGACGCCGTCGGTCGGGGACCGGCACGAGGAGGTGCCCGACCACGTCGACGCGACGACGGGGCACGAGCTCGGCTCCTGACGTCCCGCTCCCGGGCGGCGCCGGCGGCCCGGGCGGCACCGCCCGGAGGACCGGGACGGCGGGTGGTTATCATATGAGCACCGCCTAGCTCGAAAGATGAACCTGTGACTACCACCGTGGACTCGTTCACCAACTGGAAGAACCGCGAGGAGATCGCGGAGTCGATGATCCCGATCATCGGGAAGCTGCACCGGGAACGGGACGTCACCGTCCTGCTCCACAGCCGCTCCTTGGTGAACAAGTCGGTGGTCAGCATCCTCAAGACCCACCGCTTCGCCCGGCAGATCGCCGGAGAGGAGCTCTCGGTCACCGAGACGCTGCCGTTCCTGCAGGCCCTCACCACGCTCGACCTGGGCCCGTCCCAGATCGACATCGGCATGCTCGCCGCGACCTACAAGGCCGACGACCGCGGCCTCACGGTGGAGGAGTTCACCGCCGAGGCCGTCGCCGGCGCCACGGGCGCCGACAAGGTCGAACGCCGCGAGCCGCGCGACGTCGTCCTCTACGGGTTCGGCCGCATCGGCCGCCTGCTCGCCCGTCTGCTCATCGAGAAGACCGGTTCCGGCAACGGCCTGCGGCTGCGGGCCATCGTCGTGCGCAGGGCCGCGGGCCAGGACATCGTCAAACGCGCCTCGCTGCTGCGCCGCGACTCCATCCACGGCCAGTTCCAGGGCACGATCACCGTCGACGAGGCGAACAGCCTGATCATCGCCAACGGCAACGAGATCAAGGTGATCTACTCCGACGACCCGACGTCGGTGGACTACACGGCGTACGGCATCAAGAACGCCATCCTCATCGACAACACCGGCAGGTGGCGCGACCGCGAGGGCCTCTCCAAGCACCTGCGGCCCGGCATCGACAAGGTCGTCCTGACCGCACCGGGCAAGGGCGACGTCCCCAACATCGTCCACGGCGTCAACCACGACGCGATCAAGCCGGACGAGCGGATCCTGTCCTGCGCCTCGTGCACCACCAACGCGATCGTCCCGCCGCTGAAGGCGATGGCGGACGAGTACGGCGTCCTGCGCGGCCACGTGGAGACCGTCCACTCGTTCACCAACGACCAGAACCTGCTGGACAACTACCACAAGTCCGACCGCCGCGGCCGCTCGGCGCCGCTCAACATGGTCATCACCGAGACCGGTGCCGCCTCCGCCGTCGCCAAGGCGCTGCCCGGCCTCACGGCGAAGATCACCGGCAGCTCGATCCGCGTCCCGGTGCCGGACGTCTCGATCGCGATCCTCAACCTCCAGCTCGCGCGCGAGACCACCCGCGAGGAGGTCCTCGACTACCTCCGCAACGTGTCGCTGACCTCGCCGCTCAAGCGCCAGATCGACTTCATCAGCGCCCCCGACGCGGTCTCCAGCGACTTCATCGGCTCGCGCCACGCCTCGATCGTCGACGCCGGCGCCACCAAGGTCGAGGGCGACAACGCGATCCTCTACCTGTGGTACGACAACGAGTTCGGCTACTCCTGCCAGGTCGTCCGCGTCGTCCAGCACGTCTCCGGGGTGGAGTACCCCACCTACCCGGCCCCGGCGGTCTGACCCCGGCGCGCGGCGGTGGGGGAGCGGTGCGGCAGGGGCGCCGCGCCCCCGCCGCACCGCCGGCCCCGTACGTACGGGCAAACCACTCCCGTTACGGGTACTCCTGGGGTGGACGGCGCGGGCGGAGCCCCGCACGGCCGCGCCGGGGCGTCCCCCGCGGGGCCGGCAGCGGGGAACCACCCGCCCGCCGCGGACACGAGCAGAGACCGAGAGGACGTACGGACGATGTCGCAGAAGGTGCGGGCGGTCGTGGCCCGGGGCAAGGGCCGGCCGGTCGGGGTGGAGACGGTGGTGGTGCCCGACCCGGGGCCGGGGGAGGCGGTGGTGCGGATCCAGGCGTGCGGGGTGTGCCACACCGACCTGCACTACCGGCAGGGCGGGATCTCGGACGACTTCCCGTTCCTGCTGGGACACGAGGCGGCCGGCGTGGTGGAGTCGGTGGGGGCGGACGTGACCGGGGTGGCCCCCGGCGACTTCGTGGTCCTCAACTGGCGCGCGGTGTGCGGACAGTGCCGCGCCTGCCGCCGGGGACGGCCGTGGTACTGCTTCGACACCCACAATGCGACGCAGAAGATGACGCTGGAGGACGGTACGGAGCTGAGTGCGGCGCTGGGCATCGGCGCGTTCGCGGACAAGACACTGGTGGCCGCCGGGCAGTGCACCAAGGTCGACCCGGCCGCCTCCCCGGCGGTGGCCGGACTGCTGGGCTGCGGGGTGATGGCCGGTCTCGGGGCCGCGCTGAACACCGGGAACGTGCAGCGCGGCGACAGCGTGGCCGTCATCGGCTGCGGCGGGGTGGGCGGGGCGTCGGTGATGGGGGCGAACCTGGCCGGGGCGTCGCGGGTCATCGCCGTCGACATCGACGACCGCAAGCTGGAGACCGCGCGGAAGCTGGGCGCCACCCACACCGTCAACTCCCGCACCGCCGACCCGGTGGAGGCGGTCCGCGAACTGACCGGCGGCTTCGGCGCGGACGTGGTGATCGACGCCGTCGGGGTGCCCGAGACCTACCGGCAGGCGTTCTACGCCCGCGACCTGGCGGGAACCGTGGTCCTGGTGGGGGTGCCCACGCCCGAGATGAGGCTGGAACTGCCGCTGCTGGACGTCTTCGGCCGCGGCGGGGCGCTGAAGTCCTCCTGGTACGGCGACTGCCTGCCCGACCGGGACTTCCCGATGCTGATCGACCTCTACCTCCAGGGCCGCTTGGACCTGGACGCCTTCGTCACGGAGACCATCGCCCTGGACGGGGTGGAGGAGGCGTTCGACCGCATGCACGCCGGGGACGTGCTGCGCTCGGTGGTGGTGCTGTGATGGGCGCCGTCCGCATCGACCACCTGACCACCTCCGGCACCTTCACCCTGGACGGCGGCACCTGGGAGGTGGACAACAACGTCTGGATCGTCGGCGACGACGACGAGGCGGTCGTCATCGACGCCGCCCACGACGCCGACGCCGTCGCACGGGCCCTGGCCGGACGGCGGCTGACCGCGATCGTGTGCACCCACGCCCACGACGACCACGTCGGCGCCGCCCCCGCCCTGGCCGAGGCCACCGGCGCGCCGATCCTCCTCCACCCCGAGGACCGGCCGCTGTGGGAGCTGACCCACCCCGGCCGGGCGCCGGACGGGGACCTGTCCGACGGGCAGACCCTCACCGTGGCCGGCACCGCGCTGACCGTGCTGCACACCCCCGGCCACGCACCCGGCGCGGTCTGCCTGCACGCCCCGGCGCTGGGCACCGTCTTCACCGGCGACACCCTCTTCGCCGGCGGTCCCGGCGCCACCGGCCGCTCCTTCTCCCACTTCCCGACCATCATCGACTCCATCCGGGAGAAGCTGCTGACCCTCCCGCCCGAGACGGTGGTGCGCACCGGCCACGGCGAGTCCACCACCATCGGCGCCGAAGCGCCCCACCTGCAGGAGTGGATCGACCGCGGCCACTGACGGCGGTCCGGCGGGACGGGCGGGCGGCCCCGTCCGCCCGTCCCGCCGGGAGCGAACCGCGGCCGGACTCAGGGGCGTTCGCGGGCCGTGTCGGCCAGCAGCGCCGAGATGACGCGCTCGGTGGAGGCGGCCATGTCCACCGAGTCCGGCGAGAGCAGCCACTGGACCTGCAGGCCGTCCATGACGGCGATGATCGCGTTGGCCGAGTCCTCGACGTCCAGGTCCTCCCGCGCCTCGCCGAGCTCGCACGCCTCCCTCAGGGCCTGCGCGACCATGGCGCGCAGGCCCTCGTAGCGGTCGCGGAAGTACTCCTGGGCGGGGTGGTCGTCGGTGACGCTCTCCGCCGACAGCACGGCGTACATGCGCACGATGCCCTCGCGTTCGGCGTTGCGGCGCACGGTGTCGACCAGATGGCGCAGGAAGGCCAGGCCGCGCGGGCGTTCGGGGCCCTGCCGGGCGATGTCGGTCCGGTCGCGCAGCTCCAGGACGCTGGTGAGCAGCAGCGCCTTGGAGCGGAAGTAGTGCAGTACCCCGGCCTGGGTGACGCCCGCGCGGTCGGCGATCTCGGCGAGCGAGGCGTTGTTGTAGCCGCGGGCCGCGAAGGTGTCCATCGCGATGTGCAGGATCTCCTGCTGCCGCTGCCGGGCCTCCGGGCTCCTGGGGACCCGCGGCCGTACCGCACCGCCCGCCTTCTTAGCGCTCATCCGGTGCAGTGTACGGGGCCCCCGGGTGGCGGCGGGAAAGACGCGACCGGCTACTTACTAAGTACTCACTAAGCATGCTTTCATGCTTCCGTTCCGCTATCTCACGCCACGCCCGTGGCCGGAAGGACGCGCATGTCCCCGCTGCTCCCACCCGCCGTCCCGGCACACGGCCCCCCGGCCGCCCCGGTGGACGACGGTGCGCTCCGCCGCCGCCTCCGGAGGCTGGACCCGGAGTCCAAGGTCCGGCTGCTGACCGGGGCGACCCTGTGGTCCCTGCCCGGCGAACCGCGCCTGGGACTGCACCCGGTCGTGATGTCCGACGGCCCCCAGGGGGTGCGCGGCACCGGCGAGGAGCCCGGCGCCACCGGCCTCCTCGCGCCGGCGCCCAGCGCCGTGGCCGCGACCTGGGACCCGGCGCGGGCCGAGCGGCTGGGACGGCTGTTCGCGGCCGAGGCCCTCCGCAAGGGGGTCCACGTGGTGCTGGCGCCGCTGGCGAACCTCCAGCGCACCCCGGTGGCCGGCCGGCACTTCGAGTACTTCTCCGAGGACCCCCTGCTCACCGGGACCCTGGCCGCCGCCGTCGTCCGCGGCCTCCAGGGCGGCGGCGTGGCCGCCTGCCTCAAGCACTACGTGGCCAACGACTCCGAGACCGACCGCACCCGCTACCGCTCCCGGATCGACGAGCGCACCCTGCGCGAGGTCTACCTGGCCCCGTTCGAGCAGGTCGTCGACGAGGCCGGGCCGTGGAGCGTCATGGCGGCCTACTCGGGCGTGGACGACGGGACGGAGTCGGCGCCGATGAGCGAGCACCGGCGGCTGCTGCGCGGGGTCCTGAAGGAGGAGTGGGGGTTCGACGGGCCCGTGGTCAGCGACTGGGCCGCGACCCGCTCCACCGTCGCCTCCGCCCTCGGCGGCCTCGACCTCGTCATGCCGGGGCCCGGCGGCCCGTGGGGAGCGGCGCTCGCGGCGGCCGTCCGGGCGGGCGAGGTGCCCGAGGACCTCGTGGACGACAAGGTGATGCGGCTGCTGAGGCTGGCCCGCAACACCGGCAGGCTCGGCGAGCCGTGGGAACCGGGCGCCCCGCCGCCCCCGCCGCGCCGCGGCCCCGTCCCGCCGGCCGGCGGCCCCACCGAGGCCGACCGCGCCCTGCTGCGGGAGACCGCCGCACGCGGCACCGTCCTGCTGCGCGACGCCCCCGGACTGCTGCCGCTGGACCCCGCCGGCCTCACCGCCGTCGCCCTGATCGGGCCGAACGCGGTCTCCCCCTACCTCCAGGGCGGCGGCAGCGCCTTCGTACCCGCCGCGCGCACGGTCTCCTTCGCCGACGGCCTGCGGGCCGCCCTGCCCGGGAGCACACGGCTCACCGTGCACCGCGGCGGCGACTCCGGGCGCCACGCGCCCTTCGTCCCCGCCGCCCTGCTCACCGACCCCGACGGGAGTGGCCCCGGCGTCCGCGCGGACCACCTGGACGCCGCGGGGGAGCGGCTCGGCGGCGAGGTGCGCGCGACGGGGGACTGGGGCTGCTACCGCGACTTCCCGCCCGGCACCCGCCGCGTGGTGCTGCGCACCGTGCTCACCCTCGGCGAAGCCGGCACGCACCGCCTGGAGTTCGGCTGCGCGGGACGGTTCCGGGTGGAGGTGGACGGCGAGACGGTGTTCCGCGGGGACGACGACCGCGGCGTCGGCCTGGTCCTGGACTCCAGCCACCACCACCCCGGCACGCACGGCGTCGACCTCGCGGTCGGCGGGTCCGGGCCGCGCCGCGTCACGGTGACGGCCGACCTGACCGTCGTGGACGCCGATGGGTACGGCCGCTTCGTCACCGCCCACCTGCGCCACCGGCCGCCCGGACACGACCCCGAGGCGGAGGTCGCCGAGGCGGTCGCCGCGGCCCGGCGGGCCGACGTCGCCGTCGTCGTGGTGGGCACCGACGAGGAGACCGAATCCGAGGGCTGGGACCGCACCGGCCTGGAACTCACCGGCAGCCAGAACGAGTTGGTGCGGCGGGTGGCCGCCGCCAACCCCCGGACCGTCGTGGTCGTCAACGCGGGGGCGCCCCTCCTGCTGCCCTGGGCCCGCGAGGTGCCCGCGCTGCTGTGGGCCTGGCTGCCGGGCCAGGAGGCGGGACACGCGCTGGCCGACGTGCTGCTGGGCCGCACCGAACCGGCCGGCCGCCTCCCGTGGACGCTGCCCGCCCGCGCCGCGGACGTGCCGGTGCCCGACGCCCTGCCGGACGACGGCGTCGTGGCCTACCGCGAGGGAGTCCACATCGGGTACCGGGCCTGGGACCGGGCCGGGACGGCGCCCGCCTTCCCCTTCGGACACGGCCTGGGCTGGACCACCTGGGCCTACGAGTCCGCCACCGCCGCCCCCGCGCCCCCGGACGGACCGGGCGGTCTCCGGGTGGCCGTGGACCTGTCCAACACCGGGCCCCGCGAGGGGCGGGAGGTCGTCCAGGTCTACCTGGAGGCTCCCCCCGGAGGCCCGCCGCGCCCCGTGCGCGCGCTCGCCGGATTCACCGCCGTCCGGGCCGCGGCGGGCGCCCGCGTCCGCACCGTCGTGGACGTGCCCGAACGCGCCTTCCGGACCTGGGACCCCGACCGCGGTCGCTGGTGGACGCCGCCCGGCCGGTACCGGCTGCGCATCGGACGGTCCAGCCGCGACCTGCGGCTCTCCGTCGACGTCGTCCTCGGGGACGGCCGCCCCCCGACCGGCTGACGCGGTGCCGCGGGGCCGTGCCCGCCGCCGCGGCCCGCCCCCACAGCAGCCGCCGCCCGCCCCGCCCCTCCCGCCGCGCTCCGGGAGGGGCGGGACACCGCGGGAGGCGGAGACCCCCACCAGAAGGAGCCGCACGGATGACACACGCCGTCCCACCGAGCACCACCGGAGCGGGCGCCGGATCCGCCGCCCGCCGCGTCCTGGCCGCGTTCGGGGCCCTGCTGCTCGCCGGCGCCGGACCGGCGGCCGCCACCGCCGACACCGCACGGGCGGCCGCCCCCGCCGCCCACGTGTGGGTGACCACCCCGGACGGGAGCAGCAGGCTCGCCGACCGCGGCACGGTCCCCTTCACCGCGCGGCCGCAGGCCGTCGACATCCGCGTCGACGCGGGCAGCACCGGGCAGCGGTTCACCGGCGCCGGGGCCTCCGTGACCGAGGCCTCGGCCCACCTGATCCGGCAACTGCCCCGGGCCGAGCAGGACGCGCTGATGGAGTCGCTGTTCTCGAAGCGGAACGGCATCGGCCTCAACTACCTGCGCCAGCCGCTCGGCAGCACCGACTTCGACGCCGACGGCACCCCCTCCACGTACGAGGACACGCGCGGGAGCTTCAGCATCGCCCGCGACCTGCCGGAGGTCGTGCCGGTCCTCCGGCAGGCCGTCGCCCTCAACCCTGCCATCCGCTTCATGGGCAGCCCCTGGTCGCCGCCCGCGTGGATGAAGACCGGCGGATCCCTGAACGGGGGCGGGCTGAAGCCGGAGCACCACCAGGACTACGCCGACTACCTGGTGAAGGCGGTCAGGGCGTACCAGGCGCAGGGCATCACCCTCACCGACCTGACGGTGCAGAACGAGCCCCTGTTCGCCACCGGTTACCCCTCCACGAGCATGACCGCGGCCGAACAGGCCGCCTTCCTCAGGGTCCTGGACCGCACCCTGACCGCCGCGGGCCTGCCCACCAACGTGCTCGCCCACGACCACAACTGGGACCGTCCCGACTACCCGCTGGCGGTCCTCGACGCCACCCGCGACATCGACCGGGTCATCGGGGCCGCCTTCCACTGCTACGGCGGCACCCCCGAGGCCCAGGAGCAGATCCGCCGGGCCGGCAAGCGGGTGTTCTTCACCGAGTGCTCCGGAACCGACTCCGACCCGCCGAGCCGCACGTTCGCCGACACCCTCCGGTGGCACGCGGAGAACCTCGTCGTCCGCAACGTCCGCAGCGGCGGGGAGACCGTCGTCACCTGGAACCTCGCCCTCGACGGGAACGGCGGCCCGCACCAGGGCCACTGCGGAACCCGGTGCAACGGCGTGGTGGAGATCGAGGGCGGCCGCGTGACCCGGGGCGCCGAGTACTACGTCCTCGGCCACGTCACCCGGTTCGTCGAACCGGGTGCGGTCCGCATCGGCTCCACCACCGAGGGGGCGGGTGGCGTCCGGAACGTCGTCTGGCGGAACCCCGACGGATCGCGGGTCGCCTACGTGGTGAACACCGCGGACTCGGCCCGGACCTTCTCGATCACCGACGCGGGGCGCTCGCTCTCCCACACCCTGCCCGCCGGCGCCGTGGCCACCTTCACCTGGGCGGACTCCGGCATCGACACCTCCCCCTGGTACCAGGTGGTGAACACGGGCAGCGGCAAGTGCCTGGACGCCGCCGGCGGCGGCACCTCGGACGGCACGGCACTGCAGCAGTGGACGTGCCACACCGGCAACGGCAACCAGCTGTGGCGGTTCGAACCCGCCGGCGACGGCCACCACCGCCTCGTCAGCCGCAACGACACCTCCCTGGTCTGGGACGTCGACGGCGGGGCCGGGGCGACGTCCGACGGCGCACGGGTCCACCTGTGGACCTGGGGCGGCGGAACCAACCAGCAGTGGCGGCCGGTCGACCGCGGCGACGGCACGCTCGCCTTCGCCGCCCGCCACAGCGGCAGGTGCCTGGACGTGAGGGACGGATCCACCGCGGACGGCGCCGGCCTGCAGCAGTGGACCTGCCACGGAGGCCCCGCGCAGACCTACCGTCTGGTCCCCCGCCCCTGACCCCCGGCCGGGGCAGCGGGCGCCGGCCCCGCCGGTGCCCGGTGCCCCGGCCGCGGCGCCGATGTCGGAGGGGGCTGGGATGCTGCCGGGCATGAACGAGGAGGAGATCATGAGGGGCCGGGTCTACGGTGCCGACCACGACGACCCGGGCCCGCGGCCGGGCCGCGTCTACCGGGAACTGGTGGGCGGCCCCCTGGACGGACTGCTGCTGGACGTCACCGGCCGCAGGGAGGAGGAACTGCGCGAGGGCGCGGCGCTGGCCACCGAGCTGGGGGCGTTCGGGAGCGGAGGACGGGCCCGGTACGCGCCGCGCCCGGCCGACCCGCGGCGCTGGGACTGGCGCGGTGACACGCCCTGAGCCGGGCCGGGAATCCCCGCCGCCCCGCGGGGCCGCCGGCCGCGCACCTCTCCCTCACGACTGGGCGATCACGATGATCCGGTCGTCGGCGCTCCAGCGCCGGACCCGCGTCTTGTCCGGATTGATCCTGATGCCGTAGTCCGGCCCGACGGCCGACCGGGTGTGCTCCCGGTAGCCGATGGCGCACTCCCCCCTGCGCAGGGCGGACTCCACGGCGGTGGCGAAGGCCGTCTCGCTGCCGGGGCGGACGTAGGCGCCCGCCGGCCGGAGGTGGACCTCCTGCCCCTCCGGGGAGAACAACTCCCGGAAGACGTCGGCCAGGTGCGGGTTCTGCGAGATCTGGGCCATGAGCAGGCCGATCAGCTTGCCGCTGACGATGCAGTCGGCGCCGGCCCTGACCGGGGCGAGCACCCGGTTGCGGTCGTCGGTCATCTCGGTGACGACCGACAGCTCGCGCCCCGAGGCGCGCTCGGCCTCCCGCAGGAGCAGCAGGGTGGTCAGGGTGCGGTCGTCGGGACCGCCGTACCCCTGGTCGGGGTCGGCGCCGGAGGCGAGGACGATGACGCTGTCGTACGACGGTGCGTCGAGTCCGCGCACCGTGGCGGGACAGGTCGTGTCACCCGGCCGGAAGGTGACGGACAGGCCGGGCCCCGCGGCGGTCGCGGCCCTCCGCACGGCGTCGGCCGTCGCCCCGCCGCCGTCGGCGACCACGTCCAGGACCGAACCGGGGGGCACGTACCGGCCCAGCAGGTCGGCCATGAGCGCGGCACGGCGGTTCCAGCCCAGCAGCAGGATCCGTTCGGGGCGGTCCGCGGACGGCGGACCGGGGAGGATCAGCGCCTCGTCGGCCGGCGGGGGCCGGTCGTCCGGGACGGCGGTGTCGTCGTCGTGCGCGATGACGAGCAGCCGGTCCCGCGCGGTGACGACGGTGTGCGCGGGCGGGTTCAGCACGAGCGCGCCGCCGTCGCGCAGCAGGCCCACGGCGCAGGAGGTGCGGTACGCCCGCACGGCGTCGCCGAACGTCCGGCCGGTCAGGGCCGGTTCGGCGACCGTGTAGAACTCGTCGCCCGCGAAGTCGAGCAGCTCCCGGTGGACCAGCCACAGGCCGGGCTGGCGGGCGGACTGCACCACGAGCCGGGCGGTGATGTCGTCGGTCTCCAGGACCCGGCCCCGGGGCCCGGCCGCCAGGGAGGCCGCCAGCCGGTGGCGCGCGTCCCGGACCGCGGCCACGACGCACGCCCCGGACGGCCCCCCGCCTCCGGCGGCTCCGGCCGCCTCCAGCGCCAGCAGGGTCTTGACCACCTCCGCGTCGCCGGACGGCTCCTCACGGGGCAGGACCAGGATCGCGGTGGCGGTGCCCGGGCTCATCCGGGCCAGCACGACCGGGTCGGTGGTGGGGCCGCTGCGGCAGACCAGGCGGGTGCGCCCGGTGGCGCCCACGTGGGTGCGCAGCGCCTCCTCCATCTGCGTCTTGTCCCGGTCGGCGAGGACGGCCACGGCCGCGCGCCGCTGGTTGGCGTTGGCCGCGACCAGCTCCGAGACCACCGTGTACACCTGCTCGGACCAGCCCAGCACCACCGCGTGCCCCGACTCCAGGACCGTCGAGCGGCCCAGCCGCAGCGCGGCGAGCCTCTGCTGCAGCGCGGCGGTGACCAGACCCACCAGCGTCGACACGTAGAACAGCGCGACGAGGGCGAGCAGCACCGACAGCAGGACGCGCAGCGGGGGCCCGACCGTCCCGCCCAGGCGGAGGGTCTCACCGGTGTGCCGCCACACCGCGCCCAGCTTGCCGAGGAGCGAGGCGGGCGCGCCGCCGTCCGTCCAGACCAGGGCGGCGCTCACGGGCACGACGACGGCGAGGCAGGCCGCGGCGAGCCACCCGATCAGGGCGGTCACGCCGCGTGCCAACGTGGTGTCGAACCAGTACCGGACCCGATGCGCCAGCGGCGCCCGCCGATGTTCCACCTGCTCCCCCTCACCGTCCGGGCCCGCGGCGCGTCCCCGCGTCGCGGCCCCGCCCCGCCGTTCCCGTCCCGCCGCCCCGCCCGCAGGACGGGCGGAGGCGGACGCGCCCGCCTCCGGCGCGGACACCGGCAGCCTGCCGCCCGCCGCCCGCGGCCGCAGCGGAACCGGGGACGGTTCACCCCTTCGGAGGAGGTGCGCCGTCTGCCCGCGCGGCCGGCGCGCTGCTCCGGACGGGCTCCGCCCCGGGCGCCGCCGCCCCCGCGGGGCGGGGCCCGGAGGAAGACCGGAACGCGGCGGCATGCCCCGAGGGCGGCCGGGGCACGAGTAGCGCATGCGTTTGGCGGTCGTGGACGTGGGGTCCAGAACGGTTCGGCTGGCCGTCGCCGACTGCGACGGCGACATACCGCTGCCGGTGCACACGGCGAAGCGGCGGTTGCGGCTGGCCGAGCAGGTCGAACCGGACGGGAGCCTGGGCGAGCGGGCGCTGGAGGACCTGGTGGCGGCGGTCGCCGAGGCGGCGGAGGAGGCCGGCCGCTGGGGGGTGGAGGAGCCCATCGCCTTCGCCACCGCCGTCGTCCGGGACGCCCCCAACTGCCGGCAGGTCCTGGAGACCGTCCGGGGCAGGACCGGGGTGCCCCTCCAGGTCATGTCCGGGGCGACGGAGGGGGAGCTGACGTTCCTGGCGGCCCGGCAGTGGATGGGCTGGCGGGCCGGCTCCATGGTGCTGCTGGACATCGGCGGCGGATCGATGGAGGTGGCCTTCGGGCGGAGCAGGACGCCCGACTTCGTGGCCTCCCTGCCCCTGGGCGCGGGCCGCATGACCCGCGAGCACCTGGGCGAGGCGGACCCTCCGCCGCCCTCCGCGGTGAAGGAGCTGCGGCGCCGCGTACGGCACGAACTGCGGGACGTGGCGGCCAGGATCCGCTGGGAGACGCCCCGTACGGCCGTGGCGGCCTCCCGCACCTTCCAGCAGCTGGCCCGGCTGTGCGGCGCCGCCCCCGGCCGGCACGGGCCCTTCGTCACGCGCACCGTCGCCCGCGGCGACCTCAAGGCGGCCGTGGAGACCCTCTCCACCCTGCCCGCCGCCGCCCGCGCCGCCCTGCCCGGCATCTCCGCCGCCCGCGCCCGGCAGTCCCTGGCCGGGGCCGTGATCGCCCACACCGCCATGCGCTGCCTGGAGATCGACACCGTCACCCTCTCCCCGTGGGCGCTGCGCGAGGGCATCCTGCTCAGGCGGATCCGCGAGGAGGCGCAGCCGCGGCACGACCGGACGGCGGAGCCCCTCCGGGCGGTGGCCGTGGGGCAGCAGTCGGCCGCCCCGCCCGGGGAGCTGGTCCGCGGCGGAGCGTGACGCCGGGGCGCCGCGGCGACGGCCCCCGCCCGGCCCCGGCCGGAGCCCGTTCCGCCCCGGCACGACTCCGCCCGCCCCGGAACGTGCGTTGATATGGCCGATGGTCCGAAGGGGTTAACCAAGGAGTCCTCCCGGGCCGGAACGGGCACCTCGCCATCGACAGGAAGCGGCCGACCGGCTCCACCGGGACGGCCGATGTCGGGGCGGGACTCCGAAGACGGGTCGGTGACGCCCGGTCCCCCGCTCCCCGGACGCAGTGGGGCACGCCGTCGGCAGCACGGCACCTCCGAGGAGGCGAATGACCGGCCGTCGCGCAGCCAACGAATCCCTGCGGGCCCTGCTGGCCACAGCGGGCTGGACGTACGAGGCCCTGGCACGGAACGTCAACGCGCTCGGCGCTGAGAACGGCATGCGCCTGCGCTACGACCGCACCTCGGTGGCCCACTGGCTGGCCGGATCGGTTCCCCGGCCCCGCACCAGGGAGCTGATCGCCGAGGCGTTCTCCCGCCGGCTGTGCCGTCCGGTGACCCTGGCCGAACTGGGGATGGGATGCCCCGCCGGACCCGGTGCGCCCGGTGCCGCCGGCCCGTGGGGCGAGGCGACCGCGGCGGAGCGGGGGGACGCGGTGGCGCACCTGGCCGAGCTGTGCGGAGCGGACGCCGATCCCGCGCGCCGGAACCTGGTGCAGGAGTCGGTCTGCAGCGCCGCCGGGTTCGAAGTGCCCCGGTGGGAGGAGAGGCGTGGCCGCGGCCCGGGGGAGCGGACGGGCGGTGGCGCTCCGGGCGGAGAGGAGGACACCGCAAACCTGCGGGCCGCCGTGGAGTTCTTCCGGCGGGCCGGTGACTTCGGCGGACGCCACGCCCGTACGGCCCTGGTGGTGTACCTCCGCGACGACGTCGTCCCCCGCCTGCACGGGGGCGGCCCCGGCGGCGCGCCTCCCCGGCTGCTGGCGGAGGCGGCCCGGCTGGTCCACGTACTGGGCCGCATGTACGTCGACGACGTCAGGAACGGCGCGGCGCAGTCCTACCACCGCGCCGCCCTCCGGTTGGCCGCCGAGGCCGGCGATCGCACCGTGTACGCCGCGGTGCTGCGGGCGATGAGCGAGCACGCCTTGGAGGTGGGGCACCGCCGGGCGGCCCTGCGGCTGGCGGAGGCGGCCGTCCGTACCGCCTCCGCCGACACCCCCGCCCACGACCGGGCGCTCCTGCTGGCCCAGCTCGCTCTCGCCCAGGCCGCGACCGGTGACGGCGAGGGGGCGGCCGCCACTCTGGCCGAAGCCGAACGGCACCGGGTGCCCGCCCCCGGAGCGGCGCTCCGGGGCACGGCCCTGCCGTCCTCGCGGGCCTCCTTCGCCCACTGCAGAGGCAGGGCGCTGGCGGCTCTGGGCGACCGCGCCGCGGCGGTCGCCGCCCTGCGCTCCTCCGTGGAGCACCACCCGGCCACCGCCCACCTCTGCCGTGCCCTCATCCACGCCGAGCTCGCCCGGCTGCTCCTGGCCGACGGCCGCCTGGAGGAGGCGTGCACCGCCTGGCACCGGTTCCTCGACGACTACCCTCACCTACGCTCCGGCCGCGCCGACCGGGCTCTGGCCGAACTGCGCGGAAACCTGCGGGCCCACGCCGCCCATCCCCCGGCGCGCGCCCTGCTGTGCCGCGCGGATGCCGCGGGACGTCACGAGGGGCCCTGGAGGAGCCGTGCACAACACGTTCAACACGGAGGCGTGTAGGGGGCCGCATGGGATTCCCCGACGAGGTCAACGTATGAGGTTGCGCCACATGCCGGACCTGATCCCAGGAGGCCGATTCCCATGGGCAAGCGCAAGAACCGCACCAGCGTCAGCAGGTATTTCAACAGGGTCTTCGATGCCACCGAGGACTTCCTCGAAGACGTCCTGGAGACCGCGGAGGATGTCGAGTGCGACATGCGTCGCAGTCTCGGCAGGGCTCTGGAGGGCAGGGACGAGGACGAGGACGGGTGGCGGGAGGACGGCAGGAGGAGGCCGGGGTGTGAGGACGGGTGGCGGGAGGACGGCAGGAGGAGGCCGGAGCATGGGGACGGGTGGCGGGAGGACGGCAGGAGGAGGCCGGAGCGTGGGGACGGGTGGCGGGAGGACGGCAGGAGGAGGCCGGAGCGTGGGGACGGGTGGCGGGAGGACGGCAGGGAGGGGCCGGAGCACGAGGACGGGTGGCGGGAGGACGGCAGGGAGGGGCCGGAGCACGAGGAGGTCAGGCGGCTGAGGGCCCAGCTCGCCGAACTCTCGGCCAGGGTCGAGAGGATGACCGCCGAGCGGAGGTAGGCGCCACGGGGCGCGCGGAGCCGGTTGCCGTCACGCGGGGGAAGTGGGAGAGCACATGGGCAGTGGCCGGGGCCGTCTGGTGGCGCGTACCTTCGGGGAACTGCTCGGGCGGGAGGCCGCACAGGCGCTCCGGGCGCGCCGCCCGGCGGAGGGCCGGCAGGATGCCGGGGACCGACGCGCCCGAGAGGTGCGGCGGGCGCTCGAGGGGCTGGGGCCGTTCTACATCAAGATCGGGCAGATGCTGGCCACTCGTCCCGACTTCGTCCCCCAGGCGATGATCGAGGAGTTCGAGAAGCTTCAGGACCATGTGTCACCGGCGCCTTTCGCTGCCTTCGAAACGGTGTTGGCGGAGGAGTTGGGGCCTCACTGGCGGCGCACCTTTCGGGACATCGACACCACGCGGCCGCTGGGGGCCGCTTCCCTGGCGCAGGTCTACCGCGGTGTCCTCCTCGACGGGCGCCCCGTGGCGATCAAGGTCCAGCGTCCCGGTGTCCGCGAGGTCATGGCCGAGGACATGAGGCTGCTGCGCAGGGTGTCCCGCATCGCCGCAAGGAGGGCGCCCCGGTTCAACGAGGTCGTCGACGTCGAGGCCATGCTCGGTGTCGTCTTCGACGCCATGCGTCCCGAGCTGGACTTCGTCCTGGAGGCCCGCAACATGGAGCGGGCCCGGGAGATCACCGAGGAGTTCAAGCACGTCACCGTTCCCGAGGTGGTCACCGCCACCCCGCGCGTCCTGGTGCAGAGCCTGGCGCCGGGCTGCTCGATCCGGGAGGCCGACCGCGACGCCTTCACGGCGCAGGAACGAGCGGACATCGGCCGGGACCTGCTGGCCTTCATGTACCGCGGTTACTTCGTCGACCGCGTCTTCCACGCCGATCCGCACCCGGGCAACGTGTTCATCCATCCCGGGGAGAAGGCGACGGTCATCGACTGGGGAATGGTCGGGCGTATCGACCGCCCGATGAGCAACAGCATTTTGCTGCTCCTGCTCAACCTGGCGATGAACGACGGTGCCGGAATGGCGCGCGCGTGGATCGACATGGGCAGCTGCACCGCGTGGGCGCAGGCGTCGGCGTTCGCCGACGACATGGCGGCACTGGTGCCGCAGGTCGCCACCGCCTCCCTTGAGGAGTTGAACTTCGGCGTCACGCTCACCGCCGTTCTACGGCACTCCACGCGGCGCGGGATCAGGACGAGCCCGATGGTCTCCATCCTGGGCAAGTCCTTCGCCAACATCGAGGGGTCCATCAGGCACCTGTGCCCGGAGCTGTCCTTGGTGGACGTGTTCTCCGAGGAGCTTTCCGGGATCGTCGTCGACCTTGTCAGGGAGTCCCTCTCCGCCGAGCAGGTCATGCGCACCGCACTGGAGGTCATGGCGGGAGGTGCCTCGGTGTCGCAGCAGCTGCGCGGCGTCACACGCGACCTGTCCAACCGGGACCTCGCCATGAAAGTGGCGGTGAACGACCGGCTTCCGGCGGGAGGAGGACGTTTCCGGGTGGGACCGAAGCAACTCGCCCTGATGCTCGGCGCCATGGAAGTGTGGCGCCGACGGGGGACGCATTCCTGATCCGTTGTTTTCAACCTCTTCAACACCCTTGTCCTTGCGGCGAGCACTGCCGCGAGGGCGGCCTGGAAAGCCATCGGGGCGAGACCTTCGCACAGGCTGAGCCGGGCAGGCGGGGGAGTCATCTGCCGCGTATCGCGCTCGACGAAGAATTCACAGAGAAGGGGCAATTCGTCTTATGGTGCTCCCCGCTGTTGTTCCCGACGTCCCACGACCCGTCCTGCTGGACGATCACGGTAGTTCCGAACCCGCGGGGCCGGCCGGGACCCGTGCGCTGAAGGGTGGAGAGGACCGCGAGGCGATGGCGGTGGCCGGGGACGGGGCATTCACCGGGGGACCGGTGCCGGAGGCCCCCGACGGCACCGGTGCATCCCGCCACCGCCCGGGGTCCTCCGTCCTCAGTGCCGCCGGCCGCCCGGTCGTCGACGCCGCGCTCCGGCAGATCGCCGGGCGGACGGGCAACGCCGGGGAGGCGGCCGCGTGACCGCCCCCGCCATCCGCGTTCCCGGGCTCGACGAAGTACCGGCGGCCGTCGAGGCGGTCCTGGGGGACTTCCTCGACGGCAAGGCCCGCGCCGGAGCCGACAGCCGCATACTGCAGTTCACCGGCATCCTGCGCGGTCTGCTCGCCGCCGGCGGCAAGCGACTGCGCCCGGTCCTGTGCTGCTGCGGCTGGCAGGCGGCGGGCGGAGGCGACCTGACGCCCGTCGTGCCCGCCGCCGCCTCCCTGGAGCTCTTCCACACCTTCGCACTCATCCACGACGACGTCATGGACCGCAGTCCCACCCGGCGCGGGCGCCCCACGGTCCACCGCACCCTGGCCACCCGGGTATCCGGCCGTCCGGGCTGCCTCGACGCCGAGCGCTTCGGGGACAACGGCGCCATCCTGCTCGGCGACCTCGCCATGGTCTGGTCCGACGAACTGCTGCACGCCGGCGGACCGACCTCCGTCCAACTCGCCGCCGCCCGCCCGGTCCTGAACGCCATGCGCAGCGAAGTCGTGTACGGGCAGTACCTCGACCTGCTCGCCGGCACGGACCTCGGCAGCGGCCTGGAGGCAGCGCTGACCGTGGTGCGGTACAAGACGGCCAAGTACACCGTGGAGCGCCCCCTGCAACTGGGCGCCGCCCTCGCCGGCGGGGACGGGAGGGTGCTGGAGGCGTGCAGCGCCTACGGAGTCCCCCTCGGGGAAGCGTTCCAACTGCGCGACGACGTGCTCGGGGTCTTCGGCGACCCGGCGGTGACCGGCAAGTCCCGCTTGGACGACCTGCGGGAAGGCAAACACACCCCCCTGCTGGCGATCGCCCTCCGGCGTGCCGATCGGACGCAGACCCGGACCCTGCGGACGCTGGTGGGCGACCCCGGCCTCGACGAGGAGGGCGCCGCGCGCATCCGCGACATCCTTCGGGCCACCGGTGCGCTCGACACCGTCGAGCACATGATCGACGAGCGCCACCGGCAGGCCGTCGGCTCCCTCCGGCGATCCCCGTTCCCGGTGTCTGTGCAGGCCGCACTGCACCGACTGGCCACCGCCGCCACCGCGAGGACGTCATGACGTCTTCCGGCCGTCCGCCCCGGTCCGCCCCCGTTCCGCGGGCCGCCCCCGGAGGGGCCTGCCCGCCGCGTCCCGCGAATCCGACCGCCCCTGACCGCCCCCCGGGAGCAGCAGTGGACACGACGGCCGTCGACCTCCCTCCCTTCTACTGCCCGATCGAGCCCGCCGTCCACCCCCGGGTCGACGAGGTCGAGCGACGGGCGGTGGAGTGGATCGACCGGTTCGGCTTCTGTGGCACCGGGGCCGAACGCGCTCGGGTGCTCGGGAGCAACAGCGCCGAGTTCTACGCACGGTTCGCCCCCGAAGCCGACCTCGAACGCCTCTGGATCACGGCCTGCTGGGTGTACTGGGGCTTCGCCATCGACGACGCCCGGTGCGACGAGGGCGCGCTGAGTGCCGATCCGGCGGCCTTCTCCGCCATGGCAGGACGGGTCCAGCGCGCGCTGGAACTCCCGGGACCGCGCGATTTCGACGACCCCTACGCGGCGGCCGTCCACGACCTCGGCGAGCGCTTCCGGGCCTGTGCCACTCCCGTCCAGGTCAGACGCTTCCAGCAGGCGCACCGGGCCTGGCTGGCGGGGGTGCAGTGGCAGGTGGGCAACCGCGCCCGCGGGCACATGCCGACGCTCGACGACTACCTCACCATGCGCCTGCACTCCGCCGGCGGAGAACCCACCTACGCGATGCTGGAGATCGCCAACGACGCCGAGGTGCCCGCGCGCGAGATGGACTCCCCGGCGGTCTGCGCCCTGACCGAGATGGCGATCCTGGTCGCCGCCCTGGACAACGACCGGCACTCCTTCGCCAGGGAGGTGGGACGCCGCCAGGCCGAGCAGAACGTGTTCGCCGTCCTGATGCGGCAGGACGGCTCACCACTGGCCCAGGCGATGGAGGACGCCGTCGCCCTGCGCGACCGGGTCCTGTGCCGCTTCCTGGACCTGCGCGACCGGGTGCTGCCCAGGGCGAGCCGGGAACTGCACCGCTACCTCACCGACCTCGGGCACGGCATCCGCGGCAACATCGACTGGGGGTCGCGGGCGCCCCGCTACCTCGGCCCCCAGAGCGCCGGCGCAGAGCCGGGAGGGAAGGCCTCCCCGGGCCGCGCCGCCTGGTCCGACCGCCCGCTGAACCCTGGAGAAGCCACCGCGCCGCCGTCCATCGCCTGGTGGTGGGAGGACCTCACCTTCTGAGCCCCCTCCTCCGGACCGCTCCGGCATCCGAACCGCGGCCACGCCGCTGCCTCCGGCGAGAGCGCGCGGCGCGGAAAAGCGCCCTCACTGAGCACCAAGGAAACGGAAGGAAGACGGACACATGGCCCGTATCGAACGCATCGAAGTGGAGGTGCTGACCGGTGACGAACCGGAGGCAGGCACCGACGCCCTGGTCTACCTCGGGCTCGGCGGTCGCGAATTCCTGCTCGACCGTCGCGGCGAGGACGACTTCAGGCGGGGGAGGAGGGACTTCTTCGTGCTCGGGCGGGGCGGTACCGTCGCGCGCCCGGGGATGAACGACCCGCGCACACCGCCGCTGGCGACCGGCGACCTCGACCGGTACCCGGTGTACGTGCGCCTCGACGCGCGCGGGGAGGAGGACACCTGGCTGCTGGACAACGTGTGGGTCACGGCGGAGACGGAGCGCGCCGGGATCCGCTACGGCCGTCCCGCCCTCGACGGCATGGGGGAGGAACGCGCCGTCTGGCTGGGAGTGCGCGCCGGATCGGTGCTCCACCTGGAGGAATTGCGTCCGGTGGAGCGGTGAGGCCGGGGTCCGCACCGCCGCGACGGTTCCGGTGCCGATCCCGCTCCGGTGGGACTTTGCGGCTCTCTCCCGGCGGCTGCCGGGGCCCGGTCCGGGCAGCCGCCGCCCCCGTCAGGCCGGCCTCCGGTCCCCCGGAGGGAAGCGCAGCAGGAGCAGGGCGATGTCGTCCTCGTTGTTGTCGGCGGGGCGGACGCGTTCGAGCAGCAGGTCGCAGAAGGCGTCCAGGGGGCGGTGGGCCAGGGCGGCGGCGTGCCGGCGCAGCCGGACCAGGCCGTCGTCGATGGGCCGCCCCGGGGACTCGACCAGCCCGTCGGTGTAGAGCACCAGGGTGGAGCGGGGCGGCAGCGCGATGTCGGCGTCGGTGCGGTCGGGGGAGGTCCCGGTGCCGAGCAGGAGGCCGTGCCCGTCGGTCAGGAAGTCGGTCCGCCCGTCGTGGCCCACCAGCAGGGGCGGCGGATGGCCGGCGTTGGTCCAGCGCATCCGCCACCGCCCGTCCCCGGTCTCCTCCACCACGGCGAAGACGGCGGTGGCCATCGAGGCCTCGGACACCTGCGTCACCGCCCGGTCGAGCCGGCCGACGATCCGGCTGGGAGCCTCCCGGTGGGACCAGGCGTAGGCGCGCAGCATGCTGCGGACCTGGGCCATGCCGGCGGCGGCGTCGAGGTCGTGGCCGGCCACGTCGCCGATCACCGCGGCGATCATCCCGCCGGGGAGGGTGAACGCGTCGTACCAGTCGCCGCCCACCTGGGAGGCGTGCGGCGCGGGCACGTAGCGCGCGGCCATCTCCAGCCCCGGCACCCGGGGCAGCTGCGGCAGCAGATGGCGCTGCATGGTCTCCGCCACCCGCCGCTGCCGCTGGTACAGGCGGGCGTTGTCCAGGGCCAGCCCCGCCCGGCGGGCGATGTCGTCGAGCAGGGAGAGTTCGGCCGAGGTGAACGCCCCGGGGTGCTCCGACCGGCCCAGCGTCAGGGCGCCGAGCACCTCCCGCAGGCCGTGGACCGGTGCGATGGCCGCGGAGTGCATGCCGGTCGCCCGGAACAGCTCGCTCTGCGCGACGGCGATGCCCGAGTCCGGCGGGCCCTGGTAGGTCTCGGGGCCGGCCAGCGTCGATGCCGCACCGCGCAGGGCCCGCGACAGGGGCATCGGGGAGTCCTGCGGCACCGGCGGCATGGGACCCTGCAGATCCTCCCGGGTCACCAGGGCGCCGTTCTCGTGGTGCACCACGGCGGTCCGCCACACCTCGCCGTTCTCGGTGATCAGGTCCACCACCGCCCAGTCCGCCAGGCGGGGCACCACCAGCCGCGTCAGCCGGCGCAGCGTCTCGTCGGTGTCCAGGGTCGAGGTGAGCTGCGTGGTGGTCTCGGCGAGCAGGGCCAGGCGCTCCAGCTCCGACAGCGGCGCCGTGGGACCGCCCCGGCGCCCGTCGGCGGCCTCGGCCGGGGCGGGCTCGGCCGGGGCGGGCTCGTGGAGCAGCACCAGCGTGCCCGTCCTCCCGTCGAGCCGGCAGGGGGTGACCAGCCAGGACAGCGGCAGGAGCGAACCGTCGCCGCGCCTGAACCACTCCTGCTCGCCCTGGGCCGTCCGGCCGCTGATGAACGCCCGCATCATCAGGCATCCGGCGCGGGGCAGGGTCTGCCCCCGGCTGCCCCGGTGCAGGAGGTCGTGGGCGTCCTGGCCGAGGAGGTCCTCGGCGGACCGGCCGAGCAGCGTCCGGGCCCGGTCGTTCACCCGGACGATCCGCCCGTGGTCGTCCGTCACGTACGCTCCGGCGTCGAGGAGCTCGGGAAGCCCGCCGAGTGGCGCCCCCGCCACCTCCGCGCAGCGGTTCTCCCCGTGCCCGCCGGCGTCCTGGGCAGTCATTCCCGGCCCTCCGTCCATGTCGTCTCGTGCCGACCACCTTCCCACGTCCGGGGGCCGGGCCGGCGGACACCTTCCGGGAAAGGGGTGCGGGCCGCGGACCGCGCGCCGGCCGGCGGGGAGGAAGGGATCGCCCGCGGCCGGGAGTGAGGACGCAGGCGCCGGGTAGAAGGCCACGGCCCGCGGGGTCCGCCGGTGGGAGATAATCTCCGGTGTCCGCGGTTTCCGGTCACGTTCGTTCGTCAGGAAGTAGCACAGTGGGGGATGTCGGTTTCGACCTGTCCGCCTTCAGCCTCAGCGAGATGGTGCGCTGCGGTGCGGAGCTCCGCAACTCCCCCCGAGGAGCCGCGTCGTGGGAGGAGGCCGCCCAGGCCGTCGTCGACTTCCTGTACCGCAGCATGACCGACGGCGAGGGGCGCGGGGCCTGCCCCCTGGTGAGGCTGTTCGCGACGCGGCGCTGGAGCGCCCTCCCGCCCGAGGACCGCGCGGCGGCCCCGCCCTGGCCGGCCGCCTCTCCGCCGCCGGGCGCGCGCTGCCTCACCCTGGTGGCCTCCCGCGGGTCGTACCCCCGGTGGGAGGACCCCGCCACCGGGGTGGAGCGGTTCGTCCTGCCCGTCCCCTCCCGGGAGGCGGCCCGGGAGGTCCCGCTGCTCTCCCGGCTCGTCGACCGCATCGGCGTCGGTGCCGGCACCGGGGGCGCCCCGCCGCCCTCGGCCCGCTTCGAGGTCATCCACATCGCCGAGGGCGCCCGCATGCGCGAGCTGTGGGGCGAGGAGTTCGTCGAGGAGTACGGCATCCGCTCCGCCCTGGCGTTCGGCGGCCCCCTGCCGGACGGCGAGCTGTTCGCCGTCGTCCTCTTCTCCCGCGTCCCGCTTCCCGCCCGGACCGCCGAACTGTTCCGCACGGTCGCCATCAGCACCCGCACCGCCCTCCTGCCCTTCGGGGGCGTGTCGTCGGCCCGGGCCGCGGAGCAGACGGCGCACGAGCGCGCGGTCTCCGCGGAGGCCCTGCTCGGGGCCCTGGAGGAGTCCGTCCAGCAGCAGGCGGCCCACCTGGAGGACCTGGTGGCGGAGCTGAGCGCCACCGCGCAGGAGCTGCGCCGGTCGCAGCGGGAGCTGCAGCGGCGCGAGGAGCAGCTCCGGGAGGAGGCGGCGATCGTCGAGACCCTCCAGCAGGTCGGCAGCACCCTGGCCGCGGAACTGGACCTCGACGCCCTGGTGCAGCACGCGGTCGACGCCGCCACCCGGCTGACCACGGCGGCCTTCGGGGCCTTCTTCTACAACGTGCTGGGCGAGACGGGCGAGTCCTACCTGCTCTACGTGATCTCCGGCGTGGACCGGTCGGCCTTCGACCGGTTCCCCATGCCCCGCAACACCCAGGTGTTCGAAACCACCTTCCGGGGCCTGGGGGTCCTGCGCTCCGACGACATCACCGCCGACCCCCGGTACGGCCGCAACGAGCCGCACCGGGGCATGCCGGAGGGCCACCTGCCGGTCCGCAGCTACCTGGCCGTTCCGGTGATCTCCCGCGGCGAGGTCCTGGGCGGCTTCTTCTTCGGCCACCCCGAGCCGGGCGTGTTCACCGAACGCCACGAGCGGCTGGCCACCGGGGTGGCCGCGCAGACCGCCGTGGCGCTGCAGAACGCGCGGACCTACCGGCAGGAGCGCAACACCGCGATGGAGCTCCAGCGCCACCTGCTGCCGGCGCTGCCCAGCATCGACGGCCTCCTGAGCACCTGGCGCTACCGGCCGGCCGGCAGCGGTACGGAGGTCGGCGGCGACTGGGTCGACCTCATCGACCTCCCCGACGGGAAAGCCGCCGTGGTCGTCGGGGACGTCATGGGCAAGGGGGTGCGGGCCGCGGCCGTCATGGGGCAGATCCGCACCGCCTGCCGCGCCTACGCCCTGCTCGGGCTCACGCCGGGCGAGGTGCTGGAGAAGCTCAGCGTCCTGGTGGACGACATCGCCCCCGGCCGCATCATCACCTGCGCCTACGGGGTGCTGGACGCGGACCGCGGCCGGCTGTGCCTGGCCGTGGCCGGCCACCTGCCGCCGGCGCTGCGCGACCCGCACGGCCGGGTCCGCTTCCTGGACGACGGGATCGGCCCGCCCCTGGGGGTCGGCCGGCGCGTGTACGCGGAGCAGGAGAGCCCCTTCCCGCCCGGCGCCCGCCTGCTGCTGTACACCGACGGCCTCATCGAGCGCCGGGAGCGCCCGATCGACGCGGGCATGCGGCACCTGCGGGAGCTGTTCACCGAATCGGCCGGGGAGATCGAGGCCGACTGCGACTCGTGGCTGGACATCCTGACGGCCGGCGGTCGGCACGACGACGACATCGCCATGCTCTACGTCCAGCGCCCCGCCGGCTCCGGGCGGGGCAGGGCCGTGGTCGCCCGCGAGTACCCGCCGGTGTCCGACGCGGTGCCGGAGGCGCGCCGGGTGGTGGCCGACACCATGCACGCGTGGGGGCTGGGCCATCTGGCGACCGACATGATGCTCATCGCCGACGAGCTGGTGGCCAACGCCGTCCGCCACGCCAGGACGCCGTTGCGCATGGAGCTGCGGCACGCCGACGACAGGGTCATGCTCGAGGTCACGGACAGCAGTACCGAGGAGCCCCGGCTGGTGAGGTCCGCCCCCCAGGACTTCGGCCACCGGGGGATCTTCCTGATCGACGCCATCGCGGCGCGCTGGGGGACCCGCCCCGTCGAGGGCGGCAAGGTGGTGTGGGCGGAGGTCGAGGCATGACCGGAGGCACCGGGCCGCTCCGCCGCCCGGGAGAGAACAGACGATTCGCGCGCAGAGCCCTTCGAACGGAGAACGGACAGCCCCGTATGAACCGATCGCCGTCCCCGCAGCCGCCTCCCCGGTCGTCCGGGCCCGCCGGCGGTTCCGCGCCGGCCGGGATCGAGCCGCTGCCCAGCGGTCCGACCCTGGCCATCGAGACCCGTGAGGGCCGGGAGCACCTCGTCGTCGCCGTCGGCGGTCCCGTCGACTACCACACCTCGCCGCAGCTGCTGGGGCACCTGATGTCGAACGAGGTGCGTTCCGTGCCCCTGGTGGTCCTCGACCTGTCCCACGTGGCGTTCTGCGACTCCAGCGCCCTGGGGGCCTTCGTGGAGGTCCTCCGGCAGCGCGAGGAGGACGGCCGGCGCTTCGCGCTCGTGGGGCTCCAGCCGGAGGTCAGACGCGTCATGGAGCTCACCCGCCTGGTGGACGTGCTGCCGCTCCACCCCACGGTGGCCGACGCGCTGGCGGAGGGGTGACGGGGAGGGGAGCGCCGCGGCAGACGCCGCCGGCGGGACCGTGCGGCGACCCGGCCGTGCCGGACGGCCGCCGGAGCGCCGGCCGCGCCCCGGGGCGCCCTCAGCCCGTGCTCGCGGCGGGGCCGGCGGTGTGGGCGGCCAGGGCGTCGGAGACCGTGGGGTAGGAGGGCAGGAGGGCGTCGACGCCCGTGACGGCGAGCATGCGCGTCAGCCGGGAGGGGACGCCGGCCAGCGTCAGCGAGCCGCCGGCGTCGTTGGCGGTGTGCCAGATCCCGATGAGGACGCTCAGACCGGTCGAGTCGCAGAAGCCGACGTCCGTCAGGTCGAGGATCAGCCGGGGGTGGCCCTGCTGGACGACCTCCAGCGCACGGGCGCGCAGGACGGGGGAGGTGTGCAGGTCGAGGTCCCCGGTGACGGCTGCGACGGCGAGCGGCCCGTGGACGTGTTCGATGCTCAGGCGGAGGTCGTCGGTCACGTCGGTCATCACTCCTGGCCGATGTGGTCGGGCGTGGCGGCGGTGCGGTCACCGACGGCGGTGTCGGCACCGGGCGAGGCCTCGTTCGGGGGGACGGACAGGGCCAGCAGGGCCACGTCGTCCCCGGCTCCGTCGGGCAGGGATGCCAGCAGGGCGGCCGTGTCCTCCACCAGGGCCGTGGCACCGAGGGGGCCGGTGCGCCGGTGGAGGAAGGCGGCCAGGCCCTCGTCGCCGAGCATGGTCCCCTCCGCGGTGCGCGCCTCGGTCAGTCCGTCGGTGTACAGCAGCAGCCCCTCCCCCGGCCTCAGGGGGAAGGACACCTCGGCGAAGCGAGCGTGGGGGAAGGCACCGACGAGCATACCGCCCTCGGGCCGTACGGTTCTCACCCACGGAGCGTCGGTGCCGCCCCCGGGGCGCAGGTGGTAGGCCGGGGGGTGGCCGCCGGTGGCCAGCGCCACGGTGAAGCCCCCCGCCGCGTCGGGGGTGAGCAGCCCGAAGACCGCGGTGCAGAAGCGGCTTCCGGCGGTGACGTCGGCGAGGAGGACGCTGTTCAGGGCGGTCAGCACGGCCACCGGGTCGGGGTCGACGTGCGCGGCGGCGCGCAGCGTGTGGCGGGTCAGCGCGGTGACGGTGGCCGCCTCGGCGCCCTTGCCGCACACGTCTCCCAGGAAGAACGCCCACCGGTGGCCGTCGAGGGGGAAGACGTCGTAGAAGTCCCCGCCGATGTCGAAGGCGGAGGCGGTGTGGTAGTGGCAGGCCAGTTCCAGTCCGGGAACCTCCGGCAGCGCCGGGGGCAGCAGGGTGCGCTGCAGGGTGGAGGCGAACGCGGCGATGGCGGCCCTGTCCCTCTCGGCCTGCTCGCGCGCCGCCCGCTCGGCCTCGGCCCGGGCCCGCTCCAGCGCGGCCTGGCGGCTCTCGGCCTGCCGTCGCTCCTGCTCGTACCGGACCGCGCGCAGGGCGGACAGCCGCAGCTCCAGCTCGTCCATCACGATCGCGGCGAGATCGGTCAGGGTGGCGGTGTCCTCCTCGGTGATGGAACGCGGTCTGGTGTCCAGGACGTTGACCGTGCCCAGCCGGTGGCCGTCGGCGGTGACGATCGGGGCGGCCGCGTAGAACCGCACTCCCATCGGCCCGGTCACCAGCGGGTTGTTCGACGCGACGGGGTCGTGGAGGGTGTCGGGGATCACCAGCGCGCCGTCGCGCAGGACGGCCGAGCCGCACAGCCCCGGGTCCCGGCCGATCTCCTTCACGCCTTCCAGACCGTGGGCGGCCTTGAACCAGATCCGGTCGGTGTCCACGATCGTGATCGTCGCCACGGGGACGTCGAGGAGCCGCGCCGCCAGCGCCGCCACGCGGTCGAACGCGCCGTCGGGCGGGGTGTCGAGGATGTCGTAGCGGTGCACCGCCGCGATGCGCCGGGCCTCCGCCTCCGCGTCCGGCACCGGCTCGGGGCGGCTTCCCGGGCCCCGGCCGGTCGCCGCGGCCTGCTGGGTCATCGGTCCTCCACCTCCACCGCCGGGAGCCGCCGTGTGCGGCATGGACCGGAGCAGTCTAGGTCACCTCGTCCGCCCTCTGAGCGGCGGGTTTTCCGCCGGCGGCGGGGTGGGGCGCGGTGCGGCGCCGCGGGGGCGGCGGGAGCCCGCCCGGTGGGCGGGCTCCGCGAGGGCCCCGCGCGGCCGGCCGCGGTTCTGGCCGGTGCCCGCAGCGCAGGGTGATCCCGTCCGGGGGGTGTTCCGGAGGGTGCCCTTGTTTTACATTCTGTCTAACAAGAGCGGGGGCCGGCCCTCCGCCGCCACCGGGCACCCGGCGCCGACCGTGCCGCGGCGGGCCGCTCCGGGGACGTCACACGCTTCGAGGAGGCGACATGGCCAGCAGCACCGCCCGGCCCAGGACGCAGGACGACCGGCCCCCCGGGGGCGACGTCGCCCGGCGGCTGCTCGACTCGGCCGCGAAGCTGGCGTACGACCCGGCCGTGGAGGTGGACTGGGAGACGCCGCTGGACAAGCGCTTCCACGGGGCGAGCCCGGAGTGGAGCACCCTCTACGGCACGGCCTACTGGGACGAGATGACCGAGGAGCAGCGCCGGGAGCTGACGCGGCAGGAGGCCGCGTCGGTGGCCTGTACCGGCATCTGGTTCGAGATGATCCTCCAGCAGATGGTGCTGCGCGACATCTACACGAAGGACCCGACCGGCGCCGAGGTCCAGTGGGCGCTGACGGAGATCGCCGACGAGTGCCGGCACTCGATCATGTTCGCCCGCGGCGCCGCGAAGCTGGAGGCCCCGCCCTACCGGCCGCACCGGTTCGCGCTGGAGCTCGGCCGGGCGTTCAAGACCCTCGCGTTCGGCGAGGTGGCGTACGCGGCCATCCTGGTGGCGGAGGAGGTCCTCGACGTCATGCAGCGCGACTGGATGCGCGACGAGCGGGTCGTGCCGTTCGTCCGCACCATCAACAACATCCACGTCGTCGAGGAGTCCCGGCACATGAAGTTCGCCCGCGACGAGACGCGCAGGCGGCTCGCGGGCGCGGGGCCCCTGCGCCGCCGGATCAACGCCCTGGTGATCGCGATCGCGTCCTACGTCATCGTCACCAGCATGGTGAACAGGAAGGTCTACGCCAACGCCGGGCTCGACGAGAGGCGCGCCGTCAGGGAGGCGAAGGCCAACGAGCACCACAAGGCCATGATGCGCTCGAGCTGCTCGGGCCTCATGGAGTTCCTGGCCTCCGCCCGCCTGCTCACCGGGCCGGCGCTGGTGTTCTACAAGCGCGCCCACCTCATCTGACCGGGGCCGGCCGCGACATGACCTACGTCATCACCCAGAACTGCTGCAGCGACGCCTCCTGCGTCGCCGTCTGCCCCGTCAACTGCATCCACCCGACTCCGGAGGAACGCGCCCCCGGCGGGACGGAGATGCTGTACATCGACCCGAGGACCTGCATCGACTGCGGTGCCTGCGCGGACGCCTGCCCGGTGGACGCGGTGCTCCCCGCGGACGCCCTCCCCGACGCGCAGAAGGAGTACGCCGCCGTCAACGCGGCGTACTTCGAGGGCAGGGAGCCCGGGTCCGCCGGCGGCGGACCGACCTTCCACGCGTGGGGGAAGCCGGTGTTCGACCGCGTCCTGCCCTCCGACTTCGCGCCGCTCCGGGTGGCCGTCGTGGGCACCGGGCCGGCCGGCATGTACACCGCCGAGGACCTGCTGCTGCACACCAACGCCGAGGTGACCCTCATCGACCGGACACCGGCGGCCGGCGGCCTGGTGCGGTACGGCGTGGCGCCGGACCACCCCGGGACCAGGAAGGTGGGCGACACCTTCGCGCGGCTGCACGCACACCCGAGGGTGCGGATGTACCTGAACCTGGAGGTGGGCCGGGACGTCACCCCGCAGGAGCTCGCCGCACACCACGACGCGGTCGTCTACGCCGTGGGGGCCTGTGCCGACCGCCGCCTGGGCATCCCCGGGGAGGACCTGCCCGGAAGCATCTCCGCCACCACGTTCGTGGCCTGGTACAACGCCCACCCGGAGGTCGCTGCGGACGCGGTGGACCTGTCCGCCGAGCGGGTGGCCGTGGTCGGCAGCGGCAACGTCGCCCTCGACGTCGCCCGGATCCTGGCGACCGGCCCGGAGGCACTGGCCGGCACCGACATCGCCGACCACGCGCTCGCGGCGCTGCGGGCCGGCGCGGTGCGGGAGGTGGTGCTCCTCGGGCGCCGCGGCCCCGAGGACGCGGCGTACACCGGGCCCGAACTGCTCGCCCTCAGGCACCTGCCCGGCGTGGACCTGGTGGTGGACGACCACGATCCGCGGATCGGCGCCCGCATCGACGGGGCCGGCCCCGGGGACAGGGCCGCGGTGCTGCGGGGCGTCGCCCGGCGCGGCGTCGACTGGGCCCGCCCGCCCGCGCCCGGGCGGCGCATCGTGCTCCGCTTCCACTCCGCGCCCGCCGAGGTGCTCGGTGACGGCAGGGTCCGCGCGGTGCGCACGACGGGGGCCGCGGGGGAGCGGGAGATACCGGTCGGCGCGGTACTGCGGGCGATCGGCCACCGCGGGACGCCGTTGGCCGGCCTGCCCTTCGACGAGGCCACCGGGACCGTTCCGCACGAGGCCGGACGGGTGGCCGGGCGGCCGGGGACGTACGTCGCGGGCTGGATCAAGCGAGGTCCCTCGGGCGGCATCGGAGCCAACCGCGCCTGCGCCGCCGAGACCGTCGGCACCCTGCTCCGCGACGCGCTCGACGGCGCCCTGTCCGCGCCGGAGCACGGACCGAGGGCGTTCCACCGCCTGGTGCGCCGCCGCAACCGCCGTCTGGTCGACGCCCGCGGCATGGCCGCGATCGACCGCACCGAGCTGGCGCGCGGCCGCCGGGAGGGCCGGCCGCGCGCCCGGCTGGCCACCGTCGGCGAACTGGTGGCGGCGGCGAGGGCCGGCCGCCGGCTCCCTCTCCGCTGACCGCCCCGGGCCGGGGACCGGGGTGATGTCTGTACAGGTCCGGCGGCGGGCGCTACCGTCGGCCTCGCCGTGTCCGCGGGGGGCTTCCCACTGGAGTGAACCGATGCGTCGAACCGTGCTCGTGACGGCCGTGGCCTGCTTATGCCTCGTGCCGCTGACCGGATGCGGAGCGGGTGACGAGGCCGCCGCGCCGGGCGCCTCCGCCTCCGCCTCCGCCGGCGCCCCGCGGGAGGCCGCGCCCTCCGGTTCGGCGCCGGCCGGGCCCGCGCCGGTGCGGACGGGGGAGACCTTCGCCTGGCCCGACGGCCTGGAGGCGACGGCGACCGTGCTGGGGCGGCTGCGCCCGGCGGAGCGGACGGACGTCCGCGCCGGGGTGGTGGCCGAGGAGCGGCTGGCCCGGGCGCGCGAGGAGCTGCTGGGCGGGCGCAGCGAGCCGATGGGCCTGGAGGTGACGCTGACCAACACCGGCGACGCCCCCGTCGACCTGGACGGCGTGGAACTTCAGTGGGTGGGGGTCGAAGTGGGAGGCATGGCCCGGAAGGCCGCCGACGACGGGGCCTTCACCGGTGAGCTCGCCCCGGGACGGAGCGCGACGGAGCTGAGCGCCTGGGCCGTGCCGGACATGGTGGCCGTCGGCTACCAGGTGCTCGTCTGGCCCCACGGACCCCGGAAGGGCACCGCCGGGCAGTTCTCCGGCACCGTGCCGGGCGCCTCCGTCCGCTCGCCGGAGGACGGGCACCACGGGCACACCGGCTCCACCGGGCACTCGGACCACGGCGGCCACTGAGCCGCGTCCCGCGCCGGGCACGGGACGGCGGGGGACGCGGTCGCGTACCGTTTCCGGGCATGACCGCGCTGCACGGAACCTCCGTCGTCCTCCGCCCCACCGTCTTGGAGGACGTTCCCGCCCTGGCCGCCATCCGGGCCGCACCCGAGGTGCGCACGTGGTGGAGGGGCGGGGACGACCTCGCGGCGGACCTCGTGGCGGACCTGGAGGATCCGGAGCTCCACCTCCTGACGATCCTCCACCGCGAGCGGATCGCCGGCATGGTCCAGTGGTACGCCGAGAAGGAGCCGGACTACCGGCACGCGGGCATCGACATCTTCCTCGACCCCTCGGTGCACGGCGGCGGCCTGGGCACCGACGCCGTCCGCACGCTGGCCCGCCACCTCGTCGAGGACCACGGCCACCACCGCCTGGTCATAGATCCGGCGGCCGGCAACGCCGCGGCGATCCGCTGCTACGAGAAGGTCGGTTTCCGCCCGGTCGGCACCATGCGGCAGTACGAGCGCGGCGCGGACGGGACCTGGCACGACGGCCTCCTGATGGACCTCCTGGCCGCCGAACTGGAGCGCTGAGGACGCGGCCGCGCCGCGCGGTGGGGGAGCCCTGCCGGGGCTACTCGGCCCCCAGGGCGAACAACAGGTAGAGGAAGAACGCGAAGACGTGGCCCGCCACGACGTAGGCGAACAGGCGCAGGGCCAGTCCGCGGGGGAAGCGGCCTTCGCCGCGCTCGACGCCGGTGTCTTCACTCGGCATGGTTCTCACCTTCGAAGGGGTCGGTGTGCCGTCCGGCGCCCCGGGGGGCCGGGTGCTCCCCACCCAGGCACAGCTCGCCGGTGGGGCTCTGCAGCAGTGTGTGGACGAAGAGCAGGTCGGCTCCCCCCGGCGGCACGGCGGTGATCCGGTGGGGAGTGAGGCTGTCGTAGTGGGCCGAGTCGCCCGGGGAGAGGAGGTGCTCGCGCTCTCCCAGGACCAGCCTGAGGCGGCCGGCGAGGACGTACAGCCACTCCTCGCCGGCGTGGGTCCGCACCAGGTCGTTCTGGGAGGCGGGCGGGACGTGCACCCGCAGGGCCTGCATGGCCCGCCTCGGCCCGCCGGCCTGCCGGTACAGCCAGCCGCCGGCTTCGACCGCCTCCACGCGCTCGCCCCGGATGACGCGGTCCCGCTCGGGCGGCGCCTCGCCCAGCAGGTCCGAGACCGTGGTGCCGTAGGCGCGGGCGAGCGCCAGCAGCAGCGGCAGTGACGGCTGCCGCTGTCCGGTCTCCAGGCGGGACAGGTGCGCGGGGGACAGGTCGAGCCGCCGGGCGGCCGCCTCCAGGGTGAGGCCGCTGCGCCTGCGCAGGTCGCGCAGCTGTGGCGCGATACTGGGCAGGTCCGCGCTCGTGTCGGGGGATGCTCGTCCCATGCCCCCATTGAGCCATGGTCATGTCTCTGAGGCAATTTTCTTGCCTTAGAGGCAAAAACCGGTCCGTCCCGGCGCCGGGCGGCCGACTCCTCCGCCCCGCCGTCACCGGGACTGCGGGCGCCCTCTAAGCCGCGGCGCGGTCCCGCATGGCCTTCTGCCGCCGAAGATCGCTCGGACGGGGGACATGCGGCATCTTCCGGCCAGGGGGCGGGAAGCCACTTCGCGACCGATCACCGCAGCACTTGGGGATGCCAAGTGCCCTCTGGGAAAGGCCCGTTGACCCATGCGCCGCTTCACCGCAGTCCTGTTCGGCACGCTGGCGTTCCTCGCCGCCCTCACCGCCCCCGCCGCCGCGGTGGGCATCGACCCGAGCGCGCTGGCGCCGGCTGCCGACATCACCTTCGAAGGGGCCGGACTCACCCTCTGAGCCGGTACGGCGGCCGTCCGCGCTCGGCCCGGCCGGGCCGAGCGCGGACGGCCGCGGCCCGTTCCCCCGGCGGTGCGGGGGAGTTCGGTGACCGCTCGGGGATGCGGGGCACACGCTGTTCACCACACCGAAAGGCACCGAAAGGCACCGAAAGGGGGGCCTCCATGCCGGGCATCGTGGCGGCCGTGCTGTTCTTCACCGCGTTCCTGGTCAACGCCGCGGGACTGGCGACGAACGACGTCTTCTCGTCCACCAACCTCATGCTCCTCGGGCTGGGACTGACGGCCCTGCACGTGACGGGGGTCGGGAGCGGCCGGATGGCCCGGGGCCGCCGGCACTGACGTGCGGACGCGGCGCCGCGTCCGCACGGGCCGGAGCCGTCCCGTCGCGCCCCGGTCCCGCGCCGCCGGCCGAGGGCGGCACGCCGGCCCGGCGGTCAGGGCAGGATGGCGTCGACGTACCCCCCGTCGACCCGCAGGGCGCCGCCCGTGGTCGCGGACGCCAGGTCCGAGCTGAGGTACACGACCATGTTGGCGATCTCCTCGGGTTCGATCAGCCGCTGCAGCAGCGACTGCGGGCGGTGCTCCCGCATGAAGACCCGCTGCGCCTCGTCCCAGGGCAGGTCGCGGTCGACCAGCTCGTACACGAAGTCCTCCACACCGCCGGTGCGGGTGGGGCCGGCGATGACCGAGTTCACGGTGACGCCGGTCCCCGCGGCCTGCTTGGCGAAGCCGCGGCCGACGGCGAGCAGGGCGGTCTTCGACATGCCGTAGTGGATCATCTCGGCGGGGATCGCGACCGCCGAGTCGCTGGCGATGTACTGGACGCGGCCCCACCCCCGCTCCATCATCCCCGGCAGGTACAGGCGGGTGAGGCGGACGGCGGCGAGCACGTTCACCTCGAAGTAGCGGCGCCACTCGTCGTCGGGGATGTCCAGCGCGTCCCTGGCGCCGAAGACGCCGAGGTTGTTGACGAGGACGTCCACGTCCGGCAGAACCTCCCGGATGCGGGCGGCGCCCTCCTCGGTGGCGACGTCGGCCGCCGCCGCGACGAAGTCGCCGTCCGGCACGTCGGTCCGGAGCCGCCCGATGGACTCCTCGACCCTGGCCCGGTCGCGTCCGTTGACCCCCACCCGGGCGCCCGCCCGCGCGAGTCCGGCCGCGATCGCGGCTCCGATGCCCTGGGTGGAACCCGTGACTAGGGCCGTCCGTCCTGTGAGATCGAGGCGCATTCCTCTTCCTTCCGCCGTGTGGTCGGGTTGCGGTGGCCGCCGTCCGTGCCGCCACGCCCACTCCTTCTCCCCGCGGGCCCCCGTCATGCCCGCGGGCGCGGCGGGGCCGATGCCGCGGTGGCCGGCCTCCCCGTCCGGGACACGGGGACGCCGAGTCCGGGCCGGGGGCCCGGCGCCGTTGCCGGGCGTGAGGTGGGGACGGCGGCCGTGGCGGGACGCTCTCCGGACGGACCGTCCGGTGGCGGGTGCGGGCCCGGGCCGGGTCAGCGGCGGACCGCCGCCGGTGCGGGGGCGGTGGGCCCGCCCGTTGCCGCGACGCGCCCGGGCCGCCGGGTGCGGCGGTCGAGGAAGGCCGCCAGGAGGGACAGCAGCAGCGCGGTCCCGGACAGCAGCGCACCGACCCAGTTCGGCGAGGTGTAGCCGAACCCGGCGGCGATGACGGTGCCGCCGAGCCAGGCGGCGAGCGCGTTGCCGAGGTTGAAGGCGCCGATGTTGGCGGCGGAGGCCAGGGTGGGAGCCGCCGACGCCTGGTCGAGCACCCGCTTCTGCAGCGGGGGGACCGTCGCGAAGCCCAGCGTGCCGACGAGCGTCAGCGTGACCGCGGCGAGGACCTTGTCGTGCGCGGTGGCGGTGAACAGGAGCAGCACGAGGGTGAGGGCGCCCAGAGCGGTGAACAGCAGGGGCATCAGGGCGCGGTCGGCGAGCCTTCCGCCGAGCAGGTTGCCGGCGAACATGCCGGCCCCGAACAGGACGAGCAGCCAGGTGACCGCCCCCGTGCCGTAACCGGCGACCTCGGTCATCATCGGGGCGATGTAGGTGATGGCGGCGAAGACACCGCCGTACCCCAGGACGGTCATCGCCATGGCGAGCCAGACCTGGACGTTGCGGAAGGCGGCGAACTCGGACCGGACGTCCGCCCCCCGGGGCCTGCCGGCCTCGGGCACCAGGGCGGCCACCCCGAGCAGTCCGACGACGCCCAGCGCGGCCACCAGGAAGAAGGTGACCCGCCAGCCGGCGGCCTGGCCGATGTGGGTGCCCAGCGGCACGCCGACGACGTTCGCCGCGGTGAGGCCCATGAACATCAGGGAGATGGCGGACGCCTTCTTCCCGGGGGCGACCAGGCCGGCGGCGACCACCGAGCCGATGCCGAAGAAGGCGCCGTGGGCCAGCGAGGCGACGACGCGTCCGGCGAGCATGACGCCGAAGGCGGGAGCGGCCGCCGAGAGCACGTTGCCCGCGATGAACAGGCCCATGAGCAGCATGAGCATCTTCTTGCGGGACACCCTGGTGCCCAGGACGGTCAGCAGGGGCGCGCCGAACAGCACGCCGAGCGCGTAGCCCGTGACCAACCAGCCCGCGGTGGGGATCGAGACGCCGAAGTCCTCCGCGACCTCGGGCAGCACGCCCATGATCACGAATTCGGTGGTGCCGATCCCGAAGGCTCCCAGGGCCAGGGCCAGCAGAGCGAGAGGCATGGGGTGGAACCTTCCAAAGTCATTGCTTGAAAACTTTACAGGCGAGGACAATAATTGCAGACGCACTATAAGTGCAAGCGGACGATGAATCGGAGGCCGGGTGGCGTCGTGTGCAAGCAATCGGCCGCATCCGTCGGCGGGACCGTCGGCGCCGATGCGCTGACGCGAGGGGGCGGACGTGGCAGGCTGCTGTCCGGGGCCGGCCGCGCGAGGACCGCTGCATCCGCTCGCAGCACCCCCGGGCCGGCATCGTCAACCTCACCACCAGGGAGCCCCGATGGCCGAGGACGTGCCCGCAGCGGGCGGGACGCCGCCCAGGACCGACACCTCCGTGCCGCACTCGGCGCGGGTGTGGAACTACTGGCTGGGCGGCAAGGACTACTACCCGGCCGACAAACGGGCCGGCGACGCCTACCGCGAGGTGTTCCCCGGGATCGAGCTGCTGGCCAGGGCCTCCCGCGGCTTCCTGGTCCGCTCCATCCGCCACATGGCCGGCGAGGCGGGCCTCCGGCAGTTCCTGGACGTCGGCACCGGACTGCCCACGGCCGACAACACCCACCAGGTCGCCCAGCGCGTCGCGCCGGAGTCCCGGGTGGTCTACGTCGACCACGACCCGCTGGTCCTCGCCCACGCCCGCGCGCTGCTGACCTCCACGCCCCAGGGCGCCACCGCCTACGTCGACGCCGACCTGCGCCATCCCGACACGGTCCTGGCCGAGGCCGCCCGCACCCTGGACCTGGAGCAGCCGGTCGGGCTGATCTTCAGCGGGACGCTGGGGCACATCCCCGACTACGACGAGGCCCGCTCGATCGTGCGCCGCCTGCTGGCCGCGCTGCCGTCGGGCAGCTTCCTGTCCCTCAACGAGGGGGCCGACACCTACGAGGCCGCCAACCGGGCGCAGGAGGCCTACAACAGCAGCGGGGCGATCCCCTACGTCCTGCGCCCGGTGGAGCAGATCGCGGGGTTCTTCGACGGCCTGGAGCTGGTCGAACCCGGCCTGGTGCCGTGCCCGTACTGGCGGCCCGACCGGGAGCCCGCGGGAGACCCCGCGGAAGAGGTGAACCACGGGGCCGTCGGCCGCAAGCCCTAGCCCCGGGGGCGCGGGCCGGGGCCCCGCCGTGCGGCGCCGCGCCGGGTCGCCGCGGGGCGTCCGGAGGCGTCCGTCAGGACGGCTGCGCGGGCAGTGCGTCCTGCATGTCGAGGCACTTCGCCTGCTGGGGGATGTCCCGCAGCGAGCGGTTCAGGGCGACCAGCACGCCCCCGTCCAGCCCGTCCCCGCCCTCGACCGTCACCTCGACGGCGGGGGTGCGGCCGTAGGTGGTGAGGACCCGGGTGCCTCCCCCGTCCCCCCCGGCCTCGTCCAGCACCCAGTCCACGCCGTCGACGTTCAGGCAGAGGTGGGTCGTGGGCGCCAGGGGTTCGACGCCGCACCGCAGGACGATCGAGGCGTCCCCCCACGCGGCGGCCCCCGCCCCGCTCACCCGGTCGCGGTCCCTCCCCAGCAGGGTCTCGGGAGCGGCGGAGACGACCTTCGCGCACCGGGGGTCGTCGGCGAAGGGTCCGGGGGGCACCGAGTGCCCGGGGGCCAGCAGGAGGTACCCGGCACCGGCGGCGGCCGACACTCCCACAGCGCACGACCCGTAGAGGAGGAGGGCTCTTCTTCCCCGCGACCTGAAGCGCATCGGACCAACTTACCTGGAGGTGGAGACTTCGGGACCGACGCCCGGAGCGGCCTACACGGGCCGTCCGGGCCCCCGCAGGAGAGGTTAGTCCACCCGGGAGAGCGGGCCGCGGCCCGGGCGGCCCCGCCGCCGGCCGCGCCGGGGTTCCCGTGCCGGAGGGCCCGTACAGCACGCCTGTACGATGGCGGTCGTGGCGACCAGAGTCGGCAGGACCCCGCGGGCCGAGCAGGTCGGCGCCACCCGGCAGCAGATCCTCACCACGGCGGAGCGGCTTTTCGCGGAGCAGGGGCTCTACGCGGTGTCCAACCGCCAGATCAGCGCGGCCGCGGGGCAGGGCAACAACACCGCCGTCGGCTACCACTTCGGGACCAAGGCCGACCTCGTGCGGGCGATCGTGCGCAGGCACACCGGACACATCGAGGCGCTGCGCCAGGAGATGGCCGCCGCCGTCGAGGGCTCGCGGGAAGTGCGGGACTGGATCGCCTGCCTGGTCCGCCCGTTCACCGCGCACCTGGATTCGCTCGGCGGCCCCACCTGGTTCGCCCGGTTCGGGGCCCAGGTCATGACCGATCCGGCGTTCCGGGGGATCATGGCCGAGGAGGCCCTGGCCACGCCCACGCTGGGGCGGGTGCTCGACGGGTTCCACCGCTGCCCGCCGGACCTGCCGGAGGACGTCCGCGCCGAGCGCGGCGACATGGTCCGCACCCTGCTGGTGCACGTGTGCGCCGAGCGCGAGCGCGCCCTCGCCGAGGGCGCCGCCACCCCCAAGGCCACGTGGGACGAGGTCGCCGACGGCCTCGTCGACGCCCTCACGGGCCTGTGGACCGCGCCGGTCGCCCGCCCGTGAGGGGGCCCGGTGCGGCCACCGCACCGGGATCCGGCCGACTCCTCGCGGCGGTTCCTCGCGACCGTCGATTTTAAGTCAGTCGCTTGACTCAAGTCGCGGGAGCCGATTGGCTGGCGCAGGGGGACGCAGACCGACTCGAGGAGGCCCGGTGGCACGCGGCGACACCGAACCGGTGATCGACTACCCTCTTTCCGCCCCGGCGGCGCTGGACGCCCCGGAGGAGTGGACCGAACTGCGGCGCACCCGCCCGGTGGCCCGGGTCAGACTGCCCAGCGGTGACGAGGCGTCGCTGCTGACCCGCTACGAGGACGTCAGGCAGGTCCTGGCCGACCCCCGGTTCCGCCGCCACCTCGACGCCCCCGACGCTGCCCGGGTGACGGCCAACGAGTCCGGCGGCGTGTTCAGCGGGGCGCTGGCCGGGCCGATGAGCGCGGAGACCCACCGGCAGTGGCGGCGCATGGTCGGCAGGTGGTTCACCGCCCGGCGGATGACCGCCCTGCGCCCGGAGCTGGAGGCGGCGGCCGAGCGGCTGACCGACGCCATGGTCGACGGCGGCGCCCCCGCCGACCTGCGCCGGGAGCTGGGCTTCCCGTTCCCGGTGTGGGTCATCTGCGTCATGCTCGGCGTGCCCGGGGAGGACCGGGAGAAGTTCTCGTACTGGTCCGACACCCTGCTCAGCCTGACCCGGTACCCGCAGGCCGAGATCGACGCCGCGCAGGCGGAGTTCCGCGCCTACATGTCGCGGCACATCGCCGGGGTCCGCGAGAACCCCGGCGACGACCTGATCAGCGCGCTGATCTCCGCCGCCGCCGAGGCGGACGGCGCCATGCCCGACGAGGCGCTGCTGTCGACCGCGCAGGGCCTGCTGGTCGCCGGCCACGAGACCACCGCCAACATGATCGGCAAGATGATCGGGATGCTGCTGGCGGACCGGCGGCGCTGGGAGGCGCTGCTCGCCGACCGGTCGCTGGTGCGCACGGCCGTCGAGGAGGCCCTGCGCATGGACGCCGACGCCGGGTTCGGCATCCCCCGCTACATCACCGAGGACGTCCGGGTCGGGCAGGAGGTGATCCCGCGCGGCACGACCGTGGTGTGCAGCCTCTCCGCGGCCAACCGCGACGAGAGCGCCTTCGCCGGCGCGGACGGGATGGACCTGGGCCGCGCCCCCAACACCCACCTGGCCTTCGGGGCCGGTGCCCACGCCTGCCTGGGCCAGGCACTGGCCCGCACCGAGCTGCAGGTCGTCCTGGAGGTGCTGCTGCGCAGGCTCCCCGGGCTGGAGCTCGCGGTGCCCGCCGGGGAGCTGCAGCGGGTGGAAGGCCTCGTCGTGGGCGGACTGCGCGCGCTGCCGGTGCGCTGGTAGCGGCGGGAGACGCGGACGGACCGGGGCGGGCGGCCGCCGCCGGCGCACGGCAGGGGAAACGAGACACCGAGGAGTTGTGGGACATGAAGATCACCGTCGACCAGGACAAGTGCTGCGGCGCAGGCTCCTGCGTGCTGTCCGCACCGGACGTGTTCGACCAGCGTGACGAGGACGGCGTGGTGGTCCTGCTGGACCCGGCCCCCGCCGAGCACCTGCACGCCGCGGTCCAGGAGGCCGCCGACGTCTGCCCGGCCGCCGCGATCGCGCTGAGCGAACCGGAGTGAGCACACCCGCGGGCGGCACCGCCGGAACGCCCGGCCGGACCGCACCCCGGCCGCGGCGGCACCGGCGGCACCGCCCCGTGCGGCAGTACGGCCCCGCGCAGGCGCGCCGGCCGCGGCGGACGCGGAGACGGCGGCCCCCGACGACACGCTCCCGGCACCTCCACCGGGGCGTTCCCCCACCGGCACCACCGGAAGGACGACCATGACCCGTACGCCGGACCCTGCCGTCGGGAGCACGGCCGAGGCGCCCGAGTACCCCATGCCCAGGGCCCGGGGGTGCCCCTTCGACCCGCCTCCGGAGCTGCGCGACCTCCAGCGGGAGACACCGCTGACACGGGTGCGGCTGTGGGACGGCAGCACCCCGTGGCTGGTCACCCGCTACGCCGACCAGCGCGCCGTGCTCGCCGACCGCCGCGTCAGCGCCGACATGACCCACCCCGCCTACCCGCGCCAGGCCCCGGCCGGCGAGGGCTCCTTGAGCTTCATCGGCATGGACGACCCCGAGCACGCCCGGCTGCGGCGCATGGTCGGGGCCGCCTTCGCGGTGAAGAGGGTCGAGGCGATGCGGCCGATGGTGCAGCGGATCGTCGACGACGCGGTCGACGCGCTGCTCGGCGGACCGAACCCGGTGGACTTCGTGGAGGCGTTCGCACTGCCGGTCCCGTCGCTGGTCATCTGCGAACTGCTCGGCGTCCCCTACGCGGACCACGCCTTCTTCCAGGACAACAGCAGGACGATCATCAACCGCGACACCACCCCGGCGCAGCGGGACGAGGCGTTCGGGCGGCTCGCCGGGTACCTGGGCGGTCTCGTCGCCGCCAAGCTGGAGGACCCCGGCGACGACCTGCTCTCCGGGCTCGCGCGGAGGGTCGGGGCCGGGGAGCTGACGGCCCGCCAGGCCACCGAGACGGCCGTACTGCTGCTCGTCGCCGGGCACGAGACCACCGCCAACATGATCGCGCTCAGCACACTGCTCCTGCTGCGCCACCCCGGCCAACTGGCCCTGCTGCGCGACGCCGACGACCCCGCCGTGGCGACCCGCGCCGTCGAGGAGATGCTGCGCTACCTCACCATCACCCACGGCGGACGCCGCCGCGTCGCGCTGGAGGACATGGAGGTCGCCGGGCGGAAGGTGCGCGCCGGCGAGGGCCTGGTGCTGCCCAACGAGATCGCCAACCGCGACCCCGACGTCTTCCCCGACCCCGACCGCCTCGACATCACCCGCGAGGCGCGCCACCACATCGCGTTCGGCTTCGGCGTCCACCAGTGCCTCGGCCAGCCCCTCGCCCGGCTGGAGCTGGAGATCGTCTACCGCACCCTCTACCGCCGCGTCCCCGGGCTGAGGCCGGCGGCGGACCTCGGGGAGATCCCGTTCAAACACGACGGGTTCGTCTACGGCGTCCACGCGCTGCCGGTCGCCTGGTAGCCGCCCCGGACCGGACGGGGGGACCGCCGGGGTCGCGGGCCCGTCGCTTCGGTGAAGGGGGCCGCCCTCGACAGCCGGCCGCCGCCGCTCGGCCTGATCGACTGCTCGCGCGAAGCTGTGAGGCCGTGGATCCCTCGGGCCCACGCCCCGCCGGCCTCGCCGACACGCTCCGCGTGCTCGCGCGGTCCTCCGCGGAGCACTCCGGCCACCGTGAGGGGCGGCGCCCGTGGAATCCGACCGGAGAGGCACGCTCCGGGGCCGGAGCCATCAGGTGGCGCACGGGCTGTCGTAGGCGGCCGGCACTCCGGACCGGTGCTGGTGGACGGATTCGAGAACGCCCCGCTCGTTGCCGGGGAGGAGATGCCGGGGTTCCGGGCGGCCTGCCTGATGTGGTCGAGCCGGACGCAGGAGTACGACCCCGTTCCGGCCTGGTTCGGTGTCGACGGGGCCGATGCCGACGCGGCCTGCGACGCGTTGAGCGACGAGGACCGGTGGCCTGTCTGCCGGATCCCGTCCGGGGGCGGCCACACCGCGGTGGTCCTCGGCTGCACCATTCCCGAAGATCCGGGAACACTGCGAGCGGTCCGGGACCCCGGTCTGCCGTGAAGCGTGTAGCTCCCCGAGCCGTACGGCCGGAGAACGATCCGGCGAGGTCCGACCGAGGAGACACCATGGCCCCCGAGCCCACGAGCAGGCCCGCAGAGACCCGCGTTCGCCTGAAGGACGGCGGCCATGCCGTCCTCACCCTCGCGGACGTCGCCGTCGCTGCCCTGCATACGCCCGAAGACGACAGGTACGACGTACTCGCGGTGGTCGGCGGGAGGAACGTCCCCGCGCTCGTGCTCGCGCGGAACGCCCTGAAGGGCCGGGACCCGTGGAACACCAACGCCGCCGAAATGGCTCTGCATGACCTCGGGTTCACCATCCTGGTGCGGCGCCGGTTCGACAACACCACCGGTGAGCCGGTGCGACTGACCCGTGAGCAGATCGCCGACTCCTCGATCTGACCTCGAACGGCGTCATCGGCGTGACCGATCGCATGCCGGAGTCCCGGGCCGCGGGTGCTCCGGGGCCCCGGCCCGTCCACACGGCTGCGCTCGGAACCCCGCGGAACGCCTGCCGACCCGCCGCGAAGTCCGTCAGGGCCATTGCGCCGCCATTGCGCGGTCGCTGTCACAGGACCGCGTCCGGCGGCATCAGGCCGCACACGGACGAAGCCCCCGCTCCCGGCATGTCGGCCGGCGGCGGGGCCCGCCGGCACCTTCTCCCAGGCGCCCCCGGCGCAGCCCGCGGGCGGAGCCGTCAGGAGAACCTGCGGACGATCACGGACGCCGCTTCCGCGATCAGCGCGTCGTCGTGCTCGGCGTCCTCGTGGTCGCGGCTCGACATGATCGCCATGACGATGGGTTCGCCGCCGGGCGGCCACACCACGGCGATGTCGTTCCGCGTGCCGTAGCCGCCGTTCCCGGTCTTGTCGCCGACGGTCCAGCCGTCGGGGACCCCCGCCCGGATGAGGTCCTTTCCGGTGGTGCCGGTCCGCAGCCAGGTCGTCAGAAGGGCCCGGTCGTCCTCGTCGAGGACGTCTCCCAGGACGAACGCGCGCAGGTTCCGGGCGAACGCCCGCGGCGTGCTGGTGTCGCGGGTGTCCCCCGGGACGGCTTCGCTGAGCCCCGGTTCGCGGCGGCTCATCCGGGTGGTGTCGTCGCCCAGCTCCTCCAGCACGGCGTCGAGCCCCTCGGGTCCGCCCAGCGCGTCCAGAAGCAGGTTGGCGGCGGTGTTGTCGCTGAAGCGGACGGCGGCCTCGCACAGGTCGCGCAGGCTCATCCCGGTGCCGACGTGCTTCTCGGTCACGGGGGAGTGGGGAGCCAGGTCCTCGCGCGCGTAGCGGACCACCTTGCCGAGGCCGCCGGGGGAGTACCGGCGCAGTACCGCACCCGCCGCGAGGGCCTTGAAGGTGGAGGCGTAGGCGAACCGCTCGTCCGCCCGGTGGGCGATCTCCCGCCCCGTGCCGGTGTCGACGGCGTAGACCCCGAGCCGGGCGTCGAACCTCCTCTCCAGCGAGGCGAACTCGGCGGCGGAGGGGTCGGGCGAGCCGTCGGCCCCCTCCCACCGCACCGTGGAGGACGGGCGGGCGGGGGCCGGTCCGGTGCCCCGCTCGCAGGCGGCGAGGGGGACGAGCGCGAGCGCGGCGAGTGCGCTCAGGGCGATGCGCCGGACGAGGGGCTGTCGCATGGTCGGCACCTTTCGGAGGTTGTGGGCACGGGCGGGCCCGCCGGGTCCGCCCCGGCCGGGCCGCGGGACGGGCGACCCGCCGCGGGACGACTCTCGCGCGCCGGCCCCCGCGCGGTCCAAGACGCGGACGCACGGACCCATGCCGATCCGGCATAGGATCGGACGCCATGGATGTGGTCGCAGCGTGCCGTGCGTTCGTCCACGTGAGCGAACGCGGCAGCTTCACCGTCGGAGCGGCCGCCGCGCGGATGTCCCAGTCCGTCGCCAGCCGCCGGGTCGCGGCCCTGGAGAAGCACCTCGGCGGGCAGCTGTTCGACCGCACCCACCGCCGGGCGGTCCTCACCCGGTTCGGCCGGGACGTGCTCCCGGCGGCGAGGCGGCTGGTGCGCGCGGCCGACGACCTGGTGCTGGAGGCCGAGGCCGCCCGGCGGGGACCGGTGCGGATCGCCGTCCCCGGCACCTGCTCGACGGGCGCCCTCGCAAGGCTCGCCGCCGCGGCGCGCGGACACGGCATCCTCCTCGAACCGCGGACCGCGGCACCGCGGGAGCGGGCGGAGCTCGTCCGCACCCGGCAGGTGCGCGCGGCACTGGTCGCGGTGGCGCAGGAGGAGGCGGAGTGGTCCGTGCCGCTGGGGCTGGCCGGCCGGGACGACCCCGGCGTGCGGCGCCTCCACGTCGAGACCCTGCGCGTGGGGCGGACCGACACCGGCCCGCCCCGGCGCATCTGGCTCGGGCCCGAGGACGACGTGCCGCACGTCCGCGACCGCATGGCCCGGCTGTGCGACGCGGTGGGCCTGCGGCCCGCGCAGCTCGCCGTCGCGGCCGACCTCGCCTCCGCCGCGGCCGAGGTGCTCTGCTCGAAGGACCTGCTGCTGTGCTCGCCCGCGCAGGCCGGCGAGCTCGGCCTGCGGTGGTGCCCCGTCGGGGGTGTCGAGCTCGGCCGCGGATTCACCGTCGCCGCGGGCGAGCCCGAGGACGCCGAACGGATCAGGACGCACCTGACCGGTGCCGTCGCCGACTGCCTCGGCGCGCACACCCCGCCCGGTGGCGGGAGCCGGGAGGCCGGGTGAGCACCGAGCGGCTGCTGCGCGAGGCGCGGCGGATGCTGCACGACGGCGGCCTGTCCGGCTCCTTCCTCGTGCGGGACCTGCACACCGGCGACGAGCTCGGCATCGACCCGGACACCGAGCTTCCCGCCGCGTCCCTGGTCAAGGTCCCGCTGGCGCTCGCCACGCTCGAACGCATCCGCCGGGGCGAGCTCGACGGGTCGGCCCTGCTGGAGGTGGCGCCCGGACGGATCACCACGCCCGGACCGACCGGCATCAGCCGGTTCCGCCACCCCGTCCGCATCGCGGTCGACGACCTGCTCTACCTCAGCACCTCCGTGAGCGACGGGGTGGCCGCCGACGCCCTGTTCGAGCTGACCCCGCCGACCCGGGTCGCGGGGATCCTCCGGGAGCTGGGGATCCGCGGCATCACCGTCCGCCACACGATGCGCGACCTGACCGACACCCCCGCGGAGCGCCTCGGGAGCGCCGACGTCCACCTCGCCCACGCCCTCGCGATCGACGCGGGCACGAGCGGCCGCGGCCACCGGGTGCCGCAACTCGACATCACCCGCGCCAACACCGGCACCGCACGCGCCTTCGTCGACCTCCTGCAGGCCCTGTGGACGCCGTCGCCGGTCCACCCCGGCGTCGCCGCGCGGGTGCGCGCCCTCATGGCGGACAACCTGCTGCGCCACCGGCTCGCCCCGGACTTCGGCTCCGACGCCTCGACCTGGTCCTCCAAGACGGGCACGCTCCTGAACCTCCGCCACGAGGCCGGTGTCGTGGAGCACGCCGACGGCCAGGTCTTCGCCGTCGCCGTCCTCACCGAGTCCCGCGTCCCCGCGAGCCACCAGCCCGGCGCCGAGGCGCTCATGGCGCAGGTCGCCCGGATGCTCCGCGACCGGCTCCGGCAGATGTAGGGCCGCACCGCCCCCGCCGGCCCGCCCGCCGCCGTCCGCGGGGCCAGGGCCGCACCGCGCGCCCGCACCGCCGCGCCCGGACGCACCGCGGAGGGGCCCTCGACGGCGGCGCGGACCCTTCCGCGCCACCCCCGCCGGCACCCGCCCCGGCGCCGGCGAGCGGATGTCGGCGGCCGGTGCCACGCTGGTCTACAGGGGGATCCGCGAAGGGACATCGCCATGATCACCACGGATGCCGTTCCCGGCCCGCCGTGCCGGCTCGGCCCGGGCGCGCCGGCCGCCGGCGCCACCGCCCGGACCGCCGAGCGGCCGGACTTCGTGGTGCCCGCCCCGGCCGGGACGTGACCCCGGCCGCGGCCGGGGAGCGGTGCCGCCCGCCGTCCCCGGCGGCGCGGGCGCGGAACCGCCGCGGCGCACCGGTCGGAATGCCTGTGACGCGCGCCACTGTTGTCCGGAGGGCGGGCCCCGGGCCGGGCGGCCCGGGAGCCACCGCCGCAACGCGACCTCGACCCGAGGGGGCGAACCCCATGACCCATGCGTACGCGATCCAGGCGGAGGGCCTGGTCAAACACTTCAAGGAGACCAGGGCGCTGGACGGCGTGGACCTGGCCGCCCGCACCGGGACGGTGCTGGGGCTGCTCGGACCCAACGGGGCGGGCAAGACCACCGCGGTGCGGATCTTCGCCACGCTCCTCCAGCCGGACGCCGGACGGGCCGAGGTCGCCGGGCACGATGTGGTGCGCGAGGCCGGGGCGGTGCGTTCGCTCATCGGCCTGACCGGCCAGTACGCGGCGGTCGACGAGAACCTGACCGGCACGGAGAACCTGCTGATGATCGGCCGGCTGCTGGGGATGCCGAGGGGGGAGGCGAGGGCGCGGGCGACCGAGCTGATGGAGCGCTTCGGACTGGCGGACGCGGCGGGGCGCGCGGCCAAGACGTTCTCGGGCGGCATGCGGCGCAGGCTGGACCTGGCGGCGAGCCTGGTGGGCCGGCCCCGCATCCTCTTCCTCGACGAGCCGACGACCGGACTCGACCCGCGCAGCCGGGGCGAGCTGTGGGAGATGCTGCGCGGCCTGGTCGCCGAGGGCGTGACCGCGCTGCTGACCACGCAGTACCTGAACGAGGCGGACCTGCTCGCCGACCGGATCGTGGTGGTCGACAGGGGTCGGGTCATCGCCGAGGGCACACCCGACGAGCTGAAGTCCCAGGTGGGCGGGCAGGTGCTCCAGGTGCGGCCGGTGCGGGCCCGCGAGCTGGCGGCGGCGCACGCCCTGGTGGCGGAGGCGGCCGGCCCGCAGACCCAGGTCGAGGACGAGGTGATCACGGCGCCGGTCAACGACCCGGAACTGATGCCCGCGGTCGTCCGCCGCCTGGACGGGGCCGGCATCGCGGTCGGCGAGCTCACCTTGCGCCGGTCGTCACTGGACGAGGTCTTCCTGGCCCTGACCGGGCACCGCACCGGACCGGACGGCGGACGGCCCGGGACGGGGGCCGGAACCGGTGGCGGCACCGAGCGGGCGGTGAGCGCGTCATGACCGCCTCGACGGCCGGTGCCCCCGTCGCGGCGGGCGGACGGGTCCGCCCGGGCGCCGGACTGCGGCAGACCGCCACCATGGCGTGGCGCAGCCTCGTCGCCGTCAAGCACAACCCGCTGGAACTCGTCGACTACAGCATCACGCCGATCATGTTCGTGTTCCTCTTCACGTACGTGCTCGGCGGCCAGATGGCCGGATCGCCCGACGCGTACCTGACGTACGCCCTGCCGGGAATCATCGTCCAGAACACCCTGTTCATGACCACCTACACGGCGCTGGCCCTCAACACCGACCTCACCAAGGGCGTCTTCGACCGGCTGCGCAGCCTGCCGATCGCCCGTTCCGCGCCGCTGATCGGCCGGATCACCGCCGACCTGGCCAAGCACCTGTGGGCGACGCTCCTGATGCTCGCCCTGGGCCTGGTCCTCGGCTTCCGCGTCACCGGCGGCCTCGGCGGCCTCCTCGCGGGCGTCCTGCTGCTCGTCGTCTTCGCGGCGGCGGTCTCCTGGAGCGCGGTGCTGATCGGCATGCTCGCGGGCGACGCGGAGAAGGTCCAGGCGTTCGGCTTCACCCTCATCTTCCCGATCACCTTCACCAGCAGCGCCTTCGTCCGCGTCGACACCATGCCCGGCTGGCTCCAGGCCTGGGCGGACGTCAACCCGGTCACCCACCTCTCGGACGCGTTCCGCGGTCTGCTGCTGGGCGGCGAGGTGGGCCGGCCGCTGCTGTGGTCGCTGGTCTGGGCGGTGGGGATAGCCGCGGTCTTCTACCCGCTGGCGATGCGGGCGTACCGGGCGAAGGCGTGAGGGGGACGCGGGCCCGGTCCGGCACCGGACGGCGGGGGTGACCGGCGCGCCGCCCGGTGCCGCCGGCGCGTGCCGGGCCCGCGGGGGCGTGACACTCGTGCCGATTGACGGATTGGCATCCGTCCGGGATGGGCAGGGAGCCTGAAGCATGTCATGGGCACGACTGCCTTTCCCCCACGAGGAGGTCGACCATGCACGTCCGCACACTCGCACGCGGCCTGACCGCCGCCCTGGCCGTGACCCTGGCCCTGGCCGGCGGCCAGGCGTCCGCCGCCCCCGCCGCCGGGGACCGCGCCGCGGCACCACGGGTGCTCACCTACGACGCGAGCGCGTCCGCCGAGTTCAGGGCCGCGGTCGACCGGGGCGCGGCGATCTGGAACGAGAGCGTCGACGGCGTCGAGCTGCGGCCGGTCGCGGCCGGGCAGCGCGCCAACATACGGATCCTGGCCGACAACGGCTGGCCCCGCGCCTACACCACCACCCTGGGCAGCGGGACCGTCTACATCGGCCGGCAGGCCGTCGGCCAGGGCTACGACACGATCCGTATCTCCTCGCACGAACTCGGCCACATCCTCGGACTGCCCGACCGCAAGCCCGGCCCCTGCTCCAGCCTGATGTCCGGCTCCACCGCAGGGACCTCGTGCAGGAACCCCTATCCGAACGCGGCGGAGAGGGCGGAGGTCGAGGGGAACTTCGGCGCGGCCCTGACCCGGCCGGCGGGAGCGCCGCGCGACGCGGTGGCCGCGGGCTGACGCGCGGCGCACCGGGGCCCGCCCCGGCGGCGGCACCCCGCCGCCGGCGGCGCCGGTCCCCGGATCCCGTCCCGGGGCCGGGGGCCGGCGCCCGCCCCGCGGCCCCGGGCCGGCATGCGCCCCCGGCCGGGCACGACATCCGACCTCTGCCCCGCGGGCAGGGCCGCGGAGCCCTCAGGACGGCCCGGCCGGGCGGGGCCGCCCCTCGCCTCGTCCCGTTCTCCAGGGCCGCCTGCCGCGGCCCTGTCCGCGGCAGACCGCCGTCCCGCGGGGTGGGCTATCCTCCGAAACCTCGGATGACCTGCGGAGGGGACGGCGTGCCAGTCACGGACGGAGCGATCGAGAAGATCAAGGACATGATCGTGACGGGCGAGCTCGGCCCCGGTGCGAAGCTCCCCCGGGAGGCGGACCTCGCCGAGCGGCTCGGACTGTCCCGCAACTCCCTGCGCGAGGCCGTCAAGGCGCTCTCGCTGATAAGGGTGCTCGACGTGCGCCAGGGCGACGGGACGTACGTGACCAGCCTCGAACCGAGCCTGCTGCTGGAGGCCATGGGGTTCGCCGTCGACTTCCACCGGGACGACACCGTCCTGGAGTTCCTCGAGGTCCGCCGCATCCTCGAACCCGCCGCGGCGGCCATGGCCGCGACGGCGATGAGCGACGAGGACAGGGCGGCCCTGCGCGCGACCCTGGAGGACCTGGGCGACTCCCCGACGGTGGAGGCCCTGGTCGCCAACGACCTCAGGTTCCACGGCCTCATCGCCGCGGGCTCGGGCAACACCGTGCTGTGCTCCGTGATCGAGGGCATCTCCGGCCCGACGGCGCGCGCCCGGATCTGGCGGGGGCTGACGCAGGAGGGCGCGGTGCGGCGGACCAGGGAGCAGCACGAGGCGATCTGCGAGGCGATCGAGGCGCGCCGGCCCGAGGTCGCGCGGGCGTGGGCCACCGTGCACGTCGCCGACGTCGAGCAGTGGCTGCGGACGGCGCTCGGCTCCACGGAATCCTCCCTTCCGGCCACCTGACCGGTCTGCCGGCCACCTGACGCGCGTCCGGCCGCCGTGCCGTCAGATCCCGTACACCCGGGCCGCGGTGCCGCCGAAGACCTCGGCCCGCTCGGCGGGGCTCAGGGACGCGGTCAGCTCGCGGGCGGCGTCGACCACCTGCCCGTAGGAGGCGGCGAGCAGGCAGACCGGCCAGTCCGATCCGAACATCAGCCGCCGGGGCCCGAACGCCTCCAGGACCGTGTCGGCGTACGGGCGCAGGTCCTCCACCGTCCAGCCGTCCCAGCGCGCCTCGGTCACCAGCCCGGAGAGCTTGCACACGGTGTTCGGCAGCGCGGCCAGCCTGCGGACGTGCCCGGCCCACGGCTCCGTCCGCCCCTCGGCCACGGGTGGCTTGCCCAGGTGGTCCAGGACGAAGACGAGGCCGGGGTGGGCGGCGGCCGCCTCCACGGCGGCGGGCAGCTGGTGCGGCAGCACCACCAGGTCGTGCACGAGCCCGGCCGCGGCCAGTGCCCGCATGCCGCGGGCCACGTCCGGGCGCAGCAGCCAGCGCGGGTCGGGTTCGCCCTGGACCTGGTGGCGGACGCCCACCAGGTGCTCGCCGCCGGGCAGGCCGCGGAGTCCGCCGAGGGCGTCGGCGACCCCGGGCGAGGTCAGGTCGGTCCAGCCGACCACGCCGGCGACCAGGGCGTCCGCCTCGGCGAGGGCGAGCAGCTCGGGTGTCTCGTCGGCGGCGGCGACCGTCTGCACCACCACGGTGGCGTCCACCCCCGAGGCGGCCGCCTCGGCCGCCAGGTCGTCCGTGCCGAAGCTCCGCCGCAGGGGCGCGAACCCGTCGGCGCCGAGCCACGCCTGGTCGCGCACGGACAGGTCCCACACGTGGTGGTGGGCGTCGACGGTCCGCGTCCCGCGCGCGGCCCCCGCGCCGGCGGCGGGACACCCCCGGCCCCCGCCGGCCGGGGCCGCCGCACCGCCCTCCCGCGCCGTCACCGCGCCGCCGGCCGCAGCCGCAGACCGGCCATGCCACCGTCGACGGCCAGGGCGGTGCCGGTGACGGACGCGGCCGCCGGAGAGGCCAGGTAGACGACGGCCGCCGCGACCTCCTCGGCGGTGACCAGGCGCCCCATGGGCTGGCGGGCCTCCAGCGCGGCGCGCTCGGCCGCGGGGTCCTCGGCCGCGTCCAGGAGCCGGGCCACCCAGGGGGTGTCGGCCGTGCCGGGGTTGACGCAGTTGACGCGGATGCCCTCGCGGACGTGGTCGGCGGCCATGGCGAGGGTGAGGGAGAGGACGGCGCCCTTGCTCGCGGAGTACGCGGCGCGCTGCGGCAGTCCGGCCGTGGCGGCGATCGAGCAGGTGTTGACGACGGCCGCACGAGGGGAGCGCCGCAGGTGCGGCAGGGCGGCGCGGGTGGTGCGGACGATGCCGAGGACGTTGACGTCCAGGACGCGGTGCCACTGCTCGTCGGGGTTGTCCTCCACCGTGCCGACGGCGCCGGTCCCGGCGTTGTTCACCACGACGTCGAGGCCGCCGAAGAGCCCGGCCGCCTCCTCCACGGCGGCGCGGACCGACGCGTCGTCGGTGACGTCCGCCTCCAGGCCGGTCCACGGTTCCCCCGCGCAGTCGGGTGCGAGGTCGAGGACGGCCACCCGGGCGCCGGCGCCGTCGAACGCGCGGGCCACCGCCCGCCCGATGCCGGAGCCGCCTCCGGTGACGAGGACCCGCAGGCCCCGCAGTGCGGTCGCGCCGTCCGTGCCGGTCATGCCGGGGCCTCCTCTGCGGCCGCCGCCCGGGCGGCCCAGTACTCGCCGTGGGGGAAGGTGTAGCGCGCGATCGACTCCGGTGCCATCGCCGCGGAGAAGCCCGGCGCGGCCGGAGCGGCGTACCGGCCGCGCCGGATCACGACCGGGTCGAGGAAGTGCTCGTGCAGGTGGCCGACGTACTCGATGACCCGGTCCCGCGTGGTGCCGCTGAGCGCCACGTAGTCGAACATCGACAGGTGCTGGACGAGTTCGCACAGGCCCACACCGCCGGCGTGCGGGCACACCGGCACCCCGAACCTGGCCGCCAGCAGCAGGATCGCCAGGTTCTCGTTGACGCCGCCCACCCGGGCCGCGTCGATCTGGAGGATGTCGACGGCCCCGGCCTGGAGCAGCTGCTTGAAGACGATCCGGTTCTGCACGTGCTCGCCGGTGGCGACCTTGACCGGGGCCACCGCCGCGCGGACGGCGGCGTGGCCGAGCACGTCGTCGGGGGAGGTGGGCTCCTCGACCCAGTACGGGTCGAACTCGGCCAGCGCCCTCGTCCAGGCGATCGCCTCGCCGACGTCCCACCGCTGGTTGGCGTCGACCGCCATGCGGACGCCGTCGCCGATCGCGGCGCGGGCGGTGCGGCACCGGCGGATGTCGTCCGCCAGGTCGGCCCCCACCTTCAGCTTGATCTGCGTGAATCCGTCGGCCACCGCCTCCCCGGCCAGCCGGGCGAGCTTCTCGTCGGAGTAGCCCAGCCAGCCGGGGGAGGTGGTGTAGGCGGGGTAGCCGTGCTCCAGCAGCACGGCCTCCCGCTCCCGCCGCCCCTCCCGGCCCGCGCGCAGCAGCGCGAGGGCCTCGTCGGGGGTGAGGGCGTCGGTGATGTAGCGGAAGTCGACCTGGGAGACCAGCCACTCGGGGTCGGCGTCGGCCAGCAGCTTCCACAGCGGCTTGCCCGCGCGCCGGGCGGCCAGGTCCCACACGGCGTTGACCACGGCGCCGACCGCCATGTGCGTCACGCCCTTCTCCGGCCCGAGCCAGCGCAGCTGGCTGTCGCCGGTGAGGGAGCGGCTGACCAGGCCGGGGTCGGCGCACACCTCGTCCACGCGCAGTCCCAGGACGTGGTGGCGCAGCGCCTCGATCGCGGCGACCTGGACGTCGTTGCCGCGGCCGATGGTGAAGGCGAACCCGTGCCCCTCCGCTCCGTCGCCGGCGTCCGTGCCCAGGACCACGTAGGCAGCCGAGTAGTCGGGGTCGGGGTTCATGGCGTCGGAGCCGTCCAGCTCCCCGGAGGTGGGGAAGCGGATGTCGTAGGTGTCGAATCCCGTGATGCGGGGAGCGGCGGACACGGTACCGCCCCTCACGCCGGGACGAAGGTCTGGCGCTGGACGCCGAGGCCGTCGATCCCGAGCTCGACGGTGTCGCCCGCGCGCAGGTAGGGGGTGTCCGGCAGGCCGAGGGCCACGCCGGCCGGGGTCCCGGTGTTCACCAGGTCCCCGGGTTCGAGCACCATGTGCCGGCTCAGGTACCAGATGAGGTGCGCCACGTCGAAGACCATGTCGGAGGTGCTGCCCTCCTGGCGCCTGCGGCCGTTGACCGACAGCCGCAGCCCCAGCGCCTGCGGGTCGCCCACCTCGTCGGGGGTGACCAGCCACGGCCCCAGCGGGTTGAAGGTCTCACAGGACTTGCCCAGGTCCCACTGGGGGGAGCGCTCCAGCTGGAACTCGCGCTCGGAGACGTCGTGGCTGACGGCGTAGCCGGCGATCAGCGCGTGCGCCTGCTCGGGCGAGTCGAGGTAGCGGGCGCGGGAGCCGATGACGACACCGAGCTCCACCTCCCAGTCGGTGCGGGTGGAGCCGCGCGGGACGAGCACCTCGTCGTAGGGGCCGACGACGGTGCCGGGGTCCTTCAGGAAGACCACCGGGCGCTCCGGGATCGCCGCACCGGTCTCGGCGGCGTGGTCGCGGTAGTTGAGGCCGATGCACACGATCTTCCCCGGACGCGCGACCGGCGCTCCGGTGCGCGTGCCCGCCGGCGGGTCGAGCCGGGGGAGCCGCCCCTCGTGCAGGGCGGCGCGCAGGCGTCCGATCCCGCCGGAGGCGAAGAACGCGCCGTCGAAGTCGTCCGCCACGCCGGAGGCGTCCAGCAGCCGGCCGTCGTCGTCCAGGACGGCCGGCTGTTCGGCACCGCGGGGGCCGAGTCGGGTGAGTCTCACAGAAGGCGCCTTTCGAGGGGGCGGCGGGGGAGGCGGACCGGTGACGGGAGGTGGGCGCGGGGCCCGAGGCGCCGGGAGGCCGCCGCCTCGCTGTGCGGTGCGTGCTCGCCGTCCGCGGCTTCCCGCGGACGCCGGTGCCGTGCCGCAGGCCGGATCCGCTCGCGACGTCCTCCATATTCATCGGATCTCTACCGGGAAATCAAGGGGTATCCGGCAACAGGGATGGAGCAGGGGGTGCCAGGGATCCGATGACTGGGGGCGGCCGGAGAAGGGAGGGGCTCCCGCTGCCGGTGACGCGCCGCCGTCCGGTCCGCGCTCGGGGGACGGGGCATCCGGCGGTTCGCGAGTCCGGGCCGATGCCCCCGCGGGCGGGCTGCTGCCACGGCCGGCCGTGCCGTTCGAGCAGCGGCCGTGCGCCCTCGACCGTGTACGAGGCGCGGAGCAGGCAACCGATCAGCGTCTCGATCCGAGCCGGGGTGCACCGCCGGTCCGCCGGCCGCGAGCGCCCCTGTGGCGCCGGCTCCGCCCGGAAGGAGCCGGCACGGGACGGCAGGGATGCCGGATCCGGCGGCAGCGCTCCTCGTCGAGTGGCCTGCCGCACCGCCCGGGGATCGACTCCGCGGCCTGCCGTTGGCATGCCGGCGGATGTTCGCGCGGAAGCGGTTTCGCGCAGGGACGACCATCGGGGCTGCCGTCGCGCCGAGCCCGGAGCCCGCTCCCCGCACGCCGGAGGACGGCGGGACGGAAAGGCGGGGTCCGCCGGCCGGAGTCCACCGGTCCGCGGGCGGGAACCTCAGACGGCGATCACCCTGATCCCGGCGTCGGCCAGGCGGCCGGCGGCCTCGGCGGGGATCCCCGCGTCGGTCACCACCACGTCGACGCCGTCCAGCCCGCAGATCCTGGCGAAGGCGCGTTTCCCCATCTTGGAGGAGTCGGCGGCCACGATCACGCGCTGCGCGCGCTCGGCGAACAGCCGGCTGACGCTCGCCTCGTCCTCGTGGTGGGTCATGACCCCCAGCGGGGGATCGATCCCGTCGACACCGAGGACGGCCGCGTCCAGGACGACCTGGTTCAGCACGCCCGTGGTGAGGGGGCCGACCAGTTCGTAGGTCTGCGAACGGGTCACCCCGCCGGTGAGCACGGTCTTGATCTGCGGGCGCACGGCCAGCTCGCCGGCGATGTTGAGGGCGTTGGTGACGACGGTCAGCCGGGGAGAGGCGGGCGCGGCGGGCGGCTCCCGCCGCCCGCCGCCGGCCCGCAGGGCCAGAGCCCGCGCCACCTCGGTCGTGGTGGTGCCCCCGTTGAGCCCCACCACGTCGCCCCGGCCGATCAGATCGGCCACCGCCGCGGCGATCCGCTGCTTCTCGGCCGCGCGCTGGGAGGACTTGTACCGCAGCGGCAGTTCGTAGGAGACGCCGTGCGCGATGGCCCCGCCCCGGGTGCGCACCAGCATCTGCTGCTCCGCGAGTTCGTCGAGGTCCCTGCGGATGGTCGCGGCGGAGGCCCCCAGGGACGCCGCGGCGTCCTCGACCTCCAGCCTGCCCCCGGCGGCCAGCAGCTCCATCAGCTTGCTCCACCGCTCGTGCTTGGACATGCGTCGGACTCCTCACAGGGCTTCTGCTCTCGCGCTCCCGACACGCTATAGGAGGGCGACCGGGCACCCCCGCTCCCAGCGGGCCGGTCCTGTCGCGCCGGCCGGGGCCGCCGGAGCCGTCCTGCGGGCGCCAGATGGCACGAGGATGCTCTCAATTGATTGAAAATCAATACTTGCAATCAACTCAGAGCATCTGTGATGCTCACCGTGCGAACGCCCGGTGGAGCCGAACGGCCCGTCGGCGCCCGCCCCCTCCCCTGCCCCGAGGAGCCCCGATGCCCGGTACCCGCACCTCCCGCACCGCGGTCGAGATCGCCTCCCAGCCCGAGTGCTGGCGGCGGGCCGCCCGGCTGCTCCCGTCCCGCGCCGCGGCCCTGCCCCGCCGGGGCGAGCGGGTCGCGGTCGTCGGCTGCGGCACCTCCTGGTTCGTGGCCCAGGCCTACGCGGCGCTGCGGGAGAGCGGCGGCCACGGCGAGACCGACGCCTTCGCCGCCTCGGAGTTCCCCGCCGGGCGGACCTACGACCGGGTGGTGGCCGTCACCCGGTCCGGCACCACCACCGAGGTCCTCGACCTGCTGGGGCGGCTGCGGGGCACGGTGCCCACCGGCGCGATCACCGCGGACCCGGGCACGCCCGTCGCGGGCGCGGCCGACGACGTCGCGGTGCTGGACTTCGCCGACGAGGAGTCCGTCGTCCAGACCCGTTTCGCCACCACCGTCCTCGCCCTGCTGCGCGCCCACCTGGAGGCCGAGGGCGCCCTCCCGCCGGGCGTGCGCCCCCTTGCCGCCGCGGTGCGCGACGCCGACTCCGCGGTGGCCTCCCCGCTGCCCGCGGCCGTGCGCACCGCCGAGCAGTTCACCTTCCTCGGCGCGGGCTGGTGCCACGGGCTGGCGCTGGAGGCGGCGCTGAAGATGCGCGAGGCCGCCGGCGCCTGGACGGAGGCGTACCCGGCGATGGAGTACCGGCACGGCCCCGTCAGCGTCACCGGACCCGGCCGGGTCGTGTGGATCCTCGGCACCCCGCCGCCGGGGCTGGTGGACGAGGCCGCCCGGGCGGGCGGCACGGTGGTCGCCGACTCACGGGCCGGTGAGGGCGGCATCGACCCGCTGGCCGACCTCGTCCGGGCCCAGCGCCTCGCCGTCGCCGTCGCCGAGGCGCGCGGCTGCGATCCGGACCGCCCCGCCCACCTCACCCGGTCCGTCGTCCTGGACGGCCCCCGTGCCTGACGCCCCGCGCGGGGCGGAGTCCTGCGCGGAGGAGGTGCCGGGTGCCCCTCGTGCCGAGCGGTGAGCTCTTCCGCGGCGTCCTGGCGGAGGACGCGGCGGTGGGTGCGTTCAACGTCCTCCAGATCGAGCACGCCGAGGCGATCGCCGCGGGCGCGGAGGCCGCCGGACGGCCGGTGATCCTGCAGATCAGCGAGAAAACGGTCCGCTACCACGGCGCGCTCGCACCGATCGGCCTCGCCACCCTCGCCGTCGCCCGTGCCGCGCGGGTGCCGGTCGCCGTCCACCTCGACCACGCGGAGTCCGCGGACCTCGTCCGGGAGGCCGTCGAACTCGGCCTGGGCTCCGTCATGTTCGACGCGGCCCGCCTTCCGTACGAGGAGAACGTGGCCGCCACCCGGGACGTCACCGCCTACTGCCACGAGCGCGGCGTGTGGGTCGAGGCCGAACTCGGCGAGGTGGGCGGCAAGGACGGGGCCCACGCCCCCGGCGTCCGCACCGATCCGGACGAGGCCCGCGCCTTCGTGGCGGACACGGCCGTGGACGCCCTGGCGGTGGCGGTGGGCAGCTCCCACGCGATGCGGACCCGCACCGCGCGCCTGGACTTCGACCTCGTCTCCCGGCTGCGCCGGGCCGCCGGGGTGCCCCTGGTCCTGCACGGGTCCTCCGGCGTCGCCGACGCGGACCTGGCCCGCGCGGTCGCCGCGGGCATGCGGAAGGTGAACGTCTCCACGCGCCTGAACGCGGTGTTCACCCGCGTCGTCCGCGGCCGTCTCGACGCCCACCCGGAGCTGACGGACCCCCGCCGGTACCTCGCTCCCGCCCGGGCCGCCGTCGCGGCCGAGGTGGCCGCCCTCCTCCGTGTCCTTGCGTAGGGGCGGCGCCCGGGTCAGCCGCCGGGTCCGGTGCTGCCGGGTCCGGCGGCACCGGGTCCGGTGCCGGTGGTGCTCACGCCGGCCCCCCGGCGGCCGCGGCGTCGATGTCGGCGATCAGCGCCTCGATCCGCCTGCGGATCTCGTCGCGGATGGGGCGCACGGCCTCGACGCCCCGTCCGGCCGGGTCGTCCAGCTCCCAGTCGAGGTACGTCTTGCCGGGGAAGACCGGGCAGGTGTCACCGCAGCCCATGGTGACGACGTAGTCGGAGGCCCGGACGGCGTCGGCGGTGAGGACCTTGGGCGTCCGGGCGGAGATGTCGATGCCGACCTCCTCCATCGCCTCGACCGCGGCGGGGTTGACCCGATCGGCGGGGGCGGAACCGGCGGAGCGGACCTCGACGCGGTCCCCGGCCAGGTGGGCCAGCCAGGCGGCGGCCATCTGGGAGCGGCCGGCGTTGTGGACGCAGACGAACAGCACGGAGGGCTTCTCGGGCATGGCGGGTGTCTCTCGTCTCGGGGCGGGGCCGCGGTGACGCCGGGCCCCGTGGGTGTGAAAATATCAGCTCATGCTGATGTCAGTCGAAGCTGATCTGATGCGGGCGCTGGCCGACCCGCTCAGGCTGCGGATCGTGGCCCTGCTCTCGCGCGAGACGCTGTGCACCACGCACCTGGTCGAGGAGACCGGGGCGAGGCAGACCAACCTCTCCAACCACCTGCGCGTCCTGCGGGAGGCGGGTGTGGTGGAGACCGAGCCGTGCGGCCGCTACACCTACTACCGGCTGCGCCCGGACGTCGTCGAATCCCTGGGCCGCTCCCTCCTGGAGCTGGCCGGGACCGCCCATGCCAACCGCGCCGCCGAGACCAGGAGGGCCTGCCCGTGACCACCGCCGAAGAGACCACCAGGCCGGCGGATCCCTCCGGGGACGGCGGCATCGCCGCCAGGCTCTCCGCTCTCGACCGCTACCTCGCGGTGTGGATCCTGCTCGCCATGGCCGCCGGCCTGGGGCTGGGCCGTCTGGTCCCCGGCCTGAACGACGCCCTGAGCAGGATCGAGGTCGGCGGGATCTCCCTGCCGATCGCGCTGGGCCTGCTGGTGATGATGTACCCGGTGCTGGCCAAGGTCCGCTACGACAGGCTGGACGCCGTCACCGGGGACCGCCGGCTGATGGCCTCCTCCCTGGTGGTCAACTGGCTCGTGGGACCGGCGGTGATGTTCGCCCTGGCCTGGATCTTCCTGCCCGACCTGCCCGAGTACCGCACCGGGCTGATCATCGTCGGACTCGCCCGCTGCATCGCCATGGTGATCATCTGGAACGACCTCGCCTGCGGCGACCGCGAGGCCGCCGCCGTCCTGGTGGCCCTCAACAGCGTGTTCCAGGTGCTGGCGTTCGGCCTGCTCGGCTGGTTCTACCTCGATCTGCTGCCCGGATGGCTGGGCCTGGGCGACGGCGAGCGACTGGACATCTCGATGTGGCAGATCGCCCTCAACGTCGTGATCTTCCTCGGCGTCCCGCTGCTGGCCGGGTTCCTCACCCGCCGCCTGGGCGAGAGGAGGATGGGCCGGGAGGGCTACGAGCGGAGGTTCCTGCCCAGGATCGGTCCCTGGGCGCTGTACGGGCTGCTGTTCACCATCGTCGTCCTCTTCGCGCTCCAGGGCAGGACGATCACCTCCCAGCCCCTCGACGTCGCCCGCATCGCGCTGCCGCTGCTGGTGTACTTCGCGCTGATGTTCTTCGGCACCTTCGCGCTCGGCAAGGCCGTCGGACTGGCCTACGACCGCACCGCCACCCTCGCCTTCACCGCCGCGGGCAACAACTTCGAGCTGGCCATCGCGGTGGCCATCGCCACCTTCGGGGTCACCTCCGGCCAGGCGCTGTCCGGTGTCGTCGGCCCGCTGATCGAGGTGCCGGTCCTGATCGGACTGGTCCACGTCGCGCTCGCCTGGCGCGGGAGGTTCGGCGCCCGGCAGGCCACCGCCGCCGGCGCCCCGGCCCGGCAGGACTGACGCAGCACCCGCCCCACCGCCCCGCGGGGTGGTGGGGCGGGTCAGGAGCGCGGGGCGAGCATGGCCGACATCGCCGCCACCACGGAGGGGGCGACCCTGTAGTACACCCAGGTGCCGCGCCGCTCGGAGGTCAGCAGTCCGGCTTCCCTGAGCTTCTTCAGGTGGTGGCTGACGGTGGGCTGGGAGACCCCGACATCGGAGATGTCGCACACGCACGCCTCCCCGCCCTCGTGCGAGGCCACCAGGGAGAACAGCCTCAGCCGGACCGGGTCGCCCAGCGCCTTGAACATCGCGGCGGTCCGCTCGGCCTCCTCGGCCGTCAGCGGACGCTCGGTCAGCGGCGGGCAGCACGGCGCCGCCCCCCGGTTCCCGGGAGCCGGACCTTCCGCACCTTCTGAATTCGACATGCGCCTATGTTGACATCCGTCGATGCAGGGTGACAAGCTCAAGACATAGACAGCGATCGAATCAGAGGTCGGCGCTCCGGCGCGCACCGGGAAGCCGTCCGGCCCGCGCCGGTCCCGCGCACCGACCCGCTCCCGTCCCCGGCCCGCCCGCACGAGAAGAGAGAAGAGCCATGAGCGCACAGCAGCTCCCCGTCGTCGTCATCGGCGCCGGCCCCATCGGCCTGGCCGCCGCGGCTCACCTGACCGGGCGGGGGCTGGAACCCCTGGTCCTGGAGGCGGGCCCGGCCGCTGCCGCCGCGGTGCGCGAGTGGAGCCACATCCGGCTGTTCTCCACCTGGGGCGAGGTCGTCGACCCGGTCGCCGAGAAGCTCCTGGCCCCGACCGGCTGGATCCGGCCCGACGCCGGCGCCTACCCCTGCGGCGGGGACTGGGTCGACGGCTACCTGCAGCCGCTGGCCGACGCCCTGGGGGAACGGGTGCGCTACGGCGCCACCGTCACCGGCGTCTCCCGCGCCGGACGGGACCGGGTCGTGGACGCCGGCCGCGAGGACCAGCCCTTCGCCGTCCACGTCCGGCACGCCGACGGCCGCGAGGAGCGGATCCCGGCCCGCGCGGTGATCGACGCCTCCGGTACCTGGGCCACCCCCGGCCCGGCCGGCGGCAACGGGCTCCCCGCGCTGGGGGAGAAGGCCGCGGCCGACCGCACCACCTACCGCGTCCCCGACGTCGAGGACCCCGCCGTCCGCGCCCGCCACGCCGGGAAGCGCACCGCCGTCATCGGCTCCGGAGCCTCCGCCTTCACCGCCCTGGCCGCCCTCGCCGGCCTCGCCGAGGCCGAGGACGGGGCCGGCACGAAGGCCCTGTGGGTCCTGCGGCGCGGCATCACCGACTCCACCTTCGGCGGCGGGGAAGCCGACCGGCTCCCCGCCCGCGGCGCGCTGGGCCTGGCGGCCAGGGCCGCCGTCGAGAAGGGGCACGCCGATGCGGTCACCGGGTTCCGCACCGAGGCGATCGAGCGCGCCGGCGACGGCCGCCTGGTCCTGGTCGGCGAGGACGGGCGCCGCCTGGACGCGGTCGACGAAGTGATCGTGCTCACCGGCTTCCGCCCCGACCTGTCCTTCCTCTCCGAGGTCCGCCTGCAACTGGACGAGCGCCTCCAGGCACCGGTGGCGCTGGCCCCGCTGATCGACCCCAACGTCCACTCCTGCGGCACCGTCTACCCCCACGGCCACCGCGAACTGTCCCACCCCGAGCCCGGGATCCACCTGGTCGGCATGAAGTCCTACGGCCGCGCCCCGACCTTCCTCGCCATGACCGGCTACGAGCAGGTCCGCTCCGTCGCCGCCGCCCTCGCCGGCGACCTCGAAGCGGCCGACCGCGTGGAGCTCACCCTGCCCGAGACCGGTGTGTGTGGCGGCGCCGGACTCTTCGACGCCCCCGAACCGGCCGAGGGCGGGGGCTGCTGCGCCGCGCCGGCCGCCGGAACCGTCCGGATCGGCACCGCTCCGGACGCCGCCGCGGCCGCGGACCGGGAGGCTCCGGCCGGCGGCTGCTGCGGCGCGTGACCGGCTCCCGGGGCCGGGGCCGCGACCGGAACGGGGGACCGGTCGCGGCGGGCGGCCCGGCGGTGAGCCGCCGAGCGCCCGCCCCGGGCCCCGGGCCCCGGGAGCCGCAGCGGCTCAGTCGTCGACGGCGTCCATGACGTCGGCGAGGTCGACGAACGTGAAGCCGGTCGCCTCGCGGCCGTCCGCGACGGGCGTCTCGTGGCCGTCCTGGACGACCAGCAGGCCGTTCGGGTACCTCGCGCCGAGGGGCGCGTTCAGTACCGCGGCGCCGTCGCACTCCTCGGCCCCGTCGAGGGTCCGCGAGGCGGCCGTGACGCGGAACCCGCCCTCGTACTCGTTGTCCTCGCCCGGCTCGCGGTCGTAGAGGGCGAAGGAGTCGTCGCCCTGGCTGGAGGCCAGCACGTAGCCGTCACCGCCGGGTTCGGTCAACAGCGTCAGGCCCTCGACGTCGGCCGACAGGTGCTCGCCGCCGTACCCCGGATCGGCGCCGGCGGGCGAGCACTCGTCGCTCTCCGCGTCGTGGACGGCGGGGACGCCGTACTCGCGGACCCGGTCGATCAGTTCGGGTTCGCCCCGCAGGTCGGCGCGGAGCCGCCAGATCCCGACGTCCTCCTGCCCGGCGTAGAGCACGCCGTCGGCCGGGTCGACGACCATGCCCTCGATCTGCGGCAGCTCGCCCGGCTCGCCGCACGGCGCCCAGGAGGTGCCGTCGGGCAGGCGGAAGGAGGCGGGCAGGTCCAGGGAGCGGACCTTGCGGTAGCCGACCGTGCCGCCGTCGGCGGTGATCTCCAGCAGGGCGACGGTGGTGTGGTTGTTGCGGCTGACCAGGGCGTAGGAGCGGCCGGTGGAGCGGTCGGTCCAGGTGGCCAGGCCGTACGCGGTCTCCTCCGCGTTGATCTCCTCCTGCCCGGCGGAGAAGATCGGGGCCGCCGCCGGGTCGGTGACGTCGGTGAGCGGGCCGCCGGGGCGGTCGCGGTCGATGCGGTAGACGCGCAGCCGGTCGTGGCCGCGGTCGCTGACCACGGCCAGGTCGGCACGTCCACCCGGCAGCCGCATCCCGTGGAGGAGGTCGACGTTGTTGAAGCGGCCGGGGGCGTCCCCCGGGGAGCGGGGCGGGGGCGCGGGGAGGGACTGGACCTGGCGCGCGCCGAGGTCGTAGACGCGCAGCCCGCCCTCCTTGGCCGTGGCGATCACCAGGCTCCGCCCGGGGTCCGCGGCATTGCGCCAGATCGCGGGGTCGTCGGCATCGGCGTGGCCGCCCTCCGCGTCGTCGTGGAGCGCGGCCGTCTCGGCCCGGGGGACGACCGGAGGGAGGCCGGGCGAGCCGGCGGGGGCGGCGTGGACGGGCACGGCCGGCACCATCAGGGCCGCACACAGCGACAAGGCCGTCAGGGCACCCGCTCGGTGCGCGGTCATGGGCATCTCCTCCGGGCCGGGACGCGGGGACTCCCGGGAGCCTGGCCCGGGGAGGTTGCCCGGCGCCGTCGGCGCGCTGAACCGGACGGGACCGCGGCACGAAGACACCGCTGCGGACCGGGCGGGGCGGGCGCGGCCGGGCTCCGGTCCCGGACGCGGCCGGCCGCCCGCCGGGGTCAGGGGGCGGTGCCGGACGCCCCGGGCGGCCGGCGGGCGAAGCGGGGGGCGTGCTCGGGGCGGATGCCCACGCCGATGAGGTGGGCGGAGACGGCCGAGAGCCGGGGAAGACGGGTCAGGAGGGCCGTCAGGGCCCCGGGAGGGGCGGAAGTCCGCCCCTGGAGGACGGGACCGATCAGCCGGCGGTGCAGCAGGCGTTGCAGGGCCTGGGTGGCGACGGTGGGGGGCAGGCGGCGCCGGCGGACGGCGTCCAGCTCCCTTCCCGTGACGCGGCCCCGGCGCAGGGGGGCGGCCAGCAGGCGGGCGGCGGCGACGGCGTCCTGGACGGCGAGGTTGACGCCCACGCCGCCCAGGGGCGACATGGCGTGGGCGGCGTCCCCGATGCACAGCAGTCCGTCGGTGTGCCAGCGGGCCAGCCGGTCCAGGCGGACGTCCAGGTGCTTGACGTCGTCCATGGAGGCCAGGGAACGGACGGCGCCGGACAACTCGGGCATCAGCTCGGCGACGTCGCGGCGGAGGGCGTCGACGCCCCGCTCCCGCAGGCGGGCGTCGGTGCCCTTGGGACCGAGGTAGGCGATCTGCAGGTACCCCTCGCGGGGGAGCACGGCCAGCGCCCTGCCGCGGCCGAAGCGGGGGAGCAGGGAGGGCGGGACGCCGCCGTCGGCGGGGATCCTGAACCACCACACGTCGAGGTTCACCGGATACTCGCGGGGCGTGAGGCCGGCCTGGCTGCGGACGACCGACCGGCGGCCGTCGCAGGCCACCACCAGGTCGGCGCGCAGCTCGCCGGGCCGCCCGTCGGGGCCGAGGTGGCGCACGCCGGCGACCGTCCCGGAGTCGTACAGCAGCCCGGTGACCTCGTGGCGCATGCGCAGGGCGAACGCGGGCTCGGCCCGCCCGGCCTCGGCCAGCAGGTTCAGCAGGTCCCACTGCGGCACCAGCGCGACGTAGGGGTGGGACTGGCCGTGCAGGCGGCGGAAGTCGGCCAGCGTCACCGAGCGCCCGCCGTCCAGCGGGAAGGTGATGTCGTGGACCTTGCTGTGGGGGAGGGCGGCGAACCTCTCGTACAGGCCGAGCTCGTCCAGCAGCCGCAGGGTGGTGGGATGCACGGTGTCACCGCGGAAGTCCCGCAGGAAGTCGGCGTGCTTCTCCAGCACGGTGACCTCCACGCCGGCCCGGGCCAGCAGCAGGCCCAGCACCACACCGGCCGGACCGCCGCCGACGATCGCGCACGTCGTCTTCTCGCTCACCGGGGCTCCTCGTCTCCGGGGGAGGGGCCGGGCCGCCAGGGGCGGCCCGGCCCCTCCCGGGCGGACATCGTCCCAGGGCCGGCCGGCGCGGCCGCCGTCCTCCACCGTCCTCCACCGCGATCGGCCTGCCCGCGGTTCCACCGCTCCGCGCCGCACCGCCGGTCCCGTCCGGCCCTTCTCGCCCTGCCTGCGGACGGCCGAGCGCCCGCGGCCGCGGCGGTGCGTCCCGTCCGTCACGGCGCGCCGGCCGCCTCGTCGTCGTAGACCAGGAGGCCGTCGGCCCGCAGCCGCACCCCCGGGGTGGGGGAGTGCGCCGTCAGGCGCCCGTCGTGCATCAGGTGGCGGGCCGTCACGTCACGGGCGAGGACGGCGAAGTCCGCGATGAGGCGGCGGTGGCACCGCCACCACACCGCCTCGCTGCACATCACCGCCGTGCGCGCCCCGGCCGCCTGCCGCAGCAGGTCGTCCATCGCGGCGACGAAGTCGGGGGTGCGGGTGTGGGCGGCGTAGCCGCGGAAGGAGGCGTTGCGCCACACCGTGTCGGGGGAGTCGGGTGACGGTTTGCGGAATCCGCCCAGCCGCTGCTCCCACCGGTAGGCGATGCCCTCCTCGGGCATCCACCGGGCGAGCCGCTGCCGCAGCAGGTCCGGGTCGCGGCGGCTGCCGGGAGCCGTCCGCACGTCCACCACGGCGGCCACACCGGCGCGGTGCAGGAGCTCCGAGAGCGCTGCCCGGTCCGCGGTGCTGTGGCCGAACGTGATCAGCTCGAATCGGGACAAGGGCCGCCTCCTGCGGATCGCCGTGCACCGGGGCCGCGCGCCGGGCGGGGCGCCCTCAGGAGGCGGCCAGGCGCCGGCTCAGCTCGTCGACGTAGTCGTCGTAGGCGGCCGCGACGTCCTCCAGGTCCACCATCTGGGGGAGGTCGACGACCGACTGCCGTTCGGCGAGGTAGGCCACCGACTCGCGCACCACCCGCCGTTCGTCGGCCTCGGAGACCCGCAGCCGGTCGAGGACCGCCGGGTTGGCCCGGAAGCGCGACTCGACCACTCCGTCGCTGTGGCGGGCCCGCACGAGGTAGTCGTGATCGCCCATGGACTCGACCTGGAACTGTTCTGACATGGGTGATCTGATACCCGCACAACCGAGGTCCTACCGCCGGCGGTCCCCCCGATCGGCCGACGTGCCGCCCGCCGCAGCCCGCCGGCACACCCGTCCGGCGGTGCCGGCGGGCGGCGGCGCGGTTACTCGAACCGCGCGGGGTCGCCCGCTCCCCGCCGTACGATCTCGGCGTCGCCGCCGGAGAAGTCGACGACCGTGGTCGGCTCGGTGCCGCAGTCACCGGAGTCCACCACGGCGTCGATCACGTGGTCGAGGCGCTCCTTGATCTCCCAGCCCTGCGTCATCGGCTCGTCCTCGCCGGGCATGAGCAGGGTGCTGGAGAGCAGCGGCTCGCCGAGCTCGGCGAGCAGGGCCTGGGTGACGACGTGGTCGGGGATCCGGACGCCGACCGTCTTCTTCTTCGGGTGCAGCAGTTGACGCGGCACCTCGCGCGTGGCGGGGAGGATGAAGGTGTAGCTCCCGGGCGTCGCCGCCTTGAGCGACCGGAACACGTCGTTGTCGATGCGGACGAACTGGCCCATCTGTGCGAAGTCCTGGCACACGAGCGTGAAGTGGTGCCGGTCGTCGAGGTTCCGGATCGACCGGATCCGGGCGATGCCGTCGCGGTTGCCCAGCCGGCAGCCCAGTGCGAAACACGAGTCCGTCGGATACGCGACGAGTGCGCCGGAGCGGATGCTCTCCACCACGCTGCCGATGGTGCGCTGCTGAGGGTTGCGGGGGTGCACGTCGAAGTACTTCGCCATCCGCCGACTCTACGTGACCGCAGTGCCCCCGTCCCCGAGCACCCCCCGACACCCGCGACGCCCCCGCCCGCGGCACCCGCTTCCGCGCCCCGGCGGTGGGTCGCGGCCCCTCGGCCGGCGTCCACCGCCCGGCCGGGGTTTCCCCCCGGCCCCGCCGCGGGCAGCACCAGGAGGAGCACCCGGGGTGGCCGGAGGCGCGACGAGGAGGTGGCGAGGGTGGAGGAGGCGGAGCGGACGGCCCGCTCACTGTGGTCCGCGATCGAACCGGTGCACGCGGTGACCTACTTCGCACCGCAGGCCCGGGCCGCCTTCGAGGCGGCGGGGCTGCGCGGTTTCTGGCGGGGGTACTTCGCCGGGCGCGCCGCGCCGCTGGGCGAGGTGGGGCCGGGGCCGGTCACGGCCGCGTTCTTCGGTTTCGCCCCGGCCATGGTCGCGCGGGCGGTGCCCGGCGTCTGGGCGGCGGCGGCACCCGGGCGGGTCCTGGAGGCCCGGCGGACCGGCGCCGGCGCCGCCCTGGAGGGCCTGCTGTCCGGGTACGGCCCCCAGGTGGAGGAGGCCGCCGACCTCCTGGTCCCCGTGGCCGGGGAACTGGACTGCGCGGGGCGGGTGCTGGCGGCCGCCAACCAGGCCCTTCCGGTCCCGCGCACCGCCGTCGACCGCCTGTGGCACGCGGCGACCGTCCTGCGGGAGCACCGCGGCGACGGCCACGTCGCGGCCCTGGTCGCGGCGGGGCTGGACGGCTGCGAGGCCCTGGTGCTGCGGGCGGGCATCGACCTGCCGCGCGCCGAACTCCAGCCCTACCGGGGGTGGAGCGACGACCGGTGGCAGGCCGCGCGGGACCGGCTGGCCGCCCGCGGATGGCTGACGTCCGGCGGAACGGCGACACCGGAGGGGCGCCGGGCGCACCGCGCGGTGGAGGAGGCGACCGACCGGGCCGCCGCGCGCCCCTGGCAGGCCCTCGGCCCCACCGAGGCGGACCGCCTGGGCCGGGTGCTGGCCCCGCTGGCCCGCGCGTGCGCCGCCGTCCTGCGCTTCCCCAACCCGATGGGGCTCCCGGCCCCGGCCGCCTGAGGCCCCGCCGCCGGCGTCGGACGTCCGGTCCGCCGCGGGGGGCGGGGCTCAGCCGGGCAGCCTGGCACCGATGCGGCCCGCGGCCGCGGCCGGACGCGCGCCGGCACGGACGGAGCGGCGCACCAGCCGCACGTCGCGCCGCAGCGAGTCCGCGGCGTGGCGGCCGCGCCACACCAGCGACGGGGCACCGCCCGTGTCGTCGGCCGCGATCAGCAGCCCGCCGAGCATCGAGAGGTTCTTGAGGAAGTGGATGCGCTGCCGGGCGCGGTCGGAGGGGTCCTCGGCCTCCCAGAAGCGGTGCCCGGCCGCAGTGGTGGGCACGAGGGTGGCCGCGAGGGCCAGCGCGGACAGCCGGGGCATGCGCCCGAGGCCCAACAGGACGCCGGCCGCCACCTGCACGGCGCCGTTGAGCCGTACCATCTGCTCGGTGCGGTCCGGCAGGGCCTGGATCCTGTCGGCGACCGGCCGTACGACCGGCTCGGCGGCCGGTGCCACTGCTTCGGGGTTGCGGATGGAGTCCAGACCGCCGGCGATGAACATCGAGGCCAGCAGGGGGCGGCCGATCGCTCGCAAGAGACTCATGGGTCCTCTCCAGACATGTCGGTGCGGACGGCGCTTGCCGGGTTCCCCGTCCCAAGGGGAGCCAATCGACAGCCGGCGGCGCGGCCCCGAACGGCAGACCGCGTCCGTTCCGGCCGGATGGCGGGGAGGCCCGCCGCCGGAGGGCCGGATCCTTCGCGGCCGCCTCCGCGGACTCGCCGAGCGGGTTGCCGCGCGGACCCCAACGGCCCCGGAGCGCAGGCACGTCGCGGCCGACCCGGCCGACCCGGCTGACCCGGCCGATTCGGCGGTTCCGGGCCGGTGGCGGGCCGGAGCCCTCGGCCGGGGCGCGGACCGCGCCGGGGGAGTCCGGGGGCAACCGGCGTCCGCGCCTCCGGCCGCGGACGCCGGTGAGGGACGGTTCCGGCTCCCGGCCGGAGCCGGTGCGCAACCGGGGTCAAAATGCTTGCGTATCACGGTAGTTCACTCTTTCCGGTGAAAGGCGTGATGTGCCGTGTGCACGGGCCGGCAGCGGGACAGCAACAAGCGGGCCGGACACGGGATTCCGGCTGTGCCGGGCGGAGACGCCGGGACCGCCCGTCGAGGTCCGCACCGGAGACCGACCGAGGAAAGGTGACGGTGCCATGCGCACAGAGGCCACCCGGCGAGCCGCGCTCGTCTTCTCCCTGTTCGACGCCGACGGCAACGGCGTTCTCGAACCCGGCGACTTCACCCTCATGGCGGACCGCGTCGCCGCCGCGGCGTCCGGCTCCGACCAGGCGGCCAAGGACGCGATGCGCGCGGCCTTCCGGCAGTACTGGACGACCCTGGCCGCCGAACTGGACGCGGACGGCGACGGACGGATCACCCTCGACGAGTACACCGCCTGCGTCCTGTCGCCCGAGCGCTTCCAGGCGACGGTCGCCACGTTCGCCGAGGCCCTCGCCGCGCTCGGGGACCCGGACGGCGACGGGTTCGTCGAGCGCCCGGTGTTCATGGCGCTGATGAGGGCGATCGGCTTCGAGCGGGCCAACATCGACACCCTCTTCGACGCCTTCGCCCCCACGCCGGACGACCGCGTCCGGGTGGAGACCTGGGTGGCGGGGATCAAGGACTACTACGCCCCGGACAAGGCCGGCATCCCCGGGGACCACCTGGTCACCGGCCCGGCGGCCTGAGACCGGGCCGGGACGCCCGAGCACGCCGGAGCTGCTCGCCCGCCCGGGCACAGGGGCCCGCCCCGGGCGGGCCCCCGCCGGCACCCGTGCGGACTCCGCCGTCCGCGCGGGGTCCCGGAGGGACCGCCGCCGCACCGCCCCGGTGCCGCCGTCCCCGCCCTCCCGGCAGGCAGGCCCCGCCGTTCGCGCGCCGCGGCCGCGGCGCGCGCCACCGCCCGCGACCACGTGGCCGTCCGGCCACGGCAACCCGGAGAGGAAGAGGCATGGCCGACACCCCCGCAGAGACCGGCGGCGTGGAGGGAGGAGTCGGGCTGACCGCCCTCATGGTCGCCGCGGCCCGGGCCGTCGAGGCGGACCGCCCCGACGCGCTCGCCCGGGACGGCTACGCCGAGCACTTCGTCCGCGCGGCCCGGGCCTTCGCCGACTGGCCGGTGCGCCTGGACCAGGTGCCGGACGGGGACGCCGATCCGCTGTGGGGGCGGCTGGGCCGCTACTTCGGGCTGCGCACCAGGGTGTTCGACGACTTCCTGCTGGACCGGGCCGCCGAGGGGAGCCGCCAGGTGGTCCTGCTCGGCGCCGGGCTCGACTCGCGCGCCTACCGGCTGGAGTGGCCGGCCGGCAGCACGGTCTTCGAGATCGACCAGGCGGAGGTGCTCGACTTCAAGCAGCGCGTCCTCGACGAACTGGGCGACCCGCCGCGGGCAGGACGTGTCGCCGTCGCCGCCGACCTGCGTCTGGGGTGGGCCGAGGCGCTGGTCGGCGCGGGTTTCGTCCCGACGCGCCCGGCCACCTGGCTGGCCGAGGGGCTGCTGCTCTACCTGCCCGGGGCCGCGGAGCGGAGCCTCATCGACACCGTCGACGCGCACAGCGCCGCGGGCAGCGCCCTGGCCTACGAGGTGAAGACCGGCGCGGAGCCCGCCGCGGCCCGCCGCTCGCCCATCTACGCGGCGGCACGCGACCGGATCGGAATCGACCTGCTCGCCCTGTTCGACGGGGGGCCGCGGCCGGACTCCGCCGCGGAACTGGCCGCACGGGGCTGGTCCACGGCGGTCCGCACCCCGTTCGACTTCACCCGCCGCCACGGACGCGGACCGCTGCCGGAGGAGGACGACGCGCTGGCCACCAACCGGTGGGTCTTCGCCGTCCGGCCGCCCGCCTGACTTCCCCGCCACCGGCCCGCCGGGGCGGCACATCCGACGCGGGGGCAGGCGGGCGGTGCCGACCGCGCGCCGGGGGGCGGTCCCGCCGGGACGGTGCGGGGGGGGTGAACCCCGGCGGCCGCGGGGGCCGTTCAGGGAGCCAGGGCGTCGAGGGCCTGCTCGGCGGTGGGCATGAAGGCGAAGACCTGGTCGAGGCCGACGATGCGGAAGACGCGCAGCAGGTGGGGGTCGACCCCGGCCAGGAACAGGCGCGAGTCCGTGGCTTCGGCCCGCTGGTAGGCGGTGATCAGCACGGTGATGCCGGTGGAGTCGCAGTAGCCGAGCTCCGACAGGTCGATCACCAGGGGGGTGTCGGGGCCGAAGGGCGTCTCGTCGAAGGCGCGGGCGAGGCGGGGGGCGGTGTGGTGGTCGAGCTCACCGGACACGGTCAGCACGGTGGCACCGGAGGGGTGGTTCTGGCGGGCGACGGTCAGGGCGCGGTCGGTCACCGGTTCTCCTGGGCGGACGGGGCGGTGCGGTGGGACGGGACGGACAGGGCGAGCAGCGCGGTGTCGTCGCTGACTCCGGTGCCCAGTTCGGCGAGGAGTTTGTCCACCGTGTCCAGCAGGCCGTCGGCCCCCTGTGCGGCGGCGGCGGACAGCCGGCGGGCCAGCCCGTCCTCCCCGAGCATGGCACCGTCGGACGTACGGGCTTCGGTGAGGCCGTCGGTGTACAGCAGCAGGGCCTCACCGGGAAGGAGCCGCGTGGTGGCCTGCACGAAGTGGGGGCGGGGCAGCAGCCCGATCAACTGGCCGCCGGTGGTGGAGACCAGCTCGGCGGTGCCGTCGGCCCGCAGCGCCAGGGCCGGTGGGTGGCCGCCTCCGGCCAGGGAGACGGCGAAGGCCCCGCCGGGCGCGGGCTGGAGCACCCCGAACACGGCGGTGCAGTACCGGGGGGCGTCCCCCTGGTGCTCGCTCTTGAGGACGGCGTCGAGGTTGGCCAGCGCCGTGCAGGGATCGGGGTCGTAGATGGCGGCGGCACGCAGGGTGTAGCGGGTCAGCGAGGTCAGGGCGGCGGCCTCGGCCCCCTTGCCGCACACGTCGCCGATGAAGAACGCCCAGCGGCCGTCGTCGAGGGGGAACAGGTCGTAGAAGTCGCCGCCCACCTCGTCGACGGACGCGGGGTGGTACGCCGCGGCCGTGTCCAGACCGGGCACCACCGGCAGGGTGGGCGGCAGTAGGGCCCGCTGCAGGGCGCGGGCCAGGCGTTCCGCGGTGGTGCGCTGGGAGCGCTCGGCCGCGATGGTGCGGGCGGCGGACAGCCGCACCTCCAACTCGTTCATCACCAGTGAGGCCAGGTCCGCGAGGGCGGCCATCTGGTCTTCGGTCGCCTCACGGGGCCGGACGTCCAGCACGTTGACCGTTCCCAGGCACTCGCCGCGGGCGGTGGTGAGGGGGGCCGCGGCGTAGAAGCGTATGCCCGGCCCGCCGCGGACCAGGGGATGGGCCGCCGTGCGGGGGTCGCTGAGGGTGTCGGGCACCACGCACGGGGCGTCGTGCAGGAAGGCCGAGGCGCACCCACCCGGCTCACGGCTGATCTGGGTGACCCCGTCCAGCCCGTGCGCGGCCTCGAACCACACCCGGTCGGCGTCGACGATCGCCACGGAGGCCATCGGCGCGTCGAAGATGCGGGCGGCCAGGGAGGTGACCGTGTCGAACGCACCGTCGGACGGGGTGCCCAGGACGCGGTAGCGGCGCACCGCGTCCAGCCGGCGCCGCTCGTCGGCGGGGGGAGCTTCCGCACTCCGGCGGAGGGCGCTGTCCGTCACTGTCGTCTCCCGCCTGTCCCTGTGCAACCGACCCACGCGCCCACTGGTGGGGGCGGCTGACTTATCCTACGGACCACGTCACCGAGCTCCGATGGGAAGCCGGTCCGGTACCGGTTGCTTCTGGTGACGGCCGGACGGCGGTGCCGGTGCGCGCACCGCGAGCCGGCCATGAGCGGGGTCGGTGTGGGCGGTGGCTCCGGGAGTCGCCCGGAGCGAACGGGAGGATGTCGGGTGGCGCTTTCTGGAGACGACGAGCGCGAGTCGCCGGCAGCGGTGGGAGACGACGTGTTCGCCGTCGACCGTGAACACGTCGGCAGGGACCTCGCCGCGGTCGACTGGTCGGCGACCCCGCTCGGGCCGCCGGCCGGCTGGCCGCAGAGCCTGCAGACGGCGGTGAGCATCCTGCTGTCGTCCCGCTTCCCGATGTGGATGGCGTGGGGACCGGAGCTGACGTTCTTCTGCAACGACGCCTACCGGCGCGACACCCTGGGCCGCAAGTACCCGTGGGCGCTGGGCCGGCCGGCGAACGAGGTGTGGGCGGAGATCTGGGACGACATCGGCCCGCGGATCGACACCGTGCTGACCACGGGGAAGGCGACCTGGGACGAGGCGCTGCTGCTGTTCCTGGAGCGCTCCGGCTACCCGGAGGAGACCTACCACACGTTCTCCTACAGCCCCCTGCGGGACGACGCCGGCGCAGTGGTCGGCATGCTGTGCGTGGTCAGCGAGGACACCGACCGGGTCATCGGCGAGCGGCGGATGGCGACGCTGCGGGACCTGGGTTCCGACCTCAGCGTGGTCCGCACCGAGCAGGAGATGCTGGCCTTCGCCGGCCGGCAGCTCGAACGCAACCTGCGGGACCTCCCCTTCACGCTGACCTACCTGTTCCAGGACGACGGCTGCGCGCGGCTGGCGGACACGACCGGGATCCCGGCCGGCCACCCGGCCGCTCCGACGACGCTGCCGGCCGACGCCCCGGACGCGGTGTGGCCCGCGGCGGCGCTGGCCCGGGGGGAGGCGGCGCTGGTGGAGCTCGACGGGGCTCCCTTCACCGGCCTGCCGGCCGGGGACTGGCCGGAGCAGCCCGCGCAGGCCCTGGTGGTGCCGCTCCTCCAGCAGGGCAGCGCACCGTACGGGTTCCTGGTGGCCGCGCTCAACCGGTACCGGCTGCTGGACGACGGCTACCGCGGATTCGTCGAGCTGGCCGCCGGGCACATCGCGGCGGGGATCGCCAGTGCCCGCAGCTACCAGGCCCAGCAGCGGCGGGCCGAGGAACTGGCCGAGCTGGACCGCGCCAAGACCGCCTTCTTCTCCAACATCAGCCACGAGTTCCGCACCCCCCTCACGCTGATCATGGGACCGGTGGAGGAACTGCGCAACCGGCTCTCCGGGGCGGACGAGGAGGTCCGGGAGGAGCTGGAGGCCGTCCACCGCAACGGACTGCGGCTGAGCAAACTGGTCAACACGCTGCTGGACTTCTCCCGCATCGAGGCCGGCCGGATGCAGGCGAGCTACGAGCCGGTCGACCTGGCCTCCGTCACCGCCGAACTGGCCAGCGTCTTCCGCTCCGCCGTCGACCGGGCCGGCCTCTCCTTCGAGGTGGACTGCCCCCCGCTGGACGAACCGGTCCACCTCGACCGCGGCATGTGGGAGAAGGTGATGCTCAACCTGCTCAGCAACGCGCTGAAGTTCACCTTCGAGGGGTCGATCGGCGTCGCCGTGCGGGCCGAGGACGACCACGCGGTGGTCACCGTCACCGACACCGGCATCGGCGTGCCCGCGGCGGAGATGCCCAGGCTGTTCGAACGGTTCCACCGCATCGAGAACGCCCGCTCGCGCTCGAACGAGGGCAGCGGCATCGGGCTGGCGCTGGTGAAGGAGCTCATCGGCCTGCACGGCGGGACGATCACCGCCGACAGCACCGAGGGCGAGGGCACCTGCTTCACCATCCGCCTGCCGTTCGGCTCCGACCACCTGCCCGCCGACGCCGTCGTGGAGGCCGCGAGCACCAGCGCGGCCCCCGCCACCGCCGAACCGTACGTGCAGGAGGCCCTGCGCTGGCTGCCCTCGGACGACACCGGGGCGCTCACCGCGGACATCGCGGCGGCCTCCCCGGAGGCCGCCCAGGCCCCGGGACCGACCGCTCCGGCACGGGTGCTGGTCGCCGACGACAACGCCGACATGCGGGACTACCTCACCCGGCTGCTGCGCGGTGCCGGCTACCAGGTCAGCGCCGTCACCGACGGGCAGGAGGCCCTGGAGGCCGTCCGCGCGAACGAGCCCGACCTGGTGGTCAGCGACGTGATGATGCCCCGCATGGACGGCCTGTCCCTGGTGGCGGCGTTGCGCAGCGACTCCCGCACGGCGTCCGTGCCCGTGCTGATGCTGTCCGCCCGGGCCGGCCAGGAGGCGTCCATCGAAGGGCTCCAGGCCGGCGCCGACGACTACCTGGTCAAGCCGTTCGCCGCTGCGGAGCTGCTGGCCCGGGTGCGGGCGAACGTGGAGCTGGCGCGGCTGCGCAACCACCACGCCCGCTGGCGCACCGCGCTGGTGGACTCCCTCCAGGAGGCGTTCTTCGTCTGCGACGAGGAGGGCGCCGTCATCGAGATCAACACCGCCTTCACCGACATCCTCGGTTACGGAGTCGAGGGCCTGCCCTACCAGCCGATCCACCCGTGGTGGCCGGACGCCGCCACCGACCCCGACGCCCACCGGCAGGTCGCCGACGCGTTCGAGGGACTGCTGCGGGAAGGACAGGGCCACTACACCGTGCCCGTCACCCACCGCGACGGGCACCTGCTGTGGATCAGCGTCAACTTCAACTACACCCAGGACCCGGACACCGGGCGCCACGTGATCGTCGGCACCTTCCGCGACGTCACCGCCGAACACTACGCCATCCAGCGTGAGAGCGCCCTGGCCGCCATGAGCCTGCGGCTGTCCGAGGCCACGAGCCTGCCCGAGGCCCTGGCCGGCGCCTTGAGCGAGTTGAGGGACCTGTGGCGCGCCCGGAGCGTCGTGGCCGCGGTCTTCGGCCACGACGACGACCCCACGGTGGCCTCCACCGACGGGGCATCGGCCTGGCAACAGCTGCCCGCCGACCGCCGCGAGGCGCTCACCGGCCTGCGCGGGCGGCCCTCGCTCACCCCGACCTCCGACCACACCGGGGCCGGTGTCCTCCTGGAGCACCCCGACGGTCCGATGGCGCTCTGGCTCGACCTGGGCGAACACCGCCCCTTCTCGGAGGAGGACCAGCTGCTGCTGTCGCTGCTGGCCGGGCGCCTCGCCCAGGGGATGGCCCGCGTCCACCAGATCGACCAGCAGCGCGAGACCGCCATCGCGCTGCAGCGCGCCATCCTCGGCCCCTCCCAGCTGCCCGAGGGCTTCGCCGCCCGCTACGAGCCCGCCACCCGGCCCCTGGAGGTCGGCGGCGACTGGTACGACATCATCTCCCTGCCCGACGGGCGCATCGGCATCGTGGTCGGCGACTGCGTCGGCCGCGGTCTGGAGGCGGCCAGCGTCATGGGGCAGCTGCGCAGCGCCTGCCGCGCCCTGCTGCTGCAGGACGCCGGCCCCGCCCGGGCCCTCATGGCGCTGGACCGCTTCGCCGCCGGCATACCCGGGGCGATGTGCACCACCGTCTTCTGCGGCGTCCTCGACCCCGAGACCGGGCGCCTGACCTACTCCAGTGCCGGACACCCGCCGGGCATCCTCACCCACGCCGACGGCACCACCCGGCTGCTCGAGGACGGGCGCTCCATCCCCCTGGCCGTCCGCCCCGGCAGGGCCCGTCCGGAGGGCGAGTGCGTCATGCCCGCCCGCGCCACCCTCATGGTGTACACCGACGGGCTCGTGGAGCGGCGCCGCCGCCCGCTGAGCGCGGGCATCGGCCAGGCCAGCGAAGCCGTCCAGGAGGGCCGGAACACCGCCGTCGACGACCTGGCCACCCAGGTCATGGCACGGCTGGCCCCCACCGACGGCTACGACGACGACGTGGCTCTGCTGCTGTACCGCCACCCCGCCCCGCTGGAGGTGTCCTTCCCCGCCGAATCGTCCCAGCTCGCACCCGTCCGCAGGACCCTGCGCGGCTGGCTCGACCGGTGCGACCTCCCGCCCCACACCGTGCAGAACATCCTGGTCGCCGCGGGCGAGGCCTGCGCCAACGCCATCGAGCACGGCCACCGCCACGCTCCCGGGGACATCATCCATCTGCGCGCCGAGGCCTTCGTCGACAACCTGCGCCTCACCGTCGCCGACACCGGCCGCTGGAAAACCCCCCGGCCCGAGGCCAACACCCACCGAGGACGTGGCGTGGCCCTCATGCGTGCCATGATGCAGCAGGTCACCATCAACCCCGGCCCGGCTGGCACCACCGTCGAGATGCACACGAGGATCGCCTGATGACCACCCCTCTCACGCTCACCTCCGGCCGCCGTGCAGACGGGACCGCGATGCTCACGGTCGTCGGCGAGATCGACATGAGCAACACCGACGACCTCGCCGGCGCCCTCGACGGCATACAGGGGCCCCTCGTCGTCGACCTCACCGCCGTCGAGTACCTCGACAGTGCGGGCCTCAGCGTCCTCTTCCGCCATGCCGACCGCATCGAACTCGTCGCCACCCCGCTGCTGGCGCCCGTCCTGACCGTCTCCGGCCTCACCGACATCGCCACCGTCCACGGTCTGGACGCCGGCTCCTCCCACCCCGCGGCATCGTCCCGGCCCGACGGCGCCGGCCGCCTCGCCGAGGGGGAGGAGCGGTGACCGGGGGGCGGCCGGCGCCCCGCTGACCGCCCGTCCGGCAACCGCTTGTCCGGCCGCCGGTCCGCGCCGGCGGCCGGGTTCACGCCGCGGGCGGAAGCGGGGAAATGCCCTCGCGGGGCGGTATCGCCGTGTGCAAGGCTGGCCGGCGCAGCCGTTTCGATCGCGGGAGGTTCACATGCAGGACAAGCAGACCGGATCCGATGTCGGGAACCCTGAGACCGAGAACTCCGGGAACGGGGCCGCCGAAACCGAGAGCGACGTCAAGCGGAAGTTCCGGGAAGCACTGGAACGCAAGAAGCAGACCGGTCAGGAGCGCCGGGCGCACGAGGAGGGCCGCTCGAAGATCAACGGAATGCGCCGTCCGGCCGGGCAGAAGCGGAACTTCCGCCGCAAGGCCGGCTGACAAGAGCCGCGCCGCGCCCCGGCCGCGCGCGGCGCGGGGCGGCGCCGGCCGCGGCCGCCCCCGCGGCACCATCCGGCCCGCCGACGGCACCTGCACCGGCAACATCCGCGCCGGCGGCACCGCACCGGTCCCGGGCGTCCCCGTGACCGGGTGAGGCCCGGCCCCGGAGTGCGGAAGCGGCCGGCCGGCCCGGTCCACCGACCGGCGGCGTGAGTCAACACAAGGGTGACGCTGTCCCCCGATAGGGTGGTTTACCCCTTCGATGCCCCCATCCCCCGAGGCGGAGCCCCGGACACTGACCGGGGCGGCACGAGACCGCCGGGGAGGGGGACGGCATGGCCGACAGCAGCGTTCTGATCGCGGTTCCGGAGCACCTGCGGGGCGAGGGCGCCGGCGCCGGGCAGTTGGGGAAGGTCGGCGAGGCGATCGAGGCGGCGGGCCTCGGGGTGCGCTGGGCGGTCGGCGCCGCCGACGCCGAGGCGGTGCTCCGCACCGAGGCCGGGCTGGCCGCGGCCGTGGTGGCCTGGGACCTTCCGCCCGGCCGCGACGCGGGCGCCGGGACCGGCGGCGGCGCGGTCCTGCGCCGGATCGGCCGCCGCTTCCACCACCTGCCGGTGTTCCTGGTCATGGCGGACGAGGGCATGCAGGACCTGCCGCTGTGGGTGTCGGAGACGGTGGTGGGCTACGTGTGGCCGCTGGAGGACACCCCGGCGTTCATCGCCGGCCGGATCGCCACCGCCGCCCGCGCCTACCGGGAAGCCATCCTGCCGCCGTTCTTCCGGGCGCTGCGCCGCTTCCACGACGCACACGAGTACTCCTGGCACACCCCCGCGCACTCCGGCGGCGTCGCCTTCCTGAAGTCGCCCGTGGGCCGGGCGTTCCACGACTACTTCGGGGAACGGCTGCTGCGCAGCGACCTGTCGATCTCGGTGGAGGAACTCGGGTCGCTGTTCGAGCACACCGGCCCCATCGGCGACGCGGAGCGCAACGCGGCCCGGGTCTTCGGCTCCGACCTCACCTACTTCGTCCTGCACGGCGACTCCACCTGCAACCGTCTGGTCGGCCACTTCAGCGTCACCCGCGACGAGATCGCCCTGGTGGACCGGAACTGCCACAAGTCGGTCCTGCACGGCCTGGTCGTCTCCGGGGCCCGGCCGGTGTACCTGATCCCCACGCGCAACGGCTACGGCCTCGCCGGACCGCTGCCGCCGGCCGAGATCGGGGCGGACTCGGTGGCGGCCCGGATCGCCGCCAACCCGCTGACCCGGGACGCCCTCTCCGCGGAGGGCCAGTACGCCGTCTTCACCAACTCCACCTACGACGGCCTGTGTTACGACGCCGTGGCGGCGGCACGGGCGTTCGCCGCCAGCACGCCCCGGCTCCACTTCGACGAGGCGTGGTTCGCCTACGCCCGCTTCCACCCCCTCTACGCCGGCCGCTACGGCATGTCGGTGGGCCCGGACACCTTCCCCGGCCCCGAGCGGCCCACGGTCTTCGCGACCCAGTCCACCCACAAGCTGCTGGCCGCGCTGTCGCAGAGCGCCATGGTGCACGTCCGGCCCGCGCCCCGGGCCCCGGTGGAGCACGACCGGTTCAACGAGGCGCTGATGATGCACGGCACCACGTCACCGCTGTACCCGATGATCGCCTCGCTGGACGTGGCCACCGCCATGATGGACGGGCCGCAGGGCCACTGGCTGGTCGACGAGGCCGTGACCGAGGCGATCCGGTTCCGCCAGGAGATGGTGCGCATCCGACGGCGCATCGAGGCCGCCGGGGACCGGCCCTCCTGGTTCTTCGGGGTGTGGCAGCCCGAGGCGGTGACCGATCCGGCGAGCGGGGCGCGACTGCCCTTCGACGAGGCCCCGGCCGACCTGCTGCGCACCGAGCCGTCCTGCTGGCACCTCGAACCCGGAGCCGACTGGCACGGCTTCCCCGGGCTGGACGAGGGCTACTGCATGCTCGACCCGGTCAAGGTCACTCTGACCTGCCCGGGGATCAGCGCCACCGGCGTCGTGGCGGACCGGGGCATCCCCGCCCGGGTGCTCACCGCCTACCTGGGCACCCGGAGCATCGTCGTGGAGAAGACCGACAGCTACACCACGCTGGTGCTGTTCTCCATGGGCATCACCAAGGGCAAGTGGGGCACGCTGCTGGACGCCCTGATGGACTTCAAGGCCCTCTACGACGGCGACGCCCCGCTCGACCGCGTCCTGCCCGCCCTGGTCGCCGAGCACCCGAGGCGCTACTCCGGCCGGACCCTGCCCGAGCTGTGCCAGGAGATGCACGAGCACCTGCGCTCCGTTCGCCTGGTGGAGCTGCTGGACACCGCCTTCCGCGAGCTGCCGGACCCCGTGGCCCCGCCGCAGCTGTGCTACCAGCGCCTGATCCGCGGGGGCACGGAGCGCGTGCGGCTGGCCGAGGCGTCCGACCGCGTGGCCGCCGCCATGGTCACCGTCACCCCGCCCGGCATCCCGGTGCTGATGCCCGGCGAGAGCGTCGGCGCCCCGGACGGCCCGCTGCTGCGCTACCTCACCGCGCTGGAGTCCTTCGACCGGCGGTTCCCCGGATTCCGCAGCGAGACCCACGGGGTGACCCTCGACCCCGACACCGGCGACTACCTGATCGAGTGCCTGCGCCCGGAGGCGGAGGACCATCCGCGCGGCTCCCGGATCCGCCGGGCCTCCGCACCGGCTCAGCGGCGCGGTCCGCTGACGGCCGGACCACCGCGGTGAGGCGTCCGGGGCCGCGGCGGGCCGGGGTGGCGGTGCACACACCGGTCCGGGGCCGCGGCCGCCCCGGAGGGCCCGGCGGGCGTGCCCGCCGGCCCCGGGCCCCCGGGCCCGGGGCCGTCAGCGGGACGGGAGGGGGAACGCGACGGGGCTGCGGTTGCCCGCCCGGTTCACCGCGCGCACGCCGAAGAAGACGTTGTCCTTGGACAGGTCCACGGTGTGGCGCGTGGTGTCGCCGACCGCGATGACATGGGTCCACTCCGGTTCGGTGGTCTCGCGCCACACCACCTCGTAGCCCGCCAGATCCGGCTCGCTGCCGCGCTTCCACACCAGCTCCGTGGAGTTGGTCAGTTCGTCGGTGAGGACGGTCGCGCCCGCGGGGGTGCCGGGGGCCTGGGCGAGGGTCCACAGGGCCGCGGCGTTGACCCTGGCCACGCGGGTGATGTAGTCGAAGTCGCAGAACTCGGGGAGGTCGCCGTACTGCCTGCCGTCCTCCACGCGCACGTCCTGGTGCTGGTGGGCGAAGTCCTCGGCGGGCTCGGTGAAGCGGGCGGCCGGGTAGCCCTGTTCGAGGAAGGCGATGTGGTCGCCGCCGCGCAAGTAGCGGTCGCGGCGGTGGACGACCCGCACGTCCATGCCGGTCGCCCCGTTGTCCGCCACGTCGCGGACGAAGCGGGCGAGCTGGCGGGAAGGGGAGTCGTTCTCGCCGCCGACGGACCGCCGGACGGCCGCCTGCTCCTCGGTCTCGGAGGTGGGCACCCCCTCGGCGAAGAGCCGGACGGTGTACGGGTCGCGGCTGCCGTCGTCGGCGGTGGGACTGCCGACGATGTCGTTGGTGAACATGGCCTGCACATCGGTGCCGGCCGCCCTGAACCGGCCGGCCATGTGGCGGGCCCCGTACAGGCCCTGTTCCTCCCCGGCCACGGCCGCGAAGACGACGGTCGCCGCCGGCCGGCGGCCGGCCATCACCCGTGCCAGTTCCATGACGACGGCGACACCCGAGGCGTCGTCGTCGGCCCCCGGCGCGTCACCGGTGGCGTCCATGACGTCGGTCGCCCTGGAGTCGTAGTGGCCGGAGACGACGTACACCCGCTCGGGGGCGACCGAACCGCGCAGGGTGGCCACGATGTTGGTGATGCGGGTCGGGGAGGGGATCCGGGGGGCGGGCTGCTGGACGTACGACTGCAGTTCGACCGTCATCCGGCCGCCGGACGCGGCGGCGTACTCCCGCATCCGGGCGTGGATCCAGTCACGGGCGGCGCCGATCCCGCGCTCGGGGTCGTCCTGGGAGGAGAGGGTGTGCCGGGTGCCGAAGGAGGCGAGGGTGCGCACGGTCTCCTCGATGCGGTCCCGGTCGATCTCCTTCAGCAGTCGGCGCAGGTCGCGGCCCGGTGGTTGGGCGGTGGCGGGCCTCCTGCCGGAGGCGGCCCTCTCGGGAGGGGCCGCCGCGGCGGCGGCGGCCCCGGGTGCGACCGCCCCGGCGGCTGCGGTCGTGGCGACGGCCGCCAGGACTCCTCGACGGCCCACGCCTCCGTGCTGCGCCATGGCCTGCTCCTTCACTCTGCCGCGTGCATGACAGGCACAGGATCACGGCCGCGGCGTCCCGGGGCAAGACGGCGTTTGGGGAACCGTGCCGGTCCCTCACCCGGCCGGCGGGTGCCGGCACCGGGCTGACCAGGGCGTACGCCGGGAGCGTGGTTGCGGGACGAGCCGGGTGGGGGACACTGGTGACATGGGCGACCTCGATCCGCCGGGAGCAGTGTCGCGACGGTTCCCCCCGAGGCCGGAGAGCGTGGCGTCGGCCCGGCGATTCGTGCGCGCCTCCCTGGACGGTGCCGCGCCCGAGGTGGTGGACACCGCCCGGCTTCTGGTCAGCGAGCTGGTGACCAACGCGGTGCTGCACGCGCGCACCGAGGTGGAGGTGTCGGTCCGGGTCCGCGGTGGCAGGGTCCGCGTGCGGGTCGACGACCACCGGCCGAGCCGCGGGCTGGTGCCGCGCCCGTGCTCCCCGTACGCCGGTGCGGGACGGGGCCTGGCCCTGGTCGAGCGCCTGGCGTCCCGCCACGGGGCCGCCACCGGCGAAGGGCGCAAGACGGTGTGGTTCGAGCTGTGGCCCGACGGACCGCAGCCGCCGCCGTCGGAGTGGGGGGCCGTCGCACCGCCCCCCGGCCCCGACGGAACCGTGACACTGGTCGACGTGCCGGGCGCGCTCCACTCGGCCTCCCGGCAGCACCGGCACACGCTGCTGCGCGAACTCGCCCTCGCCGCGGCCGCCGGCCACGGGCTCGGCGTGCGGCCGGAGGAGCTCGCCACCGCCCACGACGCGGACAACGTGCTCAGCGCCTGCGTGGCGGCCGCGCTGGAGGAGCACCCCCCCGACGCGGACATCCGCTCCCTGTCGCTGCCGGTGCCGACGGACGCCGCGCCGGCCGTGCTCACCCTGCGCCGGGTGCTCGACCTGGCCGAGGAGGCGGCCCGGGACGAACGCCTCCTCACCCTGCCGGCCTTTCCGCGCAACCGGGCCTTCCACCAGTGGCTGTTCGACCAGATCACCGGCCAGCTCGCCGGCAGCCCCCCCACCGCGTGGACGGTGGTGCCCCGCGAGCCGGACACCGGCCCCCCGGAGCCGGTGCCGTGGGACGCCGACCAGGTGCGGGCCGGCAGGGTCCCGACCATCGCCGCCGACGAGGAGAACCGGATCGTCGCGGTGAACGGACCGGCGGCGGACATGCTCGGCTGGCACCCGGACGATCTCGTCGGACGGCGGCTCACCACCCTCATCCCCGAGCACCTGCGCAAGCGCCACATCGCGGCGTTCACCTCCCTGCTGCTCACGGGCCGGCCCCGCATCGTGGGCCGCTCGGTACCGCTTCCGGCGCTGCACCGCGACGGCAGGCTGGTCCCCGTCCGCCTGCTCATCCAGACCCAGGAGACGGCCGACGGCCGCACCGTGTTCGTCGCCCAGCTCACCCCCCGGGCGGCCGCGTCCGGTCAGCCGCCCCGCACTCCGGGCGGGAGCCGGTCCGCGGAACCGCGGGAGCCGAACGGGCCGCGTCCGCCGGCCGCCGCGGAACGCGGCGGGGGGACGAGCGGCACCGAAGCGGACATGTCGGCGCTGGAGTGGCTCTCCCTGCTGGCCGACACCGGAGGCGCGCTGAGCAACACCCCGAACCTGGACGAGGGGGTGCGCGGCGCGGGCCGGATCCTGACGCAGCGGCTGGCCGACTGGTGTGCGGTGGACCTGATCGGCGAACACGCCCGGGTGGACCGGGTCTGCGTCGTCCACCGCGATCCCGGGAGGCTGCGCCCGGAGGCGTACGAGGGCGGCCTCCCGCCGGTGTCCGGGACCGCGCGGGGGCCCCTGGCCCGTGCGCTGCGGGGCGCGGGCCCGCTGCTGCTCACCGAGATCCCCCCGCCGGGCCGGGCCGAGAGCCCCCTGGACGCCCACTACCTGGAGTTGTTCGAGCGGCTGGGGGCGGACAGCGCCGTCGTCGCCCCGCTGCGGGCCCGCCGCACGGTCTTCGGAGCCCTGACCGTGGCCCGCGCCGGCGGGAGGCAGCCGTTCACCGAAGAGGACCTGCCCCTGATCGGCGGCCTGGTCCGCAGCCTCGCCCTGGGCGTGGACAACGCCCGCCTGCACCAGGAGACCCGGAACATCGCCGAACGCCTCCAGCGCTCCCTGCTGCCCGTGCTGCCGGACGTCGGGCACCTGCGCCTGGCCGCCCGGTACGCGGCCTCCTCCACCACCGCGCAGGTCGGCGGCGACTGGTACGACAGCTTCGTCCTCCCCGGCGGGGCCATCGCGCTGGTCATCGGCGACGTGGCCGGGCACAACCTCGACGCGGCCATCACCATGAGCCAGCTGCGCAGCATGCTGCGCGGCATCGCCGTCGACCGCCAGGAGCCCCCCGACGCGGTCCTGCACCGCCTGGACATGGCGAACCACAGCCTGTACCGGGAGGCCACCGCCACCTGCGTCTACGGTCTCGTCAAGGGCCCCGAGGGCGGGCCCTGGACGCTGGAGCACTCCTCCGCCGGGCACCTGCCGCCCCTGCTGACCACCGCGGAAGGCGACACCCGCTTCCTGGAGGAGGGGGCGGGCATGCTGCTCGGCATGGACCCCGGCACGCCCCGCCCCAGGGCCGGGACCCCGCTCCCCGCCCACTCGACCGTGCTGCTGTACACCGACGGCCTCATCGAACGCCGCGGCGAGCCCCTCGACCGCGCCATGGAGCGGCTCCGCCGGCACACCGCCGCCCTGGCGCGCGAGCCCCTCGACACGTTCTGCGACGAGCTCCTCATCACGCTGGGGGCCGACAACGCCGACGACATCGCCGTCCTCGCCCTCCGGCCCGTGCCACCGTCCTGACGGCGCCGCCCCGACCGGCCCCGACCGGCACCGACCGGGGCGGCGGGACGGAAACCGGGCGCGGGCGGCAGGGCGGTGCGGGCCGGGAGCCCGGCGCGGTGCGCCTCCCCCCGGCGGCCGCCACCTCGATGAGGCCGGCCCCGCGCTCCACGGTGCGCCGGACCGCCTTCCGTGCGGCCCCGCTCCCACCGGGGCGGCGGGGCGCGTGAACTGCGTCTCACCCGGTCGACCCCGCTTGTATATGCAACGAGTTGCATAGCAAGATCGCGCCATGGCGCTCGACCACGCGATCCTCGTCTCCCTGCTGGAGAAGCCGGGCTCCGGCTATGAGCTGGCCCGCCGGTTCGACCGGTCCATCGGGTACTTCTGGACCGCCACCCACCAGCAGATCTACCGCGTCCTCAAGCGCATGGAGGCCGAGGGCTGGGTCGACGTGCGCGACGTGCCGCAGCAGGGCCGGCCGGACAAGAAGGAGTACTCGGTCTCGGCGTCCGGCCTGACCGCCCTGGCCGAGTGGCTCCAGAAACCGATCCAGCCGGAGAGCGTCCGGCACGAACTGGCCGTGAAGATCCGCGGTGCGGCCTTCGGCGACCCGGCCGCCCTGGTCGGCGAGGTCGAACGGCACCGGCGGATGCACCAGGAGCAGCTCGCGCACTACCTGGCGGGAGAGCGGAGGGACTTCGGCGGGAGCGGCGCCGCCGGGGCCCCGGAGCCCGAAGCGCCCGGCTCCGGGCGTCCCGACGCCGAGCGGGAACTGCAGCACGTGGTCCTCCGCGGCGGGATCGCCTACGAGCGGATGATGATCGCCTGGCTCGACGACGTCCTCGCCACCCTCCGCCGCCTCGGTCCCCGGCGGTGACCCGCCGCCCCGCGCTCCACCCGACACCCGACGACCCCGAGCCGGAAAGGCGAGCCCCCATGGCCGACCCGCTGCTGTTCGACCCCCGCACCTACGACCCCGGGCACTTCGACCCCGAGACCCGCAGGCTGCTGCGCGCCACCGTCGACTGGTTCGAGCAGCGCGGCAAGCGCCGCCTGATCGAGGACTACCGCACCCGCGCCTGGCCGGCGGACTTCCTCGCCTTCGCCGCGGAGGAGGAGCTGTTCGCCACCTTCCTCACCCCCGCCCGCGAGAGCAGCGGCCGGCGGGACAGGCGCTGGGACACCGCGCGGATCGCCGCCCTCAGCGAGATCCTCGGCTTCTACGGGCTCGACTACTGGTACGTCTGGCAGGTCACCGTCCTCGGACTCGGACCGGTCTGGCAGAGCGGCAACGCCGCGGCCCGCGCCCGCGCCGCCGAACTGCTCTCCCGGGGGGAGGTGTTCGCGTTCGGCCTGTCGGAGAAGGCCCACGGCGCCGACATCTACTCCACCGACATGCTGCTGGAGCCCGACGGCGACGGCGGCTTCCGGGCCGGCGGCTCCAAGTACTACATCGGCAACGGGAACGCCGCGGGGCTCGTCTCCGTCTTCGGCCGCCGCACCGACGTCGAGGGGCCCGACGGCTACGTCTTCTTCGCCGCGGACAGCCGCCACCCGGCGTACCACGTGGTGAAGAACGTCGTCGACTCCTCCAAGTACGTCAGCGAGTTCCGGCTCGAGGACTACCCGGTCGGCCCGGAGGACGTCCTGCACACCGGGCGCGCCGCCTTCGACGCCGCGCTCAACACCGTCAACATCGGCAAGTTCAACCTCTGCACCGCCTCGATCGGCATCTGCGAGCACGCGATGTACGAGGCGGTGACCCACGCCCGCAACCGGATCCTCTACGGCCGCCCCGTCACCGCCTTCCCGCACGTGCGCCGCGAGCTGACCGACGCCTACGTCCGCCTGGTCGGGATGAAGCTGTTCAGCGACCGCGCCGTCGACTACCTCCGCTCCGCGGGCCCCGACGACCGCCGCTACCTGCTCTTCAACCCGATGACGAAGATGAAGGTGACCACGGAGGGCGAGAAGGTCGTCGACCTGCTGTGGGACGTCATCGCCGCCAAGGGCTTCGAGAAGGACACCTACTTCGCCCAGGCAGCCGTCGAGATCCGGAGCCTGCCGAAGCTGGAGGGCACGGTCCACGTCAACCTCGCGCTGATCCTCAAGTTCATGCGCAACCACCTGCTGGACCCGGTCGAGTACGCGCCCGTGCCCACCCGTCTGGACCCGGCCGACGACGCCTTCCTCTTCCGGCAGGGACCCGCCCGCGGCCTGGGATCGGTCCGCTTCCACGACTGGCGGCCCGCCTTCGACGCCCATGCCCACCTGCCCAACGTCGGCCGCTTCCGGGAGCAGGCGGACGCCCTGTGCGAGTTCGTCGCCACCGCGGCCCCCGACGAGGAGCAGAGCCGCGACCTCGATCTGCTCCTCGCCGTCGGCCACTTGTTCGCGCTGGTCGTGCACGGCCAGCTGATCCTGGAGCAGGCGGGTCCGGCCGGTGTGGACGGTGACGTGCTCGACGAGCTGTTCGCCGTCCTCGTGCGCGACTTCTCCGCGCACGCCGTGGAACTGCACGGCAAGGACTCCGCGACGGCGCCTCAGCAGCGCTGGGCCCTGGACGCGGTCCGGCGCCCGGTCGTCGACGGTGCCCGGTCGGCGCGCGTGTGGGAGCGCGTCGAGGCCCTGTCCGGGGCGTACGAGATGACACCGTGAGCCACGTGGCGCCGCACGGGGAGGCGTTCGCGCCTCCGGCGGCCGGGCCCGTTCCGGGCGGACCGGAACGGGCCCGGCCGCGGCGCGCCGCCGGTCCTCCGGCGCCCGTCGGCGGGCGCGAGAATATCCGGCGAGTGATTTTCCGTATCTGGTTTTACATTGAACCGAAGATTTCATGCCGGTGAAGTAATTCGGAACCACTCGCGCGGCGGAATGCGGCGGCCGCGGCGCCGGCGTCGATCGCGTGATGGCGCGGAACGGAAAAAGGCCGCCTTCGCCACCCGTCGGCAGGGCGTGCTCCTCCGGGCCCCGAATGCTCCGGTACCCGGCCGAAACCGGCATCCGGCCCGCCTGCGAGAGAAGTGCGGCCCTCCTGTCAAGAGCGGCTCGTCGGACACCCTCTTGCGATGACGCCGAAGATCTGCATGTGGCCCCCGGGTGCGCCGGTCCCCGGCGCGGCCGCCGGGGCGGGAAACGGGCAAAAGGCGGGTTATGGTAATTTACGGTGCACCCGCTGGTGAATTGCGAGTATTTGGCGTGAAGTTTTGCGGGGTGGATCGGATCTTCAATTTATTTCGCTGTGACCCCTGATCAAAACGAGCTCGGGCCTGTATGGTGACTGTCGAGCGGCCCGATTTTTCGCACGGATGCACCGGGCCGGATATTCCCGCATCAGGATCAGAACGTACGCACAACCTGTGGAAGCCGCTTTACGGGGGAGGCCGGCAGAGGGTGTACGACCAGGAAGATCCGCAGCACAGAGCCGTCCGGCCGGTGTGCCGGAAACCGTCGGCGGAGCCGTCGCAGGCCCGCAGGGTCCGCGACGGCGCCCCCGCGGCGCCGGGGGCCCGGGGGAACGAGGGGGCGCGGTGCGCGCCGGCCGCGGGCGCGAGGCCGCGGCCCGGCGGAGCGCGTGCCCACCGAGGCCGCGAGGGGGGAGGGTGGCTCACGTGAGCAGACCTCCAGCAGACCCGCTGGCCGGCGCCCACCTGGTGGCCGCGATCCGCGCGACGGCCGGGGCCGACCCCGAGCGCAAGGCCGTCGGCTTCGTCCGGGATCCGGAGCGCGAAGGCGAGGAGGCGCTGCGGAGCTACTCCTGGCTCGACGACAGGGCCCGCCGCATCGCCGTCCTCCTCCGCGGGGCGCGGCTCGGCGCGGGCTCGCGCGTCCTGCTGCTCTTCCCGCAGTCCGCGGAGTTCGCGGCGGCCTACGCCGGATGCCTCTACGGAGGGATGGTCGCCGTCCCCGCGCCCCTGCCCACGGGAACCTCCCTGGAGACCGCACGTGTCGCCGGCATCGCCCGGGACGCCGGAGCGGGCGCCGTCCTCACCGTCTCCGACACCGAGGCGGAGGTCCGGCGGTGGGCGGCCGGGACCGGCCTGGGCGACCTGCCCCTGTTCTCCGTCGACGAACTGCCCGACGGCACCGACCCGGGGGAGTGGCGGGAGCCGGAGATCCGGGCCGGCACCGTGGCGGTGCTGCAGTACACCTCCGGCTCCACCGGCAGCCCCAAGGGGGTCGTCGTCACCCACGGCGCGCTCGCCGACAACGTCCGGAGCCTCCTGTCCGGGTTCGACCTGGGAACCGGTGCCCGGCTGGGCGGCTGGCTGCCGATGTACCACGACATGGGACTGTTCGGGCTGCTGAGCCCGGCGCTGTTCAGCGGCGGTGCCGCCGTGCTGATGAGCGGCAGCGCCTTCCTGCGCAGGCCGCACCTGTGGCCGACGCTGATCGACCGCTTCGGCGTGGTCTTCTCCGCGGCGCCCGACTTCGCCTACGACTACTGCGTACGGCGGGTGGAGCCCGAGCAGGTGGACCGGCTCGACCTCTCGCGCTGGCGCTGGGCGGCCAACGGCTCGGAGCCCATCCGGGCCGAGACGCTCCGCGCCTTCACCAAGGAGTTCGCCCCCGCGGGGCTGCCCCACGACGCGATGACCCCCTGCTACGGACTGGCCGAGGCGACCCTGCTGGTGTCCCTGTCGGCGGGCGAGCTGCGCACCCGGCGGGTGGACGCCGCGGCGCTGGAGGACCACCGCTTCGTCGAGGCGGCCGCGGGCCGCCCGTCCCGCGAGGTCGTCTCGTGCGGCCGGCCCCCGGCCCTGGAGGTCCGCGTGGCCGACCCCGCGACCGGAGAGCCCGTCGCGGGCGACGCGGTGGGCGAGATCCAGGTGCGGGGCGCGAGCGTGGCCGGCGGCTACTGGCGGAAACCGGAGGCGACCGCCGAGACGTTCGTCACGGCCGCGGACGGCTCCGGGCCCTGGCTGCGCACCGGCGACCTCGGCACCCTGTACGAGGGCGAGCTGTACGTCACCGGCCGCATCAAGGAACTCCTCATCGTGCACGGCCGCAACATCTACCCGCACGACGTCGAGCGCGAGCTGCGCGCCCACCACGACGAACTCGGCGCGATCGGCGCCGTCTTCTCCGTCCCCACGGAGGAGGGCGAGGCCGTCGTGGTCACGCACGAGGTGGTCCCGTCCGTCCGGGGCGACCGGGGCCCCGCGCTGGTGACGGCGGTACGGGCGACGCTCGCCCGGGAGTTCGGCCTGGCACCGGCCGGGGTGGTGCTGGTGCGCCGCGGCCGCACCCCGCGCACCAGCAGCGGCAAGGTGCAGCGCCGCCTGGCCGCCCGGCTCTTCCGCACCGGGGAACTCGCCCAGGTCCACGCCGACCCCGGTGCCCACCGGCTCATGGCGGCGCTCCGCGAGGCGGACGGCCCGCGCGACGCCTCCGCGTCCACGACATGACCTCCCCATCGTCCTGATCCGCTCACAACGTCGGACGGCTCCCCGAATCCCGGGCTCCGAGCACCTCGGAGCACCGGCCGGCCCCCAGCGGGAGCCGGCCGGCCGGGACGCCCTCCCGACGGCCGACCGGTTGCCCGCACACCGAAGACAGAGGTCCTACCCGCATGTCCCTGTCCCCGCCTTCCTCCCCGCCCCCTTCCCCGCCGCACAACCCCGACGCCCTGCGGCAGTGGCTGCGCGAGCAGTGCGCCGACTGCCTCGGCGTCCCCCCGGCGTCCCTCGCCACCGACGTCCCCCTCACCGACTACGGCATGACCTCCGTCACCGGGACCGCCCTGTGCGGCATGGTGGAGGACCACCTGGACGTCGAGTGCGACCTGACCCTGCTCTGGCAGGAGCAGACGATCGACGGCATCACCTCCCGGCTGGCCTCGCGCACCGCGCGCTGACGGCCGTCCGGCCCCTGTCCCCACACCACGCACACGTACACGCACACGCCGAGGCACCCGTGCGTGCGGACGCCGCTGCGCGATCGGGCGTGCCGACAACCTTTCAGTCCTAGGGCGGGAGAAGCATGTTGGAGTCCCCGGTAGACCGTGTGGCCGCCACCTCGGCCCAGTCCGGGATCTGGACGGCACAGCGGCTGCGCTCGGATGACCGGCTCTACACCTGCGGCCTCTACCTCGAACTCGACCACGTGGCGGAGGAGGTGCTGGGCGAGGCGATCGGCCGCGCGGTCGCCGACACCGAGGCGCTGCGCACCGCCTTCGGGGAGGGCGGGGACGGCGCGCTGGAGCAGCGCGTGCTCGCGCGGCCGCCGGACACGCAGACACGGCTGTTCCGGCTGGACCTGGGCGGAGACGACCGGCCCCGCGCCGAGGCCCTGGACTGGATGGACCGGCAGCAGGCGGAACCGTGGGACCTCGCCGCCGGCGACACCTGCCGGCACACCCTGATCCGCCTCGGCGGCCACCGCGCCGTCCTGCACCTGCGCTACCACCACCTCGCCCTGGACGGGTTCGGCGCCGCGCTCTACCTGGACAGGCTCGCGGCGGTGTACCGGGCGCTGCGCACCGGCCAGGAACCACCCCCCTGCACCTTCGCGCCGCTGGCCCGCCTCGTGGAGGAGGACCGCGCCTACCGGCGGTCCACCCGCCACCGCAGGGACGCCGACCACTGGCGGACGCGCTTCGCGGACCTCCCCCGCCCCACCAGCCTCGCCGGCACCGCCGCGCCCGCCGCGCCCGTCGCGCTGCGCCGCACGGTCCGCGTGTCCGCGGCCGACACCGCCGCACTGGGCCTGAGGGCGGACAAGAGCGGCAGCACCTGGCCGGTGTTCGCCACGGCCGCGGTGGCCGCCTTCCTGAGCCGCCTCGCGCCGGGGGAGGAGGTCGTCGTCGGCTTCCCGGTCACCGCCAGGGTCACGCCCGCCGCGGTGCGCACGCCGGGGATGCTGGCGAACGTCGTGCCGCTCCGGATCCGGGTGCGGCAGGGGATGCCGTTCGCCGCGCTGCTGGACCGGACCGCGGCCGAGATCGGCGCCACGCTGCGGCACCAGCGCCACCGCACCGAGGACATCGGCCGCGCGCTCGGCCTCCCCCCGCACGGCGGCCGGCCGGCCCCGACCCTGGTCAACGTCATGGCCTTCGCCCCGGTGCTCGACTTCGGCGACTGCCTCTCGCCGGTGCACCAGCTGTCGGCCGGCCCGGTCGAGGACCTGGCGGTCAGCCTGCTCGGCACCCCCGGGGACGGCCGGGAGCTGGAGATCACCGTCGCCGCCAACCCCCTGCTCCACTCGGCGGACGCGGTGGCGTCGCTGGCCGCGCGGCTGGCGGAGTTCCTGGCGCGCGCGGGCGAACACGCCGACGCCCCGATCGGCCGGACGCGCCTGCTCGGCGCGGCGGAGGAGGCCGGGGCGCTGGCCGCCGGGCGGAGCCCGCGGCGGGACCTCCCCGCCCGCACCCTGCCCGAGCTCTTCGCCCGGCAGGCCGCCCGCACCCCCGACGCCCCGGCGGTCGCCTCGGACCGCACGACCTGGACGTACGCCCGGCTCGACGCGCACGCCGGCAGGGTGGCCCGGCGGCTGGCCGCCCGGGGCGTGGGGCCGGAGAGCGTCGTCGCCCTCGCGGTGCCGCGCGGGGTGGAGCTGGCGGCGCTGGTCATCGGAGTGCAGCGGGCCGGGGGCGCCTACCTCCCCATCGACCCGGAGTACCCGGCCGAGCGCATCGGGTTCCTGCTGCGCGACGCCCGCCCCGCCCTGGTGGTCTGCGAGCCCGGGACGGACCTTCCGGACACCGGGTGCCCGCGGGTGCCGGCCGGCGACCTCCTCGACGCCGGAGTGCGGTGCGCGGAGGCGGAGGAACCGGCGGCCGGGGACCTCCCGGCGGACCTGCCCGCGTACGTCGTCTACACCTCCGGCTCGACCGGGCGGCCCAAGGGGGTCGTGGTCACCCACGCCGGCATCGCCGCCCTGGCGGCGGAGCAGATCGACCGCTACCGGCTGGGCCCCGGCTCCAGGGTGGCGCAGCTCGCGGCCCTCGGCTTCGACGTCGCGGTCGCCGAACTCGCGATGGCGCTGACCTCGGGAAGCTGCCTCGTCCTCCCGCCGCACGGACTCGCCGGCGAGGAACTGGCCGAGTTCCTGCGCAGCCGGCGCATCACGACGGCCCTCACCACGGCCTCCGTGCTGGCCACGGTGCCCCCCGGCGACTTCCCCGACCTGTCCGACCTGGCCACCGGCGGCGAGCAGCCCCCGCTCCCGCTGATCGCCCGCTGGGCGCCCGGCCGGCGGATGTTCAACGTCTACGGACCGACCGAGGCGACCGTCCAGGCCACCTCCGGACGCTGCGCGGCGGGCGGGGAGCGGGTGCCGGACATCGGGAACACCGAGGCGGGCGTGGACGCCTACGTCCTGGACGGCGCGCTCAGACCCGTGCCCGACGGGGCGACCGGAGAGCTCTACCTGCGCGGCAGGGGGCTGGCCCGCGGCTACCTGCGCCGCCCCGGCCTCACCGCCGCACGCTTCGTCGCCGACCCCCACACCGGGACGGGCGAGCGGATGTACCGGACCGGGGACCTGGTGCGCCGGGTGCCCGGGGAGGGCCGCACCGTGCTGGAGTTCGTCGGCCGGGCGGACGACCAGGTGAAGATCCGGGGCTTCCGGGTGGAGCCGGGCGAGGTGGAGGCGGCCCTCGCCGAACTCGACGGGGTGGCGCAGGCGCTGGTGACCGTGCACGAGGAACGGCCGGGCGACCGCAGGCTCGTCGGCTACCTGGTGCCCGACCCCGCGGGCCGGGACGGCTCCGCGCGGGGCCCGGGCGTCGAGCGGTGGCGGAGGCTGATCGCCGCCCGGCTGCCCGCCCACCTGGTCCCCTCGGCGCTGGTGGAGCTGGCGGAGATCCCGCGCACGGCCAACGGCAAGGTGGACCGCGCGGCGCTGCCGGCCCCCGGCGGCACGCCCCCGCCCGCGGGGCGGGCACCGCGGAACGCCCGCGAGGAGGCCCTGTGCGCGCTCTTCGCCGAGGTGCTGGGCGTCGGGGAGGTCGGCGCCGACCACGACTTCTTCGCCCTGGGCGGCGACTCCCTGCTGGCCGCCCGGCTGGCGAGCCGCATCCGGAACCGGCTGGGGAAGGCGGTCACGGTACGGGAGGTCTTCCGGGCCCCGACCGCCGCACGCCTCGCGGAGGCGCTCGGCGAGGAGGCGCGGACGGACGGCCGCATCCGTCCGGTCCGGCCGCGACCGGAGCGGGTGCCGCTGTCGGCCGCGCAGCGCCGGCTGTGGTTCATCGACGAACTCCAGGGGGCCTCGGCCGCCTACAACATCCCGACCACCCTGCGCTTCGACGGACCGCTGGACGTCCCCGCGCTGCACGCCGCGCTGAGCGACGTGGTGGACCGGCACGAGACCCTGCGGACCACCGTCCGGCCCGCGGCGGAGGACGCCACCGGTGCGGCCGCACCCGAGCAGCACATCGCCCCCCCGGGCGGCCACCGCATCCCGCTGCCGGTGCGCGACATCGCCCCCGAGGAGCTCGCCGGGGAGCTGCGCGCGGCCGCAGGCCACGTCTTCGACCTCACCCGGGACCTGCCGGTGCGCGCCCGGCTCTACCGCACCGCCGAGCGGGAGCACGTCCTGCTGCTGCTGGTCCACCACATCGCCGCCGACGGCGCGTCGACGGGGCCCCTGATCGGGGACCTGGCCGCGGCCTACACGGCCCGGCTCGCGGGCCGGGCCCCCGACTTCCCCGCGCCGGAGGTGACGTACGCCGACTTCGCGCTGTGGGAGCACCGGGGCGGGGAGCACGCCGCGGCGCAGGCCGAGGGGCTCGACTACTGGCGCCGGGCCCTGGCAGGGCTGCCGGACCGGATCCGGCTCCCCGCCGACCGGCCCCGGTCGCAGGAGCCGGTCCGCCGGGGCGGAGCGGCACGCTTCGAGGTGCCGCCCGCGCTGTACGCCCGGCTGGCGGAGCTGGCCGGAAGCGTGCGCGCCACCCCGTTCATGGTGCTGCAGACCGCGGTCGCCGTCCTGCTGAGCCGCATGGGCGCCGGCCCGGACGTCCCCCTGGGCACGCCCGTGGCCGGCCGCCCGGACGAGGCGCTCGACGAGGTCGTCGGCTGCTTCGTCAACACCGTGGTCCTGCGCACCGACGTCTCGGGCGACCCGACCGTGGCCGAGCTGCTGGCGCGGACGCGGGACGGCGACCTCGCGGCCCTCGCCCACCAGGACGTGCCGTTCGACCGGGTCGTGGACGCGGTCAACCCCGTGCGCTCCATCGCGCGGCACCCCCTCTTCCAGGTCATGCTCGTCCTCAACGGCGCGGAGCAGCGCCGGGGACGGGCCCGCTTCCCCGGCCTGGACAGCCGGATCGGGGCGGTGGACTCCGGCGAGACGAAGTTCGACCTCTCCTGGCACTTCACGCACCGGGACGGGCCGGAGCGGGCGCTGGAGGGAACGCTCGTCTACGCCGCCGACATGTTCGGCGCCGCCACCGCCCACCGGCTCACCGAGCGGCTGCTCGGCGTGCTGACCGCGATGGCCGACGACCCCGGCCGGCCGGTCGGGTCCATCGACGTCCTCAGCGCCGCCGAGCACCGCGCGGTACGGGCGTGGGGCACCGGCGCGGCCCGGGACCGCACCCGCCGCCCCGAGCCGGTGGCCGGGAGGATCGCCGCCCAGGCGGCCCGCACCCCCGGCGCGCCCGCGGTGACCGAACCCGGCCGGGTGTGGACGTACGCCGAACTCGACGCCCGCGCCAACCGGCTGGCGCGCGCCCTGGCCGCCCGGGGCGTCGGCGCCGAGGACCTCGTCGCCGTGCTCCTGCCCCGCGGGGCGGACCTGGTCGCCACCCTGCTGGGAGTGCTGCGGGCCGGCGCCGCCTACCTCCCGCTCGACACCGGGCACCCGTCGGACCGCAACCGGTGGGCCGTCTCGGACTCCGCCCCGGCGCTGGTGGTGACCGACGGCGCGCACCGCGGCACGCTCCCCGGGGGGACCGGGTGCGCCGTGCTGGTCCTGGGCGAGGAGGAGGCCGAGGCCGAACTGGCGGGCCACGCCCCCGCCCCGCCGGACGGGACCGGTCTCGCCCGGCCGGTGGCCGGGGCCAACGCCGCCTACACCATCCACACCTCGGGTTCGACGGGCCGCCCCAAGGCCGTCGTCGTCACGCGCGACGCGCTGGACGCGTTCGTCGAGCGCACCGTCGACACCTACGGGGAGGCGCTGCGGGGCACCTCCCTGCTCCACTCCCCGGTCGCCTTCGACCTCACGGTCGCCACCCTCTACGGACCGCTGGCCGCCGGCGGGCGGATCCACGTCGAGGACCTCGACGAGACCGGGATCGCGCGGTGGGAGCGGGAGTGCCCGGCCTTCCTCAAGGCCACGCCCTCCCACCTGGCGCTGCTGGAGGAGTTCGGCGGCTCCGCGGCCCCCGGAACGGTCGTCCTGGCGGGCGAGCAGCTCCTGGGCGCGCGGCTGGACCGCTGGCGGACCCGCCACCCCGGCACCGCCGTCTTCAACAGCTACGGACCGACCGAGACCACCGTCAACTGCCTGGAGTACAGGATCGCCCCGGGCGCGGAGACGGCTCCGGGGCCCGTGCCGGTGGGCCGCCCGGTGGCGGGCGTCCGGGTGCACCTGCTCGACGCCCGCCTCCGCCCGGTCGCCCCGGGTGTGACGGGCGAGCTGTACGTCTGCGGGCCTGGGGTCGCCCGCGGGTACCGCGGCCGGCCGGCGGCCACCGCGGAGCGGTTCGTCGCCTGCCCGTTCGGGGAGCCGGGGGAGCGGATGTACCGCACCGGGGACCTGATGCGGTGGACCGCGGACGGCGCACTGCTCTACGAGGGCCGGGCCGACGCCCAGCTGAAGGTGCGCGGCTTCCGGGTGGAGCCCGGCGAGGTGGAGGCCGCGCTGCTGGACCTCCCCGGCGTGCGGGAGGCGGCCGTGGCCCTCGTCGGCGGACCCGGCCGGGAGCCCGACCCGGCGAGCGGCTCCGCCGCCCCCGCCCGCCTGGTCGGCTACGTCGTCGGCGGGACCCCCGACCCGGCCGCCCTCCTGGAGCGGCTGCGCGTCCGGCTGCCCGACCACATGGTGCCCGCCGCGCTCGTGGAGCTGGACGCCCTGCCGCTCACCCCCAACGGCAAGCTCGACCGCCGGGCCCTGCCGGCGCCCGACTTCGGCCGCCACGCGGGCCGCCGCGCGGCGCGCGGACCGCGGGAGGAGCTGCTGTGCACGCTCTTCGCCGAGGTGCTGGGGCTGCCCGAGGCCGGCGCCGAGGACAGCTTCTTCGCGCTCGGCGGCGACAGCATCGTCAGCATCCAGCTCGTCGGACGCGCCCGCCGGGCCGGACTGCACTTCACCGTGCGCGACGTCTTCGAGCACCCCACGGTCGCCGGGCTGGCCGCCGTGGCCCGGGCCGCCGACCCGGCCGGGGACCCGGGCGCCCGGCCCGCGCCGGGACTTCCCCCGAGCGGGCCGCTGCCCTACGTCCCGGCCGCCGCCCGGCTCGTCGCCAGGACCGGGTCGATCCGCGCCCGGGGCGCCGACCGGTTCCACCAGTCGGTGGTCCTCACCGCCCCCGCGGCCGCCGGCCCGGACGACGTCCGGCGCGTGCTGCAGACGGTGATCGACCACCACGGGGCGCTGCGCCTGCGGGCCGCCGCGGACCGGGACGGAGCGCCGGACGGCCTGGTGGTCGGCGAACCGGGGTCGGTCGCGGCCGCGGACCTGCTGCACTGCCGCGACGCCGCGGGGCTGCCGGAGGCGGTGCTGCGCGAAGCGGTGGAGCAGGAGGCCCGGCAGGCCCGGGACGGCCTCGACCCGAGCACGGGATCCGTGCTGCGCGCGGCCTGGCTGGACCGCGGCCCGGACCGGGGCGGCCTGCTGGTGCTGGTGGCCCACCACCTGAGCGTGGACGGCGTCTCCTGGCGGATCCTGCTGGACGACATCCGCCACGCCTGGAGCACGCCCGCCGGCCCCGCCGGAGGGACCCCCCTGCCGCCGGAGGGCACCTCCCTGCGGGAGTGGGCCACCCGGGTCGCCGGGGCCGCCGCCGGGGCCGCCGTGACCGGCCGGCTCCCCCACTGGCGGCAGACCCTGGCGGGCCTGGAGGACCCGGACGGCGAGGTGGTCGCCCTGGAGGTGCGGCTCGACCCCGCTGCCGACACCCACGGCTCGGCGCGCGAGACCGCGCACAGGCTGCCGCCCGACCTGACCGACGCGCTCGTCCGCACCGCGTCGGCGGCGCTCCGCGCGGAGCCCGGGGAGCTGCTGCTGGCCGGGTACGCGCTGGCCGCCTCCCGGGTCCTGGGCGGCCGGCCCGTGTTCGTGGTGGAGACCGAGGGCCACGGCCGGCAGGACGCGCTCCTGCCGGGGATCGACCTGTCCCGCACCGTCGGCTGGTTCACCTCCGTCCATCCGGTGCGGCTCAGGCCCGGCGCCGGGGCCGCGCGGCTGCTGAAGGAGACCAGGGAGCGGCTGCGCACCGTGCCGGACGCCGGGCTGGGCCACGACCTGCTCCGCCACGGCGGCGCGGCGCCGTCCTCCGGGGAGGGCGGCCGCGGGCTGCCCCGCCCGCAGTTCGGCTTCAACTACCTCGGACGGGTGGCCGTGGCCGACGCCGGCGCGGACCCGGGCGGGACGTGGGCGTTCGCGGGCCACAGCGTCGCCCCGCAGCCGCCCGAGCTGCCGCTGGCGCACGAGGTGGAGCTGACCGTCGCCCTGGAGGACGGCCCCGGAGGACCGGTCCTGGCGGCGCGCTGGAACGCCTCCGCCCGCTGCCTGTCCCGGGCGCGGCAGGACGAGCTGGCGCGGGAGTGGGAGAAGGCCCTGCGCGAACTCGTCGCCCTGGCCGGCACCGCCGGGGGCGGCGGCCTGATCCCCTCGGAGACCGGCGCCGGCGGCCTGGACCAGGACGAGATCGAGGAGTGCGAGGCGGCGGCCGGCTTCGAGGTCGCCGACCTGCTCGGACTCGCGCCCGCCCAGGAGGGGCTGCTCTTCCACAGCACCTTCGACGACGAGGCGGAGGACGTCTACGTCGGCCAGCTGGCGCTGGAGCTCCACGGGGAGCTGTCGGGCGCCCGCCTGCGGGACGCCGCCCAGGGCGTCCTCGACCGGCACGACGCGCTGCGCGCGGCCTTCCTCCAGCGCCGCTCCGGCGAGTGGATCCAGGCGATCGCCGCACGGGCGCCGGTCGGCTGGGAGGAGCACGACCTGTCCGGACTGGGCGGGGAGGAGCGGCAGCGGAGGCTGGAGGGGCTGCTGGCCGGCCAGCGCACCCGCCGGTTCGACCTCTCCAGGCCGCCGCTCGTGCGCTTCCTGCTCGTGCGGACCGCGGCGGACCGGCACGTCCTCGCCCTGACCAACCACCACCTGGTGCTCGACGGCTGGTCGCTGCCGCTGGTGGTGCGCGACCTCATGGCGCTGTACGGGGCGGACGGCGGCGCGGCCCCGCCGGCCGCGCGGCCGTACCGCGACTACCTCGCCTGGCTCGACGGGCAGGACCGCGGCGCGGCCCGGGAGGCGTGGACACGGGCGCTCGCCGGGCTCCAGCCCTCGCTGATCGCCCCGAACGCCCGCCGCGACGGCGCGGCGCCGCTCCCGCACTACCGCACCATGGACCCGCAGGTCGTCTCCCGCCTCACCGCCTGGGCCCGGCGGCACGGCGTCACCCTCAACTCGGCGGTCGAGGCGGCGTGGGCGCTCCTCCTGGGCCGGCTCACCGGTCGGGACGACGTGAGCTTCGGCATCGCGGCCTCCGGCCGGCCCACCGACCTGCCCGGCGCCGCGGAGATCGTCGGCCTGCTGATGAACACCGTGCCGGTGCGCGTCTCCCTGGACCCCGGCGAGCCGCTGGAGGCCCTCGTCCGGCGCGTGCAGCGGGAGCAGGCCGGCCTGCTGGACCACCAGTTCGTCCCCCTGGCGCAGGTGCAGCGCTGGGCGGGAGGAGGCGACCTCTTCGACACCACGCTCGTCTTCGAGAACTACCCGCTGGACCCCGCCGCCGGCCTCACCGCCGGCGAGGCCGGCGGCGACGGGCCCCGGCTGCACGACGCGCGCGGCCACGACAGCAACCACTACCCGCTCAGCGTCACCGTCGGCCCCGCCCCCGGCCTCCAGCTCCGCTTCACCTACCGCCCCGACCTGTTCGCACCGGAGTGGGTGGAGGAACTGGCGGCGCGGTTCGAGCAGGTGCTCGACACCATGGCGGCGTCCGGCGCCACCCCGGCGGGCCGGCTGGGCGTCCTGCTCCCGCACGAACGCGCCACGCTGCTGGGCGACTGGGCGCGCGGCGAGGCGGCGAGCGGGCGGGAGTGCCCCGTCGCCCTCTTCGAGGAGCAGGCCGCCCGCACCCCGGACGCCCTCGCGCTGGTCGAGGGCGGCGACGGCGGACTCCGCCTGACCTACGCCGAGTTCGACGCGCGCGCCAACCGCATGGCGCGCTTCCTCACCGCCCGCGGGATCGGGGCCGAGGACCTGGTCGGCCTGGTCTTCCCGCGCGGCGCCGACCTGCTCACCGGCCTGTGGGGGGCGCTCAAGGCCGGCGCGGCGTACCTGCCGGTGGACGTGGACTACCCGGCCGAGCGGATCGGGCTGCTCCTCTCCGACGGCGCCCCCGCCCTCGTCCTGACCACCTCCGCCCACGCCCACCTGGTGCCCGAGGCGCCGGGGCGGCAGATCCTCTGCGTCGACCTGCCCGGACCCGCGGACGAACTGGCCCGCGCCCCGCAGGGGCCGGTGACCGACCGGGAGCGTCCGCGCCCGGTCGGGGCCGACACCCTCGCCTACGTCCTCTACACCTCGGGCTCCACCGGCCGCCCCAAGGGCGTGGCCATCAGCCGCGGTTCGCTGGCCGCGCACGCCGTCCGGTCCCGCGACCGCTACCCGGACGCCGCCGGGGTGTCGCTGCTGCACTCCCCGGTGGCGTTCGACCTCACGGTGACGGCCCTGTTCACCACGCTCGTCTCCGGCGGGACCCTGCTGCTGGCGGAGCTCGACGAACACGCCCAGGGCGCCGGCGTCACCTTCGTGAAGGGCACGCCCTCCCACGTCGCGCTCCTGGACGAGCTGCCCGGCGTCCTCGACGCCACCGGGGAGCGCCCCGGCACGCTCGTGCTCGGCGGCGAGCCGCTCACCGGCGAGATGCTGGAGCGCTGGCGCGCACGCCACCCGCAGGCCAGGGTCTTCAACGACTACGGGCCCTCGGAGACCAGCGTGAACTGCTCCGACCTGGTCTTCGAGCCCGGTGACGAGGTGCCGGCCGGCCTGCTGCCGATCGGCCGGCCGCTGCCCGGCAACCACATGTTCGTGCTCGACCACCTGCTCCAGCCCGTGCCGGTCGGCGTCGTCGGCGAGATCTACGTCTCCGGTGTCGGCGTGGCCCGCGGCTACCACGGCAGGCCGGGCCTGACCGCCGAGCGCTTCCTGCCCTGCCCGTTCGACGCCCCGGGCGCCCGGATGTACCGCACCGGGGACCTGGGCCGCTGGCGGCCCGACGGGATCATGGAGTGCCTGGGCCGCACCGACGACCAGGTCAAGGTGCGCGGCTTCCGGGTGGAGCTGGGAGAGGTGGAGGCCGCCCTCGCCGCCCGCGCCGACGTCGCCCGCGCCACCGTCGTCGTGCGCGAGGACGAACCGGGGGACAGGAGGCTGACGGGCTACGTGGTGCCCGAGGGAGGGCCGGAGGCGGACTTCGACACCGCCGCCGTGCTGCGCGACCTCGCCGCACAGCTGCCGGAGTACATGGTCCCGGCCGCGGTCGTGGTCCTGGCGGAGCTGCCGCGCACCGAGAACGGCAAGCTCGACCGCAGGGCGCTGCCCGCCCCCGAGTACGGCACCAGGTCCGCCGGGCGGGCGCCGCGCACCGCCGCCGAGACCGCCCTGTGCGCCCTGTTCGCGGAGGTCCTGGGAGTGCCCGGGACCACCGTGGGCGACGACTTCTTCGCCCTGGGCGGCCACTCGCTGCTGGCCGTCCGGCTCGCGGGCCGCATCCGGGCCGAGCTCGGCCTGCGGCTGGACATCCGCACGATCTTCGACCGCCGCACCGTCGCGGACCTCCTGGCCGACCCGCAGATCGCCGCACAGCTGGCGGACGGCGAGGTCCCCGGGGCCCCGTCGCGGCCGGCGGAGCCCGCGCCGGGCGGGCAGCCCCCGGCCGGGGAGCGGGGCGGCGCCGGGGCCGGGCCCGGGCGCCTGCCCCTGTCCCCCGCCCAGCGCAGGCTGTGGTTCCTCAACCGCTACGACAGGGAGGCCGGCGGCTACCACATCAGCGTCGCGCTGCGCCTGACCGGCGACCTCGACGCCGGCGCCCTGCACGCGGCACTGGGCGACCTGGCCGCCCGGCACGAGAGCCTGCGGACGGTCTTCCGCGAGGACGAGGAGGGGCCGTACCAGGTCGTCCTGCCCGCGGGGCCCCCGCCGGCGCCGGCCACCGTCCCCGCCTCCGCTCGGGAGCTCGACGCGCTGGTGCGCGAAGCCGTCCGCCGGCCCTTCGACCTGGCCGAGGACACCCCGCTGCGGCACACCCTGTTCGCGCTCCCGGACCGCGAGCACGTCCTGCTCCTGGTGATCCACCACATCGCCGCCGACGGCTGGTCGATGGGGCCGCTGGCCCGGGACCTGGCCGCCGCCTACCGCGCCCGCGCGGCCGGTGACGCGCCCCGGTGGCCGGCGCCGGCGCCGAGCCACACCGACCACGTGCTCCGGCGGCACCGCGCGCCGGAGCACGGTGGGGACGCCGGCGACCCGGCGGACCGCCGGCTCGCCCACTGGGCCGAGGAGCTGCGCGGACTGCCCGACGAGCTCCCGCTCCCCTACGACCGGCCGCGGCCCACGACACCCCCGGGGTACGCCGAGCGGATCGGCTTCCGGATCGACGCCGGACTGCACCGGGACGTGCTGGCACTGGCGGCCCGCCACCGGGCCACCCCGTTCATGGTGCTCCACGCCGCCCTGGCCGCCCTGCTGACCCGGCTCGGCGCCGGCACCGACATCCCCGTGGGCACCCCGTCGGCGGGCCGCGACCGGCCCGAGACCGCCGACCTCGTCGGCTTCCTGGTCAACACCCTGGTCCTGCGCACGGACACCTCGGGCGACCCGACGTTCGGGGAACTGCTGGACCGGGTGCGCGAGACCGACCTGAGGGCGTACACCCACCAGGACGTGCCCTTCGAACGGCTGGTGGAGGCGGTCAACCCCGCCCGCTCGCCCAGCAGGCACCCGCTCGTGCAGACGATGCTCACCTTCGACAACGCGGCCCGGGGAGCGCTGGACCACCTCCTGGACCTGCCGGGGGTGCGCGCGGAGCTGCTGCCGACCGCCGAGGGCACCGCCCACACCGACCTCGACCTGACCTTCGCCGAGACCGGCTCCGTCCCGCCCGCGGGCGGGACGGGACTCGACGGGACCCTGCAGTACCGCCCCGACCTGTTCGACCGCGCGACCGCGCAGGCCCTGGTGGAGCGGTTCGTGGCGCTGCTGCGCACGGTGACGCGCGAGCCCGGCCTGCGGCTGGGCCGGCTCGACGTCACCACCGGCGAGGAGCGCCGGCGGCTGGCCGAGGAGGATGCCGCCGCCCGGCGGGCGCGGGCCGGAACCACCGTCGCGGACCTGCCCGCGCTGTTCGCCGCCTGGGCCGAGCGGACCCCCTCCGCCCCCGCCCTCACCGACGGCGGGACGACCGTGGACTACGCCGAACTGGACGCCCGCTCCAACCGCCTGGCCCGCGCACTGCTGGAACTCGGCGTGGGGCCGGAGGACTTCGTCGCCCTGGCCGTGCCCCGCTCGGCGGACCTGGTGGTGGCCGTGCTCGCCGTGCTGAAGTCGGGCGCCGCCTACCTCGCGGTGGACCCCGACTACCCGGCCGAGCGCACCTCCTACATCCTCGGCGACTGCCGGCCGGCCGCGGTGCTCTCCACGACCGCGGTCCGGGCGGCCCTGCACGGCACGGTGGGCGAGGCGGCCGGCGAGGTGCCGTGGCTGCTGCTCGACTCGCCCCGGACCCGCGCCGCGGCGGCCGGGCTGCCGGCGGCGCCGGTCACCGACGCCGACCGCCGGTCGCCCCTGCTCCCCGACCACCCCGCCTACACCATCTACACCTCGGGATCGACCGGGCGGCCCAAGGGCGTGGTCGTCAGCCACGCCAACGTCTCGCGGCTGCTGGACGCCTGCCGCTCGGCCGTGGACTTCGGGCGGGACGACGTGTGGACGCTCTTCCACTCCAGCGCCTTCGACTTCTCGGTGTGGGAGATGTGGGGAGCCCTGGCGCACGGCGGCCGGCTGGTGGTCGTCCCGCACGACGTGGCCAGGTCCCCCGGGGACCTCCTGGAACTGCTGGGCCGCGAGCGCGTCACGGTGCTCAGCCAGACGCCCTCGGCCTTCCTCCAGCTCCTGCGGGCCGAGACCGAGCGGGGCGTCCCCGCGGAGGCCACCGCCGCGCTGAGGTACGTCGTCTTCGGCGGCGAGGCGCTGGACACCGCCCAGCTCGCCCCCTGGCGGGGCCGCCCGGTCCGCCTGGTCAACATGTACGGGATCACCGAGACCACCGTGCACGTCACCCACCTGGAGCTGGACGACGCCGCCCTGGAGCGCGGCGGCAGCCCCATCGGCTCCCCCCTGGACGACCTGCGCGCCCACGTGCTCGACGAGCGGCTGCGCCCCGTGCCGTCGGGCGTCGTCGGCGAGCTGTACGTCGCCGGCCCCGGCCTGGCCCGCGGATACCGGCAGCGCCCCGGCCTGACGGCCGCCCGCTTCGTCGCCGACCCGTCCGGCGCCGGCGGGCGGATGTACCGGACCGGCGACCTGGTCAGGCGCGCCCCGGACGGCGGCCTGCACTACGTCGGCCGGTCCGACGCCCAGGTCAAGCTGCGCGGCTACCGCATCGAGCCGGGGGAGGTCGAGGCCGCCGCACGGCGCCACCCGGACATCGGCCAGGCGGCCGCGGCCGTGCACGGGGACGGACCGGACGACCGGTACCTGGTCTGCTACGCGGTGCCGGACGGGGACGCCGACCCCGACCCGCACGAGGTGCGCGCCCACCTGGCCGGCGCCCTGCCCGGCTACATGGTCCCCGCCGCCGTGGTGCTGCTGCCCGCCCTGCCGCTGACCCCCAACGGCAAGCTGGACCGCGGGGCGCTGCCCGCCCCGGACCGGGCGGCACTGGCCACCGGCGGCGCTCCGGCCGGACCGCGCGAGGAGGCGCTCTGCGCGGCCTTCGCCGACGTCCTCCGCGTCGAGGAGGTCAGCCGGGACGCCGACTTCTTCGCCCTGGGCGGCCACTCCCTGTCGGCCGTGCGGCTCATCAGCCGGATCCGGTCGGCGCTGGGGGTGGAGATCGGCATCCGCACGCTCTTCGAGGCGCCCACGCCCGCCGCGCTGGCCCGGCGGCTGGACACCGCCGGAGCCGGACGGCCCCGCCTGGTGCCGCAGCGGCGGCCGCACCGCGTCCCGCTCTCCTCCGCCCAGCGGCGGCTGTGGTTCCTCGGGGAGCTGGAGGGGCCCGGCGCGACGTACAACATCCCGCTCGCCCTGCGGCTGCGCGGTCCCCTGGACATCGGCGCCCTGCGCGCCGCGCTGGCGGACGTGGTGGCCCGGCACGAGGCGCTGCGCACGGTCTTCCCGGCCGAGAACGGCGTCCCCCACCAGCACGTGGTCGCCCCCGAGGAGGCCGCGCCCGGACCGGCCGTCGTGGACGTCACCGAGGAGGAGCTGCCCGCGGCCCTCGCCGAGGCCTGCCGGTACGCGTTCACGCTGACCGAGGACCTCCCGCTGCGGGCGGTGCTGCTGCGCACCGGCCCCACCGACCACGTGCTCTCCCTGGTCCTGCACCACATCGCCGGCGACGGCTGGTCGCTCGCCCCGCTCGCCCGCGACCTGAGCACCGCCTACGCCGCACGCCTGGAGGGCCGCGCCCCGCGGTGGCGGCCGCTGCCGGTGCAGTACGCCGACTTCACCCTGTGGAAGGAGCGGCTGCTCGGCGAGGCGGACGACCCCGACAGCCTCTTCGCACGCCAGCTCGCCTTCTGGCGCGACGCCCTGGCGGGGGCGCCGGAGCAGATCGAACTGCCCACCGACCGGCCGCGCCCCGCGGTGGAGAGCCACCGCGGCGCGACCCACCGCTTCACCCTGCCGCCACGGCTGCGGGACCGGCTGCGCGCGCTGGCGCACTCCCGGCAGGCGACCTTGTTCATGGTCCTGCAGGCGGGCCTGGCGGCGCTGTTCGCCAAGCTGGGAGCCGGCCGGGACATCGTCCTGGGCACCCCGGTCGCCGGCCGCGGGGACGAGGCGGTCGACGACCTCGTCGGCTTCTTCGTCAACACCCTGGCGCTCCGCACCGACCTAGGCGGCGACCCCACGTTCGAGGAGCTGCTGGACCGGGTGAGGGAGACGGACCTGTCCGCCTTCGCCCACCAGGACATACCGTTCGAGCAGCTGGTGGAGGCGCTCAACCCCACCCGCTCCCTCTCCCGGCACCCCGTCTTCCAGGTGCTGCTGGCCCTCCAGAACAACGAGCTCGGCGAGGCCGTCATGCCGGGTCTGGAGGTCACCGTGGAACGCCCCGCCCAGGTGTCGGCCAAGTACGACCTCTTCGTGAACCTGGTGGAGTCCCGGGACCCGGCCGGCGGCGCGACCGCCATCGAGGGCGCCGTCGAGTACGCCACCGACCTCTTCGACGCCGGAACCGTCGCACGGCTGGCCGAGCGCTACCGGGACCTGCTCCTGGCGGTCGCCGAGGAGCCCACGACGCGGCTCAGCCGGATCCCGGTGCTGAGCGGGGCCGAACGCGGCATGCTGGCGGCCGAGTGGGACGGCACCGCCGCGGGCCCGGCCGAGGACGTGGCCGACCTCTTCCGCGCCCGCGCCACCGCGACGCCGGAGGCGGTGGCGGTCCGCTGCGCCGGGGAGAGCCTCACGTACGCCGAGCTCGGCGAGCGGGCCGACCGGGTGGCGGCGGCGCTGGCCGGGCAGGGCGCCGGCCCCGAACGGCGGGTCGCGGTGTGCCTGCCGCGCACCGCCGACCTGGTGGCCTGCCTGCTCGGAGTCCTGCGGGCCGGCGCCGCCTACGTGCCGCTGGACCCGGAGTACCCGGACGAGCGCATCGCCGCGATCCTGTCCGACACCCGCCCGGTGGCGCTGCTCACCACGGCGGACTGCCGCCCCGCGATCACCGGTGCCGCGGCCGCCTGCGGTGCCGCCACCCTCCTGGCGGCCGACGCCGCACGGGGTGCCGGGCCCCTGCCCGAGGCGCCCGCGCCGCTGCCGGACCAGGCCGCGTACGTACTGCACACCTCGGGCTCCACGGGACGGCCCAAGGGCGTGGTCGTCAGCCGGGGCAACCTCGCCAACCTGCTGGCCGACATGCGGGAGCGGCTGCGCCTCACCGCCGGGGACCGGCTGGTGGCCGTCACCACGGTCAGCTTCGACATCGCCGCCCTGGAGCTGTTCCTGCCCCTGGCCGGCGGCGCCGAACTGGTCCTGGCCGACCGCGGCACCGCGCGGGACCCGGAGGCACTGGCGGCCCTGCTCACCGGGAGCGGCGCCACCATCCTCCAGGCCACCCCGACCACCTGGCAGCTGCTGGCCGAGACCGCGCCCGACGCCCTGCGCGGGCTGCGCAAACTGGTGGGCGGCGAAGCGCTCCCCGCGTCCCTGGCCTCCCGCCTGCACGGCCTGGGCGGCGAGCTGGTCAACGTCTACGGGCCCACCGAGACCACCATCTGGTCCACCGCCGCCCACCTCGACCGGGCCACCGGGAGCGCACCGCCCATCGGCCGGGCGCTGCGCAACACCCGCGCCTACGTGCTGGACGAGTGGCTCGACCCGGTCCCCGCCGGCGTCCCCGGCGAGCTCTACCTGGCCGGCGCCGGCGTGGCCCGCGGCTACCTGGGCCGCGGCGCCCTGACCGCCGAGCGCTTCACCGCCGACCCCTTCGGCGCGCCCGGCAGCCGCATGTACCGCACGGGCGACCTGATCCGCCGGCGTGCGGACGGGGAGCTGGAGTTCCTCGGACGCACCGACCACCAGGTCAAGGTCCGGGGCTTCCGCATCGAGCTGGGCGAGATCGAGACGGCTCTCGGCGCGCACCCGGACGTCTCCGGGGCGGTCGTGGTCGCCCGCGGCGCGTCCGGCCCGGCCCCCGCACCGGACGACGGCGGCACCGCCGGCCCACCCCGGCAGCTGGTGGCCTACGTGGTCGCCGAGCCCGGCCGGACCGGCCACGACGGGAGCCGGGAGCGGGCCCGGCTCGACGAGTGGCGGGAGACCTACGACACCCTCTACGGCAGCTCCGGGCCGGCCCCCCTGGGCCGGGACTTCGGGATCTGGCGGAGCAGCCACGACGGGCGGCCCATCCCGCTGGAGGAGATGCTCCAGTGGCGGGCGGCCACGGTGGACCGCATCCGGGCGCTGCGGCCCGCGCGGCTGCTGGAGATCGGGGTGGGCACCGGACTGCTGCTGTCGGAGCTGGCACCGGACTGCACCGCCTACCACGGAACCGACCTGTCCGCGCGGGTGATCGAGACCCTGCGCGAGCAGGTCGCGGCCGAGCCCGCGCTGAAGGAGAAGGTGGAGCTGCACGTCCGCCCGGCGCACGACTTCACCGGTCTGCGCAGGGGTTCCTACGACACCATCGTGCTCAACTCCGTCATCCAGTACTTCCCCGGCGCCGACTACCTCTCCCGGGTGCTGCGCGGCGCGCTCGACCTGCTGGAGCCCGGCGGACGGCTCTTCGTCGGCGACGTGCGCAGCCTGGCGCTGCTGCGGGCCTTCCGCGCCTCGGTGGAGATCGGCGACGCCGCCGCGGGCGACGCCCCGGGCACGGTGCTGGCGGCCGCCGACCGCAGGACGGCCGCGGAGAAGGAACTCGCGGTGGACCCGGGCTACTTCGCGCGGCTGCGCCGGGAGACCGGCGAACCCCTCGTCCTGGACGTGCGGGTCCGGCGGGGGAGGCCGCTCAACGAGCTGACGCGCTACCGCTACGACGTCCTGCTGGTCAAGCCGGAGGCCGGGGCCGCCGCTCCGGCTCCGGCCGCCGGGATGCGCTGGGCGGAGGAGGTCGGCGACCGCGCGCGGCTGGCCGAGGTCTGCGCGGCGCACCGCGGCGCGCTGCGCGTCACCGCGATCCCCAACGCCCGGGTGCGGCGCGAGACGGCCGCCCTCGCCGCACTGGAGGACGGGCGGCCGCTCGCCGCGGCGCGGCGGCTGCTGGACGGCCCCGCCGGCGGAGTGGACCCGGAGGACCTGTACGACGTGGCGGCGGCGGCCGGCCGCACCGCGTGGGTGTGCTGGTCGGCCGAGGGACCGCCGGACACCGTGGACCTGGTGCTGGCCCCGGCGGACGGGGGCGGCGCCGCGGAGGTGGCACCGCCGGCCGAGCTGTGGCCGTACGAGCCGGATGCGGACCGGCCGCAGGCCAACGACCCGTCCGCCGCGCTGCGCAACCGGGAGCTGGCCGCCGGGCTGCGCGCGTACCTGGCCGGACGGCTCCCGGACTACATGGTGCCCTCGGCCGTCGTCGTCCTCGGCGCCCTCCCGCTGACCGCCAACGGGAAGGTGGACCGGGCCGCGCTGCCCGACCCCGACACGGCGGGCGCGGCCGGCGGCCGGCCGCCGCGCACGCCCCGGGAGGAGCTGCTGTGCCGGCTCTTCGCCGACCTGCTGGGCCTGAACCGGGTGGGCACCGAGGACAGCTTCTTCAGCCTGGGCGGCGACAGCATCCTGTCCGTCCGCCTCGTCAGCCGCGCACGCGAACAGGGGCTGCCGCTGACCACCCGCGACGTCTTCGAGCACCACACCGTGGCCGCGCTGGCGGCGGCCCTGGACGGCAGGGAGCCGGAGCAGACCGCGGCCGACGGCCGGCCGGACCCCGTCGCCGGACCGCGGCCCGTCAGCGCCGAGGAACTCGCCGAGCTGGAGGAAGAGCTCGGCGCGGACTGGGAGGAGATGCAGTGAGCGGCCCGCAGCGCATGGTCGAAGAGGTCCTTCCGGTCACCCCGCTCCAGGAGGGGCTGCTCTTCCACGCGGTCTTCGACGAGGACGTCCCCGACGCCTACGTCAGCCGACTGGTCCTCGCCCTCCGCGGCGACCTGGACGCCGGCCGGCTGAGACGGGCCGCCCGGGCGCTGGTGGGACGGCACCCGGCGTTGCGCTCGGCCTTCCGGCAGCGGCGCTCGGGGGAGTGGTTCCAGCTGGTCGCGTCCCGTCCCGCGGTGCCCTGGGAGGAGCTGGACCTGCGGTCCGCCGGGAGCCCGGCCGAGGCGGACAAGCACCTGGAGGCGCTCCTGGACGAGCACCACCGGACCGGGTTCGACCTCGGCCGGCCGCCCCTGCTGCGCTTCCTGCTCGCCAGGACCGGGGAGGACCGCCACCGGCTGGCGGTGACCTACCACCACATCATCCTCGACGGCTGGTCGATGCCCATCCTGATGAGGGAACTGGTCGCGCTGTACGGCAGCGGGGGCGACCCCTCCGCGCTCCGGCCGGTCCGCCCGCACCGCGACCACCTCGACTGGCTGGCCCGGCGCCCGTCCGAACGGAGCGCCCACGCCTGGCGGCAGGCGCTGGCGGGACTGTCCGGACCCACGCTGGTGGCGCCGGGCGCGGACCGCAACGGCCCGCCGCCGCAGCAGGTGTGGACGCGGCTGACCGAACGGGACACCGGGGCGCTCACCGCGTGGGCGCGCGCCCGCGGTGTGACGGTGAACTCGGCGGTGCAGGCCGCCTGGGCGACGGTGCTCGGCCGCCTCACCGGCCGCGACGACGTCGTCTTCGGGACGACCGTGTCGGGGCGGCCGCCGGAGCTGCCCGGCGCCGAGGACATGGTCGGGTTCTTCATCAACACGGTGCCGCTGCGGGTGCGGATGCGGCCGGACGAACCGGTCGGCGACCTCGTCGTCCGGATCCAGCGCGAGCAGACCGCCCTCATGGAGCACCAGCACGTCAGGCTGTCCGACATCCAGCGCTGGTCGGGACAGGCCGAACTCTTCGACACCTCCACGGCGTTCGAGAACTACCCCGCCGACGACCTCGCCGCCGTCGGCTCCCGCGACCACGCCGGCCTGCGCGTCGAGGGGGGCTCCGGGGTCACCACGAACCACTTCCCCCTCTCCCTCTACGCACTGCCCGGACCGGCGCTCCGCCTGCGGCTGGACCACCGGCCCGACGCGGTGGACCACGACACCGCACGGCGCGCGGCGGACCTGCTGGGACGGGCCCTGGCCGCCGTCCACGGCGCCCCCGCCACCCCGACCGCCGCGGTGGCCGCCCCGCGGCAGGCACCGCAACCGCGGGAGCGGCGCGCCGGCGCCGCCCCGCAGGGCCCCCGGACCACGATCGTGGCGGCGTTCGAGGCGCAGGTGCGCGCGGCGCCCGGCGCCCCCGCCGTCCTGGCCGGCGGCCGGGAGCTCACCTACGCCGAGCTCGACGCCCGCGCGAACCGGCTGGCGCGGCTGCTGATCTCCCGCGGGGTCGGCCCCGAGAGCCGGGTCGCCCTCACCGTCTCCCGGAACGCGTGGCTGCCCGTCGCCGTGCTCGGCGTCCTCAAGGCGGGCGGCTGCTACGTCCCCGTGAGCGCCTCGCTGCCGAGGGAGCGCGCCGACTTCCTCCTCCGCGGGACCGCACCGGTCTGCCTGCTCACCGACCCCGGCGCGGAGGCCGCCCGGCACGCCGCCGCCGGAGCGCAGGACCCGCCGGGGACCGCCCGGAGCGGCGTCGAGCGCATCGTCCTGACCGAGGAGCTGCTCGACCGGTACGACCCGGGCGCGCCGACCGACGCCGAGCGGACCGCGCCGCTGCTGCCGGGCCACCTCGCCTACCTCCTCCACACCTCCGGCTCCAGCGGCCGGCCCAAGGGGGTGGCGGTCGAACACGCCCAGGTGGCCGCACTGCTGTCCTGGGCCGCCACCGGGCTCGGCGCCGACCTGCTGCGCCGCACCGTGGCCGCCACCTCGGAGAGCTTCGACGTGTCGGTCTTCGACACCCTCGTCCCGCTGCTCGTGGGCGGCCGCATCGAGATCGTGGAGAACACGCTGGCCGTCGCCGACCGGACCGGCGGCGAACCCTCCCTGCTGAACGCCGTCCCCTCGGCCCTGCAGGCGCTGCTGGAACGCGGGGCGCCGCTCGCCGTCGACACCTTCCTCTGCGCCGGCGAGCCCTTCCCCGCCTCGCTGGCAGCGGCCCTGCGCGCCGCCTGCCCGCGGGCGCGCGTCGGCAACCTCTACGGCCCGACCGAGACGACCGTGTTCGTGACCGCCCGGTTCCTGGACGGCACCGAGGACGGGGCGCCGCCCATCGGCCGGCCGCTGCCCGGCGTGCGGATCCACGTGCTCGACCCCTGGCTCCGCCCGGTGCCCGAGGGGGTGGTGGGCGAGCTCTACATCGCCGGGGACCACGTCACCCGCGGGTACTGGAGGCGCCCGGCGACGACGGCCGAGCGCTACGTCGCCGACCCCTTCGGAGCGCCGGGCGAGCGGATGTACCGCAGCGGCGACCTCGGACGCCGGCTCCCCGGCGGGGAGATCGACATGGTCGGCCGGGCCGACGGCCAGGTGAAGGTGCGCGGCCACCGGGTCGAGCTGGGGGAGGTGGAGTCCGCGCTCGCCTCCCACCCGGACGTCCGGCAGGCGGCGGCCACCGTGCACGACGGCGGTCCCGCCGGACCGCGCCTGGTGGGCTACGTCGTGCCCGGCGACACGGCGCCCGACACCGGCGCGGTCCTCGACCACCTGCGGCTGAAGCTGCCCGCGTACATGGTGCCCTCGGCCCTGGTGGTGCTGGACGAGCTGCCGCTGACGGGGAACGGCAAGCGGGACCGCGCCGCGCTGCCGCCCCCGCCCGACCGGAGCGCCGCGACGCAGGCGCGCGCTCCCCGCGGCCCGCACGAAACGATCCTGCTCGCCCTGTTCGCCGAGGTGCTCGGGGTGCGCCCGGCCGGCATCGACGACGACTTCTTCGCGCTGGGCGGCCACTCGCTGCTCGCCACCCGCCTGGTCAGCAGGGTGCGCACCACCCTCGGCGCCGAACTGGGGGTGCGGGACCTCTTCGAGCACCCCACGGTGGCGGCCCTGGGCGCCAGGATCACCCGGGCCGGGACGGCCCGGCCGCCGGTCTCCCGCGTCCGGGAGCGGCCCGGCCGCATCCCGCTGTCGTTCGCCCAGCGGCGACTGTGGTTCCTCCACCGCCTGCAGGGCGGCAGCGCCGCCTACCACGTCCCGCTCGCACTCCGCCTCACCGGGCGCCTCGACACGGCCGCGCTGCGCGGCGCGATCGCCGACGTGGTGGCCGGGCACGGGAGCCTGCGCACGTCGTTCCACGAGGACGCCGAGGGTCCCCACCAGGTCGTGCGGGACGCCGCGCAGGCCGCCGAACTGATCACCCTGGTCCCGGAGCCGGTCGACGATCCGCTCCGGGCGGCGGACGAGGCGGTGGCCGAGCCCTTCGACCTGGCGGCCGGCCTCCCGCTGCGGTGCCGGCTGTTCACCCGGGCCGGAACGCCCCGGGCACCGCGGGACCCGGCGGAACCGCCCGCCGGCGGGGAGCCGGAGGACCACCTGCTGCTCCTGGTGGTGCACCACATCGCGGCCGACGGATGGTCGCTGCGGATCATCGCGCGCGACGTGGCCGCCGCGTACGCCGCCCGCGTGGACGGCCGGCGGCCCGTGCCCGCCCCGCCCCCCGTCGACTACGTCGACCACACCCTGTGGCAGCACCGGGTGCTCGGCGGCCCCGACGAGGAGGGCGGCCCGCTCGGCGAGCAGCTCGACTACTGGCGGCGGCAGCTGGCCGCGCTGCCGCCGGAGCTCGCGCTGCCCGCCGACCGGCCGCGCCCGGCCGTCTCCTCCCACCGCGGCGAGGACCTGGACTTCGCCGTTCCCGCCGCGGCGGCCGCACGGGTGCGGGAGCTGGCGGGGACCACCGGCACCACGCCCTTCATGGTCCTCCAGGCCGCGCTGGCGGTCCTGCTGCACCGGATGGGCGCGGGCACGGACATCCCCCTGGGCACCCCGGTCGCCGGGCGCACGGACGGGGCGGTGGAGGGAGTCGTCGGACTCTTCGTCAACACCCTCGTGCTGCGCACGGACCTGAGCGGGTCCCCCACCTTCAGACAGCTCCTGGACCGCGTGCGCAGCACCGCCCTGGACGCCTACGCCCACCAGGACGTGCCGTTCGAGCGGCTGGTGGAGGTGCTCGCTCCCGAGCGCTCCCTGGCCCGCCACCCGCTCTTCCAGGTCTCCCTCGCCCTGCAGAACCTCGACGACGCGGCGGCACCGGTGGGCGAGCTGCCCGGGCTGCGCGCCGAGGCGGTCCGCACGCGGCGGGACGGCGCCAAGTTCGACCTGTCCTTCGTGCTCGCCCCGGGCGGCCCGGAGGGCGGCGACATGCCCGGAGTGCTCACCTACAGCACCGACCTCTTCGACCGCGCGACCGCGCAGGGGCTGGTGGACCGGCTGCTGCGGGTGCTGGACGAGGTGCTCGCCGCCCCCGCCACCCCGGTGGGGAAGGTGGACGTGTTCCTCCCCGGCGAGGCGCAGCGGGTGCTGGAGCACGGCCGCGGACCCCGGAGCGGGAGGGCGGCGGACGACCCGCTGGCCCGCTTCGAGGAGTGGGCGGCGGCCACTCCCGACGCCCCCGCCCTGCGGTGGAACGGCGGCCGGCTGACCTACGCCGAGCTGGACCGGAGGGCGGGCGCGGTGGCCCGGGTGCTCCTCGGACGGGGCATCGGGCCCGAGGACGTGGTCGCGGTGGCCGCCCCGCGCCGCCCGGAGGTGGTGGCCGCGCTGCTGGGAGTGCTCAGGTGCGGCGCCGCCTACCTGCCGGTGGACGAGGCGTGGCCGGCCGAGCGGCGGCGGCAGGTGACGGCCGACGCCGGGGCGCGCCTGCTGCTGGCCCCGGGGGGCACCGACGCCGCCCGCGCCGCCCTCGCCCCGTCCACCGGGCCGGGCACGGAGGTGCTCGGCCTGGCGGACCCGGTCTTCACCGCCGCCGGCGGCTCCGCCCTCCCGGCGGTGCGGACCCACCCGCGCGCGCTCGCCTACGTCATCTACACCTCGGGCTCCACCGGCCGGCCCAAGGGCGTCGGCGTGGAGCGCGGGGCGCTGGCCGACTACGTGGACGGGGCCGTCCGCCGCTACCCGGACGCGGCGGGCACGGCCCTGCTGCACTCCCCGCTGACCTTCGACCTCAGCGGCACCGCCCTGTTCACCCCGCTGGCCGCGGGAGGCTGCGTCGTGCTGGGGGAGGTGGACCGGGAGGCGGAGGGGAGCCGGGCGACGTTCGTCAAGGCGACACCGTCCCACCTGCCGCTGCTGGAGCGGCACCCGGGGCTGCTGGAGGAGGCCGGCACCCTGGTGCTGGGCGGTGAGGCGCTCGACGGGCGCGCCCTGCGCGACTGGCGCGCCGCCCACCCGCGCGCCACGGTCGTCAACGCCTACGGCCCCACGGAGCTCACCGTCAACTGCGCCGAGCACCGCATCCCCCCCGGCGGCCCCGTGCCCGAGGGGCCGGTGCCGATCGGCCGCCCGTTCGCCGGCGTCCGCGCGATGGTGCTGGACGCGGGGCTGGCCCCGGTGCCCCCGGGCGTGGTCGGGGAGCTGTACGTCGCGGGGCCGGGAGTGGCCCGCGGCTACCTCGGCCGCCCGGGCCTGACCGCGGAGCGGTTCCTGCCGTGCCCGTTCGGGGAGCCGGGGGAGCGGATGTACCGCACCGGTGATCTGGCCCGCCGGCTGCCGGGCGGTGAACTGGAGTACGCCGGTCGAACGGACGAGCAGGTGAAGCTGCGCGGCTTCCGGATCGAGCTCGCCGAGGTGGCGCAGGCCCTGGCCGCGGCGGAGTCGGTCGCCCGGGCGGTCGCCGTCATACGGGAGGACCGCCCCGGGGACCGGCGGCTGACCGGCTACGTGGTCCCGGCGGCGGGAGCCCGCCCGCAGGAGGACGAGCTGCGGAGCACGGTGGCCCGCACGCTGCCCGAGTACATGGTGCCCTCGTCCGTGGTGGTCCTCGACGAGCTGCCCACCACGCCGCACGGAAAGCTGGACCGGCGCGCCCTGCCCGCCCCCGCGCACCGCTCCCGGGGCGGCCGGCCGCCGCGCGACGAGCGCGAACGGGCCCTGTGCCGGATCTACGCCGAAGTGCTCGGCGTACCCGAGGTCGGCGCCGAGGACGACTTCTTCGCGCTCGGCGGCCACTCGCTGCTCGCCACCCGGCTGGTCAACCGGATCAGGTCGGAATTCGCCGACGAGCTGGACGTACGGGCCGTGTTCGAGGCCCGCACGGTCGCCGCGCTGGCAACCCGGCTGCGGACCAGCCGCCCTAACGCCCGCCCCGCGTTGCGACGGATGTCGCGGTCGGAGAACTCGTGATGCTTCCCCTTTCCCTCGCCCAGCAGAGACTGTGGTTCCTCCACCAGATGGACGGCCCCAGCGCCACGTACAACATCCCCACGGCGCTGCGGATGACCGGCGCGCTGGACGTCGCCGCGCTGCGCGAGGCGCTGCGCGACGTCGTACGGCGCCACGAGACGCTCCGCACGGTCTTCCCCGACGCCGGCGACGGCGCCCGGCAGCACGTCCTGCCCGCGGCCGAGGCCGCCGTGGAGCTGGCCGTCACCGGGACCACCGAGGCCGACCTGCCGGCCGTCCTGGCCCAGGAGGCCGGCCACGCCTTCGACCTGGCCCGCGAAGTGCCCCTGAGGGCACGGCTCCTCGCGCTCGGCGAACGGGACCACGTGCTGTGCCTGGTGATCCACCACATCGCCAGCGACGGCTGGTCGCGCGCCCCGCTCGCACGCGACCTCACCACCGCCTACGCCGCCCGCAGCGAGGGCCGCGCCCCGCAGTGGGAGGAACTCCCCGTCCAGTACGCCGACTACACCCTCTGGCAGCGGGAGCTGCTCGGCTCCGAGGAGGACCCCGAGAGCCTGCTCAGCCGCCAGACGGCGTACTGGAAGCAGGCGCTCGCCGGTCTGCCGGACGCCATCGAGCTGCCCTTCGACCGCCCCCGCCCGCCGATCGCCGGCCACCGCGGCGACACCGTGCCGATCACCCTGTCGCCGCGGACCCACGAGCGGATCGCCGCGCTGGCCGGCCGCCACGGCGCGAGCACGTTCATGGTGGTGCAGGCGGCGCTGGCCGGCCTGCTGTCCCGGCTCGGCGCGGGCACGGACATCCCCCTGGGCACACCGGTGGCCGGACGCACCGACGAGGCGCTGGAAGGGCTCATCGGCTTCTTCGTCAACACCCTGGTACTGCGCACCGACACCTCCGGGAACCCCACCTTCGACGAACTGGTCGCAAGGGCCCGCGAGACCGCCCTGGACGCCTACGCCCACCAGGACGTGCCGTTCGAGCGGCTGGTGGAGGCACTCGCCCCCGAGCGCTCCCTGGCCCGCCACCCGCTCTTCCAGGTGAGCCTGAGCCTCCAGCACGCCACCGAGCAGACGGCGGTCCTGGACGGGCTGGAGATCGCCCCGCTGGACACGGGCTGGCGGGCGGCCAAGTTCGACCTGTCCTTCGACCTCCTGGAGAAGCACGGCCCCGGCGGCCGTCCGGACGGCATCACCGGCACCGTCGAGTACTCCACCGACGTCTTCGACGCCGCCACCGTCCGCGGGATCGGCGAGCGCCTCGTCCGCTTCCTCGAGGCCGCGGTGGACGCCCCCGGGGCGCGCCTGCTCTCCGTCGACCTGCTCTCCGCCGGTGAACGGCGGCGCCTGCTGGAGGAGTTCGGCGCATCGCGGTCCGGAGCCGACGGGACGGCCGGGGCCGAGGAGGAGCCGGAACCGGTCTGCGACACCTTCGCGCGGCAGGCCGCCGCCACCCCGGAGGCCGTGGCCGTCGTCGGCGGCGGCACCGCGCTCACGTTCGCCGAGGCCGACGCCCGGGTCTCCCGGCTGGCCCGGCTGCTGATCTCCCGCGGGGCCGGCCCCGAGACCCGGGTGGCCGTCTGCCTGGGCCGGAACGCCCTGTGGCCGACGGCCGTCCTGGCGGTGCTGCGGAGCGGCGCCGCCTACGTGCCGCTGGACCCGCGCTCCCCGGCCGAGCGCCTGGCCGCCGTCGAACGCGACGCCACCCCCCTGATCGTGCTCGCCGAGCGCGGCACCGAGGCCGCGGTCGCCGGCCTCACGGCCCCGCTGCTGGTCCTGGACGACCCGGCCACCGAGGCCGGCATCGAGGCGCGGGACCCGGCCCCGGTCACCGACGCCGACCGCACCGCGCCCCTCCTGCCCGGCCACGCGGCGTACGTCATCCACACCTCGGGCTCCACCGGCCGGCCCAAGGGGGTCGTGGTGGACCACCGCGGTCTGGCGCGGCTGCTCCAGGCCCACCGCCGGGTCACCTTCTCCCGCATCCGCCCCCACGGAGCGGGACCCGCCCGGGCCGCCCACGTCTCGTCCTTCTCCTTCGACGCCTCGTGGGACCCGCTGCTGGCGATGGTCGCCGGACACGAACTGCACATGATCGACGAGGAGCTGCGGCTCGACCCGCCGGGAGTGGTGGCCTACTTCCGCGACCGCCGCATCGACTACGTCGACCTCACCCCCACCTACTTCCGCAGCCTGCTCGACGCCGGACTGCTGGAGGAGACCGCCCCCTGCCCGTCGCTGATCGCCCTGGGCGGCGAGGCGATGGACGGCGAGCTGTGGGAGCGGCTGCGCGCGGCCGCCCCCCGGGTGACGGCGATGAACACCTACGGCCCCACCGAGACCGCCGTCGACGCGGTGGTCACCGAACTGGGGGACCTGCCGCACGGCACGATCGGGCGGCCGGTGCCGCGGTGGCGGGCCTACGTGCTCGACGCCGGGCTGCAGCCGGTCCCGCCCGGTGTGCTGGGCGAGCTGTACCTGGCCGGGCCCGGAGTCGCCCGCGGCTACCTGGGGCAGCACGGCCTGACCGCGGAGCGGTTCGTGGCCTGCCCGTTCGGGGAGCCGGGGGAGCGGATGTACCGCACCGGCGACCTGGCGCGGTGGCTCGACGACGGCAACCTGGTCTGCGCCGGACGCGGCGACGAGCAGGTCAAGATCCGCGGCTTCCGCATCGAACCCGGCGAGGTGGAGGCCGCCCTGCGGGAGCTGGAGGGCGTCGCGCAGGCCGCCGTGGCCGTCCGCGAGGACACCCCCGGAGCACGCAGGCTGGTCGGCTACGTGGTGGGGGCCGACGGCGCCGACCCCGGCCTGCTCCGGCCCGCCGAGGTGCTGGCGCGCCTGCGCGACCGGCTGCCCGACCACCTGGTGCCGTCCGCGCTCGTACGGATCGGCGAACTGCCCGTCAACGCCAGCGGCAAGCTGGACCGGGCCGCGCTGCCGGCGCCCGACCCCGCGGCCTTCCCCGCCGGCCGGCAACCGCGCACCGACCTGGAGCGGGACCTGTGCGCGCTGTTCGCGGACGTCCTGGGCACCGGGAACGTCGGCATCGACGACGACTTCTTCGTCCGGGGCGGCGACAGCATCCTCTCCATCCAGCTGGTCGGCAGCGCCCGCCGGGCCGGCCTGGAGTTCAAGGTCCGGCAGGTCTTCGAGCTGCGGACCCCCGCGGGCCTGGCCGCCGTGGCCCGCCGGACCGGCGCGGGACGGCAGGAGGAGCCCGGCGCCGCCGTCGGGCCGCTGCCGCCGCTGCCCGTGGTCGCCGAGACCCTGGCGGCCGGCGGGCCGGTCGGCGAGTACAACCAGTCGGTCGTCCTCGCCTCCCCGCCGGGCGCCGGGCCCGACGACGTGCGCGACGCGCTCCAGGCGCTGCTGGACCGGCACGACGCGCTGCGGATCCACGCCGCCCCGGCGGCGGAACCCGGCCGCCTGTGGGACCTGAGGGTGGAGCGGGCCGGCACGGTCACGGCGGAGCGGTGCCTGCGCAGGATCGACGCGGCCGGGATGTCCGAGGAGGAGCTGGCGGAGGCGGTGGCCGCCGAGGCCGTCGCGGCCCGGGAGGCCCTCGACCCCGTCGCCGGGGCCCTCGTCGGAGCCGTCTGGTTCGACCGGGGCGGGGAGCCGGGCCGGCTCGTGCTGGTGATCCACCACCTCGCCGTCGACGGCGTCTCCTGGCGCATCCTGCTCGGCGACCTCCGCGAGGCGTGGCGGGCGCTGCGGGACGGCCGCCGCCCGGAACTCCCCCGCACGGGCACCTCGCTGCGCACCTGGGCCACCCGGCTCGCCGACCGGGCCGCCGACCCGGCCGTCACCGCCCAGCTGGACCACTGGACGGCCGCGCTCGCCGACGCCGGCCCCGAGGTGGGCAGCCGCCCGCTGGACCGGACCCGGGACACCGCGGCCACCTCCGCCGTCCTGAGCGGCGAGCTGCCGGAGTCCGTCACCGCCGCACTGCTGGGCCCGGCCCCGGCGGCCTTCCGCGCCGGGGTGAACGACCTGCTGCTGACCGCCTTCGCCCTGGCCGTCAACCACTGGCGGGGCGAGGAGGGCGAGCCGGTCCTGGTGGACCTGGAGGGCCACGGCCGGGCGGAGGACCTGGTGCCGGGAGCCGACCTGTCCCGTACGGTCGGCTGGTTCACCAGCGTGTACCCGGTGCGGCTGGCCGCCGGAGCGGTCACCGCCGCCGAGCTCGCCGGGCGCGGCCCGGCCGTCGGCGACGCGATCAAGCGGGTCAAGGAACAGCTGCGGGCGGTCCCCGACGAGGGACTGGGGTACGGCCTGCTGCGTCACCTCAACCCCGAGACGTCCCGGCGCCTTGCGCACGGCGCCCGGGCACGCTTCGGCTTCAACTACCTCGGCCGGTTCGCCGCCGAGCAGGGCGGGGGCGAGGACGGCTGGCAGCTGCTCGGCAGCGGCCCGGCGGGCCGGCACCCGGACACCCCGCTCGACCACGAGATCGAGGTGAACGCCGTCACGGCGGAGGGCCCGGACGGGCCGCGGCTGATCACCCGGTGGACCTACGCCACCGGCCTGCTGACCGAGGAGGAGGTGCGCCGGCTCGCGCGCTCCTGGTCGCTGGCGCTGCACGCGGTCGTCGGCCACGCCACCGGCGCCGGAGCCGGCGGGCTCACCCCCTCCGACGTGGCCGTCCCCGACCTCGGCCAGGCCGAGATCGAGGAGCTGGAACGGCGCTGCGGCACCGCCCTGGAGGACGTGCTGCCGGTGGCCCCCCTCCAGGAGGGCCTGCTCTACCACAGCGTCTACGACCGGCGCGCCCTGGACGTCTACGTCGGCCAGCTCGCCTTCCGCCTGGACGGCGAGATCGACGAGGACGCCCTGCGGGCGGCGGCCGGGGCGCTGGTCGCCCGCCACACCAGCCTGCGGACGGGCTTCCAGCAGCGGGAGTCGGGCCAGTGGGTGCAGACCGTGGCCGCCGCGGCGGAGCTGCCGTGGCGCTCCCGCGACCTGCGCGCCCCGGGGGAGGCGCCCGCGGACGCCGGGGCCGTGCAGCGGCGGCTCGACGAACTGACCGCGGCCGAACGCACCGAGCGGTTCGACCTCACCCGCCCGCCGCTCGTCCGCTTCCTCCTGGCCCGCACCGCCCCCGAGCAGTACCGGTTCGTGATCACCACCCACCACACGATCGTGGACGGCTGGTCCATCCCCATCCTGCTGCGCGAGCTGCTCGCGCTCTACGGCGGCGCCCCGCTGCCGGACGCCCCCGGCCACCGCGCCTACGCCGACTGGCTCGCCGGCCGCGACCTCCGGGCGGCCCGGGAGGCGTGGACGCGGGTACTGGAGGGCGTGGACGGGCCGACCCTGGTCGCCCCCGGCGCCCCGCGCGTCGGGGAGATCCCCGAGTCGGTGCGGCTGAACCTGCCCGAGGACGTCTCGGCGCGACTGCGGACGCGGGCCCGGGAGGCCGGAGTCACCCTCAACTCCGTCGTGCAGGCCGTCTGGGCGCTCGTCCTCGCCCAGGAGACCGGCCGCGACGACGTCACCTTCGGCATCACCGTCTCCGGCCGCCCCGCGGAACTCCCCGGCGCCGAGGACATGGTCGGCATGCTGGTCAACAAGATCCCGCTGCGCGTCCGGCTCCGCCCGGCCGAACCGCTGCTGGAACTGGTCCGCCGGCTGGAGAAGGAGCAGCTCGAACTGCTGGAGCACCAGCACGTCCCGCTGACCGCCCTGCACCGCTGGAGCGGACTGCCCGAACTCTTCGACACCACCATGGTGTTCGAGAACTACCCGGCGGAGATCACCGCGCGGGAGGCGCCCTTCCGCGCGTCGGGCACGGCCGGCTACAGCCGCAACCACTACCCGGTCACCCTGGTCGGGGCGATGCGCGGGAGCGAGCTGACCGTCCGCATCGACTACCGCCCCGACCTCTTCGGCGAGGACTGGGCCCGCTCCCTGGGCCGGAGGGTCGTCGCCGCGCTCACCGAGGCCGCCGACCGCCCCGCCGCCCCGTCCGGCACGCTGGACCTGCTCGACGGCGAGGAGCGCGCCCGGCTGCTGGAGGACTGGGGCACCGGCGCCGCCCCGCAGGACGCCCCGCGCGGCTACGTCGAGCTGTTCGAGGAGCAGGTCGCCCGCACACCGGACGCCCCCGCGGTCACGTCGCCCGGCGGCACGCTGACCTACGCCGAGCTGGACCGGCAGGCGAACGGCGTCGCCCGGTGGCTGGCCGACCGCACCGCGGGCACCGGCGGTGCCGAGGTCTACGTGGGCGTGCTGGCCCCGCGCCGGCCGGAGGCGCTCGCCGTCCTGCTCGGCGTCCTGAAGTCGGGCGCCGCCTACGTGCCGCTGGACGAGCAGTGGCCGGCCGAACGCACCCGCAGGGTGCTGGAGGACTGCCGCCCCGCACTCGTGGTGGCCCCGACCGGCAGCCGGCCCGACGGCGCGCGGGAGGCCGGGGCGGAGGTGCTCGCCGTGGACCCGGCCGCCCTCGCCTCCCGCGGCGCGCACGCCCCGGCCGGCGGCGAACGGGTGCGCCCCGCGGCGCCGGGCGGCGCCGCGTACGCCATCTACACCTCCGGTTCCACCGGCCGGCCCAAGGGCGTGGTGATCGACCACAGCGCCCTGGGCGCGTACGTCGGCGGCGCACGCGGCCGCTACCCCGACGCGGCCGGGACCTCGCTGGCCCACACCTCGCTCGCCTTCGACCTCACCGTCACCACCCTGCTCACCCCGCTCGCCGCCGGGGGCACCGTGCGGCTGGGCGAACTGGACGAGTCCGCCCAGACCGCCGGGGCCACCCTGGTCAAGGCGACGCCCTCGCACCTGCCCATGCTGCGCGAGCTGCCCGGAGTCCTGCCGGACGGGGGCACCCTGATCCTCGGCGGCGAGGCGCTGACCGGCAAACAGCTGCGCCCGTGGCTCGAACTGCACCCCGCCGCGCAGGTCGTCAACGCCTACGGGCCGACGGAACTCACGGTCAACTGCACCGAGTTCCGGCTGCCGCGGGGGGAACCGGTCGGCGACGGACCGGTGCCCATCGGCCGCCCGTTCCCCGGCGTGCGGGCCTACGTGCTCGGCCCCGGCCTGCGCCCGGTCCCCACCGGGACCGTCGGCGAGCTGTACGTGTCGGGCACGGGAGTGGCCCGCGGCTACCTCGGCCGGCCGGGGATGACCGCGGAGCGGTTCGTGGCCTGTCCCTTCGGGGAGCCGGGGGAG
>NZ_JBHUFU010000013.1:0-176030 GCF_042681365.1 Streptomyces desertarenae | reverse complement strand
AGTGATGCTCTTCTGTTCGCGGAGGGAACGGTGCTCGGGATCGATGGTGCCGGCCGCTTCAGCGGTCTGTGGATGAAACCCGAGTTCACCGGTTGATCCGGAACGGTCGTGCACGGCGGTTTCCTCTCCTGCCGGGGGAGGAAGCCGCGTTCCGTTGAGTGGTCGTCCCTCGGCGGGGGCGGGGTCCCCGGGCGGGCCGGTGGCCGACGTGATGGGTGATGTGAGGGTGAGGATCGTGTCGGGGGCCGTACGGGAAGACGGGCCTTCCGCGGTGGCGCGGGCGGAGGCGGCCCTGCGCTCCCTCGGCGTGCCGAACGCCGTTTCGCCGGCGCGAGGTCGAGGGGGGGCAGCTGGTTCGCCGACTGGAGCGGTGGCGTCTCCGGCTCCGACGTGTACATCGGGTTGATGGGAGGGTCGACGGCCGCGCCGTCGGTGCGCCTGCTCCTCGACGACTGGGTGTTCGAGGACGTGGCCGGCATGGATGTCGGGGAATTGCTCTCGGGCGCCTTCTCCGGTCGGGCGACCACCACGAAACGGCATTCCTTCCCGTTCTCCTCCGCGGGGGTCCTGGAACATGCCGTCGGAGGCGTCCGCTACTCCGCCACGCGACGCCTCGGCCCGAACGGGGAACCGCAGCCCTGGGAACGCCCTCTGATCGCCGGGTGAAACCGGACCCTGCCTTCTGCGTGGGACGTGGAACCGTCTGGTGGCGGCGGAGAGGACGGGGGTCGGGGGGCCTTGATCGGGCCTCGCCCACTCTGCGGCCGCGACGTGTTCGTACCGCGTGCGACCTTGTTTCCCCGCCGATGCCCCGAGGCCGCGGAAGCGGATCCGGTCGACGGCGCCGGCGCCCCCGTCGACCGGGGCGACTTCGGCTTCGACGGGAAACGCCGGCTTATGACCAAGGGGGCGGCGCTGAGGGAAGCGCGGGTACCGTGCCGCACGGTCGTTCCAAGCGCACCCCGACGAAGCGGATGTCGGTCAGCAAGAGGACCAGGGGGTTCTATGCGCCGGGGAAGGCCGGACCTCCAGCGGACCGGCCAGGGGCGTATCGGGGGATGTCCTGCCAACCGGTGGTACCACAGCAGGACTGGGAGTAAGAAGCACTGCAGCATGAAGCGAAGTCCCTGGAAGTTCGGCAGAGACGGGGGCTTCGGTTCGCGCGCCGGGGTCGGTGAAGGCAGGCCAAGCTCTTGGTGCCGGGTGGCCGACCACCCCTCGGCTGCCCGGTTACGCAGGTGCGGAACGGAAGAAATATGACAAGCTACACATCTTCCAGGGAAAGTGATCTGGAAATTCTTCTTTCATTCGTCGGACGTCACCTCGGGGAAGCAGGGGCGATCGCGACCGTCGATCTCTACGCGGACCAGGGAATGGCAAGCGGAGAAGCAAGGTGTCTCTTCGAGGAGCTGAAGCGGAAAATCCTGTCCAGTGGCGGCAAGGGGAGAAAGAGGGAAGACCCTCTGATGGGAGTCGTGCTGGATCTGAGCAGCGAGGAGGGGATCCGGCGGTTCTCCCTGCTCGGGTTCCGCACGATAGGATGCGAGGCATTCGTAGGGAATGACCTCGTCTTCGCTTCCGTGGAGAATGAGCGAACTATATGGCTGGACTTCCCGGAGGGTGTTGTTTCCGAACTGGAGTCGAGTGCCAGGAGGTCTGGGGCGAGTGGATTGATGCGCCGTTGATTCCGCAACTTCTGCCTGCAGTCTCCGAAGCGGGCTGGAGTCGTCTCCAACGTGACGCAGACCCTGTGCGGTCGGAATGGCGGGAAATTTCCATTCCGTCCAGGTGTTCCGTTTTCCTCTGCCCGTCCGCCGGCTGCCGGTTCCGGCTTGTGCCGATCGGGCTGTAGCGTGCCCTGCCCTATGTCTGCACAGCACCGCTCAACGGCGACAGGGCTCATACCTTCCTCGCAGGGCGGAAGAGCCGATGGCGCTAGGATCTCCACGGTGGGGCGCACGGTGGAGTCCGGACACCTCGCACAAGGTTCACCAGTCGAGGAGCCCTCATCGCCCGGACGGTCGGGTAATGCGCAGAGCAAGGCTCACCCGATGTGCCGGCGGAGCACCGGAAGGGCGCGGCGGCATGTGCGACGGAAAGGTGGTCGGATCGTGGTGAAATTCTCCGGCATGAGCCCGTGGGAGGCTGGGAGTGAAATAACATCCTGCGTCAGTGAGGAGGCCGGGTATATAGACCTCCACAACTGGTCCGACTTGGTCGACCTTGAGGAGTCCGATTCCGAGGACGGCGGAAGGGATTTCGCTCTCGTCTTCCGTGATCTGCGGGAGGGAAGAATTTTCCGGCTGGCGTTCCACGGGGTTGCGTGTCTGGATTTGACGGAATCCCGGCCTTCCGTCCCGGAGGACGCAGGGGTCTTTCACGCCTTCGACTACTTGGGTGACGGGAAGTTCGAGTTCGAAGCGGAGAGGGCTTCCGGGAGGCTGACGGCCTCGGCGGTCAGCCTCCTCCTCGAACCGAGGAGCTGAGCCCACCGACGAGGGAGCCGGGCATTCCTCCGACGGGAGAAGCCCGGCTCCGCCGTCACCGACGTCATCATCGGTGACGGGCTCGAGGATTTGGTCACGCTGTCCGTGGACGCCGACGGCGACGGACGGTCCAGGCAGATCACCGCCGCGGCCGGCCGGTACTCGTCCACAACTGCGCTCGCCGGGTCCCCTAGAAGAGGGGCTGGAAGGACCTGCGCACGCCCACGACGTCGGGCCGAAGGCAGCGGCCGTCGTCGCTGCCCAGCGCGACGCCCGCCGGGGCGGGCGTCGCCGGTACCGTGTCGTGTGCTCGTTGAACAGCCACGTCCCCGTGGACTACTTCAACAAGCGCGGGCGGGTATCGCACACCCGTCACCGCAACCGGTGACGAAGCGTGCCGAGGAATGCCCGGCCGGTTCAGGCGGCCGGGCATCGCAGTGGGCACCGCTTGTGCGGAAGCACTGGGAAAGAAGGGGAGCCGATGGGCGTTTCCGAAGCGTTGAACAGCCTCGTAGCCGCACTGACCGAGCATGCGGAGGTGATGTCCGAGCGGGACGTCCCGCCGGAGCGGGCCGTCGACGTCATCGAAAGGGTGCGGGCCGCCGCAGCGCGTTACTCGGACGAGACATTCGAGTCGTCGGGTTGGGGCAGTCCGTTCTCCGACGTGTTCGAAGAAGGTGACGCGGACGCCGAGAGCGGTGTCGCGGAAGTGCCGGACGGAGCGGAACGCATCAGCATCACGGGCCGCTGGGACTTCGTGGTGTCCGACCGGGAGGCATGGATCGCATACGTCAACAAGCGGCTGGAAGAGGTCGGCGCCTCCGACTGCGCCCCCGGATTGGGCGGCGCGGCCCAGACCGCACACGAGCTCCTGACGCACGGTGACCCCTTCGGGGTCTACACGTCGCACGGGCTGGCCGAAGGCGGCAAGGACTGGTGCATCGAGCAGGTCTCGAAGACCCTTTCGGAGATGACGGACGAGGAGCGGTACGCGTGACCCGCCTCTCCCTCCGGGCTGCTGACGTGAACCGTCCGGGCCGGCCGGCTCCGAGCCCGCAGGGGCCGGCCGCGGGATCGACGGGGGAGCGGAGCAGCGCGGGGAGACCGCGGTGCGCGGGCGCTTCCCCACCGCCACGCCGCGCAGGCCCCCGCACCCGCCGGCGGCGCAGCGCCCCACACCACCGGGAGCCCTCCGGCCGGACGTGATCCGGGTCACCTCCGGCCGGGCGGCCGGGGAGCGCGGCCGTACGATGGGCGGGACGGCGCGCATCCCCGGTGAGGAGCGCGACCCTTCGCGACGAGGAGACGGCATCGTGCTGCGCACCATGTTCAAGTCGAAGATCCACCGGGCCACGGTCACCGAGGCGGACCTCCACTACGTGGGGTCCGTCACGGTCGACGCCGATCTGATGGAGGCCGCGGACCTGCTGCCCGGCGAACTGGTCCACATCGTCGACATCACCAACGGCGCCCGGCTGGAGACGTACGTCATCGAGGGGCGGCGCGGCTCCGGGGTGATCGGGATCAACGGTGCCGCCGCGCACCTCGTCCACCCCGGTGACCTGGTGATCCTCATCAGCTACGCGCAGATGGAGGACGCCGAGGCACGCGCCTTCACGCCGAGGGTGGTGCACGTCGACGCGGACAACCGCATCGTGGAGCTGGGCGCCGACCCGTCCGAGCCGGTCCCCGGCAGCGACACCCGGCGCAGCCCCATGGCGCTGGTCTGAGGGCTCCGGCGGCAGCCGGCCGCCGCGGACGAACGGGCGAGGGCCTCTTCCCTCCCGGAACCGGGAGGGAAGAGGCCCTCGCAGCAGCGATGCCCCGCCCCGGCCGTGTGCGCCTGCGCCGCGCGGCCGGGACGGGGCGGTGTTCTCGGCGGTTCTCAGCGCCCGCCGGCGTACTTGCCGCTGACGGCCTTCAGGACGTCCTCGGCCTCGTCCCCGAGCCGCGGGCCGGCCAGCCAGGTGTGGTCCAGGGTGCCGATGGAGGTGACCGAGACCAGCACGGACCCGCCCGAGGGCCCCTGGGCGAACCAGCCGCCGCCGGAGGAGCCGCCGGTCATGGTGCAGCCGATGCGGTACATCGTGGACTCCGAGGGGCCGAGCGTCAGCCGTCCGGGCCGGTCGGTGCAGGTGTGCATGGTCAGCCCGTCGAACGGCGGGGCCGCGGGGTAGCCGTGGGCGGTGACGGAGGGGAGCGAGGAGACCGCCGGCGTGCCGAAGTCGACCTCCACCGCGGCGCCGACCGTCTCCTCCAGGGACGCGCCGCCCTCCTCCTCGGGCTCCACGTGCAGCACGGCGAAGTCCTGCGAGGCACCGGCCCCGCCGGTCTCGGCGCCGTTGGCTATCCAGTGGTCGGTGGTCTGCGTCCAGGTCGCCCAGTACACGCCGTGCGGGGCGACCTCCTCGCGGGAGGCCCTCTCCAGCTCGGCGGCGCCCAGCGCGGCGTCGTTGTAGGAGGGGACGAAGACGATGTTGCGGAACCAGCCGCCGTTCTTCCCGGCGTGGACGCAGTGGCCGGCGGTGGCGACGAGGTTGGACCTGCCCGGGTTGTTCGGGTCCTTCACGACGGTGCCGGAGCAGACCATGGCCCCCTTGGGAGTGTCCATGAAGACCTTCCCCACCGCCGGGGCGCTCTCCCGGTAGGGGGCCTCGACCGGCTGGGCCCTGCGCGGCCTCGGCTCGGGGTCGGTGACGCCCTCGTCCCCCGCGCCGCCGCTGCCGTCGTCGACGGCGCCGTCGTCGACCCGGCGGTCGTTCTCCTCGGCATCCTTCATCCGGCCGGGGTCCCACAGGCCCTCGATGACCGGGTTGACGAAGTCCTTGGCCTCGCGCAGCCAGCGGTCCCTGTCCCAGTTCCGCCACTCCCCGTTCTTCCACTTCTCGGGGTCGAAGTCCTTCAGCGCTGCGGGCAGTTCGTCCGGCAGCCGGATGTCGCCCAGGTCGATGCCGCCGGGGGCGCTCCCGGTCGGGGCGGAGGCACTGGGCCGGGCACCGGTGTCGCCCCCGCCGTCCTCGGGGCCGCACGCGGCGGTGGTGACGGCCAGGGCCGCGGCCAGCGCTGCGGCGGCCAGCGCGGACCGCCTCCTGCTCACAGATGACATGGACGGACATCCCCCCGAGACAGCTCTTCGCCTACTGACGTGTCATGAACCCCGCAGAGCAGGACGGCCCCACTATGCCGGTGCTGCTGGGGACGGCGAGCGGCGGGTCCCCGGTTCCGGGCCCGGTGGGCCGAGGATCTCCGGCCGCGGCCGTGATCAGCGAGGGGTCGCGTCGTTGGTCCGTGCGGGAGCACGGCGCGCGCCGTGCCCGCGGAAACCGGACGGCCACCGCGCGGACGCGGTGCCCTCACCCCAGGGAGACTTTCCGTGAACGCATCCACCGGCCCGGACGGGAGGACGACGCAGGAGAGGGTGCGGGCCGAAGGGCCGCCCGCCCGGCCGGCAGGGGCTCCCGCCCCCTCCGGAACCGGGTCCTGCGCGGTCCCCGCGGCGCCCGACTCCGCCGCCGTCCCCCGGCAGCCGCGCCGCGACGGAGCGGAGGCGGCGGCGGGGCGCACGTCGGCCCCCGCCGCCGGTCCGGCCGACGCCGACCCGCTGGAGGACCCGGATCCGGTACGCGCGGCCGACGCCGCCGCCTGCGAGAACCTGCTGCGCTGCTGGGTGCGGGAGAACGGGCTGCCGCGCCCGCCCGCGGACGCGGACGGCGGAGCGCGGGCCGGGGAGGAACGGGACGGCGAGGGCGGCGCGGCCGTGCTCCGCATCCCCCTGGAGACCGGCGGCCTGGTGCTGCGGGTGCCGGTCCGCCACTGGTCCGCCACCGGCTGGCACCGCTTCGGCCCGGTCGTCCCGGAGGGAACCGCCGGCGGCCCGGCCGCCGCACCGCTGGACGCCGTGACCCTCGCCGCCCTGCTGGCCAGGGAGGCCGCGCACCGCGGTGCCCCGGCCACCGGGACGCCCGGCGCCCCGGGCGGGACCGCCGAACTGGTCGGCCGGGTCGCCGACTCGGTGCGCCGCACCGCCGTCTTCCTCGCCGCGCGCAGGGCCCGCCCCGAGGCCCCGCCCGGAGTCGACCCCTTCCTGGACGGGGAGCAGTCCCTGGTCCTGGGGCACCCGCTGCATCCCACCCCCAAGAGCCGCGAGGGACTGACCGACGCCGAGGCGCGCGCGTACTCCCCGGAGCTGCGCGGCTCCTTCCCCCTGCACTGGATGGCCGCGGACCCCTCCGTCCTGGCCGCCGACTCCGCCTGGACGGCGCGCGGCCGGACCGTCCCGGCCCAGCGGATCACCGCCGAACTGGCCGGGGAGGGGCCGGGGGCCCCGGAGGGGACGGTGCTCCTGCCGCTCCACCCCTGGCAGGCCCGCGAGGTGCGGCACCGGCCCGCCGTCGCCGCGCTGCTGGAGGCGGGGCTGCTCCACGACCTCGGTCCGCACGGCGAGCCCTGGCACCCCACGTCCTCCCTGCGCACCGTCCACCGGCCCGGGGTGCCCGCCATGCTCAAGCTCTCGCTCGGCCTGCGGATCACCAACTCCCGCCGCGAGAACCTCCGCAAGGAACTGCACCGGGGCGTGGAGGTGCACCGGCTGCTCCGCACCGGACTGGGGCAGCGGTGGCGGGCCGCCTTCCCCGGGCGCCCCGGCTTCGACATCGTGCGCGACCCGGCCTGGCTCGCCGTCACCGACGGCCGCGGGGACCCCGTCGCGGGGCTGGAGACCGTGATCCGGCACAACCCCTTCGGCCCCGGCGACGACGCCGTCTGCCTGGCCGGGCTCACCTCGCCCCGGCCCTGGCCGGGCGCCCCGGACGGCCCGCTGCGCTCGCGGCTGGCCGACGCCGTCACCCGCCTCGCGGGCCGCACCGGACGGCCGGTGCCCGCCGTCGCCGCCGAGTGGTTCCTGCGCTACCTCCACACCGTCGTGCGCCCGGTGCTGTGGCTGGACGCCGAGGCGGGCGTGGCGCTGGAGGCCCACCAGCAGAACACGGTGGTCCTGCTCGACGGGGAGGGCTGGCCGGTGGGCGGCCGCTACCGCGACAACCAGGGCTACTACTTCCGCGAGTCGCGCCGCGACGACCTCGACGGGCGGCTGCCGGGCATCGGAACGCACAGCGACACCTTCGTGGCCGACGCGGTCGTGGACGAGCGCTTCGCCTACTACCTGGGCGTCAACAACGTGCTGGGACTGATCGGGGCGTTCGGGTCCCAGGGGCTGGCCGACGAGCGGCTGCTGCTCGCGGCCTTCCGCCGGTTCCTCACCGAGGCCGAGCGCGGTGCCGACCGGGCGGGCGGCGGACGGTCGCCGCTGCCCGCCCTGCTGCTGTGGTCCCCGGTGCTGCGCTGCAAGGCCAACCTCCTGACCCGGCTGCACGGCCTGGACGAGCTGGTCGGACCGGTGGACACCCAGTCCGTCTACGTCACCGTCGCCAACCCGCTGGTGAAGCGGTGAAAGGCCCGGGCGGTGCCGTCCTGGCCGCCGCACCTGCCCCCGCAGTCCCCGCAGTCCCCGCGGCCCCGGGAGCCCCCGCACTCCCCGCAGCACCGGGCCCGGGCGCCGCCGCCCCCCTTCCGCGCCGGGGAGCCCTCCCGTCCGCCCCGCAGCGGACGGAGCTGCTGGACGACGTCGGCGGCTGGGGGCCGGCCGACACCCCGGCGGGTGCCTTCCGGCTCGTGCCGGTGCGCCTCGAACGCGACCTGCGGCTGGTCGCCGGCTGGATGAACGACCCGGTGGTGGCGGCCTTCTGGGGGCTGGCCGGACCAGCCGGGACCACCGCGGACCACCTGCGGCCCCAGCTCGACGGGGACGGGCGCAGCGTCCCGTGCCTGGGGGTGCTCTCCGGGACGCCCATGAGCTACTGGGAGGTCTACCGCGCCGACCTCGACCCGCTGTCCCGGCACTATCCGGCGCTCCCGCACGACACCGGGATCCACCTGCTGATCGGCGGCTCCGCCGACCGCGGGCGCGGTCTGGGCACCGTGCTGCTGCGGGCCGTGGCCGACCTCGTCCTCGACAACCGGCCCCGGTGCCGGCGGGTGGTGGCCGAACCCGACCTGCGCAACACCGCCTCGGTCGCCGCCTTCCTCGGGGCGGGCTTCCGGCCGGCGGCCGAGGTGGAACTCCCCGGCAAGCGCGCGGCCCTGATGGTGCGCGACAGGGAGCTGCGCCACCGGATGTGACCCCGTGCGCCCGCCCCGCCCGCCCCGCCCCGGCCCGGGCCCGTTCCGCGGGGTCCGGATCCGGGCACGGCTGTCGGCGGCGCCGCGTAAGGTGGCATCCCTATGACCAAGCCCGCCCTCACCGAACTCCTCCATGCCGCCGTCACCGCCGTCGGCGGCACCGAGCGTCCCGGCCAGGTCGCCATGGCCGAAGCCGTGGCCGAGGCCATCGACAGCGACGTCCACCTGCTGGTCCAGGCCGGCACCGGCACCGGCAAGTCGCTGGGCTACCTGGTGCCGGCCCTGGCGCACGGGGAGCGCACGGTCATCGCGACCGCGACGCTCGCCCTGCAGCGGCAACTGGTCGAGCGGGACCTGCCGCGCACGGTGGAGGCCCTCCACCCCCTGCTGCGCCGCCGCGCCGAGTTCGCCATGCTCAAGGGACGGTCCAACTACCTGTGCCTGCACCGGCTCCACGAGGGCGTGCCGCAGGACGACGAGGACGGGTTGTTCGACCCCTTCGAGGCGGCCGCCCCCACCAGCAGGCTCGGCAAGGACCTGCTGCGGCTGAGGGACTGGGCCGACGAGACCGACACGGGCGACCGCGACGACCTCACCCCGGGCGTCTCCGACCGCGCCTGGTCCCAGGTGTCGGTCTCCTCCCGCGAGTGCCTGGGCGCCACCCGCTGCGCCTACGGGGCCGAGTGCTTCGCGGAGGCGGCGCGCGAGCGCGCCAAGCTCGCGGAGGTGATCGTCACCAACCACGCCCTGCTGGCCATCGACGCCATCGAGGGGGCCCCGGTGCTCCCGGCCCACGAGGTGCTGATCGTCGACGAGGCGCACGAACTGGTCTCCCGGGTAACGGGGGTGGCCACCGGAGAGCTGACGCCGGGCGGGGTGAACCGGGCGGTGCGCCGCGCGGCCAAGCTGGTCGACGAGAAGGCCGCCGACCGGCTCCAGACCGCCTCGGAGGGCTTCGAGCGGCTGATGGAACTGGCGCTGCCGGGCCGGCTGGAGGAGATTCCCGAGGACCTCGGGTACGTCCTGGCGGCGCTGCGGGACGCGGCGCGCGCGGTGATCACCGAGCTGGGCGCCACCCGCGACCGGTCCGTCCAGGACGAGGACGCGGTGCGCAGGCAGGCCCTGGCGTCCGTGGAGAGCGTCCACGGGGTGGCCGAGCGCATCCTCCTGGGATCGGAGTACGACGTCGTCTGGTACGAGCGCCACGACCGGTACGGGGCCTCGCTGAGGGTCGCTCCGCTGGCCGTCTCCGGACTGCTGAGGGAGAAGCTCTTCGAGGACCGCTCGGTGGTGCTGACCTCCGCCACCCTCAAGCTCGGCGGGGACTTCGAGGGAGTGGGCGCCTCCCTGGGCCTGACGGCCGAGGGCCGGGTGAGGGGGGAGGAGCCGGGTGCCTCCCCGGAGGGCGGAGGTGCGGAGGCGGCGCCCGGCGGCGAGGACGCGGAGGAGTCGGAGGCGTCCGTCCCGCGCTGGCGGGGGCTGGATGTCGGCTCGCCGTTCGACTACCGCCGGCAGGGCATCCTCTACGTCGCCCAGCACCTGTCGCCGCCCGGCCGGGAGGGCGGCCGCGCCGACATGCTGGAGGAGCTGTCGGAGCTGGTCCAGGCGGCCGGCGGGCGGACGCTGGGCCTGTTCTCGTCGATGCGCGCCGCCCAGGCGGCCGCCGAGGAGCTGCGGGGGCGGCTGGACGTGCCGATCCTGCTGCAGGGCGAGGAAACGCTGGGCGAGCTGATCCGCCGCTTCGCCGCGGACGCGCGGACCTGCCTGTTCGGGACGCTGTCGCTGTGGCAGGGCGTGGACGTGCCCGGCCCCAACTGCCAGCTGGTGGTGATGGACCGCATCCCGTTCCCCCGCCCGGACGACCCGCTGATGAGCGCCCGCCAGAAGGCGGTGGAGGAGGCGGGCGGCAACGGCTTCATGGCGGTGGCGGCCACGCACGCGGCCCTGCTGATGGCGCAGGGCGCGGGCCGGCTGGTGCGGGCGACGGGGGACCGGGGCGTGGTGGCCGTGCTGGACCCGCGGCTGGCGCGGGCCCGCTACGGGGGCTTCCTGCGGGCCTCGATGCCCGACTTCTGGTACACCACCGACCGGAACCAGGTGCGCCGGTCCCTGGCGGCCATCGACGCCGCGGCCGGGCAGGCCGGGTAGACGGCCGGGGATGCGTGGGCCCCGGGACCGGCGCAGTGGTCCCGGGGCCGGTCTTCGTCGGCCGCCTCAGACGCGGCGCAGCACCGCCACGACCTTGCCGAGGATGGTGGCCTCGTCGCCGGGGATCGGCTGGTAGGCGGAGTTGTGGGGCAGCAGCCACACATGCCCGTCCTCGCGCTTGAAGCGCTTGACGGTCGCCTCGCCGTCCAGCATGGCGGCGACGATGTCGCCGTTCTCCGCGACGGGCTGGCGGCGCACCGTGACCCAGTCGCCGTCGCAGATGGCCGCCTCGACCATGGAGTCGCCCACGACCTTGAGGACGAACAGTTCGCCGTCACCGACGAGCTGACGGGGCAGGGGGAAGACGTCCTCCACGGACTCCTCGGCCAGGATCGGGCCGCCGGCGGCGATCCGGCCGACCAGGGGGACGTAGGAGGCGGCGGGCTTGCCGGTGGTGTCGGTGGTCTGGCTGGTGGGGGCGTCGGCGGCGCGCACCTCGTAGGCGCGGGGGCGGTGCGGGTCGCGCCTCAGGAACCCCTTGCGCTCCAGGGCCATCAGCTGGTGGGCCACGGAGGAGGTGGAGGACAGGCCGACAGCCTGGCCGATCTCCCGCATGGACGGCGGGTAACCACGGCGCTGCACCGAGTCGCGGATGACCTCGATGACCCGGCGTTGGCGGTCCGTCAGCCCGGAGCTGTCGGCCCGGATGCCCGGTGGGCGGCCGGGGAGCGAGCGGGAGGGCCTGGACGCTTCCGCGGCGCCCGTCCCGCCGGGCTGGCCCGGGGGGGTGCTTGCTCCGTGCACATGATCGGTCCGGCCCTGGGAACGGTCCCGTGCGGCGACGGCGGTGCTCTCTGCGGTGGTGGTCACGTCGGCCCCTCTCAAGCGGTTCTCCCTGGCTGGACAACGGTAGGTGCTTTCGAAAGGTTGCGCCAAACACACGTTCGAGTGAAATTTCGCGAATTAGCTGACGTGATCGATGTGACCGTTGTATGGGTCCGAAAACCACCGCCGATCCCTACGGTACCCTCTCGTACGTTTGCCGCCCCGGTGATTCCGGCGCACCCGGCGTGTTCGTCAACCGGCCACCAGATGTAGTGGTTAGATGGTCGGCAGCCACCCAGAAGTTGTGGTCCCCCGTTCCTGAGGGGCGGCGGGCATCACCTATGCTGGAGGCCGCTTCGGGCGCCCCGGGAGGGGCACTCGGAGTCTTGTTCGTACTGCGTTGTGCTGCGCCATCGAGGGTGTGAGGAGGGTGGGAAGCGATGCACTGCCCCTTCTGCCGGCACCCTGACAGCCGCGTCGTCGACAGTCGCACCACCGACGACGGAACCGCGATCCGCAGGCGCCGCCAGTGCCCGCACTGCTCCCGCCGCTTCACCACGGTGGAGAACGCGTCACTGACGGTCATCAAGCGGAGCGGAGTCACCGAGCCCTTCAGCCGGGACAAGGTGATCGCCGGGGTGCGCAAGGCCTGCCAGGGGCGCCCCGTCACCGAGGACGCGCTCGCCCAGCTCGGCCAGCGCGTCGAGGAGGCGGTCCGCGCCACCGGAAGCGCCGAGCTGTCCACGCACGACGTCGGCCTGGCCATACTCGGGCCGCTGCGCGAGCTCGATCTCGTGGCCTACCTGCGCTTCGCCTCCGTCTACCAGGCGTTCGACTCCCTGGAGGACTTCGAGGCCGCGATCGCCGAGCTGCGCGGGGAGGACCCCGCCGCGCCCGGCGGCCGCGCCGAGGAGTCCGGGGGCGGCGGAGCGGGGAGCGGCGGAGAGCCGGGAAGAGCCGCCGCGGAACACGGCGGCGCCGGTGACGGCAGTGGCTCCGGAGGCCGCAGAGGCCCCGGGGCGAGGAGCGGCGCGGGAGACGGCGGGGGCGACGGAGGCCCCGCCCCCCTCCCCGCGCCGTCGGCCGCCAGGGACTGAGCGGCACACACGGTCCGACCGGAACGCGCTTGCGCTCCGGCCATCGATACGGAACACGCGTCCGGGAAGCTCCGGGCGTGTCAGGGCGTTATGCCTGTACAGGGAGGCGGAATGACAGAGACGACGAGCGATCCGGCGCGAGGCTCCAGGTCCCGGAGCAAGGCCGGCAAGGGTCTGCGGATCGAGCGCATCCACACCACCCCGGGTGTGCACCCGTACGACGAGGTGGTCTGGGAGCGCCGTGACGTCGTCATGACCAACTGGCGCGACGGCTCGGTCAACTTCGAGCAGCGCGGCGTGGAGTTCCCCGACTTCTGGTCGGTGAACGCGGTCAACATCGTCACCAGCAAGTACTTCCGCGGCGCCGTCGGCACGCCCCAGCGCGAGCACAGCCTCAAGCAGCTGATCGACCGGGTGGTGAAGACCTACCGTGCCGCAGGTGAACGCCACGGCTACTTCGCCTCCCCGGCCGACGCCGAGATCTTCGAGCACGAGCTGGCCTACGCCGTGCTGCACCAGGTGTTCTCGTTCAACTCCCCGGTGTGGTTCAACGTCGGCACCGCGCAGCCCCAGCAGGTCTCGGCCTGCTTCATCCTCTCCGTCGACGACTCCATGGAGTCGATCCTCGACTGGTACAAGGAAGAGGGGATGATCTTCAAGGGCGGCTCCGGCGCGGGGCTGAACCTCTCGCGGATCCGCTCCTCCAAGGAGCTGCTCTCCTCCGGCGGCAACGCTTCGGGCCCGGTCTCCTTCATGCGCGGCGCCGACGCCTCCGCCGGGACGATCAAGTCCGGCGGCGCCACCCGCCGCGCGGCCAAGATGGTCGTGCTCGACGTCGACCACCCCGACGTCGAGGCGTTCATCGAGACGAAGGTCAAGGAGGAGGAGAAGATCCGCGCCCTGCGCGACGCGGGCTTCGACATGGACCTGGGCGGCGACGACATCACGTCCGTCCAGTACCAGAACGCCAACAACTCCGTCCGCGTCAACGACGCCTTCATGAAGGCCGTCGAGGCGGACGAGAAGTTCGGCCTGCGCGCCCGGATGACCGGAGAGGTCATCGAGGAGGTCGAGGCCAAGGCCCTGTTCCGCAAGATGGCCGAGGCCGCCTGGGCCTGTGCCGACCCCGGCATCCAGTACGACGACACCATCAACCACTGGCACACCTCGCCGGAGTCGGGCCGCATCACCGCCTCCAACCCGTGCAGCGAGTACATGCACCTGGACAACTCCTCGTGCAACCTGGCCTCGCTGAACCTGATGAAGTTCCTGCGCGACGACGACGCGGGCAACCAGTCCTTCGACGCCGAGCGCTTCGCCAAGGTCGTCGAGCTGGTCATCACGGCGATGGACATCTCCATCTGCTTCGCCGACTTCCCCACCGAGAAGATCGGCGAGACCACCCGCGCCTTCCGCCAGCTGGGCATCGGCTACGCCAACCTCGGCGCCCTGCTGATGGCGACCGGCCACGCCTACGACTCCGACGGCGGCCGCGCGCTGGCCGGCGCGATCACCTCCCTGATGACCGGCACGTCCTACCGCCGCTCCGCCGAGCTGGCGGCCGTCGTCGGCCCGTACGAGGGTTACGCCCGCAACGCCGAGGCCCACCAGCGCGTCATGCGGCAGCACGCCGACGCCAACGCCGAGGCCAAGCGCATGGACGACCTGGACACCCCGGTGTGGGCCGCGGCCACCGAGGCCTGGCAGGACGTGCTGCGACTGGGCAAGAAGAACGGGTTCCGCAACGCCCAGGCGTCCGTGCTCGCCCCCACCGGCACCATCGGCCTGATGATGGACTGCGACACCACCGGCATCGAGCCCGACCTGGCCCTGGTCAAGTTCAAGAAGCTGGTCGGCGGCGGGTCGATGCAGATCGTCAACAACACCGTGCCGAAGGCGCTCAAGCGCCTGGGCTACCAGCCCGAGCAGGTCGAGGCGATCGTCGAGCACATCGCCGAGCACGGCAACGTCATCGACGCGCCGGGCCTGAGGCCCGAGCACTACGAGGTCTTCGACTGCGCCATGGGCGAGCGCTCCATCTCCCCGATGGGGCACGTGCGGATGATGGCCGCCGCCCAGCCGTTCCTCTCCGGTGCCATCTCCAAGACCGTGAACATGCCGGAGACGGCCACGGTCGAGGAGGTCGAGGAGATCTACTTCCAGGGCTGGAAGCTCGGCCTGAAGGCACTGGCGATCTACCGCGACAACTGCAAGGTCGGCCAGCCGCTCTCCGCCAAGAAGAAGGAGGACAAGGGGGCCGCGCAGAAGGCCGAGCCCGAGAAGGTCGTCGAGTACCGCCCGGTGCGCAGGCGCCTGCCCAAGGGCCGGCCCGGCATCACCACCTCCTTCACCGTCGGCGGCGCCGAGGGCTACATGACCGCCAACTCCTACCCGGACGACGGCCTGGGCGAGGTCTTCCTGAAGATGTCCAAGCAGGGCTCCACCCTCGCGGGCATGATGGACGCCTTCTCCATCGCCGTCTCCGTGGGCCTGCAGTACGGCGTGCCGCTGGAGACCTACGTCTCGAAGTTCACCAACATGCGCTTCGAGCCGGCCGGCATGACGGACGACCCGGACGTGCGGATGGCGCAGTCGATCGTCGACTACATCTTCCGCCGCCTGGCGCTGGACTTCCTGCCGTTCGAGACCCGTTCGGCCCTCGGCATCCACTCCGCCGAGGAGCGCCAGCGCCACCTGGAGACCGGTTCCTACGAGCCCACCGACGACGAGATGGACGTCGAGGCCCTCGCCCAGTCGGCTCCGCGCCAGGTGGAGCCGCCCAAGGCGGTGGACCGCCCCTCCGAGCCGCAGGCCCCGGTCCCGGCCCCGAAGGAGGCGCACAGCTCCACCGAGCTGGTGGAGATGCAGCTGGGCCTCAACGCCGACGCCCCGCTGTGCTTCTCCTGCGGAACCAAGATGCGCCGCGCGGGCAGCTGCTACCTGTGTGAGGGCTGCGGCTCCACCAGCGGCTGCAGCTGAGGAACGGAGGCGGACCCGGCCGGGGCCCTCGCCAGAGGGCCCCGGCCGGGTCCGCCGGAACGCCGAGCACGGCCCCGACGGGGGCGCCGACCACCGGTCGGCGCCCCCGTCGCCGTCCTTCGGGCCGCGGCCGCGCCGGCCCGAAGGAGTCGGCCGGGTGCTTCCCGGGCGGACCGCGGGCACGGGCGGAGGCCCGCGGACGATCCGCACCGGGGACGCCCGCCGCCCGGGGCGGACGGCGGTCAGGCCGGGGCCGCGCCCATCAGACGGGCGAAGGAGTCGGGGTCGGCGTCGAACCCGCGGACGTCCTCGCGGAACTCCCAGACCCCCGAGCCGTTCCGGGTGAACTCCGCGACGGTGGCGGCCGTCGCGCCGGAGACCGCCGAGAAGTCGTGCCGGGCCAGCTCGTCGTACCCCTCGGCGATCCGCAGGCCGGTGCCGGTTATGTCGCCGAACGTCCTGCGCCCGGCGCTCTGCTGGATGGCCACACCCACCACGACGCGGACGTAGGAGGGCGCCATCCGGTGGAGTTCGACGGTCATGACCTCGTCGTCGCCGAAGCCCTGCCCCGTCCTGCTGTCCCTGTTGAGGGTGATGGTGCCGTCGGCGGAGCGCCTGTCGAAGTGCACCAGGTGGGCCGGTTCGCCGCGCGGGTCGTCCGCGGAGTAGACCGCGGCGATGATGTCGAGGTCGTGGGACGGCGCGCCGGAGGGGCTGGGATCCCACCTGAGCGATATCCGGACCTTCTCGACTCCCTTGCTGAGACTGCTCACCAGGCTCCCCTTCCTCGGAACTGAGCGGTCGTGGAGAGCCCCGCCGCGCGGGCGGCTCACCGGCCGGGACTCGACGCTGTGTGTCCATGGTGCCACGCCCGGTCTCCCCACGGGGTGAAAATCCCTGGTGGACCGCCTTCCTGACGCCGCGTCCGATTTGCGCGGGCGGACCGGGCGGCGCGGACGGTCCCGCGGGCCCGCGCGGCGACCGGCGCGCAGCCCGGCGTAGGCGTCGCGCGCGGCCGCCGCCGGCGCGGGGGTCACGACCGCCTGTGCGACGAACGCGAGCCGGCCCCGGGCTTCCGCGCGCCGCTCGTCCGAGAGCAGCGCCACCTCGGTGAAGGTGTGGCCCAGGGCGGTCCGCGCGGACTGCGCGGGGGAGGAGGCGAGCCGGGCCCGGGCGCGCTCGGCGATCTGCTCTCCCCCGTGGGCCGGGGCGAGGACGAGCACCTCCCCCGTGGTGCGGAAGCAGCGCTGCACGCCCCCGGGGAGACCCCGGCGCGGCAAGCGGTGGACACCGCGGCCGCGTACCTGTCGGACGCCGGGTACGACGTACAGGAGGTGCCGGACGTTCCGCTGCACGACGAGGCGCTGGAGGCGTACGGCCGGATGATCATGACCGAGTTCGGGGTGGCCTGGCCCGCGGTCAGACGGGTCCTCGGCGAGGGCGGGGACCGCTACATCGGGATGTCGATGGCGCGCACCGCGCCGGTGGGGCTGCCGGAGTACCTGAGGCTGGCCGGTGTGCGGCTGACCGTCCGCCGGGCCTGGGCCGCCTTCCTCGCCGAGCGTCCGCTGCTGCTCGGCCCGGTCTTCACCGTGCCGCCGGTGGAGCCCGGACTGGAGTCCCGGGACGAGGAGGGGCACCGGACGGTCACCGAGGCGATGCGGCTGTGCACCGTCACCAGTTTCGCCGGGGTCCCGGCCGTGGCCGTTCCCGTGGGGGTGCGGGACGGCCTACCGCAGGGCGTGCAGATCGTCGGGCAGGCGTTCCGGGAGGATCGGTGCCTGGCCGCCGCGGCGGTGGTCGAACAGAGGGTCGGGCCCCTCGCCCCCGTCGACCCCCGGCCGTGACGAGTCATGCGATCGGCCGCCCATATGGCCGTACGATGGCGCGGTGCTGGTCAAGTGGATGCGGTGCGCGGTGGTCGACCGCCGGGGCTTCGAGAGGGGTCAGCGGAAGTGGGCGGGCCTGCTCGGCGAGCCCGGTTTCCGCGCCCAGGGGGGTGGCTGGAGCCGGTCCCGTCCGGGCGTGGCGCACCTCTTCGGCTTCTGGGAGAGCCGGGCCTTCTACGACTCGTTCATGGCGCGCTCCCACGACCGGCTGGCGGCCACCCAGAACGGCACCTACAAGGACGCCCAGACCCGGCTGTTCGAGTACCGCTTCGACGTGAAGGTGGGCTTCGAGCCGCGGTTCGCGGACGCGGACCTGCTGCGGGTGGCCCACTGCAAGGTCCGCAGGGAGCGCATCGAGCACTACACCCTGATGCAGGAGAAGGTGTGGAACCCGGCCATGGCGGGGTCGCCCGGGATGCTGCGCGGCGTCTTCGCCCAGGCGCAGTCCGAGGACGAGTTCCTGGTGCTGTCCATGTGGGACTCGGCGGCCGAGCACGGCAAGTACCGCACGGAGCGCATCGAGCGGCTCGCGCTGCGGGCCCAGCTCGGAGCCGACGTCACGGCGGTGGGCGGTGACGTGATCGACCTCGAACCCGCCTGGACCGTCTGAGCGGCCCGGACACCGCCTCCGTCGCCGTACCGCCTCCCCCTCCGCCCCGCCCCGCGACCGGGGAGGCGGGCCGGGTCCGCGATTGGGCCGCGGAGGCGGTGCGCGCCTAGGCTGGACGCATGGCACAACCCCGGCGCATCGTCCTGGTCCGGCACGGCGAGTCGGAGGGGAATGTCGACGACTCGGTCTACGAGCGCATCCCCGACCACGCCCTGAGCCTGACCGAGCGCGGGTTCCGGCAGGCGGAGGCGGCGGGGGAGCGGCTGCGGAAGCTCTTCGGGGACGAGCGCGTCTCGGCCTATGTCTCGCCGTACCGCCGCACCCACCAGACCTTCCGGGCGCTGCGTCTGGACCCGACGCGGGTGCGGATGCGCGAGGAGCCCAGGCTGCGCGAGCAGGACTGGGGCAACTGGCAGGACCGTGAGGAGGTGCGGCGCCAGAAGGCGGCGCGGGACGCGTACGGGCACTTCTTCTACCGCTTCGCGCAGGGCGAGTCGGGGGCGGACGTCTACGACCGGGTCGGGGCCTTCCTGGAGAGCCTGTGGCGCAGCTTCGAGTCGCCCGACCACCCGCCGAACGTGCTGCTGGTGACGCACGGGCTGACCATGCGGCTGTTCTGCATGCGGTGGCTGCACTGGACGGTCGCGGAGTTCGAGTCGCTCTCCAACCCCGGCAACGGGGAGATGCGGATCCTGCTGCTGGGGGCGAACGGGCGCTACCACCTGGACCGCCCCTTCGAGCGCTGGTGCACCCCCGAGTCCTATGCGGGCCCCTACATGGGGGAGTCCGGTGAGGGGTACGGGCCTGCCGAGATCCGCGGCCGCCCCGCCCGGTGGGGAGCCGGGTGAGGGGGCGCCGCAGGCACCCCGTTCCCCGAGCGCCCGTCCGGGGCGGAGCCTCCGCGATGCGCCGGACCGGCCCGCTCCGTCCCGCGCGTCGGAAGGGCGCGCCCGCACCCGCCGGTGCGCCGAGGACCCCGCCGCGGCCCGGGGAGCGTGCCCGGGGACCGGAGGCGTACCCTGGCTGACGCCATGCCGTACGAGCCTCCAACCCACCGCGTCGAACGTTCACTGCGGGCCACCACCGGAGCGAAGGTGGTCGCCGGGGTCGACGAGGTCGGCCGCGGCGCCTGGGCCGGGCCCGTCACCGTCTGCGCGGCGGTCACCGGGCTGCGCCGTCCGCCCGAGGGGCTCACGGACTCCAAGCTCATCGCCCCCGCGCGCCGGACCGAACTCGCCGAGGCGCTCACCGGGTGGGTCACCGCCCACGCCCTGGGGCACGCCTCCCCCCTGGAGATCGACGAGTTGGGCATGACGGCGGCGCTCCGGCTCGCCGCCGTACGCGCCCTGGAGGGGTTGCCGGTGCGGCCCGACGCCGTCATCCTCGACGGCAGGCACGACTACCTGGGGCCGCCCTGGACGGTCCGGACGGTGGTCAAGGGGGACCAGAGCTGCGTCGCGGTGGCCGCCGCCTCCGTGATCGCCAAGGTGCACCGGGACGCCCTCATGGCGCGTCTGGCGGCCGAGCACGCCGCCTTCGGGTTCGACCGGAACGCCGGCTACCCCTCGCCCGTGCACCGCGCCGCGCTCGCGGAGCTGGGGCCGACACCCCACCACCGGCTGTCCTGGTCCTACCTGGACACGCTCCCGCGCTGGCGGCACATGAAACGGGCACGGCCCGGGGCGGCGGAGCAGATCGGCCTCTTCTGAGCCGAAACCGAATCTTTTTCCGAACCCGCCGACGAGTTCGGCGCGGACGTTTGATAGACATCAGCCCATGCCGCACAGCTCCGAGGAGCCCAAGATCCACCCCAACGTTCCCGGCCCCCGCGCCTCCGCGGGCACCACCCGGTCTGCGCAGGGGTCCCGCCCCTCCGTCCCCGTTCCCGGTCCTCGGCCCGGTCCCCGTCCCGGCCCCCGCTCCGTGCCGGGCAGGACCGCGCCGGCGCGCGCCGCGTCGTCCCCGCGCCCCGCTTCCGCCGTCCAGGCGCAGGCGGCCTCCGAGGAGGCCGCCCGGAGCGCACCGCGGATCCAGCTCGTCACGGCGACCGACGCGACCGCCGTCGAGACGGCCGACGACACGGTCGACGGGCTGCTCGACGAGGGCTGCCCGCCTGCGGACGTCCTGGTGTTCACCACCGGTGAACTGCACCCGTGGGCCCAGCACGAACTCTCCTTCGGGGAGGACGCCTACTGGGGCCAGCAGGCCGACGGCGGGGATGTCTTCTACGCCCACGCGGAGGCCGCGGACCGCGTCGCCACCCGCCCGGTCGTCGTGCTCGCCGTCAACGGGGGCACGGACGAGCAGGCCGCCCGCGCCCTGCCCGCGGTCCTCGCCAGGACGGGCACGCGGCTGATCGTCTGCGGCGACCCGCAACGGCTGCGCAGTCTGCTCTGAGCGGTCCGGGGAGCGTCGTGCCGCGATCGTGCGGGGACGGCGGAGGAACGGGAGGCGAGCCGGTCAGCGGACCGCGGCGCGCCCCGGTGCCCCGGACACCGGAGGAGCGGCGTCCCCGCGCACGCTCCGGTCGGTCGGGCCGAGACGGGGACGCCGGCCGCTGCGGTCCTCACCGAGCACCTGCCAGCCGGTGCGGGTCAGGGTGATGTACGCCCCGCACCGCAGGCCGTGCAGGGTGCAGGCGTCACGCAGTCCCCACATCCACGCGCCGTCCTCCTCCGTCCAGCCGGGGGAGTCATCGCGGCAGGTCAGCAGCACGGCGGTGCGCGCGGGCCTGCGCCGGCGCAGGTCGTGCGGAACGATTCTGCGCAGCTGGGACAGCAGGACGTTGCGGCACTCCCAGCCGTCGGACCCGGCGGCGGGCCGGGCGAACGAGGCGCTGGCGACGATCCGGTCGTCCGGGCCGAGGACCGCCACGACGGAGGTGGCCGGACCGGGCCGGTGGCGGGCGTGCAGGCCGACCACCACCTCGCGCGGGCCGCGCAGCAGGGGTATCCCGGAGGACGCCCACCCTGCGGGCTCGAGGCTGCGGCCGAGGCCGGGAGGGACCTCGGAGTGCGACGGCGGGGCGAAGCCGAAGGTCATGGCTCCCCCTCCTCGTTCGCCGCGGTCACCCGGTCACACCGATTCTCGGTCCCCGGGTGCGCCGGTGGCAATGGGGTCCCTGTGGTCCCGCCGGCCCCTTCCGCCCTTCGGGCCGCCCCGGACCTCCCGCGCTTCCGCCTCCCGCTTCCTTCCCCGGCGGTCCCGCCGTCCGCCCGGCGGGGGCGGAGGCCCGCCCCCGCCGGACGCGTCCCGCTGTCCGCCGGCCCGGACTCAGCCCCGTACCGCCAGCACCAGCGGCAGAACCGCCCCGGCCCCGGCCCGGCGCAGCATCCGCGCGGCCACCGCCAGGGTCCACCCGGTCTCGGTGAAGTCGTCGACCAGCAGCACCGGTCCACCGCCGGCGACGGCCTCCGCCAGCGGATCCGGCACGGACAGCGCTCCGTGCAGTGCCCGCAGCCGCTGCGCGCTGTTGCTGCGCGGAACACGGGTGTCCGCCGCCGCGCCGGAGTACTCCACCGTGCCCAGGAGGGGCATCCGGCCCACTGCGGCGATCCGTTCCCCCAGGGACCGCACCAGGTGCGGCCTGGTCCGGGAGGCGACCGTCACCACCCCCACGGGACGGGCGGGAGCCCCCTGCTCGCCCGAGGCCCAGCCGCCGGGCCCCTTCGCCCAGTCGGCGAGCACGGTGACGACGGCATCGGCCACGTCGTCCGGCACCGGGCCGTCCTGCGCCCCCTGCTCCAGCAGGGGGCGCAACCGGTTGCCCCAGCCGATGTCCGAGAGCCGGCCAAGCGCCCGGCCCGGGGCGGCCTGCTCGCCCGGCGGGATGCGGCCCTTGAGGTCCAGCCCGACGGAGGGCAGCCCGGTCGGCCACATCCTGCGGGGCTCCACCTCCACTCCGGGACGGCCCAGTTCGCCCCGGGCGGCCTCCAGAGCCGCCGGATCCACCTCCGTGCCGAACCGCGGTCCGGCACAGTTGTCGCAGCGGCCGCAGGGCGCCGCCTCCTCGTCGTCCAGCTGCCGCCTCAGGAACTCCATCCGGCACGCCGTGGTGGCGGCGTACTCCTTCATCGCCCGCTGCTCGGCCTCCCGCTGGCGCGCCACCCAGGCGTACCGCTCGCGGTCGTAGGTCCACGGGGCGCCGGTGGCGGCCCACCCGCCGCGCACCCGCCGCACCGCCCCGTCCACGTCGAGGACCTTCAGCATCGTCTCCAGCCGGGACCGGCGCAGCTCCACCAGGGGCTCCAGGGCCGGCAGGGACAGGGGGCGGTCGGAGGCGGCCAGCACCTCCAGCGTGCGGCGCACCTGCTCCTCGGGGGGGAAGGCCAGGGAGGCGAAGTAGCGCCAGATCGGCCTCGTCCTCCGGTCCGGGCAGCAGCAGCACCTCCGCGTGCTCCACACCGCGCCCGGCCCGGCCCACCTGCTGGTAGTAGGCGATGGGGGAGGAGGGGGAGCCGAGGTGGACCACGAAGCCCAGGTCCGGTTTGTCGAACCCCATGCCCAGCGCGGAGGTGGCCACCAGCGCCTTGACCCGGTTGCCGAGCAGGTCGGCCTCGGCCGCCTCCCGGTCGGCGTTCTCGGTCCGCCCGGTGTAGGCGGTGACCGCGTGCCCGCGCTGCCGCAGGAAGGCCGCCACCTCCTCGGCCGCCGCCACCGTCAGCGTGTAGACGATCCCCGAGCCCGGCAGTTCGTGCAGGTGGCCGTCGAGCCAGGCCAGCCGGTGCGCGGCGTCCGGCAGGCGCAGCACGCCCAGGCTGAGGCTCTCGCGGTCCAGCGGACCGCGCAGCACGAGGGCGTCCGGGGCGTCGCCGCCGGTGCCCAGCTGCTCGGCCACGTCGGCCGTCACCCGGGCGTTGGCCGTGGCGGTGGTGGCCAGCACCGGGACGCCAGCCGGGAGTTCGGCGAGCATCGTCCGCAGACGCCGGTAGTCGGGCCGGAAGTCGTGGCCCCAGTCGGAGATGCAGTGGGCCTCGTCGACCACCAGCAGTCCGGTCGTGGCGGCCAGTTCCGGCAGCACCTGATCGCGGAAGTCGGGGTTGTTGAGCCGCTCCGGGCTCACCAGCAGGACGTCCACCTCTCCCGCGGCGACCTCGGCGTGCACCGCCTCCCACTCCGTGGTGTTGGCGGAGTTGATCGTGCGCGCGCGGATGCCGGCCCGCTCGGCGGCCTCGATCTGGTTGCGCATCAGGGCCAGCAGCGGGGAGACGATCACGGTCGGCCCGCTGCCGCGCTCGCGCAGCAGCGCGGTCGCGACGAAGTACACCGCGGACTTGCCCCATCCGGTGCGCTGGACCACCAGCGTCCGGCGCCGCTGCACCACCAGCGCCTCGACGGCCCGCCACTGGTCGGTGCGCAACCGCGCCGTGCCGCCGGCGTCGCCGATGAGGCGGGACAGTACGGCATCGGCCGCGGCGCGCAGATTCTCCTCGCTCATGCGTCCATGCAACCCGATCGCACCGACACTGCGCGAACGGGCCTGTGGAGAACCCGGCGGTCGTATGACTCGTATGATCGTCGACGCCGCCTGTGGACAACCGCGCGCGGCCTCCCGCCCGCCCGGTCCACTGTCGGGGCATGACACAGCACAGCGAACCCGCTCCGCAGCAGCCCGCCGCCAGGGTCACCCTGCGCGGCCCGGCCGAACTGATCGACTCGCTCCCGTACCTGCTCGGCTACCACCCCGACGACTCGATCGTCCTGGTCGGCCTCCACGGGCCCGAAGGGCGCTTCGGCGGCCGGCTCCGGGTGGGGATCCCCGCCGACGCGGAAGGGTGGCCCGAACTCGCCGAGGAGCTCGCGGACTGCCTGCGCGACAGCAGCGCCGCACGGGTCGGCCGTCCCGACGGGGTCCTGGTCTTCCTGTACCGGGAACCGGCGGAGGGCGGCGACGGCCGCGGGGTCATGGAGCGGCTCAGGCCGCTCGCCCAGCGGCTGCGCACGGCCTGCGGCGCCCTGGAGATGCCCGTCTACGAGGCGCTGTGCGTCTCGGGCGGGAGGTACTGGTCCTACTGCTGCCCCGGCGCCCGGTGCTGCCCCGCCGAGGGCACCCCGCTCGGCCTGCCGGGGACGTCGGCCATGGCGGCCGCCGCCGCGTACGCCGGGCTGCGGGTGGAGGGCTCGCTCAGGGAGATGGAGGCCAGGCTGGCGCCGCTCGGCCCGCCGGTGGCCGGACCGCAGGAACAGGCCCTCGACCTCGCGACCGCGGCCCTGGTGCCCCGGATGCTCGGCGGCACCGACCGCGAGACGGTGCGCGCGGAGACCCTCGCGCTGGCCCACCGGCTGCTCGAGCGCTACCGGGCCGCCCCGCCACCGGAGCCGCGGAGGGGCCCGTCCCGGGCGGACGCCGCGGACGACGCCCTCGTCACCCACGAGGAGGCGGCCGCACTGATCCTGGGGCTCCAGGACAGGGGCACCCGGGACAGGGCCGCGGAGTGGATGGAGGGAGCGGACACCGCGCCCGCGCTGAGGCTGTGGCGCTCCCTGGCGCGGCGCTGCGTCGGTGCCTACGCGGAGCACGCCGCCGCACCGCTCACCCTGGCGGGATGGGTCGCGTGGTCCGGCGGCGACGAGCCGGGAGCACGTGTGGCCCTGGGACGAGCGCTGGAGCTCGATCCCGGGTACGTCTTCGCGCGGCTGCTGCACAGCGCGTGCAACAACGGCCTCGATCCCGAGCCGCTCAGGGAGTGCCTGCGCCGGCAGCGAGCCGCGCACGGCTCCGGAGCCGCGGTGGCCTCGAGCCGACGGGAGTGAGAAGACCCTGTTTATCGTCAGGCAGACGACTATGATCACGCCATGCCCTACGACCCGTCGGCCTTTCCGCCCTTCGCCGTCACCGTCGACCTGGTCGTGCTCACCGTGCGCGGGCACGCGCTGTGCGCGCTGGTCGTACGCCGGGGCGAGCCGCCGTACCAGGGGCAGTGGGCGCTGCCAGGCGGTTTCGTGCGCGTCGACGAAGACCTCGAGGCCGCGGCGGCCCGGGAACTCACCGAGGAGACCGGCCTGCAGGTGCAGGGGCCGGACGACCCGTGCGCCGGGGCCCACCTCGAGCAGCTCGCGACCTACGGCGATCCGCGGCGCGACCCGCGGATGCGGGTGGTCAGCGTCGCCTATCTGGTCCTCGCCCCGGATCTGCCGACCCCCACGGCCGGCGGTGACGCGGACAGCGTGCGCTGGGCTCCGGTGGACGACCTTCTGGCGGCAGACGGCGGGTCGGGCCGGGAGGAGGAAGGGCCCGCCCCGCTCGCCTTCGACCACGGCCGGATCCTCGCGGACGGGGTGGAGCGCGCCCGCTCGAAGATCGAGTACTCCTCACTGGCCACGGCCTTCTGCCCCCCGGAGTTCACGGTGGGGGAGCTGCGACGGGTGTACGAGGTGGTGTGGGGAGTCGTCCTCGACCCCCGGAACTTCCACCGCAAGGTCACCGGCACCCCGGGGTTCCTGGTGCCCACCGGCGGCACCACCACCCGCCAGGGTGGCCGTCCCGCACAGTTGTTCCGGGCCGGTGGCGCCACACTGCTGAATCCGCCGATGCTTCGTCCGGAAGCCTGAGCCGCCGCGGCAGGGGGAACGGAGGCTCCCCGTCCCGCTCCGCAAGCCCGGAAAGGCCGCCGGGGAGGCGGAACCCCGGGCGCGCCCGCGTCCGCCGGTCGGCCCGCCGTCCCCTCCGCACAGGGGCACGAGGGCACTGTCCCAACTACCGCATGCACCGGGTCGGAAGACCGCTTCCTTCCGATAAGGCGTCAATTGCGTGGAGGTCGCCGATCACCCTTTCGTGTGCTTTTCAGCAAAGCCCTCAAGGCCGTCCGGGGCACCGCCGACAAAGGATGCGTGACTACCCTTGCGCACACCATGATGACCTCGGCTCGCTCCGCCGACTCCGGCCTCGCGGGGCCGGGCGAGCCGGACCGTTACGCCTATGCCGAGTCGACCGGCGCGGCCCGCGCCACCAGCGTCACCGCCTGGGAGGGCGGTGAGACGGACATGGCCCGGGCCGGGCGCCGCGCCGCCGGGAACCGGGGGCGCGGACTGCACGGCCAGCTCGTCCAGCAGCTCGGACAGATGATCGTCTCCGGGGATCTGGGCGCCGACCGGCCCCTGGTGCCCGAGGAGATCGGCCAGCGCTTCGAGGTCTCCCGCACCGTCGTCCGCGAGTCGCTCCGGGTCCTCGAGGCCAAAGGCCTGGTCAGTGCCCGCCCCAACGTCGGTACGAGGGTCCGCCCGGTCAGCGACTGGAACCTCCTCGACCCCGACATCATCGAATGGCGCGCCTTCGGCCCGCAGCGCGAGGACCAGCGCCGCGAACTGTGCGAGCTGCGCTGGTCCATCGAACCCCTGGCCGCCCGGCTCGCGGCGGACCACGGCCACGACGAGGTCCACCAGCGCCTCTCCGACATGGTCGAGATCATGGGGCACACCCTCGCCCAGGGGGACGCCCTGACCTTCTCCCGGGCGGACGCGGAGTTCCACGCCCTGCTCCTGCAGGCCGGCGGGAACCGGATGCTGGAGCACCTGTCCGGGATCGTCACCGCCGCGCTCCAGGTCTCCGGGGCCTCCGCGGTCGGCTGCGAGCGCCCGACCGAATCCCTCGTGGCCCACCACCGCAGGATCGCCGACGCGGTGGCCGCCGGGGAGGGAGCCGCCGCCGAGAGCGCGGTGCGCCAGATGCTGGCAGTCTCCCCCGAGGCCGCCGTGTCCGCCGCGGGAGCGCCCGCTGCGTCCTCCCCGGCGGCCGACGCGCCCGACCGTGTGGTGCCTCCCCCGCGCGAGCACTGACGGCCGGTGCCGGACACGCGCGGTGTCGGCCGGCGCCCGCCCGCCGCGGGCGGGCGCCGGCCGACACCGGGCGGCTCTGCGTTTCCCTGTCGAGCCCACCGCGTCGGCCCGCAGTCGGGCAATAAGAGGCATTTGAGGGCTTACATGTCTTTTGTCCTGTGACTCGGGACACTCCGATTGGGCGTAACGCTTCTCGTGGCAGCGCGATGACTCAAGAGGTGGCAGCCACAGGGGAATACGGACGCCGTACCCGGCGCTGTACTCTCCCCGTCGCTCCGCCCGAGCCGCCGGTCATCCCCGCCGGGGCTTGCAGGCCCCGGATCCGCCACGGGCGGGGCCGAAGCCGTTTCCATCGTTCCGAGAGGTTGTTCGTGTCGGCCAGCACATCCCGTACGCTCCCTGCGGAGATCGCCGAGTCCGCGTCTGTGATGGCGCTCATTGAGCGGGGAAAGGCCGAGGGGCAGATCGCCGGCGACGATGTGCGTCGGGCCTTCGAGGCTGACCAGATCCCGCAGACCCAGTGGAAGAGCGTCCTGCGCAGCCTCAACCAGATCCTCGACGAGGAGGGGGTGACGCTGGTGGTGAGCGCCGCGGAGGCGCCCAAGCGCACCCGCAAGAGCGTCGCGGCGAAGGCCCCGGCCAAGCGCACCGCCACCAGGACGGTCACCGCCCGCAAGGCCACTGCCAAGAAGGCCGTGGCGGAGCCGGAGCCCCGGTCCGAGGAGGCGGAGGGGGCCGTCGAGGAGACCGCGGCCAAGCCCGCCAGGAAGGCGGTGGCCAAGAAGGCCGCCGCCAAGAAGACCACCGCCAAGAAGGCGGTGGCCAAGAAGACCGCCGCGAAGAAGACCACCGCCAAGAAGGGCGAGGTCGACGAGCTGATCGGGAGCGAGGAGGAGCTCATCGAGGAGCCCCCGCTCAAGGGGGGCAAGGCCGTCGAGGACCCGGTCGTCGACCCCAAGGTCGAGAACGAGGGCTTCGTCCTGTCCGACGAGGACGAGGACGACGCTCCCGCCCAGCAGGTCGCCGCCGCCGGCGCCACCGCCGACCCGGTCAAGGACTACCTCAAGCAGATCGGCAAGGTCCCCCTGCTCAACGCCGAGCAGGAGGTCGAGCTGGCCAAGCGCATCGAGGCCGGCCTCTTCGCCGAGGACAAGCTCGCCAACAGCGACAAGATCGCCCCCAAGCTCAAGCGCGAGCTGGAGATCATCGCGGAGGACGGCCGCCGCGCCAAGAACCACCTGCTGGAGGCCAACCTCCGTCTGGTGGTCTCCCTGGCCAAGCGCTACACCGGCCGCGGCATGCTTTTCCTGGACCTGATCCAGGAGGGCAACCTCGGCCTGATCCGCGCGGTCGAGAAGTTCGACTACACCAAGGGCTACAAGTTCTCCACCTACGCCACCTGGTGGATCCGCCAGGCGATCACCCGCGCCATGGCCGACCAGGCCCGCACCATCCGCATCCCGGTGCACATGGTCGAGGTGATCAACAAGCTCGCGCGCGTCCAGCGCCAGATGCTCCAGGACCTGGGCCGCGAGCCCACTCCGGAGGAGCTGGCCAAGGAACTCGACATGACCCCGGAGAAGGTCGTCGAGGTCCAGAAGTACGGCCGCGAGCCGATCTCCCTGCACACCCCGCTGGGCGAGGACGGCGACAGCGAGTTCGGTGACCTGATCGAGGACTCCGAGGCGGTCGTCCCGGCGGACGCGGTCAGCTTCACGCTCCTGCAGGAGCAGCTCCACTCCGTGCTCGACACGCTCAGCGAGCGCGAGGCGGGCGTGGTCTCGATGCGCTTCGGACTCACCGACGGCCAGCCCAAGACCCTGGACGAGATCGGCAAGGTCTACGGCGTGACCCGCGAGCGGATCCGCCAGATCGAGTCCAAGACCATGTCGAAGCTGCGCCACCCCTCCCGCTCCCAGGTCCTGCGCGACTACCTGGACTGACGGCAACGGTCCGGCCGAGCGGTCGGTCCGTGCGCCGGAGGGCCCGGCCCCTGCAGGGGCCGGGCCCTCCGGCACACGGGTGCGGTGCGCGGGGCGAACCGGCGCCTCCGGATGCGGAAACCGCTCCCATGGCCCACCCTGGGGTTGGGGGCGGCCGGGTGCCGGCTTCCGCGCGCCGTCCCCTCCGCACCGCCGCCCGCCCGGGGCGGCCGCACGTCCGCGTCCCGAGCCCGGTGGGGCGCCTCCTGCCCGCAGTCCGCACCGGCTCCTCCCGCGGGAGGAGCACAGGGCGCCGCGGGGCCCGTGCCCGGAGCGGCGCGGGTGCCGCGGCGCATCGCGCCGGGGCAGGTGCGCCGACGAGAACGGGCGGTCATCCCCGTGATGGGGATGACCGCCCGTCGCGTCCGGCCCTGGGCCGGTCCGAGCTCGTCGGAGTCGGATGTGGGACGCGTCGCCGCCGGGACGGCGGCCGGCCGTCAGCGCTCGCTGTCGCCCGTGGCCGCAGGAGTGGTGTTGAGCCGCTCCGTCTCGTCCTGTATCTCCGCGGCGATCTTCTTGAGTTCCGGCTCGAACTTGCGGCCGTGGTGGGCGCAGAACAGCAGTTCCCCACCGCTGACGAGCACCACACGCAGGTATGCCTGGGCGCCGCAGCGGTCGCACCGGTCAGCGGCCGTCAGCGGGCTCGCGGGGGTCAGAACAGTAGTCACGTCGCCTCTTCTCTAGCTCGACGAGCTGTCGTACCAGGGTCAACATCCAACCAGGCCGAAAACGTTCCCGCTCGTGGCTTTTCCTCGAAAATCTCTCTGTGAGGTGGCTGACATGTTGCCGGGCTGGCGGCGAATGAGCCGTTTACAGAGATGTGTTGATCTTTGTCGTCGTCATGCGGTCTGTTCGGTTGTCTCCTCCGGGGCCGGCGTCCCGGTCTTGTTCCTGAGGACGTGCCCGGAGCCTAGATGGTTCATGCCCGGAAGGGAACGTGATGTACACGTCACCCGCACGAGTTATCGAACACGTGGTCGGCTCTGGTTTAGCATTGACCTTCTCCTGGGTGGCTTCACCTGGCCTCTCCAAGGCCTCGGTACCCTCTGACCCGCAAGACAGCCATCCCCAGCGAAATTCAGCGAGGAGCGAACCGCGTGACCGCCGAGACTCCCCTGGCCTCCGGCAGGGGAAACCCCATGCCGTCCACCGCCCTGCTCACCGGTGCGGACCGTGACGGCTCCAACTACACCGCGCGGCACCTGCTCGTCCTCGAAGGGCTGGAGGCGGTGCGCAAGCGGCCCGGCATGTACATCGGCTCCACCGACAGCCGGGGCCTGATGCACTGCCTCTGGGAGATCATCGACAACTCCGTCGACGAGGCGCTCGGAGGGCACTGCGACCACATCGAGGTGATCCTCCACGAGGACGGCTCGGTCGAGGTGCAGGACAACGGCCGCGGCATCCCCGTCGACGTCGAGCCCAAGACGGGCCTGTCGGGCGTCGAGGTCGTGATGACCAAGCTGCACGCCGGCGGAAAGTTCGGAGGCGGGTCGTACGCCGCCTCCGGCGGCCTGCACGGCGTGGGCGCCTCCGTCGTCAACGCCCTGTCCGCCCGCCTCGACGTCGAGGTCGACCGCGGCGGCCGCACCCACTCCATCAGCTTCCGGCGCGGTGTCCCCGGCATCTTCACCGAGTCCGGCCCCGACGCCCCCTTCGACCCGGCGAGCGGTCTGCGCAAGGGAAAGAAGATCCCCAAGACCCGGACGGGCACCCGGGTGCGGTACTGGGCCGACCGGCAGATCTTCCTCAAGGACGCCCGTCTCTCCCTGGAGAACCTGCACGCCCGCGCCCGCCAGACGGCCTTCCTGGTGCCCGGCCTGACGATCGTCGTCCGCGACGAGCGCGGCGTCGACGGCGCCCCGCCGGCGAAGGAGGTCTTCCACTACGACGGCGGGATCAGCGAGTTCTGCGAGTTCCTCGCCCAGGACCGGCCGATCTGCGACGTGCTGCGGCTGACGGGCCAGGGCACCTTCAAGGAGACGGTCCCCGTCCTGGACGAGCGCGGCCACATGATCCCCACGGAGGTCTCCCGCGAACTGGGCGTGGACGTCGCGCTGCGCTGGGGCACGGGCTACGACACCACCGTCAAGTCGTTCGTCAACATCATCGCCACCCCCAAGGGCGGCACCCACGTCGCCGGTTTCGAGCGGGCGGTGACCCGGACGGTGAACGAGGTGCTGCGCTCCACCAAGCTGCTGCGCGTCGCCGAGGACGACATCGTCAAGGACGACGCCCTGGAGGGCATGACGGCGGTCGTGACGGTGCGGCTGGCGGAGCCGCAGTTCGAGGGGCAGACGAAGGAGGTGCTGGGCACCTCGGCGGCCTCCCGGATCGTCGCCCAGGTTGTCTCCAGGGAGCTGAAGGCGTTCCTGACGTCCACCAAGCGGGACGCCAAGCAGCAGGCCCGCGCGGTGCTGGAGAAGGCCGTCGCCGCGGCCCGCACCCGCATCGCCGCCCGCCAGCACAAGGAGGCGCAGCGCCGCAAGACGGCCCTGGAGTCCTCCTCCTTGCCGGCCAAGCTCGCCGACTGCCGCAGCGACGACGTGGAGCGCAGCGAGCTGTTCATCGTCGAGGGCGACTCGGCCCTCGGCACCGCCAAACTCGCCCGGAACTCTGAGTTCCAGGCACTGCTGCCGATCCGCGGCAAGATCCTCAACGTCCAGAAGTCGTCCGTCTCGGACATGCTGAAGAACGCCGAGTGCGGTGCGATCATCCAGGTCATAGGAGCCGGGTCCGGCCGGACCTTCGACATCGACCAGGCGCGCTACGGCAAGGTGATCTTCCTGGCCGACGCCGACGTCGACGGCGCGCACATCCGCTGCCTGCTGCTGACGCTCTTCCAGCGCTACATGAGGCCGATGGTCGAGCAGGGGCGCGTCTTCTCGGCGGTGCCGCCGCTGCACCGGATCGAGCTGGTCAACCCCAAGCGGGGGCAGAGCAAGTACCTGTACACCTACTCCGACAACGAGCTGCGCCAGACCCTGCTGGAGCTCCAGGGCAAGGGGATCCGCTACAAGGACTCCATCCAGCGCTACAAGGGCCTGGGCGAGATGGACGCCGACCAGCTCGCGGAGACGACGATGGACCCGCGCCACCGCACCCTGCGGCGCATCAACATCAGCGACCTGGAGGCCGCCGAGAGGACCTTCGACCTCCTGATGGGCAACGAGGTGGCCCCCCGCAAGGAGTTCATCACCACCTCGGCGGCGACGCTGGACCGCTCCCGGATCGACGTCTGACCCGCCCGCCCGGACGGGCCGCCCGGCGCCCGCCGTCCCCGTGCCCCCGCCCCCGGACCCCCGGGGGCGGGGGCACGGGCCGTTCACGGGGGCCGGGGCTCCCCGCCGTCCCCTGATGGGGTGAAGAGGGTGGATTCGACCGTTCCGCGAACTGCGGCTCTGTCCATCCTGGACCATGCGGATCGACGACCCCTGGTACGACACCCTGGCCTCGGACCGGGAGGGGGGCCGCGGCGGCCCCCCGGCGCCCGGGGCGGACGGCGGCCCGGACCGGGGCGCCGATCCCCGCGCCGCGGGCCGGGCCGCCCGCCTCGCGGTCCACCGCAGCACCGCCTTCCGGGAGGCGCGCCGCCGCCACCGCCGCTTCGTCCTCCCGGCCGCCGCCTGCCTCCTGGCGTGCCAGCTGGCCCACGCGGTCGCCTTCGCGGCCGCGCCCGGGCTGATGGCCCGCGCACCGGGCGGCGGGCCGCTCACGGTGGGGATGGCCGCCGCGCTCGCGCAGCCCGCGGCCGCCCTCGTCGCGGTCCGGGCCTACCTGGGGCACGCGCGGCTGCACCGGGACGCGGCGGCACTGGAGCTGCGCTGGTACGCCCGGGACCCGGCACACCACGCCGCCGGCACCGGCGCGGTGCGGGCGGCACGGACGGGAACGCCGTGCGGGGACCTGCGGAAGCCGGCCCGGTGACCGCCGCCCAGCCGCTTCCGGCGCTCCTGCTGCTGTGCGCCCCGGCCGCCGCCGTCCTGGTGCTCGCCCGGCGCACAGGCGTCGGCCGCCGCGGCACGCCGGAGGAGTACCACGCGGGAGGACGGCTGCTCTCCCCGGCGGAGAACGGCCTGGCGGCCGCCGGGGAGCACCCCTCGGCCACCCTCCTCCTGGCGGTCGCCGGGACGGCCGCGCTCAGCGGCCCGGCCGGCCTGTTCTGCGCCGCCGCCCTCCTCTCGGCCTGGCCGCTGGTCCTGCTCCTGTCGGCCGAGGCCGTCCGCAACTGCGGCCGGTTCACCCTCGCCGACATGGCGGCCCTGCGGGCCCGGGAGCACACCGTCAGGACCGCCGCGGGCATCGTGTCCGTCACGGTCGCGGTGCTCTGCGTGGCCGCCCAGACGGCGGGTGCGGCCGCCCTGGTGAGGCTGCTTCCGGTCGGCGCGGAGCCCCGGGGAGCGGTGTTCGGCGCCGCCGCCGCGGCGGGAGCGCTCGTGGTGCTCCGGGCGCTGTACGGAGGCATGCGCACGACCACCCGGATCCTGGCGGCCGCGACCGTCCCGCTCCTGGTGTGCGCCTGCGCGCTCGCCGCGGTGGCGGTGGTGCGGGCGGGAGGCCCGGCCGCGCTGGCCGAGGCCGCGGGCGGGCGAGGCGGCCCGGGGACGGTCCCCGCCCTGTCCGGTCACGGCGGCGGCCGGTGGGCGCGCGCGGACCTGGCGGCCCTCGGCCTGGCGCTCGTCCTGGGCACGGCCGGGCTGCCCCACGTCCTGGCCCGCCTCACCGCCGTCCCCACCGCCCGGGCCGCCCGGCGCTCGGTGGTGTGGGCGGCCGGCGCGGCCGGCCTGCTCTGCCCGGCGGCGGTGCTGCTCGGCCTTGGCGCGGCGGTCCTGTCCGGCGCCGTGCGGTACCCGGACGCCTCCGGGGGCGCACAGGAGCCCGCGGCGGCCGGCGGCGCGGCCGTCCGGCTGCTCGCCGCGGAGGCGGGCGGCGGGGCGGGGACACCCTGGGGGACCGTACTGCCGGCGGCGGTCGCCGCGGTCTGCCTCACCGCCGCCGCGGCCGCCGTGGCGGGCGCCGCGCTCGCCTCCTCCGCGGCGGTCGTCCGCGACCTGCGCGCCCCCGCCCCGGCGGACGTCCGCTCCCCACGGTCCGGCCGCGGTCCCGGGAGCGGGCGGCCCGGGAGGGAGACCGCGGCCGCCCGGGCGGCCGCGGCGGGTGTCGCCGCGGCCGGTGTCGCCGCCGGGCTGCTCCTGAGGGACGTGAGCGCCCTCGTCCTCCTCGGGCTGGCGCTGGCGGTCGCCGCCTCCACCGGACTCCCCGTGCTCCTGTACACGCTGTTCCGGCGCCGCTTCACCGCGCGGGGCGCCCGGTGGGCGCTCTGCGGCGGACTGGCGGCCGCCGTCGTGCCCACCGTCCTGTCCCCGGTCGTCTCCGGCCATCCGCAGGCGCTCCTGCCGGGAGCGGACTTCGCCGTCTTCCCCCTGTGCAATCCGGCACCGCTCTCGGTTCCGGCCGGCTTCCTGGCGGGCTGGCTGGGCACGCTGCTCTCCCGCGGGGAGACCGCGGACGCGGCCGCCCACGCCGAGACGGAGGTGCGGGCGCTGACGGGTGCGGGCTCGGCGTGACGTGCGGACGCGGTCCGCGGCGGTGCCGGTGGAACCGGGCGGTCACAGCCGGGTGACGGCCGTGGCCGTCACCCGGGGCTGGGGGGCGGGCCCGGCGCCGCAACTGGCGGGCAGGGGCGGCACGTCGGAGTTCTCGGTGACCGTGACGCGCCAGGCGCGGCCGTCGCGGTGGGCGACGGTGACGCTCCACACCGGGGCGGCACCGCCGGTGCCCGCGACCGTCAGCGCGTCGGCGTCCGCCTCGCCCGTCAGCTCCCGGACGGCCAGGTCGGCGGCCTGGCCGGGGCGCTCCCAGGACGACCGGCCGCGGCAGCCGTCGGTGACCACCCGGCCCCGGCGCACCTCGTCCAGCACGCCCTTGACGGCGTGGCCGCCCAGCCTGCCGTAGGCGTGGCCGTACGGCAGGACCAGCAGCGTGGGCGCGAAGCGGTGGCCGCCCAGATGGCTGACCTCCCACACCTCGCCGGCGTCGGAGGCGCGGAGCTCGGCGGCGAGCGGACGGCCGAGCAGGGCGCAGCAGCGGTCGCGCCGGCCGTTGGTGCACACCAGCGCCAGCGGGTCGCCGTCGTAGGGCTCCCACAGCCCGCCGTGGCGCCCCTCGCCGAGGGCGGCCATGGCGGCCGCGTCGAGGTCCCGCAGGTCGCCGGGCCCGCGCAGGAGGCCGGTGCGCACCCAGGAGCGGCCCGGCAGGGTGTGGGCCAGGTAGACCCGGCGGAGCCGGCCGGCGGCACCGTCCGGGTGGCGGCCGGGGCGCCGGATCAGCGCCACCCGCACCCCGCTCCCCACGGCGGCCCGCTCCAGCGCGGCGCCGAGGGCGGGGTCGAGCCGGCTCTCGGTCGGCGCCTTCGCCCCCCACGGACCGGGCTGCTCGACCAGCAGCCAGGTGCGTGCCGTCGCGGCCGTGGCCGCGAGCGGTTCGGCCAGCGCGTGCGAGGCGGTCGAACAGGTACTCACACAGGCGAGCCTAGCCGCTGCCTCCCCGCCCGGCCTCCCGCCGCCCCCGCGGCGGGCAACGGGTGGGCCGGGGCGGGCGGAAGACGGGCGTCGACTACGATCGGCAGCCGTTCCGGCACGGCCGGGACGGCACGGCGCGACGACACCCCGCACACCGCACGACGGAGGCGCGAGCTTGGCCACGAAGCGGATCCCGGTCCTCGTCCTCGCCGGATTCCTGGGCGCGGGGAAGACCACGCTGCTCAACCACCTGCTGGCGCACAGCGCCGGCACCCGCATCGGCGTGGTCGTCAACGACTTCGGCAGCATCGAGATCGATGCCATGACGGTGGCCGGGCAGGTGGACTCGATGGTCTCCCTGGGCAACGGCTGCCTGTGCTGCGCCGTGGACACCGACGACCTCGACGAGATGCTGGGCCGCCTGACGCAGCCGTCGGCGGGCATCGACGTCATCGTCATCGAGGCCAGCGGCCTGGCCGAACCGGCGACCTTGGTGAGGATGGTCCTCGCCGGCGGGAACGAGGACGTCGTCTACGGCGGACTGGTGGAGGTCGTGGACGCCGCCGAGTTCGAGGCCACCCGGGCCGCGCACCCGGAGATCGAACGGCACCTGGCGATCGCCGACCTGGTGGTGCTCAACAAGGCGGACCGGATCGGCGGTGCCGAGCGCACCGCACTGGAGGAGGAACTGCGACGGCTGTGCCGGGGCGCCCCCGTCGTCCCCGCCGTCCACGGACGCGTCGACCCCGGCCTGCTCTTCGACCGGCGGGAGAGAAGGGACGACGGGAGGGGCTTCCGGCAGCTCTCCCTCGACGAGGTGTGGGCCGAGGTCCGGGACGCCGGGCACGGCGGCGACGGGCACGACGGGCATCTGCACGCCGCCTACCAGAGCGTGGAGTTCACGGCCGACGGGCCCATGGACCCGCGGCGGCTGATGGCCTTCCTCGACGACAGGCCCGGCGGCCTGTACCGGATCAAGGGCTTCGTGCACTTCGGGGTGCCCGGCCACCGCGAGAGGTTCGGGGTGCACTCCGTCGGGCGCTTCCTGCGCTTCGAGCCCGGCCCGTGGGAGCCCGGCGAGCCGCGCCTGACCCGGCTGGTGCTGATCGGCTCGGGCATCGACGCGGAGGCCGTGCGGAGGGAACTGGCCTCCTGCACGGCGGCCGCCGCACCGGAGGAGGCCGGCCCCGACAGCATGTGGGGCGTCCTGCGCTACGTGCGGGACTGAGGCGCCGGCGCAGCGCCGGGCCCCTCCGCCGGCGGACCCGGTGGCCCACCGGGGTCCGGCCGCCGCGCGGGGGAGCGCGGCGGCCGGACGCCCGGCCGTCACACCGGCCCGGCGACCACCGAGACGGGCTTGGCCAGCGGAACCCCCGAGCCGTCACGGCGCGGGTCGGGCTCCGGCAGTTCGACGGGCGAGCCCTTGGCGTCCGCCGCCCGGGCGGGGGCGGCGCCGGCCCAGGCGAAGGTGAGGCAGTCCTCGCCCTTGAGGAAGCGCTGGCAGCGCACCCCGCCCGTGGCCCGGCCCTTGCGCGGGTACTGGTCGAACGGCGTCAGCTTGGCCGTGCCCGGCACGTCGACCAGGGCGCCGCGCGATCCCGCGACGGTGAACACCACCGCGTCGGAGGCCGGGTCGACGGCGGTGAAGGCGATCACCTTCGCGCCCTGGCCCAGCTTGATACCCGCCACGCCGCCCGCGGGACGGCCCTGCGGGCGCACCTGCCCGGCCGGGAAGCGCAGCAGCTGCGCCTCGTCGGTGACGAAGACCAGGTCCTCCTCACCGGTGCGCAGCTCCACCGCCCCCACCAGCCGGTCGCCCTCCTTGAGGCCGATGACCTCCAGCTCGTCCTTGTTGGCGGGGTAGTCGGGCACCACCCGCTTGACCACGCCCTGCTCGGTGCCGAGCGCCAGCCCCGGCGAGGACTCGTCCAGGGTGGTCAGGCAGAGGAGCTCCTCGCCCTCCCGCAGCGAGAGGAACTCCGTGTACTGCGCGCCGCCCGCCAGGTTCGGGGGGGAGCTCTCCGGCAGTTGCGGCAGGTCGACCACGGAGAGCCGCAGCAGCCGCCCGGTGGAGGTCACCGCTCCCACCTCGCCCCGGGTCGTGGCGGGCACGGCCGAGACGATCACGTCGTGCTTGCGGCGCCTGGTGCCGGTGTCCAGGGACTGGTCGCCGCCCGCGGTGCGGGCCAGCAGGCCCGTGGAGGACAGCAGCACCCGGCACGGGTCGTCCGCGACCTGGAGCGGGACGGCCGCCGCCGGGACGTCCGCCGAGGACAGCAGCTCGGTGCGGCGCGGGGTGCCGTACTTCCTGGCGACGGCCGCCAGTTCGGCGGAGACCAGCTTCCGCAGCTCGGCGTCGGACTCCAGGATGCGCGTCAGCTCCTCGATCTCGGTCTTGAGCCGGTCGCGCTCCTCCTCCAGCTCCAGCCGGTCGAACTTCGTCAGCCGGCGCAGCGGGGTGTCCAGGATGTACTGCGTCTGGACGTCGGAGAGCCCGAAGCGCTCGATCAGCCGCTCCTTGGCCTGCGCGGCGTTCTCGCTGGAGCGGATGAGGCGGATGACCTCGTCGATGTCGACCAGGGCCACCAGCAGGCCCTCGACCAGGTGGAGCCTGTCCCGCCGCTTGCCGCGCCGGAACTCGCTGCGCCGCCGGACCACCTCGAAGCGGTGGTCGACGTAGACCTCCAGCAGCTCCTTCAGCCCCAGCGTCAGGGGCTGCCCGTCGACCAGGGCCACGTTGTTGATGCCGAAGGACTCCTCCATCGGCGTCAGCTTGTAGAGCTGCTCCAGGACGGCCTCGGGGTTGAAGCCGTTCTTGATCTCGACGACCAGGCGCAGCCCGTGCTCGCGGTCGGTGAGGTCCTTGACGTCGGCGATGCCCTGGACCTTCTTGCCGTTGACCAGGTCCTTGATCTTGGAGATGACCTTCTCCGGACCGACGTTGAAGGGCAGCTCGGTGACGATCAGGCCCTTGCGCCGCGCGGTCACGTTCTCCACGGAGACCGTGGCGCGGATCTTGAAGGTGCCGCGCCCCTTGGCGTAGGCGTCCCTGATGCCCTCCAGGCCGACGATCCGGCCGCCGGTGGGCAGGTCGGGGCCCGGAACGAAGCGCATCAGCGTCTCCAGGTCCGCGCCGGGGTGCTTGATCAGGTGCCGCGCGGCGGCGATGACCTCGCCCAGGTTGTGCGGGGGCATGTTGGTGGCCATGCCGACCGCGATCCCCGAGGCGCCGTTGACCAGCAGGTTCGGATAGGCGGCGGGCAGCACGGCGGGTTCGGACTCGCTGCCGTCGTAGTTGGGCGCGAAGTCGACGGTGTCCTCGTCGATCGACTCCACCATCAGCCCGGCCGCGGGCGCGGAGCGGCACTCGGTGTACCGCATCGCCGCGGGCGGGTCGTCGTTGCCCAGGGACCCGAAGTTGCCGTGCCCGTCCACCAGCGGCAGCCGCATCGAGAAGGGCTGCGCCATGCGGACCAGCGCGTCGTAGATGGCGCTGTCGCCGTGCGGGTGGAGCTTGCCCATCACCTCGCCGACGACGCGCGCGCACTTGACGAACGGGCGCTCGGGCCGCAGCCCCATCTCGTGCATCTGGTACAGGATCCGCCGGTGCACCGGCTTGAGGCCGTCGCGCGCGTCGGGCAGGGCGCGCGAGTAGATCACCGAGTAGGCGTACTCCAGGAAGGAGCCCTGCATCTCGTCGACGACGTCGATGTCGAGGATGCGCTCCTCGAACTCTCCCCCCGGAGGCGGGGTCTTCGTGCTGCGGCGGGCCATCGCGGCTGCGACTCCTTCGGTGCTGCGGTCGGTACTTCGTTCGGTGCCCGGGCACTGCGGGTGCGCCGGTGCGGGCGTGCGCTGCGCACGCGCGCCCGTGCGAGGGGCGGCGAACGGACGGTGCCCATTGTGGACCTCGGCTCTGACAACCGGGTCCCCGCCCCGAACCGTACGGGAACTTCGCGCTTTGTCTGGTCGCTTGCATACAGTGACCACACACGCGTTGTGAGGACGCGGCCCGCGATCGCGACCGAAGGGACTCCCTGCCCATGGCTCACACGGCCTCGCCCCCGCCCACCGCGGGCGGCCTGACAGCGACCGAGCACCGGCTGGCCAACGGCCTGCGCGTGGTGCTCTCCGAGGACCACCAGACGCCGGTGGCCGCGGTGTGCCTGTGGTACGACGTCGGCTCGCGCCACGAGGTCGAGGGCCGCACCGGACTGGCGCACCTCTTCGAGCACCTGATGTTCCAGGGGTCGGCCCAGGTGAAGGGGAACGGCCACTTCGAGCTGGTGCAGGGCGCGGGCGGCTCGCTCAACGGCACCACCAGCTTCGAGCGCACCAACTACTTCGAGACGATGCCCGCCCACCAGCTGGAGCTGGCGCTGTGGCTGGAGGCCGACCGCATGGGGTCGCTGCTGGCCGCCCTGGACGAGGAGTCCATGGAGAACCAGCGCGACGTGGTGAAGAACGAGCGCCGCCAGCGGTACGACAACGTGCCCTACGGCACGGCCTTCGAGCGGCTGACGGCGATGGTCTACCCCGAGGGCCACCCGTACCACCACACCCCCATCGGCTCCATGGCGGACCTGGACGCGGCCACGCTGGAGGACGCCCGGGACTTCTTCCGCACCTACTACGCGCCGAACAACGCCGTGCTGGCGGTCGTCGGCGACATCGACCCGGAGCGGACGCTGGCCTGGGTCGAGAAGTACTTCGGGTCCATCCCCTCCCACGACGGCAAGCGCCCGCCGCGCGACGGCACCCTGCCGGACGTCATCGGCGAGGAGGTCCGGCAGGTCCTCCACGAGGAGGTGCCCTCCCGCGCCCTGATGGCCGCCTACCGGCTGCCGCACGACGGCACCCGGGAGGCCGACGCGGCCGACGTGGCGCTGACCGTGCTCGGCGGCGGCGAGTCCTCCCGCCTCCACAACCGCCTCGTCCGCCGCGACCGCACCGCCGTCACCGCGGGCTTCGGCATGCTGCGGCTGGCGGGCGCGCCCTCGATGGGCTGGCTGGACGTGAAGACCTCCGGCGACGCGGAGATCGCCGCCATCGAGGCGGCCGTCGACGAGGAGCTGGCCCGCTTCGCCGCGGAGGGGCCCACCGAGGAGGAGATGGAGCGCGCCCAGGCCCTGCTGGAGCGCGAGTGGCTGGACCGGCTGGCCACGGTCGGCGGCCGCGCCGACGAGCTGTGCCGCTACGCCGTCCTCTTCGGGGACCCCCAGCTCGCCCTGACCGCCGTGGAGCGCGTGCTCCAGGTCACCGCCGACGAGGTGCGCGAGGTGGCCGCCGCCCGGCTGCGCCCCGACAACCGCGCGGTGCTGGTCTACGAGCCGGTGCAGGGGACCGCGCCGGACACCGCCGCCGAGGTGGCCGACGGCGCCACCGTCTCCGACACCGCCTCCGCCCCGGAAGCCGCCGACACCGCCGCCCGCGACGACCAGGAGACCGCCCAGTGAGCGACGCCACCCAGCCCGCCGTCGGCCAGCCGGAGAACGGCGTCTCGATGGAGTTCCACCCCCGGCCCCGCGGCGGCGAGCCCCGGCCGTGGGCGTTCCCGGCGCCCGAGCGCGGCGAGCTGCCCAACGGGCTGACCGTGCTGAGCTGCCACCGCCCCGGTCAGAAGGTCGTCGCCGTCGAGGTCAACCTCGCGGCGCCGCTGGACGCCGAGCCCCGCCGGCAGGAGGGCGTGGCCTCGATCATGGCCCGGGCGCTGAGCGAGGGCACCGACCGGCACAGCGCCGAGGAGTTCGCCGCCGAGCTGGAGCGCTGCGGGGCCACCTTGGACGCGCACGCCGACCACCCCGGCCTGCGGGTCTCCCTGGAGGTCCCGGCCTCCCGGCTGACCAGGGCGCTCGGTCTGCTCACCGATGCGCTGCGCGCCCCGGCCTTCGCGGAGAGCGAGGTCGAGCGGCTGGTGCGCAACCGCCTGGACGAGATCCCGCACGAGCTGGCCAACCCCGCCCGCCGGGCGGCCATCGCCCTCTCCGCGGAGCTGTTCCCGTCCGACTCCCGGCTCTCCCGGCCCCGCCAGGGCGCCCAGGAGACGATCGAGCGCATCGACGCCGCCGCGGTGCGGGCCTTCTACGAGGCGCACGTGCGCCCGGCGACGGCCACGGCCGTGGTCGTGGGCGACTTCACGGGGATCGACCTGGACAAGACCCTCACCGACACCCTCGGCGAGTGGACGGGCACCCGGAGCGACACCCGCCCCATGCCGCCGATCACCGCGGACGACACCGGCCGGGTGGTCATCGTGGACCGGCCCGGAGCGGTGCAGACGCAGCTGCTCGTCGGCCGGGTCGGCCCGGACCGCCACGACCGCGTCTGGCCCGCCCAGGTGCTCGGCACCTACTGCCTGGGCGGCACCCTCACCTCCCGCCTGGACCGGGTGCTGCGCGAGGAGAAGGGCTACACCTACGGCGTGCGGGCCTACGCCCAGGTGCTGCGCTCCTCCCCGGAGGGCACCGGCGCGTCCCTGCTGGCCGTCAACGGCTCGGTGGCCACCGATGTGACCGGTCCCGCACTGGAGGACCTGTGGAGGGTGCTGCGCACCCTCGCGGAGGAGGGGCTCACCGACGCCGAGCGCGACACGGCGGTGCAGAACCTGGTGGGTGTCGCCCCGCTGCGCTACGAGACGGCCGCCGCCGTCGCGGGCACCCTGGCCGACCAGGTCGAGCAGCACCTGCCGGACGACTACCAGGCGCGGCTGTACGCCCGGCTCGCCGAGACGGGAACGGTGGAGGCCACGGCCGCGGTGGTGGCCGCCTTCCCGGCGGACCGCCTGGTGACGGTCCTGGTGGGAGACGCGTCACAGATCGCCGACCCGGTCCGGGAGCTGGGCATCGGAGAGGTGACCGTCGTCACGGACTAGCGGTTTCCGGCCGCCCTCGGCCGTTCCCAACGGCGAAGGCCCTTGGTGTGGTTGTCACACCAAGGGCCTTCGTTATGCCCGCTTTGGGGCCATTCAGGGGGAGGGGTCTGTGGCATGAGCTACAAACGCCCCGATTTGCTTGCTCGCTCAAATTTGTCCGTTTAGCGTCGATCTCGTTGCCCGTCAGAAGTGACCGCGGACCGCGGCCGACGGCAGCCATCGCCTAATCCCCGACACGGGGAGCCGGGGACCCACCCTTCCGCGAGGGACGCGGAAGGAGGCCCTCTTCCGAGGCACCTGGGGTGAATCGGGCCTGCCCGCCCGTAGGAGACCTTCCTGCTCCGAACCCGTCAGCTAACCCGGTAGGCGACACGGAAGGAAAGGAGCACGCCGCTCATGGCGTTCACCCGTGCCACCGCCCAGCTCGCCGAGAAGCTGAACGACAAGCTGACCCAGGCCACCGGGAAGCTCACCGAGGCCACCGAGGCCCTCACCGAGAAGCACCGCAACGCCGGCCGCGCCACCCGCACCCGCGTCGGCCTGGCCGGTGCCGCCGCCCTGGCCGCCACCGGTGTGGTCGGCGCCGTCGCCACCCCCGCGATCGCCGCTCCCGAGGGCGGTTCGAGCGCCTACGCCCTGGGGTTCGTCCAGGCCGCCGCCTCCGGCGACACCATCGCCGACGAGCTCAAGGCCCAGGCCCGGGCCCAGCAGCGCCTCGCCGACGCCGCGCGCCGGGCCGCCGAGGCCGAGAAGGCCGAGAAGGCCGAGGCGAAGAAGGCCGAGGAGGCCGCCGCCGAGCGCGCCGCGCACAAGGCCGCCGACGAGCGCGCCGAGCGCTCCGCCGAGCGCCGTGCGGCCGGCGGCTACGTCGACCCGGTCGCGGGCGTGGACACCACCACCACCTACAAGCAGGCCGGCTCCTCCTGGTCCTCCGGCAAGCACAGCGGCGTCGACTTCCCGGCTGCCACCGGCACCCCCGTGCGGTCCGTGGGCCCCGGCACCGTGGTGACCGTCGGCTGGGGCGGCGCATACGGCAACCAGATCGTCATCCGCCACGCCGACGGCAAGTACACCCAGTACGCCCACCTGTCGGCCACGAAGGTCTCGCCCGGCCAGAAGGTCGACGGCGGCCAGCGGATCGGCGCGGTCGGTTCGACCGGCAACAGCACCGGCCCGCACCTGCACTTCGAGGCCCGCAACGGCGCCTACTACGGCTCGGACTTCAACCCCATCTCCTACCTGGCCTCCAAGGGCGTCGACGTGTGACGCGCGCCTCGGGGCGGAAATCGGCCGCGCGGTCCCTTCCGGGGCCGCGCGGCCGCGTGTTTCGCGCCTCTTTCCGGCCGGGCATCGGAAATTCCGTGCGGGTGCAATACAGTTCCACCCTGCGGCACTTCGGGAAAACGGAGACGAGGTCGGAGGTCCTGCCATGCGCATTTCCGCGCACATGGTGTGCACTGCGGTCCGCGACGACATCGTCTCCGGGGTCTTCCCGCCCGGCGCGCGCCTGACCGAGGAACTCCTCGCCCGGCGCTACGGCGTCTCGCGCGTCCCGGTGCGCGAGGCCCTGCGGACCCTGGAGTCGGAGGGCTTTGTCACCTCGCGCCGCCACGCGGGAGCCTGCGTCGCCACCCCCACCGAGCGGGAGGCCGCCGACCTGCTCGACATCCGCGCCCTGCTGGAGCCGCTGGGCACCGCCCGGGCCGCCCGGCGCCGCACCGAGGCCCAGTTGAGGGTGTTGCGCGGACTGGTGCGATTGGGGCAGCAGCGCGCGGCGCGCGGCCAGTTCTCCGACCTCGGAGCGCTGGGGGACTGGTACCACGAGACCCTCGCCCAGGCCTCCGGAAGCCCCACCCTGGCCTCGCTGCTCACCCAGCTCCGCCGCAAGATCACCTGGGTCTACGCGGCCGAGCCGCCGGAGCGGGCGGTCGCCGTGTGGCGCGAGCACGGCGCCGTCGTCGACGCGGTCGCGCGCGGCGACGCGGAACGGGCGCACGCACTGGCCGGCGCACACGTGGAGCGCTCGATCGCCGTCCGCCGCGAGCAGCGGCCGGTGGCCGCGCGCGGGGGCCGGCGGCGGACGGCGGTGAGGACCGCGAAACACCCGGTAAACACGGCGCGCGACGGCGCGTAACAGAATCCGGATAGAAACGGGGAATGGGCGGGGAAATGCGCCCGGTGAATTCGGAACGCGACGGGAGGGGCGGATCCCGTATTCCGCCGCCGTGAGCCGACCGGCCCGGGGAATTCCGCGGGAGTGAATCCGGGCGGGCACCGGAGGCGTCCGGCCCCGGTGCCCGCCCGGCGGGGCCGGACGGTTCAGACGGTGCCGGGGAGCTCGTCGAGCCCCTCCTGGACCAGCTTCGCCAGCCGGTCCAGGGCGTCCCCGGCCCCCTCCGCGTCCGAGGCCAGCACGACCTCGTCGCCGCCCCCGGCGCCCAGCCCGAGGACCGACAGCATCGAGGCGGCGTTCACCGGATCGCCGCCGGGGCGGGCCACGGTGACGGGGAGGCCGGTGGCGGCCACGGCGCGGACGAAGATCGCGGCGGGACGGGCGTGCAGGCCCTCGGGCCAGCCGACGGTGACGCGGCGCTCAGCCATGGTGGTGCCCTTCGGATCGAGTCGGGTCGGTACGGTCGGCCGGACCGGCCGGACGGGGCCGTACGGGGCCGAAGCCGGCCGGACCGGGCGTCCCGGCCAGCTTCGCACAGGAGGCGGCCCCCCGGCCGGGGCCGGCGCGGATCCGCTCCGGCTCCCGCGGGCCCTCCGGTGGCTAGGCTGGCCCCATGCGGACCCCGAGCGAGCCTGCCGAGCCTGCCTACCCGGCCCACTGGGAAGCCGACGTGGTGCTGCGCGACGGCGGGACGGCCCGGATCCGCCCCATCACCCCCGGTGACGCGGACCGGCTCGTCCGGTTCTACGAGCAGGTCTCCGACCAGTCGAAGTACTACCGCTTCTTCGCGCCCTACCCCCGCCTCTCCGCGCGCGACGTGCGGCGCTTCACCCACCACGACTACGTCGACCGGGTGGGGCTGGCGGCCGTCGTGGGCGACGAGTTCATCGCGACCGTCCGCTACGACCGCATCGACGCCTCCGGCCGCTCCGCCTCCGGGGCCGCCGACGAGGCCGAGGTCGCCTTCCTCGTCCGCGACGACCACCAGGGCCGGGGGGTCGGATCGGCCCTGCTGGAGCACATCGCCGCCTGCGCCCGCGAACGGGGTGTGCGGCGCTTCGTCGCCGAGGTGCTGCCCGCCAACACCAGGATGGTCAAGGTCTTCACGGACGCGGGCTACTCCCAGAAGCGCACCTTCGAGGACGGCGCGGTCCACCTGACCTTCGGGATCGAGCCCACCGAGCAGTCCCTGGCCGTCATGCGGGCCCGCGAGCAGCGCGCCGAGGCCCGCTCCGTGCAGCGGCTGCTGGCCCCCGGCTCGGTCGCCGTCATCGGGGTCGGCCGCGCCCCGCGCGGCGCCGGGCGCACCGTCCTGGCCGGCCTGCGCGAGGCGGGTTTCACCGGCCGCGTCTACGCCGTCAACCGGGCCTTCGAGGCCGGGCGGACCGAGGTCGACTCGGTGCCCGCCCACCGCTCGGTGCGCGAGATCCCCGAGCCGGTCGACCTCGCCGTCGTCGCCGTCCCCGCCGGCGAGGTGCCCGGTGTGGTGGCCGAGTGCGGGGAGCGGGGCGTGCAGGGGCTGGTCGTGCTCTCGGCCGACTTCGGCCGCGACGAGCAGCGCGCGCTGGTCCGGCAGGCCCGCTACCACGGGATGCGCATCATCGGCCCCAACGCCTTCGGGGTGATCAACACCGCGCCCGGCGTGCGGCTCAACGCCACGCTCTCGCCCGAGATGCCCGAGCGCGGGCGCATCGGCCTGTTCACCCAGTCGGGGGCCATCGGCATCTCGGTGCTCGCCGCCCTGCACCGCCGCGGGCGCGGACTCGGCGGCGTCTCCAGCTTCGTCTCCGCGGGCGACCGCGCCGACGTCTCGGGCAACGACGTGCTCCAGTACTGGGACGACGACCCCGACACCGACGTCGTGCTGATGTACCTGGAGTCCTTCGGCAACCCGCGGAAGTTCAACCGGCTGGCCCGGCGCACCGCCGCCCGCAAACCGATCGTCGTGGTCAAGGGAGCCCGGCACAACGCCAGCGCCCCGCCGCCGGGCCACGCCGTCCCCGCCGGGCGCACCCCCGACGCCGCGGTCTCCTCGCTGCTGCGGCAGGCCGGGGTCATCCGCGTCGACACCGTCACCGAACTCGTCGACGCCGGGGTGCTGCTGGCCACCCAGCCGCTGCCCGCCGGACCGCGCGTGGGCATCCTCGGCAACGCCGAGTCGCTCTGCCTGCTCACCTACGACGCCTGCCTGGCCCGCGGCCTGCGCCCGCAGCCCGTCACCGACCTGACCACCGAGGCCACGCCCGAGGACTTCCGCCGCGCCCTGCGCGCCACCCTCGCCGACCCGGCCACCGACGCCGTGGTGGTCACCGCGATCCCCTGGGTGGACGGCGTCCAGGACGCCGGGCGCGCCGAGGAGCTGGCCCGGGCGCTGCACGAGGCCGCCGGCGGCGCCGGTGCCCCCGAGGGGGAGGGCGCCGACCGCCCGGCCAAACCGGTGGCCGTCGTCCACCTGGCCATCGAGGGCCTGGACGCCGCGCTCGCCGAGCGCCGCCTGCCCGCCTACCCCGCCCCCGAGCGCGCCGTGGACGCCCTGTCCGAGGCGGTCCGCTACGCGCGGTGGCGGCGGGAGGCGCGGAGCCCGGGCCGGGTGCCCGAGTACGACGACATCGACGAGCAGGGCGCCGCCGCCCTGCTGGACCGGGTCCGCGAACGCCTCCCGCAGGCTGCGGGCGACGTGCGCCGCAGCGAGCCGCTGAGCGCGGGCGAGGCGGCCGGGCTGCTGGGGCGCTACGGCATCGCGGTGCGGCCCGTCCTGCCCGCCCCCGACGCGGACGCCGCGGCGGCGGCGGCACGGCGGCTGGGCTACCCCGTGGCCCTCAAGACCACCGCCCCCCACCTGCGGCACCGCGCCGACCTGGGCGGCGTACGGCTGGACATCGCCGACGAGGCCGGGCTGCGGCACGCCTACGCCGAGCTGACCGAGCAACTGGGCGCGCCCGCGGAGCTGCGGCCCGTCGTGCAGGCCATGGCGCCGCGCGGTGTGGACACCGTGGTGAGGGCGACCGCCGACCCGGTGATCGGCGCGGTGCTCTCCTTCGGGCTGGCCGGGCCGCCGTCGGAGCTGCTGGGCGACACCGCGCACCGGCTCGTCCCGGTCACCGACCGGGACGCCGCCGAGCTGGTCCGCTCCATCCGCTCCGCCCCCGTGCTGTTCGGCTGGCGCGGCGCCCAGCCGGTGGACACCGCCGCGCTGGAGGAGCTGCTGCTGCGGGTCTCCCGGCTGGTCGACGACCACCCCGAGGTCACCGCGGTGGACCTGGAGCCGGTCGTCGTGGCCGCCCGCGGGCTGACCGTCCTGGACGCCGCCGTGCGCGTCGCCGGTCCGCGGGCCGCCGCCGCGGCGGGGTACCCGGGGCGGGCCGACCTCGGCCCGCGGCGCCTGCCCGCGTACTGACGGCCCCCGCTCACCGTAGGATGGTCCGCATGGCGAAGACCGGTACGACGACCCAGGGGCTGCGCACGGCGATCGAGCGCAGCGGCTACTACCCGGCTCTCGTGGCCGAGGCGGTCGAGTCCGCCGTGGGCGGCGAGCCGGTGTCCTCGTACCTCGTCCACCAGGAGACGACCTTCGACTCCAACGAGGTCCGCCGCCACGTCACCGTGCTGGTGCTGACCGGCACCCGGTTCATCGTCAGCCACACCGACGAGCAGCCCGCCGACGGCACCTCCTCCTCGCCCTACGCCACGACCTCCACCGAGTCGGTGAAGCTGGAGCGGATCTCCTCCGTCATCCTCAGCCGCGTCGTGGCCAGCCCCGAGTCCTACAAGCCCGGCACCCTGCCCCACGAGATCGTCCTGACCATCGGCTGGGGCGCCGTCTCCCGCCTCGACATGGAGCCGGCCAACTGCGGCGACCCCAACTGCGAGGCGGACCACGGCTACACGGGCTCGCTCACCGTCGACGACCTCTCCCTGCGCGTCAGCGAGGCGGGCGACGGGCCCGACACCGTCCGCCAGGCGCTCGCCTTCGCGCAGGCGCTCTCGGAGGCCACCGCGGCGACGGCCGGCGCCCGCTGATGGCGGGTCCCCCCCAGCACGGCACGGTCCCGCACGACCCCGCGCCCCTGGACCCGTCCGCCGCGCCCGTGCCGCGCTACGGCGAGGCCTCGCTGGCCGACCTGCTGCCCGCCATCACCGCGGGCCAGGGCGTACCCGGGATGTCCTCCGGGCTGGCGCTGGAGCCGGCCGACCGGGCCTGCGTCTTCCTGGTGGACGGCATGGGCTGGGAGCTGCTGCGGGCCCACCCCGACGAGGCGCCCTTCCTGACCTCGCTGCTGCCCACCTCCCGCGGCGGCTCCGGGCGGCCGGTGACGGCGGGCTTCCCCTCCACCACCGCCACCTCGCTCGCCTCGGTGGGCACCGGCCAGGTCCCCGGCGCCCACGGGCTGCCCGGCTACACCGTGCTCGACCCGGCCACCGGCGAGCTGATGAACCAGCTGCGCTGGCATCCGTGGACGGACCCGTACCAGTGGCAGCCCTACCCCACCGTCTTCCGGCTCGCCGACGCGGCCGGGATCGCCGCCTGCCAGGTCACCGCGCCGCACTTCGAGCACACCCCGCTGACGCAGATCGCGCTCTCCGGCGGCACCTTCCACGGCCGGCTCTCGGCCGAGGAGCGGATGGACTTCGCCGCCGACCGCCTCGGCGCGGCCGACCGGACCCTGGTCTACACGTACTACGCCGAACTCGACGGCAACGGCCACCGCTACGGCGTGGACTCCGACGCCTGGCGCGGCCAGCTGATGTACGTGGACCGGCTGGCCCAGCGCCTGGCCGAGCAGCTCCCGCCGCGCTCCGCGCTCTACATCACCGCCGACCACGGCATGGTGGACGTGCCCCGTACGCCCGAGGCCCGCTACGACTTCGACGAGGACTGGGAGCTGCGCGCGGGCGTCGCGCGCCTGGGCGGCGAGGGCCGGGCCCGCCACCTGTACGCCGTGCCGGGCGCGGCCGGGGACGTCCACGCCGTCTGGCGCGAGGTGCTGGCCGACCGGGCATGGGTGGCCACCCGGGACGAGGCGATCGAGCTGGGCTGGTTCGGCCCGAAGGTCGACGACCGGGTGCGGGGCCGGATCGGGGACGTGGTGGTGGCGATGAGCGACGGCATCGCCGTCGTCGCCACCGAGACCGAGCCCAACGAGTCCGAACTGGTCGGCATGCACGGCTCGATGACGCCGGCCGAGCAGCTGGTGCCCCTGCTGGAAGTCCGCACGTAGGGTGGTGCCGGACGTTCCCCCGCGTCCGGCCCGCCCGCCCGGTGCCCGCCGGCCGCCCGCCGCCGTGCGTCCGCGCGTCCGGCCGGACGCCGAACCGAGTCCCACCCGCCGCCGACCCGCCGAAAGGTTCCGCCCCGCCATGCCCGAACTGGTCTTCTTCGCCGGAACGATGGACTGCGGGAAGTCCACCCTCGCGCTCCAGATCCAGCACAACCGCTCGGCGCGGGGTCTGGCGGGGATAATCTTCACGCGCAACGACCGGGCGGGGCAGGGGCGGCTCTCCTCGCGGCTGGGCCTGGTCACCGAGGCGGTCGAGGCCGGCGAGGGCTTCGACTTCCACGCCCACCTGGTGAAGCACCTGACGGCGGGCGGCCGCACGGACTACGTGATCGCGGACGAGGCGCAGTTCCTGGCGCCCGAGCAGGTGGACCAACTGGCCTGCGTCGTCGACGACCTGGGCATCGACGTCTTCGCCTTCGGGATCACCACGGACTTCAGGACCCGGCTCTTCCCCGGCTCCCAGCGGCTGATCGAACTGGCCGACCGCATCGAGTCGCTGCAGGTCGAGGCGTTGTGCTGGTGCGGCGCCCGGGCCACCCACAACGCCCGCACCGTCGACGGGCGGATGGTCGTCGAGGGCGCCCAGGTCGTCGTGGGGGACGTCGGCGGGGCGACGGGGGAGGTCGGCTACGAGGTGCTGTGCCGCCGCCACCACCGGCGCCGGCTGACCGCCGCCGCGGCGCGGGCGGGGGCGCTCTCCCCGGACGTGCTGCCCGTGGACGGCGCGGACGCCCCCGTCCCCTCGCACTCCTGACGGACCGCCGGGTCCGTGCCCGTCACCGCCTGGTAGTGATCACCGCGAAGGGGGCACCCTCCCGGTCGGCGAGCCGGGCCGTCCGCCCGTGGGGCGAGTCGCTCGGCGGGGCCAGTACGCTCCCGCCCAGCTCGGCCGCCCGGCGGGCCACCGCGTCGGTGTCCTCCACCTCGACGTACACCAGCCAGTGCGCGCCCCGGTCGCGCGGCAGGGCCGTGCCGACGCCGCGCAGGCCGCCGACGATCCGGCCCCGCGCCGCCACGGTGAGGTAGTCCGGCTCCCCGGCCTCCGGGCCCCCGCCGCCCTGCACCGGGGATTCGGTGTCCAGGCCGAACACCGCCTGGTAGAACTTCTCGACCGCGGAGGTCTGGTAGGTGAGCAGCTCGTTCCACACCACGGTGCCCGGGCCGCCGTCCATGACCGCCCCGTCGCGCGCCTCCTCCTGCCAGATGCCGAAGGTGGCGCCGGCCGGGTCGGAGGCCACCGCCATGCGGCCGGTGCCCCCGGCGGAGCCCAGCGGCCCGACCCCGACCGTCCCGCCGTACAGCCGGACCGTCTCCGCCGCCCGGTCGGCGTCGTCGGAGGCCAGGAAGGGCGACCAGGAGGGCAGGCACGTCCAGCCCTTGGGCATCGGGCGGATGCAGGCGACCTCGCGGCCGTCGAGCAGGGCGCGGAAGTGCGGCCCGGACGGTCCCCGCTCGTGCTGGTACTCCCAGCCGAAGAGGTCTCGGTAGAACTCGCGGCCGGCGGCCGGGTCGCCGGCCAGCAGGCTCACCCAGCACGGGGTGCCCGGAGCGCGTCGGGTCGCTGCCTCGGTCATCTGTTCACTTCTCTCCTCGGGACCGTCGTCGATGCGGTCGTCCGGCGGTCTGCCGCCTACGGTGGGTGCCCATGCTCTCACTCGCCGCTCCTGACGCCCACGGGACCCCGGGTGAGGACGGGGCAGGGGACGGGGAAGGGCGAGCGGTGTGTCACCTGATGTCCCTTCCGCCCCGTGTGCGGGTGCGATCCGGTGCGGACCGGCCCGGGTGGTGCGGAGACACACGGAGCAGGTCGCGCGAGGATACGGCCATGGCAGTTACCGTCACCCCTACCCAGTTGGCGCGCGAACTCACCGAATCGCCCGCGCCGCCGACCCTGCTCGACGTCCGCTGGCAGCAGGGCGGGCCCTCCGGCCGCTCCGTGTACGAGGCGGGTCACCTGCCCGGCGCCGTGTACGTCGACCTCGACACCGAGCTGGCCGGGCCCGTGCGGGAGGGGACGGGCCGTCATCCGCTCCCCGATCCCGGGGAGTTCGGCGCGGCGATGCGCCGCGCCGGGGTCCGCGACGGGCATCCCGTGGTGGTCTACGACGGGGGGCAGGGCTGGGGCGCGGCCCGCGCCTGGTGGCTGCTGCGCTGGGCCGGCCACGGGGACGTGCGGGTGCTGGACGGCGGCCTGGCGGCCTGGGACGGCCCCCTGAGCCGGGAGGCCCCCGAGCCGACCGAGGGCGACTTCACGCCCCGCCCCGGTGGGCTCCCCGTGCTGGACGCGGACGGTGCGGCGGCCCTGGCCCGGACCGGGGTGCTGCTCGACGCCCGCGCGGCGGAGCGCTACCGCGGCGAGGTGGAGCCGATCGACAAGGTCGCCGGCCACATCCCCGGCGCGCTCTCCGCCCCGACCACGCAGAACGTCCGGGAGGGAAGGACCTCCCTGCGGCCCGCCGCCGAACTGGCCGCCCGCTTCGCCGGGTTGGGCATCGACGCGGACACCGAGGTGGGGGTCTACTGCGGTTCGGGCGTCTCCGGAGCCCACGAGGTGCTGGCACTGGCGGTCGCGGGCATCGACGCGGCGCTGTACGTGGGCTCCTGGTCGCAGTGGAGCGCCGACCCCTCCCGTCCGGTGGCCACCGGACCCGAGCCGGGCTAGCGGCCCGGGGAGGGAAGGAGAGGGCGGCGGCCCCGGGGGCGGACGGCCGCGCGCCGTCCGCCCCCGGGGCCGGTCACCTCACTCCTGCTTCTTGCGGCGCGTGCCGAAGACGATCTCGTCCCAGCTGGGCACCGCCGCACGGCGGCCCGGGCGGACGCCGTCCGCCTCGGCCTGGCGGTCGGTGCTGCCGGTGAGCCGGTCGCGGTGGCCCGCCACCGACCGGGGCATGAGCACGTCCGCGTACGCCGATCCCGCGCTCGCCGCGGGGGCCGGGGGCTCCACCGCCTCCGGCACCTCGGCGGGCTCGTCGTCGGGCGGGTCGTCGGGGACGGACGACTGCTCCGGTACGACGAGGTCGCCGCGGAAGCTGGGCACCGCCTCCAGGAGGCTGGTCAGCGAGTCCCGCTCACCGCCCCTGTCGGAACCCGGGCCGTCCTGCGCGTCGGCGGGGAAGGAGTCGGAGCGGTCCGTCCGGTCGAAGCGGTCGCGCGGCAGCCGGGCGATGCGCGGCACGAACGGGAAGCTCGGCTCGGGCGTGTCGTCGCTCTCGCCGATCAGCGCCCGGGCCTCGTCGTCCACGGCCTGCACCAGCCGGCGCGGCGGGTCGTACGTCCAGCTCGCCGAATGCGGCTCGCCGGCCACCCGGTAGACCAGCAGCACCTCCCAGGTGCCGTCGTCCCGGCGCCAGGAGTCCCACTGCACCGTCTCCCGGTCCGCGCCGCGCAGCATCAGGCGTTCGGCCACGGCCTCGCCCAGCTGCGGTCCGGTGCTCTCGCCGGGGCGCCGCACCGGGGTCTTGCGGGCCCGCTCGGCCATGAACGCCCGCTCGGCGAGCACCGGCCCCTCGAACCGCCGCACGCGGTCCACCGGGATGCCGGCGAGCTGGGCGACCTCCTCGGCGGTGGCGCCGGCCCGTATCCGGGCCTGGATGTCGCGGGGGCGGAGGTGGCTCTCGACCTCGATCTCGATCTGCCCGAGCCGGGCGCGGTCGTTGCGGACGGCGGCGCGCAGCCGCTCGTCGATGGGCAGCGTGTACTCCGTGTTGTCGGCAGCCTTGAGCACCAGCCGTGTGCCGTCGTTGCTGACGGCCACGACACGCAGTTCGGGCATGGGAACCTCCCGGATGGTGCCTGCCGACGTCACGTGCGTCGCTGCTCCCGCTAGACGAGTGTGGCGTGCCCGGGTGCAGCCTGCCACAACCTTGCCGACTTGCCCGGCGTGTCGGGTCCGCACCCCGGCCCGCCGCATGACACGGTTGCCTGTCGACCACGCACCGTCACCGAATCGGTCACCGTGCGTGGTACCGGCTGACCGGGACCATGGTCAGGGCTCGTCACACTACTCCATTGGGGCCATGCCGGTGGATCGGCACGCCGCCCAAGTTCTCACAGGCGGCGGCGGTTGAACACCGTGCCGTTCGTAAAAAGGCGGTGTCGGACGCCTGGATCTTCACTCGATCTCCTGAAGCGGAACGCTCACCTCGACTTCGGGGCACGGAAGGGGCGCGAGGGGAAGATGTGTGCGATCCGGCCCGGTCGGGGGACGGGGGAATGCGGAGGGTGACGGCCCGGTGGCCCCACCCGCCGTCCGGGCCGTCCGGCGGCCTCAGTCCCCCAGCACGCGCCGCAGGTGGTCGTTGGCGAACATCCGGTCCGGGTCGAGCCGGTCGCGCAGCGCCGTGAACTCCCCGAAGCGCGGGTAGACGCCGGCCAGGTACTCCGCGTCGCGGCTGTGGAGCTTCCCCCAGTGCGGGCGCCCGCCGTGCGCGACCATGACCTGCTCGGCCGCCGTGAAGTACCGCCGGTACGGGGTGCCCCGGTACAGGTGCACCGCCAGGTAGGCCGTCTCGCGGCCCGACGCCGTGGAGAGCGGGATGTCGTCGGCGGGGGCGATCCGCACCTCCACGGGGAAGTCCACCCGCAGGTCCGACCCGTCCACCACCGCCCGCAGCTCGCGCAGCGCCTCCACGGCGGCCTCCCGCGGCAGGGCGTACTCCATCTCCACGAAGCGGACCCGGCGCGGGGAGGTGAAGACCTTGTACGGGACGTCGGTGTAGGTGCGGGCCGACAGCGCGCGCCCGGCGATCCGGGCGATGCCGGGAACGGCGGCCGGCACGGCCCGGCCCACCGAGCAGGCCGCCTGGAAGACCCCGTTGGAGAGGAACTCGTCGGCCAGCCAGCCGCCCAGGCGGGGCAGCGGGGCGGCCGGCCCCGGGCTGCGGTTGTTGCGCTTGGTGACGCAGCGGTCGGTGTGCGGGAACCAGTAGAACTCGAAGTGCTCGTTGCCGGCGGCCAGCTCCCCGAAGCCGGCGAGCACCTCCTCCAGGCGCATCGGCTCCTCGCGCGCGGTGAGCAGGAACAGCGGCTCGACGGCGAAGGTGACCTCGCTGATCACGCCCAGCGCCCCCAGGCCGATCCGGGCGGCGGCGAAGACGTCGGCGTTCTCCCGCGCCGAGCACCGCAGCACCGAGCCGTCGGCCAGGACCATCTCCAGCTCGCGGACCTGCGCCGCCAGCGAACCGGAGTCGCGCCCGGTGCCGTGGGTGCCGGTGCTGATCGCGCCGGAGACGGTCTGCTCCATGATGTCGCCCATGTTGGCCAGGGACAGGCCCTCGGCGGCGAGCTCCCGGTTGAGCCGCCGCAGGGGGGTCCCCGCGGCGGCGGAGACCGTCATGGCCTCGCGGTCGACGCGGCGTATGCCGGTGAGGCGGTCGGGGCGTATCAGCATCCCGTCGGTGGCGGCCACGGGCGTGAACGAGTGGCCGGTGCCGGCGGCCTTGACGGTCAGCCCGTCCTCCGCGGCCCGGCGCACGGCCTCCGCCAGTCCCTCGGTGGTCGAGGGGGCCACCGTCCGCAGGGGCGAGGCGGTGGCGTTGCCCGCCCAGTTGCGCCACGTGGGGGCCGCGGAGCCCCGCGGCGGCCGGGATGCCAGTGTGCCCACCGTGACGCCCTCCCCATGGCTCGAGTGCCGCGCCCCACCGCGCCCGCGCGGCGCACGGCCCGGCGCGGGCGGCACCCGGCCGGTCGGAGGGGGATCATACTCACGCCGCCGCCCGGCTGTCCGGCTGCGGGTCAGGACGGGGAGCACCGGGGCGGGATGGCAGGATCGGGGCATGCCCGACGCAACCGACACCCGTCCCTACGACGCCCTGCTGCTGCTGTCCTTCGGAGGCCCGGAGGGGCCCGACGACGTGGTCCCGTTCCTGGAGAACGTCACCCGCGGTCGGGGGATCCCGCGGGAGAGGCTGAAGGAGGTCGGGCAGCACTACTACCTGTTCGGCGGGGTCAGCCCGATCAACGCCCAGAACCGCCGGCTGCTCGCCGCCCTGCGCGAGGACTTCGCCGCGGCCGGCCTGGACCTGCCCGTCTACTGGGGCAACCGCAACTGGGCCCCCTACCTGACCGACACCCTGCGCGAGATGGTGAACGACGGCCGGCGCCGCATCCTGGTGCTGGCCACCAGCGCCTACGCCTCCTACTCGGGCTGCCGCCAGTACCGGGAGAACCTCGCCGACGCGCTCGCCGCCCTGGAGCGGGAGGGACTGCCGCTGCCGCGCGTGGACAAGCTGCGGCACTACTTCAACCACCCCGGCTTCGTCCGGCCCATGGCCGACGGCGTGCTGGCCGCCCTGGCCGAGCTGCCCGAGGGCGTGCGCGCCGGCGCCCACCTGGTCTTCACCACCCACTCCATCCCCACCGCGCAGGCCGAGACCTCCGGGCCCGACGGCGGCGCCTACGTCGCCCAGCACCTGGACGTGGCGCGGGCGATCGCCGACGCGGTGCGCAGGGAGACCGGGGTGGACCGGCCCTGGGAGCTGGTCTACCAGTCCCGCAGCGGCGCCCCGCACGTCCCCTGGCTGGAGCCGGACGTCTGCGACCACCTGGAGGAGCTGCACGGGCGCGGGGTGCCGGGCGCGGTGATGGTGCCGATCGGGTTCGTCTCGGACCACATGGAGGTCCTGTACGACCTGGACACCGAGGCGAAGGCGAAGGCCGAGGAACTGGGGCTGCCCGTGGTGCGCTCCGCCACCGTCGGGGCCGACCCGCGCTTCGTCGCGGCCGTGCGCGAGCTGGTGGCGGAGCGGGCCGCCGCCGAGCGCGGCGAGCGCCCCGAGCGCTGCGCGCTGGGCGCGCTGGGCCCCAGCCACGACGTGTGCCCGGTGGGGTGCTGCCCCGGCCGCGAGGCCAGGCCCGCGGCCGCGGGTGCCGACAGCCCGTACGCCTGAGCCCCGGGCCCGCGCACCCGGTGCGAGGGGCGCGGGCCCGCCGCCGCACCCCGCGGACGCCACCGCCGCCGGCACGGACGCCGGCGCCACCACCGACACCAGGGAGAGACGTGACCGACCCGCTCAGGACCGAACTGCTCGACCTCGCGCTGGAGGCCGCCCGCCGGGCGGGAGCGCTGCTCCTCGACGGCCGCCCCGCCGACCTGGGGGTGGCCGCCACCAAGAGCAGCCCCGTCGACGTGGTCACCGAGATGGACCTCGCCTCCGAGCGGCTGATCACCGGCTTCCTCGCCGACCGCCGCCCCGAGGACGGCTTCCTGGGCGAGGAGGGCGCCTCGACCGAGGGCACCAGCGGGGTGCGCTGGATCGTCGACCCGATCGACGGCACCGTGAACTACCTCTACGGGCTGCCCGCCTGGGCGGTCTCCATCGCCGCCGAGTACCGGGGCGAGACCGTGGTCGGCGTGGTGGCGGTGCCGCCGCGCGGCGAGACGTACCACGCGGTGCTGGGCGGGGGCGCCTGGCGCAACGGGGAGCGGGTGGCCTGCCGCCCCTCCCCGCCGCTGGAGAGCGCGCTGATCGGCACCGGCTTCAACTACGTCGCCGAGCGCCGGGCCGCGCAGGCGGAGGTGGCGCGGCGCCTGCTGCCGCGCGTCCGCGACATCCGCCGTTCCGGCTCGGCCGCCATCGACCTGTGCGACGTGGGGGGCGGCCGCCTGGACGGCTTCTACGAGCGGGGGCTGCACCCCTGGGACGTCGCGGCGGGCGACCTGGTGGCCCGGGAGGCCGGCGCGCTCACCGGCGGACGCCCGGGGCGGGCGCCGGACGGGGATCTGACGGTGGCGGCCTCGCCGGGGGTGTTCGAGGTGCTCCAGCCCCTGCTGGAGGAGCTGGGCGCCTGGCACGACTGAGGAGCGGCCGGCGGTGGGCGCACGGGCCGGGGCGCCGGACGCGACGGGCGCTCCGGGGCCCGTCCGCGCCGCCCCGCACGCGTCTGCGCCCCGGGAGGGGCTCCCGGGGCGCAGACGCAGGCTCGCGGCCGGTCAGGCGCTGGCGGCGCCGACCTCCACCTCCACTCCGTACTCGGCGGCCAGACGGCGCAGGTCCTCCAGCTCGGCCTGCTCGACGTCCACCAGGAAGTCGTCGCCCGACTCGCGAGCGCGGATCAGGTCGGACTCGGTGTTCCGTATGCGCTGCAGAATGCCTGCGGTGAACGCGTCCATGGTGCGCCCCCTCGTCATGGGTCGTTGGCACGGGGGTGTGCCGAGGGTGGGACGATCACGGTGCGGTCCCCGAAGCGGTCGACCGACGGTCCTCCGGCGGTGAGGGAGAGGGTCGTGACATGCCGTCTACAGGGCGTGATCGCGGGTGTACTGCCGTCCTCCCCACCCCAAACCTCAGAGAAACCTCAATCGGGACGAAAATTCGGTGAACGGCTGCGCCGGAGGTCGCTTACGGCCCGTTTACGGAGGTCGGAGGCAGGATGGAGGGTGGTGCAGGAGTGCGTACGGCCCGGTGGAACGGGACGGATCCGCGGCTCCCGCGCCCCCGCACGCCCGGCCCGGGCCCGTCCGGCCCGGCCGCCCCGACCGCCCCGCACCCCAGGAGGGAACCCGCCGTGCGCGTACTCGTCGTCGAGGACGAGCAGCTGCTCGCCGATGCCGTGGCCACCGGACTGCGCCGGGAGGCCATGGCCGTCGACGTGGTCTACGACGGCGCCGCCGCCCTGGAGCGGGTGGGGGTCAACGACTACGACGTGGTGGTCCTCGACCGCGACCTGCCCCTGGTCCACGGCGACGACGTGTGCCGCGGCATCGTCGGGCTGGGCCTGCCCACCCGGGTGCTGATGCTCACCGCCTCGGGCGACGTCAGCGACCGGGTGGAGGGCCTGGAACTGGGCGCGGACGACTACCTGCCCAAACCCTTCGCCTTCAGCGAGCTGACGGCCCGGGTGCGGGCGCTGGGCCGCCGCACCGCCGCGCCCCTGCCCCCGGTTCTGGAACGCGCCGGGATCCGGCTGGACCCCAGCCGCCGCGAGGTGTTCCGCGACGGCCGGCAGGTCCACCTGGCGCCCAAGGAGTTCGCGGTGCTGGAGGTGCTCATGCGGGCCGAGGGTGCGGTGGTCTCCGCCGAGCAGCTCCTGGAGAAGGCATGGGACGAGAACACCGACCCGTTCACCAACGTCGTGCGGGTCACCGTGATGACCCTGCGCCGCAAGCTCGGGGAGCCGCCGGTGATCGTCACCGTGCCCGGCTCCGGATACCGCGTCTGACCCCGTCCGATCCCGAGAGCCGTCGATGACACCCAGCACACCCGGCACCCCCAGCACACCCGGCACCCCCGGCACTCCCGGCACACCGGGGGCCACCGGCACGCCCGCGCCCCCCGGCCACCCGCCCCCGCCGTCTCCCGCGGCACCTCCCAAGCCCACCTGGGACCCCTTCCAGCCGGGCCGCTCCCACCCCTGGCTGCGGCCCACCATCCGCATACGGCTGACCCTGCTGTACGGCGGGATGTTCCTCATCGCCGGCATCGTGCTGCTGACGATCATCTACCTGCTGGCGGCCCAGGCCCTGAAGGACGGCAGCCACCTGCCCTTCCAGATCGTGGGGGTGCGGGACCAGACCACCGACGCCGTCTGCCGGCTGCCCGGCAGGGCCGGCGGTGAGCTGACCACCTCGGAGCTGACCGCGGCCGTCCAGCAGTGCATGGAGAACCAGCGGCGCCTCGCCCTGGACGTGCTGCTGCAGCGCTCGCTGCTGGCGCTGCTGGGCCTGGCGGTGGCCGCCTTCGCCTTCGGCTACGTCATGGCGGGACGGGTGCTGGCGCCGCTGGAGCGCATCACGCGCACCGCCCAGCGGGTCGCCGGCTCCGACCTGCACCGCCGGATCGAGCTGGACGGGCCGGACGACGAGCTGAAGGAGCTGGCCGACACCTTCGACCAGATGCTGGACCGGCTGGACCGGGCGTTCACCGCCCAGCAGCGGTTCGTGGCCAACGCCTCGCACGAGCTGCGCACCCCGCTGGCGATCAACCGCACCCTGCTGGAGGTCCAGCTCTCCGACCCCGACGCCTCGCCCGAGCTGGTCCAGCTCGGCAAGACCCTGCTGGCCACGAACGAGCGCAGCGAGCAACTGGTCGAGGGGCTGCTGCTGCTCGCCCGCAGTGAGAACGAGATCGTCGACCGCAAGCCCGTCGACCTGGCCGAGGTCGCCGCCCAGGCGCTGGAGCAGGCGCGCGGCGAGGCCCGGGAGCGGGAGGTGGAGCTGCGCGGCGTGCGGCGGCCGGTGTACGTGCAGGGCAACGGGGTGCTGCTGGAGCGGGTCGCGCTCAACCTGGTGCAGAACGCCGTGCGCTACAACGTCCCCGGGGAGGGCTGGGTGTCGGTCGAGACCCGGGTCCGGCAGGGGATGGCGGAACTGGTGGTGGAGAACACCGGGCCGATGGTCCCCGCCTACGAGGTGGACAACCTCTTCGAGCCCTTCAGGAGGCTGCGTACCGAGCGCACCGGCAGCGACAAGGGCGTCGGCCTGGGACTGTCGATCGTGCGCTCGGTGGTGCGCGCCCACGGCGGGATGGTCATGGCCGCCCCCCGCGAGGAGGGCGGACTGCTGGTGCGGGTCGCGCTGCCGGTGTGAACGGGCCGGCCGCCGGGCCGTGCGGTGCCCCGGGACCGGGTCCCGAGGGGCTCTGCCGGGCAGCGTGGAACACCTCACAGCCGGGGTTCTTTATGGGGAGAAAAACGGGAATAACTCCCGTTGAGGAGCTGTTGTGATCGATCACACACGCGATTTTTCGGCCATGTGCGATCGCCGGTGCCAATGCCGGTGGAAAATGCCAGAAAATCCATGTTTTCGCAGGTCGTGAACGTGGAAGAGGGGGGAGGCGGTGTTCGCGAAGTGTGACATTCCGGCCGCCGTCCGCCCCGGTCGACGGCCGACTCGATCACCCCATCAGGGGCGCGGTTGGGTGTCGATTGAGTAACAGGGCTTGAAGTGAGGCAAAATCTCCGCCTCGGGTCGGGCACAAGTCCGGCCCCTCGCGCGTTACGTGCGCTGGAGACACCGCAGACACCCAGAGGGGGAGAGCGACATGGCAACCGACTACGACACCCCACGCAAGACCGACGACGACGTCAACGAGGACAGCATCGAGGAGCTGAAGGCCCGCAGGAACGACAAGTCCGCCTCGACCGTCGACGTCGACGAGTTCGAGCAGGCCGAGGGACTGGAGCTGCCGGGCGCGGACCTCTCCAACGAGGAGCTGTCCGTGCGGGTGCTGCCCCGGCAGGCCGACGAGTTCACCTGCATGAGCTGCTTCCTGGTCCACCACCGCTCGCAGCTGGCGGCGGAGAAGAACGGTCACCCCATCTGCCGCGACTGCGCGGCCTGAGCCGGGGCGCCCGTCGATGGCGGCCGAAGAGAAACACGACGCCGAGCGAGGTCGCGGCCAGGAGGCCTCGCTCGTGCCCGCACCCCGATCCGCGCCCGCAGCCGCCCTCGGCCGCGGGCTGCGGCGGCTCCGCACGCGCCGTGAGGAGGGCGGCGGCACCGGGCGCGGGCCGCGCGAGCGCGGCACCGTCAGGGCGTTCCTGGGAGTGGTGGCCGACCGCATCGTCGACATCGCCCCCAGGATCCCCGTACGGGACCTGGCCACGCTCCGCCGGCAGTTCCCCGGCCTGGGGCCGGAGGAGATAGCCGACCGGCTGGTCTCCGGCGCCCTCAAGGGCAGCGCCACCGTCGGCGCCGGGGTGGGCGCCTCGGCGATGCTGCCCGTGCCCCCCGCGATGCCCGCCGAGCTGGCGGCCGAGGTCGTCGGGGTGGCCGCGGTGGAGATCAAGCTCATCGCCGAACTCCACGAGGTCTACGGCCTGCGCCCGCCCGGTACCGTCCGGGAGCGGGCCGCCGCCTACCTGACCTCCTGGTCCCAGGAGCGCGGCGTGGAACTGGCCGTGCCCGCGACGTTCAGCGCCGCGTTCGGCAGCCAGATGAAGCGGCAGCTGCGCCAGACCCTCCTCAAGCGCACGATGCGCAACCTCCCCAACCTCACGCCGTTCATGATCGGCGCGGTGGTGGGCGCGGCGATGAACCGCCGTGACACCCGGAAGCTGGCGGAGAAGATCCGCACCGACCTCCGGGGACGGCAGGTCTCCTGGGACGCCCTCCCGGCCGGCGAGCCCGGCGACGGGGAGGCCGGAGCCGCCGGGGCCCTTCCCCCCGCCGGGCGCCGTGCCCCGGAGTCCGGGGACTGACCCGAGGGACGACGGGAGCGGCCGGGCGTCCCCCCTCCGCCCGCGCTCCTCGCCGGCCCGCGGTGTGCGGAGCCGCCGGGCCCGCCCGGTGCCCCGCTACCGGCGGGCCGCCTCCAGGGCGTCCGCCAGGGCCCGGGGCCGCCGCGTGGACAGGTACAGGTACGGGGTGGGGTCCTGCGGGTCGGCGACCTCGACGCGCACCGCCGTGGGCACGTAGCCCCGCAGCAGCATGTACGCGCGCGGGTCGGCGCGGTGGGTGCGCCAGGCCAGCGCCTCCTGCGCCTCCAGCACCCGCACCTCGCCCAGCGCGGCGAGCGGCACCCGGGCGTCCCCGGCGACCAGCGAGTCGCCCAGCACGCGGATGCGCGCCGAACCGTAGGAGCTGACGGCGGCCGCGGCCAGCGCCGTGCCCACCACCAGACCTCCCAGCAGGGGCAGGACGCCCAGCGGGAAGAGGATCAGGCCCGCGGAGACCCCGATCAGGGCGGCGATCAGCCACCAGGAGCGGGGCGCGGTGAGCCGCTCGTCGTACAGCACGCCAGGGGAGAGCATGGGACCAGCTTGGCACGCCCGGGACCGGCCCCCCGACCCGGCGGTAAGGTCAGCAACCGTGAGTGCGACCGAGACTTCCCTGATCCCGCCGGAGGACGCCGTCCCGCCGGTGCGCCACCCCGACGCCCCCGCGCCCGGCGAGCTCCTGGGCGCCCACTACGCGCAGTGCTTCGGATGCGGCGCCGAGCAACCGCACGGGCTGCACCTGACGGCGCGGGCCGGCGAAGGGGTCAGCGTCACCGCCGAGTTCACCGTCCGCCCCGAGCACCAGGGAGCCCCCGGCCTCGCCCACGGCGGGCTGCTGGCCGCCGCCCTGGACGAGACCCTGGGCTCGCTGAACTGGCTGATGCACACCATCTCGGTCACCGGACGGCTGGAGACCGACTACGTGCGGCCCGTCCCCGTCGGCGCCGTGCTGCACCTGACGGCGCGGGCCGACGCCCGCCACGGGCGCAAGATCTACTGCACCGCCACCGGGCGCATCGGCGGCCCCGGCGGACCGGTGGCCGTCCGCGCCGCCGCCCTCTTCGTCGAGGTGAAGGTCGAGCACTTCGTCGACAACGGCCGCCGGGAGGAGATCGAGGCGGCCATGGCCGACCCCGACACCGTCCGCCGCGCCCGGGCCTTCGAGGTGAACCCGTGAGCCAGGCCGCCCGCCGCCCCGTCGACGTGCTGATCCGCCGCCTCGACCCCGAGGTGCCCCTCCCCTCCTACGCCCACCCCGGCGACGCCGGCTGCGACCTGGTCACCACCGAGGCCGCCGATCTCGCCCCCGGCGAACGCGCCGTCCTGCCCACCGGGGTTTCCATCGCGCTGCCCGACGGGTACGCCGCCTTCGTGCACCCGAGATCCGGTCTGGCCGCCCGCTGCGGGGTCTGCCTCGTGAACGCGCCCGGAACCGTCGATGCCGGGTACCGTGGAGAGATCAGGGTGATCGTGGCCAACCTGGATCCGCGCGAGAACGTGCGGTTCGAGCGGTTCGACCGCATCGCCCAGCTCGTCGTCCAGCAGGTCGAGAGGGTGCGCTTCCACGAGGTGGAGGAGCTGCCCGGCTCGGCGCGAGCGGCGGGGGGCTTCGGCTCCACGGGCGGCCACGCCGCACAGGATCGTGCGGCACGGGAGCGTGCCGCACAGCACAACCATTACGCTGCGGTCGCGGCCGACGAGGCTGCCGACCTGAAGGGACAGTGACGTGTTCGGACGTCGTCGCAAGAAGGAAGCAGGGCCCGAGGGCGCCTCGGACGAGTTCGAGACGGAACGCTCCGACGAGGCCGCCGGCGCGCCGGACGGGTCCGCCGGCGGTGAGCAGACCCGGGTGAAGCTGCCCCCGGCCCCCCGGCCGGACGGCCCCTGGGACGTCAGCGAGCTGCACGCGCCCGGCGAGGGCCGCGTCGACCTCGGCGGGATGTTCGTGCCCGGCGTGCCCGGCATGGAGCTGCGGGTGGAGGTGGCCGGTGACGCCATCGTCGCCGCCACGATCGTGCTGAAGGACAGCGCCATCCAGCTCCAGGCGTTCGCCGCGCCCAAGCGCGAGGGCATCTGGGACGAGGTGCGCGAGGAGATCGCCTCGGGCATCACGCAGAAGGGCGGCATCATCGACGAGGTCGAGGGCCCGCTCGGCTGGGAGCTGCGCGCCCAGGTCCCGGTGAGGCTCCCGGACGGCAACAGCGGCATGCAGGTCGTGCGCTTCGTCGGCGTCGACGGCCCCCGCTGGTTCCTGCGCGGTGTCATCTCCGGCCAGGGAGCGGTCCAGCCGCAGGCCGCCGGGCTGCTGGAGCAGATCTTCCGCGACACGGTCGTGGTGCGCGGCGACGCCCCGATGGCCCCCCGCGACCCGATCGTCCTGAAGCTGCCCAACGACGCCCAGATGGTGCCCGACGGCGTGCAGCAGGAGCAGGCCCAAGAGGGCTCCCGCTTCGCCGGGGGCATCGACAAGCTCCAGCGGGGCCCGGAGATCACCGAGGTCCGCTGACCCGCCGGTTTGCCGGCCCGCCGCGGGGCACCGGGGCGGGCGGCCGTTCCCCGGCGGGGACGTCCGCCGGGGACTAGGCTCGGAGGCGTCCGGAGCGCTCCGGAAGGGGGAGACCTGATGGGTGCCGTGGTCGAGGTCGAGGATCTGCACCACTCCTACGGCCACGGGCCGGAGGCCGTCCCCGTGCTGCGGGGCCTGTCGCTGACCGTCCGGCAGGGCGAACTCGTCGCCGTCACCGGCCGCCCCGGCGCCGGCCGCACCACCCTCCTCGGTCTCGTCGGCGGACTCGACACACCCGTCTCCGGCCGGATCACCGTCGGGGGCGTGCGGCTGGACGGGCTGGGCGAGCAGGAGCGCCTCCGGCTGCGCCGCGACCGCATCGGCGTCGTCTTCCCCTCCCCGGGCCTGCTGCCGGTCCTCACCGTCGCCGAGAACGTCGGTGTGCCGCTGCGGCTGCGCAACGTGCCCGAGGCCGAGCGCGACGAGCGGGTGCACGCCCTGCTGGCCGAGGTCGGCCTCTCCGACGTGGCCGGGCGGCGGCCCGACGGGCTCGGCGACGCCCGGCGCCGGCGCGCCGCGCTCGCCCGCGCCCTGGCCGTCCGCCCCGTGCTCCTCGTCGTCGACGAACCCCCCGTGCTGCTCGGGGCGGACGAGGGCCGGGCCCTGACGGAGCTGCTCCACACCGCCGTGCGGCGGCGGTCGGCCACCGCGCTGGTGGCCACCCGCGACCCGTGGCTGCTGGCCCGCGCCGACCGCGTGCTGGAACTGCGCGACGGGCGGTTGCGCGAGGCCGGGACGGACCTCCGTACCCTGCCCGCCTCCCCGTAGGGTGCCGTTCGCGGGGGCGGGCGGGGGCCCGGGAGGCGTGCGGCCGCGGTCGGCGGCGTGCCTCCTGCCACATCCCCCGATCCGGGCCCCGAAGGGCATTACCCCGGTCGGGGGGCGCGGGTACGCTGGCCACATGAGTGGCGCTACCCGAGTCGAGAGGCAGAGCGGCCGGCTGCGCCGCCTCCTCGGTCGACTCTCGTCCTCGCAGGAGGACCTGCTCTCCGCCGAGCTGCGGCAGGACACCGAGGAGAGCGGCTGCACCCGCATCTGCGACTGCGGCGACCGGCAGATCGTCAAGGTGACCGGTACGCTGCGCACGGTGACGCAGCGTCCCCGTGCCGGTGTGCCCGCACTGGAGGCGGAGCTGTTCGACGGCTCCGCGGCCCTGGACGTGGTGTGGCTGGGCCGCCGCTCCATCGCGGGCATAGAGCCGGGCCGCAGGCTGATCGCCTCCGGACGGATCGCGATGAACCGGGGCCGTCCGGTGCTGTTCAACCCCAAGTACGAACTGCGCCCCATCGGACAGGACAGCGGACAGGAGTAGCGGGTGACCTCTCTCGACAGGCCGGCCGACGGCGGGGACGAGCCCCGGAACGGGGCGGCGGACGGACCCGGGAGCGGGACGTCCGCCCCGACGTTGACGGACAAGGCCCTGATGGAGGCGTTCGGCGGGGTGCGCGGCATGGTGGACACCACCGTGCCCGGGCTGGTCTTCGTCCTGGTCTACACCGTCAGACGGGACCTGCACACGGCGGCCGTCGCCGCGCTCGGGCTGAGCGTGCTGCTCGCCCTGGTCCGCCTGGTGCGCCGCGAGACCCTCAAGCACGCCTTCAGCGGCGTCTTCGGGGTCGCCGTCGGCGCCGTCTTCGCGATGATGTCGGGCGACGCCAAGGACTTCTACCTGCCCGGCATGCTCTACACCCTGGGCCTGGCGGTGGCCTACTGCCTCTCGGCGCTGCTGCGCTTCCCGCTGATCGGGGTGCTGCTGGGGCCGCTGATGCGGGAGAACCTCTCCTGGCGCACCCGCAACCCCGGCCGGCTGAAGGCGTACACCAAGGCCACCTGGGCCTGGGGCCTGATCCTGCTGGGCAAGTCGGCGATCCTGTTCCCCATCTACTTCTGGGGCGACGTCACCCAGCTCGGCTGGGTGAAGGTGGCGCTCGGCATCCCGCCGCTGCTGCTGTGCGTCTACCTCACCTACGTCTTCCTGGCCAAGGCCCCGCCGCCGATCGACGTGATCGCCGAGATGGAGGCCGAGGAGGCCGCCGAGAAGGAGCGCGAGGAAGCACGCAGGGGCGCCGCGGCGCGCACGGAGTCCTGACCCGCCCGCCCGCGGGACGTGCGGCGGGCGGGGGAGCGGCGGGGGCGCGGGGGGCCCGGCCGGGCCCCCGCCCCCGCCACGGGCGGTGAAAGGCCCCTAGGAACGCTCCGGGCCCTCCGGCTCGTGCCGCTCCGACAACAGCTCCTCCAGCTGCTGCTCGCGGGACTGCGCGGCGACGAACAGCAGCTCGTCCCCCGCCTCCAGGGAGTCGTCGGCGCCGGGCGTCAGCACCCGGCTGCCCCGGATTATCGTGACCAGCGCGGTGTCCTCGGGCCACCTCACGTCGCCCACCCGTGTTCCGGCCAGCGCCGACTCCGGCGGCAGGGTGAGCTCCACCAGGTTGGCGTCGCCCTGGCTGAACCGCAGCAGCCGCACCAGATCGCCGACGCTGACGGCCTCCTCCACCAGCGCGGACATCAGCCGCGGGGTCGAGACGGCCACGTCGACGCCCCAGGACTCGTTGAACAGCCACTCGTTCTTGGGGTTGTTCACCCGCGCCACGACCCGCGGCACGGCGTACTCGGTCTTGCCGAGCAGCGACACCACCAGGTTCACCTTGTCGTCGCCCGTCGCGGCGATCACGACGTTGCAGCGCTGGAGCGCCGCCTCGTCCAGCGAGGTGATCTCGCAGGCGTCGGCCAGCAGCCACTCGGCCTGCGGCACCTGCTCCACCGCGATGGCCGCGGGCGACTTGTCGATCAGCAGCACCTCGTGGCCGTTCTCCAGCAGCTCACCGGCGATGGAGCGCCCCACCGCCCCTGCTCCGGCGATCGCGACCCTCACAGTGCCTCCTCGTGAGCCTCGTGGGCCTGTCCGCCCGCGCGTGTGCCGTTCACCGGTGCTCCCCTTCCGGGCCCCGCGAGAACGCCGCCTCCACGTCGCCGACCTGGTCGCAGCGCATCATCACGTGGACCAGGTCGCCCTCCTGGATCACCGTCTCGGAGGTGGGCAGCATCGCCTCGCCCAGCCTGGTGATGAAGGCGACCCGGGTTCCCGTCTCCTGCTGGAGCCGGCTGATCCGGTGCCCGACCCAGGCGGCGGAGGCCTGCACCTCGGCGAGCTGGACGCCGCCGGTCGGATCCAGCCACAGCGGCTCCGCGCCCGAGGGCAGGAGCCGCCGCAGCATCTGGTCGGCCGTCCAGCGGACGGTGGCGACGGTCGGGATGCCCAGACGCTGGTAGACCTCGGCGCGGCGCGGGTCGTAGATGCGGGCGGCCACGTTCTCCACCCCGAACATCTCGCGTGCCACCCGGGCCGCGATGATGTTGGAGTTGTCGCCGCTGCTGACGGCGGCGAACGCCCCGGCCTCCTCTATCCCCGCCTCGCGCAGGGTGTCCCGGTCGAAGCCGACCCCCTCCACGCGGCGCCCGCCGAAGGCCGACCCCAGCCGGCGGAACGCCGTGGGGTCCCGGTCGATGATGGCCACGGTGTGGCCCCGCTGCTCGAGGGTCTGGGCGAGCGCGGCGCCCACGCGCCCGCACCCCATGATGACGATGTGCATGAGGCCGCTACCCCGTACCTTCCGCTGCCGTTACGACCCGGGACAGCATCGCGCATCATCCTTCCCGCCCCTCTCGGGGGCACCTGCCAGGTGGCCTTCCGGCCGTAACGCTACCCGGCATCCGGCGCGGGGGGCCCCTTCCGGTCCCGTCCGCCGTCCCCGGGTCGCGGCCGCGGCCCGCCGTCGTGCCGGCCCAGCGCGCTCGGCCACCACACCGCCGGGCCGATGTCCCGGGCCAGGGCCGGGACCAGCAGGGAGCGGACGACGACGGTGTCGAGCAGGACGCCGAAGGCGACGATGAAGGCGATCTGGACCAGGAAGGAGAGCGGGATCACCACCAGCGCGGCGAAGGTCGCGGCCAGCACCACGCCGGCGGAGGTGATCACGCCGCCGGTGGCGACCAGCCCCTTGAGCACGCCCAGCCGGGTGCCGTGGCGCCGGGCCTCCTCGCGGACCCGGGTCATCAGGAAGATGTTGTAGTCCACGCCCAGCGCGACCAGGAACACGAAGCCGTACAGCGGGATGGAGGGGTCCGTCCCCCCGAAGCCGAACAGGTGCTCGAAGACGAGGGCGGAGACGCCCAGCGTGGCCAGGAAGTTCAGCGCCACGGTCGCCACCAGCAGCACCGGCATCACCAGCGAGCGCAGCAGGCCGACCAGGATCACCAGGATGATGGCCAGCACCACGGGGATGATCAGCGCCCGGTCCTCCCGGGCGGTGTTCCGGCTGTCGAGCTGCTGGGCGGTGTAGCCGCCGACCCGGGCGTCCGCGCCGTCCACCGCGTGCACCGCCGTGCGCAGCCGCTCCACGGTCCGCAGGGCGGCCTCGGAGTCGCTCGCGTCCGACAGGGTGGCCTGGATGCTCACCCGGCCGTCGACGACCTTGGGTTCGCCTCCGCCGGGACGGCCCGACGCGGTGACGGGCGCGGCCGAGGCGACGCCCTCGGTGCCGGAGGCGGCGGCGGCCACCTGCCCGGCGCGGTCGGCGTCGGCGATGATCACCGCGGGGTTCCCGGACCCGCCGGGGAAGTGCTCGCTCAGCTTCTCCTGGGCGGTGACGGACTGCGCGCCGCCCACGAAGGTCTCGCTCAGCGGCACGCCCTGGGAGGAGAGGGTCGGGAAGAACGCGGCGGCGACCGCCAGGCACACCGCCGAGACCGTCCACACCCGGCGCGGGGAGCGGTCCACCGCGGCGGCGACCCGGCCCCACACGCCGGGTGTCGGTTCCGGGGCGGAGGGGTCGACGGGGGGCTTGGGGCGGGCGGGCCAGTACGCGGCCCGCCCGAGCGCGACGAGCACGGCGGGCAGGAAGGTCAGGGCGCTGAGCATGGCGCAGGCGATGCCGATGGCGCCCACCGGGCCCAGGGCCCGGTTGTTGCGCAGGTCGCTCAGGAGCAGCGCCAGCAGGGCCAGGGCGACGGTGGCACCGCTGGCGGTGATCGCCCCCAGGGAGCGGCGCAGCGCGGCCCGGCCGGCGGCGAAGCGGTCGCCGCGTACGGCGAGTTCCTCGCGGAAGCGGGCGGACAGCAGCAGCCCGTAGTCGGTGGCGGCACCGATGACCAGGATGAACAGGATCCCCTGCACCTGGCCGTCGACCCGCACCACGTCGTCCTCGGCCAGGAAGTAGACGACCGCGCAGGCCAGGGAGAGGGCGAAGACGGAGCCGAGGATGATGGCCAGCGGCAGCAGCACGCTGCGGTAGACCAGGAGCAGGATCAGCAGCACCACGCCCAGCGCGACGGCCAGCAGCAGCCCGTCGATCCCGGCGAACGCCTCGGAGAGGTCGGCCTGGGTGGCGGCGGGTCCGGCGACGTGGGCGGAGGTGCCCTCGACCGCTCCCGCGGCCTCGCGCAGGGAGTCGACCACCTCGGGGAACTCCTCGTCGAGGTCGGGGGAGAGCTGGACGACGCCCTGCAGGGCCCGGCCGTCCTCGGAGGGCACGGCGGGGGAGGGGCGGCCCTCCACGCCCTCGGTGCCGGCCAGCCGGGCCAGGACGGCGCCGGCCTGCTCGCGCTGGGCCCGGCTGATCCCGCCGTCCTCGGCCTCCCACACGATGACGGCGGGAATGGTCTCGGCCTCCTGGAAGGCCTCCTGCTCCCCGATGACCCGCGTGGACTCGGCGCTCTCGGGCAGGAAGGAGGCCTGGTCGTTGACGGCGACCTCGCCGATCTTCCCCGCGTACGAGCCGAAGGCGCCGCCGACCGCCAGCCAGACGGCGATCAGCACGGCGGGCACCAGCCACCGCAGGAAGCGTGGTGTGGACGTCATGGACTCCCCTGGACTGACGAAGGATGCGGCTCCCGCCCGGACGGGCAGAAATCTTTACGGTCGAGAAACTTTACGATCGAGACTGTATATCGTGGGGGAGTGACCACATCGGACGACTCCTCGGGCGAGGCGGCGGAGGACCCCACCGGGCTCCGCGCCTTCGCCGTGCTGCTGCGCCGGCTGAACGGCGAACTCGCACAGGCGACACACGACTTCGCCCGGGCCCAGGGGCTCCACCCCACCGACGTGCGGGCCCTGGCGGAGCTCCTGGACGCCCAGGACGCCGGGCCGGTGACCCCGGGGGCGCTGCGCGAGCGGCTCCGGCTCACCTCCGGCGCGGTCACCGCCTGCCTGGACAGGCTGGAGCGGGCGGGGCACATCCGCCGCGTCCGCGACTCGGCCGACCGCAGGATCGTCCACCTCCACTACGCCCCTCGGGGCCGGGAGGCGGCCCGCGAGCACTTCCGTCCCCTCGCGCAGGCCACCGAGGCCGCCCGGCGGCGTTTCAGCGACGCCGAACTCCGCGCCGCCGCGGCCTTCCTGGCAGCCATGAACGAGGAACTGGCCGCGGTGCGCCACGACCCCGGCGGGAGGACCGCACCCCGGCCCGCGGAGCCGTAGCGGACCCGCCGGCCGGGGCGCCGGCCTCGGCCGCCGAGGCGATGTTGCGCGCCATGCCCCCGAATACCACCGCGTGGAACGGCGAAACGCCCCACCAGTACGCCTGGCCCAGCAGTCCGCGCGGATGGAACACCGCCCGCTGCCGGTAGACGGACCCTCCGGCCGGTCCGGGCGCGACCGCCAGCTCCAGCCAGGCCAGGCCCGGCAGCCGCATCTCGGCCCGCAGCCGCAGCAGCCGGCCCGGCTCGATCTCCTCCACCCGCCAGAAGTCCAGGGAGTCGCCCGCACGCAGCCGCTCGGCGTCCCGCCGCCCCCGGGTCAGCCCCACTCCGCCCACCAGCCGGTCCAGCCGGCCGCGGACCGCCCAGGCCAGGGGGGAGGAGTACCAGCCGTGCTCGCCGCCGATGCCCTCCACCACGCGCCACAGCGCCTCGGGCGGGGCGGCCACCCGGCGTTCGCGCACGTCGGTGTAGAGGCTGCCGCCGGCCCAGCCGGGGTCGGTGGGCAGCGGGTCGCTGGGCGCGCCGGGCACCGACGCGGAGGACCAGCGGGTGGCCACCTCCGCGTTCTTGATCCGCCTGAGGGCCAGCCGCAGCGCCCGGTCCAGGCCCATCGGCCCGCCGGGCGGGTCGGGCACGTACCGGGCGATGTCGTGCCCGGTGCAGACCACCTCGTGCCGCAGCGACTCCGCCAGCGGCCGGGCGATCGCGGCCGGCACCGGGGTGATCAGCCCGATCCAGTGGCTCGACAGCCCCGGCGAGAGCACCGGGACCGGGATGATGACCCGCCTGGGCAGTCCGGCCACCGCGGCGTAGCGCCGCATCATCTCGTGGTACGTCAGCACCTCCGGACCGCCGATGTCGAAGGTCCGGTTCACCTCCGCCGGCAGCCCGGCGCAGCCCACCAGGTAGCGCAGCACGTCGCGGACGGCGATCGGCTGGAGCCGGGTGCGCACCCAGCGCGGGGCGACCATCACCGGCAGCCGCTCGGTCAGGTAGCGCAGGATCTCGAAGGACGCCGACCCCGACCCGATCACCACCGCGGCCCGCAGCGCGGCCGTGGGCACTCCGGACTCCAGCAGCAGCCGCCCCACCTCCGCCCGGGAGCGCAGGTGCGGCGAGAGCTCCTCCTCGGGCACGCCGGCCGGGGTCAGCCCGCCCAGGTAGACGATCCGGCCCACCCCGGCCGCCCGGGCCTGTTCGCCGAAGGCCCTCGCGGCCTCGCGGTCGGCGTCCTCGAAGCCGCGGCCGCCGCCCATGGCGTGCACCAGGTAGTAGGCGACGTCCATCCCCTCCAGGGCGGAACGCACCGACGAGGCGTCCGTCACGTCGCCGCGGACCGCCTCGACCCGTCCGGCCCAGGGGTGGTCGCGCAGCCTGCCGGGGGTGCGGGCCATGCAGCGCACGGTGTGACCGGCCGCCAGCAGCTCGGGCACCAGCCTGCCGCCGATGTAGCCGGTCGCCCCGGTGACCAGGCATTTCAGTGGCCGGCCTGCCGCCGTGCCGTGCCGGGTGCCGTTGCCTTCGCCCATGCGGCCATGCTTGGCCCGCCCCGCCCGCGCCGCAACCGCACCCGGCCGAGGGGGGGTGGTTCGGGCGGGCGGGGAAGCGGTTGGGCCGCCGGGGGAGGCACGGCTTACGATCCTCTGCGTGTCCAAGCTGACCGATGTGTCCAAACGGATCCTGATCGGCAGTGCGCTGCGGAGCGACCGACTGGCCGAGACGCTCCTGCCCAAGCGCATCGCCCTCCCCGTCTTCGCCTCCGACCCCCTGTCGTCGGTCGCCTACGCGCCGGGCGAGGTGCTGATGGTGCTGTCGATCGCGGGGTTCTCGGCGTTCCACTTCGGTCCGTGGATCACTCTCGCCATTGTCGTGCTCATGCTCACCGTGGTGGCGTCGTACCGGCAGAACGTCCGCGCCTACCCCTCCGGAGGGGGCGACTACGAGGTCGCCACCGTCAACCTCGGCCCCCGGGCCGGCCGCACGGTCGCCAGCGCGCTGCTGGTGGACTACGTGCTGACGGTCGCGGTCTCGGTCGCCGCCGGGGTGGACAACCTCGGCTCGGCGATCCCGTTCGTCTCCGAGAACAAGGTCGGCACGGCACTGGCGATCATCGCGCTGCTGACCGTGATGAACCTGCGCGGCGTACGCGAGTCCGGCGCCCTCTTCGCCGTGCCGACCTACCTCTTCGTCGCGGGCGTCCTGGGCATGATCGCGTGGGGGGCCTTCCGGTGGTTCATCCTGGGCGACGACATGAAGGCCCCCAGCGCCGACTACCGGGTCCTGGCCGAGCAGAGCGACCTGGCCGGGCTGGCCCTGGTCTTCCTGCTGCTGCGGGCCTTCTCCTCCGGCTGCGCCGCCCTCACCGGCGTGGAGGCCATCAGCAACGGCGTCCCCGCCTTCCGCCGCCCCAAGAGCCGCAACGCCGCCACCACCCTGGCCCTGATGGGCGCCCTGGCCGTCACCATGTTCTGCGGCATCATCGCCCTGGCCCTGGCCACCGACGTGAAGATGTCCGAGACCCCGGCCAAGGACATCCTCATCGACGGCCGTCCCGCCGGACCCGACTACCACCAGGACCCGGTCATCGCCCAGGTCTCCGCGGCGGTCTTCGGCAACGACTCCCTGCCCTTCCTCTTCCTGGCCGCCATCACGGCGCTGGTGCTCTTCCTGGCCGCCAACACCGCCTACAACGGCTTCCCCGTCCTCGGCTCGATCCTCGCCCAGGACCGCTACCTGCCCCGCCAGCTCCACACCCGCGGCGACCGGCTGGCCTTCTCCAACGGCATCGTGCTGCTGGCGGTCTTCGCGGGGGCGCTGGTCTACGCGTACGGCTCCGACTCCACCCGGCTGATCCAGCTCTACATCGTCGGCGTCTTCGTCTCCTTCACCCTCAGCCAGACCGGCATGGTGCGGCACTGGAACCGCCACCTGGCCGAGGAGAGGGACCCCGCCGCCCGCCGCCGCATGATCCGCTCCCGTGCGATCAACGCCTTCGGCGCCTTCTTCACGGGCCTGGTCCTGGTGGTGGTGCTGGCCACCAAGTTCACCCACGGCGCCTGGGTCGCCCTCATCGGCATGGCCCTCTTCTACGCGATGATGACCGCCATCCGCCGCCACTACGACCGGGTGGCCGAGGAGCTGGCGCTGCCGCGCGACGCCGGGCGCGAGGAGATGGCCAAACCCTCGCGGGTGCACTCCATCGTCCTGGTCTCCAAGATCCACAAGCCGACGCTGCGGGCGCTGGCCTACGCCAAGCTGGTGCGCTCCGACGTCCTGGAGGCCCTCAGCGTCAACGTCGACCCCGAGGAGACCCGCGCCCTGCGCGCGGAGTGGAACCGGCGCGGCCTCGACGTCCCCCTCAAGACCCTCGACTCCCCCTACCGCGAGGTCACCCGCCCCGTCGTGGAGTACGTCAAGGGCCTGCGCCGCAGCAACCCGCGCGCCGTGATCAGCGTCTACATCCCCGAGTACGTCGTCGGCCGCTGGTACGAGCAGCTGCTGCACAACCAGAGCGCCCTGCGCCTGAAGGGGCGGCTGCTGTTCACTCCCGGGGTCATGGTGACCTCCGTGCCCTACCAGCTGGAGTCCTCCGAGCGGGCCAGGCTGCGGGCGCGCAGGCGCTCGGAGTGGAGCGCGCCCGGCGCGGTGCGGCGCGGGTCCGTCGGCCCCGCGGACCCGGCCGGCCCCGCGGGCCGGGAGAGCGGGACCGGCGGGCGCGGGGGGTGACCTCGCCGGTCCGGTAGGCTGGACGGCTGCCGTCCATGCGCACCGCCGTCCGTTGGAGCCGCTCCCCATGCCCCCCGCAACACCCCCCGCCCCCGACGCCGCCTCCGACACCGCCCCCGCCTCCCTCGTGGGCCGGGAGTACGAGGTCGAGATCGGCCCCGTCGCCCACGGCGGCCACTGCGTCGCCCGCACCGACGAGGGCCGGGTGCTGTTCGTGCGCCACGCGCTGCCCGGCGAGCGGGTCGTGGTCCGGGTCACCGAGGGCCGCGAGGACTCCCGCTTCCTGCGCGCCGACGCCGTCGAGGTGCTCCAGGCCTCCAAGGACCGCGTCGAGCCCCCCTGCCCGTTCGCCGGCCCCGGCCGCTGCGGCGGCTGCGACTGGCAGCACGCCGCGCCCGGCGCCCAGCGCCGGCTGAAGGCGTCCGTCATCGCCGAGCAGCTGGAGCGGCTGGCCGGGATGAGCGCCGAGGACGCCGGCTGGGACGGCACCGTCGAGCCCGCCCCCGGCGACAAGGTGCCCCGGGGCGAGGTCCCCGCCTGGCGCACCCGCGTGCAGTACGCCGTGGACGCCGAGGGCCGCGCCGGGCTGCGCCGCCACCGCTCCCACGAGATCGAGCCGATCGACCGCTGCCTGATCGCCGCGCCGGGCGTGAGCGAGCTGGGCGTCGAGAAGCGCGCCTGGCCGCAGACCGCCTCCGTCGAGGCCGTCGCCGCCACCGGGTCCAACGACCGCCAGGTGCTGATCACCCCGGTGCCCGGCGGGCGGCTGCCCCTGGTGGAGCTGGACCGGCCGGTGTCGGTGCTGCGCGTCGAGGAGGAGCAGTCCGGCGGCCGGGGCGCGCGGGGCGGGGAGCGCAACGTGCACCGCGTCCACGGCCGCCCCTACGTCCGCGAGCGCGCCGCCGAGCGGACCTGGCGGATCAGCGCGGGCGGCTTCTGGCAGGTCCACCCCATGGCCGCCGACCTGCTGGTCCGGACGGTGATGACCGGCCTGACCCCCCACAAGGGCGACATGGCGCTCGACCTGTACTGCGGCGCCGGGCTGTTCGCCGGGGCGCTGGCCGACCGGATCGGGCCCAAGGGCGCGGTGCTGGGCATCGAGTCCTCCAAGCGCGCGGTGGAGGACGCCCGCCACAACCTGGCCGACCTCGACCGGGTCCGCATCGAGCGCGGCACGGTCGAGAAGGTCCTGCCGCGCACCGGCATCACCGAGGCCGACATCGTCGTGATGGACCCGCCGCGCTCCGGCGCCGGGCGCAGGACGGTGGAGCAGGTGGCCGCGCTCGGCCCGCGCCGCGTCGCCTACGTCGCCTGCGACCCGGCGGCGCTCGCCCGCGACCTGGCCTACTTCCGCGCGGCCGGCTACGTGCCGCACTTCACGAAGGCCTTCGACCTGTTCCCGATGACCCACCACGTGGAGTGCGTCGCCATCCTCAAGCCCGCGGAGAAGAGCGCCTGACCTGCGGCTTCGTTGCCCGGGAACGGTGCTCGACCTGTTCCCGGGCAACCACCGCGCGAAACGGCTGCTCCACCTGCGGAGCGCGTCGCCGCCGGGCCTGCTCCACCCGTGCCGTGGCGGGAGGGGGCGTGCCGGGTCCCGCTCACCCGAGGAGGCCGGCCGCGTACAGCAGGCCGAGAACCACGAGGACCGGGCCGAGCAGGCGGAAGGCCGGGGTGTCGGAGGACTGGAACCGCCGGCCTGCCCGGCTTCCGGCCGCGGCGGAGGACCCGGGGCCGAAAAGGGCCAGGGCGAGGCCGAGGAGGGCGATCAGCGCGCCCGCGACGATCCGCACACGCTTCTCCTTCCGTAGGGGGCCGGGGGCGCCGGTTCGGCGCCCCCGGTGTTCTCCACCGGTTCCCGCGACGCCTGCTGTAGAGGATGCCGATGGCGATCGCAGCGGCGATGAAGAGACCGATGATCAGGTAGGGCGACCAGGACGGCCCGTCGGGCCTCTCGTTGGCCAGGTGCAGGAGTTCCCGCATGGTGTTCCTCCTTCCTGCCGCCGCGTTGGAGGGTGTACTTGGCGGAGGCCGAGCACGTGCCGCCGGTGCCGCCGGTATCGACGCCTGCCGGGGCGTCCGTGGCGACCGAGAGCCCCGCGGGGCCGATACCGCAGGCGATCTCCCCGGCCCACCCCTGTTCCGCCGAACCGGAGGCCAGACCCCCGTTGATGCCGGCGCCCGGGTTCCGAGCCCCACTCCGAGGCAGCCGTGCGGGCTGCCGTCCTCGGTGGTGTTCACGCCACCGTCGAGGCACATCCAGGAACACACCTCTCCGCCGGTGTCGAGGGAGAGGGTGCCTGCGGGGCCGGTGCGGTTGACGGGGTCGCCGGCCGCGTAGGCGTAGGGGTTGGCCTCCCGGCCCGACGGGTCGGGCCGGGTGAAGCGGCCCGGGTGCGGGTCGTGGGAGCGGGCGCCCATCGTGTACGGCTCCGACGGGGCCAGGCAGACGCCGGTGCTTTCGCACAGGCGGCGGGAAAGCACCGGCACCGTACCGAGAGCACCGGGTCAAGCGTTCTCCGCTGCTTCTTCCCCCTGCGCAGGATGGTCGCATAGGCGATCACACCGATCGCAAAGAGGACCAGGACGAACTGCCAGGGAGCGCCCGGCGCGGCTCCGGATCTCACCGGACTCCACATCCTCCCTCCTGCATCGCAAGCCCGGCCGCCGCCCCAGTCCCCGGTGGCCCGGGCCTGCTCCCGCGTCCATGGCCTCGGAAGCTCCGAGCAGCTTCGCTCCCACTCCGGCCTTCCCGCTGCCCGAGCGCACCGTCCCTGCGGCGGCGGTTTGCGATCCGCTCCTCCCTCGAAGTGCGGCTCCCCCTTCTCGGCTCGCCTCCCGGGCGCACGGCACACGTCGCGGAAACCAGGCCGGCTGCCTCCCCGCCGGACCCATGAGGTCTCCCGGCCTGTGGAGCGCGGGCCGGGAGACCTCGTGGGTTCCGTCAGCGTCCTTTCCTCATCTTGATGAGGAAAGCGAGGACGAAACAGACCACAATGAATCCGATCACCCAGCCCGCAGCGGGCAAGTAGTCGTAGCGCCCTGAAGTTTCAGCCAAGAGCATGTGCGCTTTCCCTTCTCCTGTTTTCCGCGGGTCATCACCCGGACACCGCCTTCTCGACCTGCGAGCCGACGAATTCCCCCGCTGCCAGGCATCCCGCTCCCACGAGGAAGCCTCCGGCTCCAGCCGTGGGCAGGCCGGCGGCCACCGCGGCGGTGCCGCACGTCGCCTCGGTCACGGCTCCTGCCGCCCAGCCGGCCGCGACACCGGCGGCCTCGTTCCAGTCACCTTCGGAGAGAGCCTGAGCCCCTTCACCGAGGGACTTCACGTCCAGCAGCGTGCTGACACCGCCGAGGAACGATGCGGTGCCCATGGGATCGGTGCGGTTGACGGGGTCGCCGCTCGCGTAGGCGTAGGGGTTCGCCTCCCGGCCCGAGGGGTCGGGCTGGGGGAAGCGGCCCGGGTGCGGGTCGTAGGAGCGGGCGCCCACCGTGTACAGCCCGGACGGGTCCAGGTAGGTGCCCGTGTACCGGTGGGGCTGGCCGGCGGCGGTGCGCTCCTCGCCGTAGGGGCCGCAGGCGTAGGTGGCGCCCCGCTTGCCGGAGGCGTCCACCAGGCCGATGACGCTGCCCTGGACGTCGGAGAGGTAGTAGTGGCTGCCGCCCCCGGTCCGCATGGCCACCAGACTGCCCGAGGACTTCCGGACGAAACCGGTCGCGGCGCCCGAGTGGGCGGTCTGCCGGGACATGCCGACGGCGCTGTGGGTGAGGACGGTGCCGTCGCGGATGAGGCGGTGGACGTTGCCGGTGCCCGCGGCGTCGGTGGCGGTGTTGCCGACCGCGTCGTAGGTGCCGGAGGTGGTGCCGCCGGCCGGCAGGCGGCAGGGTGCGGACGCGCTTGCGGTTCCGCTCGTCGTAGGTGAACACCCAGACATCCTCGGAAGTCTGGCGGCGGATCAGGTTGCCGTCCTCGTCATAGGTGAACGTCGCGGTGTCGTCTCCCGCCTTCTGGCTGGTGACGCGGTCGCGGTCGTCGTAGCCGTAGGTGGTGGTGATCCCGCGGCCGTCGGTGACGGTCTCGGTGCGGCCGAGCGCGTCGTGGGTGTAGGTGACGGGCTTCTGCGGGGCGGGCGGGGTGACCTTGGTGAGGTTGCCCTTGCCGTCGTAGGAGAAGGTGGTCTTCCTGCCGCGCGGGTCGGCGGCGGTGCATCGCTGGCCGGGGAGGCCGCCGCAGTCCACCTCGCCCGACTCGGGGTTGTAGGTGTACGTCCACCGCGCGCAGGAGCCGCCGGAGGTGGAGTCGGTCCGGGACAGCAGGTTGCCGGAGGTGTCGTAGGCGTTGGTGACCTTCTCGTCGCTCGCGGAGGTCAGCGTCTCGGGATAGTGCCCGCCGGCCCGCTTCACCCGGCTCATGGTCGCCTGCGCACCGGTGGAGATGGTGGCGGAGGTGGGGTTGAAGGCGTCGTCGCAGGAGAAGGAGGTGGCGTTGCCGTCCTCCGGGACGGTGCCCATCGCGTCGACGCTGGTCAGCGGCCCCGGTGGCCGCCGCGGCACTCGCACTTCCACACGATCGCCACACGGGGCGACGAGGGCTTCCCCGAAGATCGCCAAGCGAACGGGCCAGAATCGGCCTTGTTGACAGAACGGCGAAAAACGAGATCCCGCCCCGTTGAGGGGTGGTCGCAGGGAACGCGCCGTTTGGGGTCCCTGTCGGGCATGGCCTCCTTTCCCGGTACATCGGATATGGCTGCCAAGGCCGTGACGTCGCCTCGTCCTCGCAGGTCAGGCGAGTTCGGGAGGCGGGGAAGAAGGGGCGGCGAGCGGATGGCGGCCGCCTGGCGGCACCGCGGAGCAGGTGGACTTCCCGCCGCGCCAGACGACATGCCCTGCCGGAAGGGGAATCCGGTTCGTTCGAAAGGTCTTGTTCCGGTCACATGGGGAGCGCGGGGCGGGGCCGTCCGATCCCGTGCCGGTCGTGAGCGGGTTCGTTCCGCCGGAGCGGGCTGGTGGAGCGCCCCCGTGCCGGAGCGTCTACGGTGTCGCCCGACGGCCGAATCGACCCCTTCCGTCCTCCGCGGGTTCACCGCGGACATCGCCGGCGACCCGGCCCTGCCGGACGGCGCACCGGAGGTGCCGGGGGCGCCCCGTCCGCGATGTGCCAAAAAAAGTGTGCCAAGCGATCCGATTCGGCAGGTGGGTGGAGACACCGGGTGGTCGGGAGCGGCAGGGAAACACCGAACGGGACGACGGGAACGGGGAGTTCGCGGAGCACCCGCGGTGGCGGACGGCCGACCGGAGCCGCTTTCGTCCGTGGCCGCCGGCCGCGCCGTGGCGCCGGGCGGCGGACGGGTCGGCGCGGTGGCCGTACCCCCGTACCGGCCACCGCGCCCGCGGTCCGGTCCCGGCCGGGGCGCGTCGACTCCCCGAAGGGAGCGACCGGTTGGCCGACCGACCGGAACCGCCGGGGGAATCGTCCCGCCGTTGGCTGGTTCGGAGCCAGTGATTTGAGCCACATCTGAGGTGCCGTCCGCGAGGACCGGTCGCACAGGTGCCGTACGGGTTCTTGGCGTGCGCTGGTTGTGCGCCGGTGCCTTTGGAGATTGGGTTTTCCGCCCCCTTCCCCCCGGGTCGGAACGCCGCCGGGCGCCACCGCGCGCAGGGGCCCTCGTCCGCCGTCCGTACGCGGCGGCGGCCGGCCGCGCGGCCGCGGCCGGGAATCGGCGGGCCGGGGCGCCGGTTGCACGGAGCGGGCCGTGCCCGTCCGGGCGCGGCCGTCCCACGACCGGAGGCGGAACCCGATGACCAGCACCACGAACGACGGCACGACCGCGGCCGCGGCGGACACCGCGGGGGAAGCCGGCGCCCGCGCCCGGGACGTGCTCGGCAGAGGCTTCTCCGTGCGGGGCCTCACCGTCCGCAACAGGATCGTGATGGCGCCGATGACCCGCGAGTTCTCGCCCGGCGGCGTACCCGGCCCCGATGTGGCGGAGTACTACGCCCGGCGCGCGGCCGCCGAGGTGGGCCTGATCGTCACCGAGGGCACCTACGTCGGCCACCCCTCGGCGGGCACCAGCGACCGGGTGCCCCGCTTCCACGGTGAGGACGCTCTCGCCGGCTGGGAGGCGGTGGCCGACGCCGTCCACCGCGCGGGCGGAAGGATCGTGCCGCAGCTGTGGCACGTGGGCATGGTGCGGGCCCCCGGCGCCCCGCCCGTGCCCGAGGCGCCCCGGATGGGGCCCTCCGGCATCCCCCTGGACGGGACGGAGCCGGGCCGGACGATGACGCTGCAGGACATCGACGACGTCATCGCCGCCTTCGCGGCCGGTGCCGCCGACGCCGAGGCCCGCGGTTTCGACGGGGTGGAGATCCACGGCGCCCACGGCTACCTCGTCGACCAGTTCCTGTGGTCCGGCACCAACCGGCGCACCGACGCCTACGGCGGTGACATCGCCTCCCGCACCCGCTTCGCGGCGGAGATCGTGGCCGCCTGCCGCGCCGCCGTCTCCGACGCCTTCCCGATCGTCTTCCGCACCTCCCAGTGGAAGATGAGCGACTACCGGGCCCGGCTGGCGGAGACCCCGCAGGAGCTGGAGGCCGTCCTCGCCCCGCTGGCGGAGGCGGGGGCGGACGTCTTCCACTGCTCCACGCGCCGCTACTGGCTCCCGGAGTTCGAGGGTTCGGACCTCAACCTGGCGGGCTGGGCGAAGAAGCTGACCGGCCGGCCCGTCATCACCGTCGGATCGGTCGGCCTCGACGGGGAGTTCTTCGACGCCTTCTCCGGCAGGGGCAGCGGTGTCGCGGCCCTCGACGGGCTGCTGGAGACGGTCGAGCGCGGCGAGGCCGACCTGGTGGCGGTCGGCCGCTCCCTGCTGGCCGACCCCGAGTGGGCCGCGAAGGTGCTGGACGGCCGCTTCGGCGAGCTGGCGCCCTTCGACCCGGCGCGGCTGGCCTCCCTCCACTGAGGCGCACCGCCCGGCCTGCCCCGGTCCGCGGCCGAAGGGGAAGGCGGGCGCGTGCCGGGCCCCCGCCCCGCTCCCGTGGGCCGGGCGGTGCGGGGCCCGTAGGATCCGCGGCATGGACTCCGGCCCCCGACCGTCACCCGCCCCCCGGCCGACCCCCGAAGCCCTGCTGATCACCGGCACCGTCGGTGCCGGCAAGACCACGGTGGCCCACGTCGCCGGCGACCTGCTCACCGACGACGGGGTCCCCAACGCGGTCGTCGACCTCGACGCGCTGTGCCGGTTGTGGCCCAGCCCCGCGGGGGACCCCTTCAACGCCGCGCTGCTGCTGCGGAACCTGCGCTGCGTGGCGGGCCACCACCTCGACGCCGGAGCGGTCCGGATCGTCCTGGCGGGGGTGGCCGAGAGCCGGAGCCACCGCGAGCGCTACCGGGAGGCTGTCGGCACCGACCTGGCGGTGTGCCGGCTGCGGGTCCACCTGCCCACGGTGCGCAGACGGCTCGTCCGCCGCCACGAGAACGATCCCGGCCCCGGTGCGCTGCGTTGGCACCTGGACAGGGTGGGGGAGCTGGACCGGATCCTCGACCGGGCCCGGGTCGAGGACTTCGGCGTCGATGCCGGCCACGGCTCCGCCGCCGACATCGCGGACGCCGTGCTCCGGGGGGCCGGCTGGCGGTGACACGCCGCGGTCCGGCTCCGCGCGGGGCCGCGGGACGTGCGGGCGGTGACCGGCCACCGCGGCGGCCCGGGGAGCCGTGCGAACCCGGCGGCCCGGGCCGATGCTTGGCCGCCTCCGCCCGATGGGTCAGGATCGACGGGCGGACACAGCCTGTGCGGGGGAGCTGCGCGATGTTGACCATGGACGACCTGACCACCGGGGAGAATCCGATGCTGCGCCCCGTGGAAGCGGCGGCCGGTGTCCGCCCGCGCCCCGGGCGGGCGGTGGAGCAGGTGGAGGTGTGCGACGGGGGCTGGCGGCTTCCCGGCAGCGTGACGCGGGCGCGCGACCTGCTGGTCGTCGTGCCCGGGGACGTGCCGCCGCCGGACGACCCCGCGGCCGCGCTGCGGGGACTGGCCGAGCGGGGCGTGACCGCCGTGGTCCTCACCGGCCCGGCCGCCGCCCCGGGGCCCGGGCGGGACCGCGCGGTGGCGGCGGCCCGGGCCGCCGGGCTGCCCCTGCTGGAGCCCGTCCTCCCGTACGGGGCGGCCGAGGTGCAGGCGCGCGTCCTGCACCGGCTGGCCGGGGTGCTGCGCGAGGGCGTCGGCCAGCGCGACCGCCTGCTGCGGCTCACGGCCCGGCTGGACCGCCACGACGAGGGCCCCGGGCGGCTCCTGCGCCACCTGGAGGACGAGTGCGGCGCCGAGGTCCGGCTGATCGCCCCCGGCGCCCCGGCGGGGTGGGAGGTGCTCGACGGGCACCGGCACCTGCTCGCCCAGGTGCACGGCGGGCGGATGCACACCGCCGCGCTCTCCGCCGAGGGGCGCCACGTCCTGCTGCACGCGGTGGGATCCGCGCCCCCGCACCCGGTGCTCGCCGCGGTCCGCACCGAGCCCTGGCCCCGCCGGCTGCGCACCCTGCCGGCCCTGGCGGCCGGCCAGCTCGGCCTGCTGCACCGCCCGGCGGAGCGGCGCGAGGCCGAACGGCGGCTGTGGCACACCGAGATGACGCTGAAGGTGTCGATCCTGCAGTACCTCATGGTCGGGGGAGTGGCCGCGGCGGTGCGGGCGGCCGAGCCGCTGGCGCCCGGCGTGCTGACCGCGGACAGCGGGCGGGTGGCCGTGGTGGAGTGCGCCTCCCCCGGCGACCGCCCCGCGGTGGTCCGCGAGTGCGAGAAGGCCCTGGGGAGGCGGTCGCTGGTGGTGCTCTGCCCGGCCGTGGACCGGCACGTCATCGTGATCCTCCCGCACCGGACCGGGGACGGCCCCGGGGCCGGGGGCGGCGGGGGCGACGGGACCGCCGAACTGCTGGCGCCCGTCGTGCGCGCGTCCGGCATGGCAGCCGGGATCGGCTCCCCCGGGCCGTGGTACCGCACCGCCCACTGCTACGACTCGGCGGTCCGCGCCCTGGCCGCCGCGCGCCGGGCCCCGCGGCGCACAGCCGTCGAGGAGGGCGGCAGTCCACTGGTGGCGTTCCTGCCCGAGGCGGCCCGCCGCTGGGCCGAGGCCCTGCTCGGCCCCCTGGACGGCCTTCCCCGGGAGCAGCGCGACCAGCTCGTGCACACCGCCCGCCTGACGCTGTCCTACGGAGCCGCGTCCACCGCCCGCCTGGTGGGTGTGGACCGCACCACCGCCGGGAAGCGACTGGCCCTCGTCATGCGGCAGGTCGGCCTCGGCCGCGCCCGCCTGGCCGACCGCGCCGTGCTCGACCTCGCCTTCCAGCTCGGCGACCGCCTCCGCGCGCCGGGCCCCTCCGGCGTCCCGGAGGTCTCCGGCGGCCGGCCCCCGCACCTGTGCGCCCTCCTGGCGCGGAGCGACGAGGCCCGGCAGGAGGCGGAGCGCTTCCTCGCGCCCCTCGACGCCGCCACCCGCGCCCTGCTCGTGCGGTGGATCGCGGCCGACGGTGTGATCGGACGGGCGGCTCCCGCGCTGGGCATGCACCGCAACAGCCTGTCGCAGCGCCTGGAGAGGGCCGGGGCGCTGGTGGGCCGCGTCCTCACGCAGCCCGGGGGTGGCTGCCACGACCTGCTGTGGGCCCTCCTGCTCACCGGGGAGCTTCCGCCGGAGGCGGTCCACGACCCGGTCGCCGACGGCCCCCGCCCCGCATGACGGCTGCGTTACCGCGGCAACCCGGAACGGAAAACGGAACACCGCGCATCACATGCACAACGCGCCGCCGCACATGCACAACGCGCCCCCGGTGATCTCCGCCTAGCCTTCTGAACGTCCGGTGCCCGACCGGACGGAGCAGGGGAGCGTGCTGCCGCCGCATCCGCAGCACGCACGGCGGCGCACCGTGAGGACGGGGGACGTGCCACGGGCCCGCCGCCGTGGAGCGGCTGCCGCACCGGAGGGATGACGGGGGATCACCGGCCCGGCCCGCGGCGGCCGCTTCCGCGGGCGGCGCGTTGCGGGGGAACGCGCCGCCCCGCCCCTGCCGGAGGCCGACCCGGCCGGCGGAAGGGGGCGGCCGCACCGGCGCTGCCCACCGGGCAGGGCGCGCGCCGCGCACCACACCACCCTCGGCGCCCACAACAACCGCATGTGCTCTGCGTTACCGCTTGCCACTCTCCGTGATGGACGTCACCGTGGAGGCGTGACGAACCACCCCGACGCCACCACCTGCATCGACCGGCCTGCCCTCCGCGTCGCCCACGCCCCTCACGTGGCGCACACCCTGCACACCCGGTACGTCCCGTGGCCGGTCGGACGGCCGGCCGCACCCGACCCGGCGCACGCTCCCGCCCGCGCGGACCGGGGCGGTGCCGCCGGGCAGGAGGACGGCACGGCCTGCGCGTACCGGGCCGACGTCACCGCACGGGGGCCGGTCAACGGCACCACCGTCGCCGTGCTGCTCGGCCGGCACGAGGCGCCCAGCCGCCGCCTCGTGCTGTGCTGGCTGCGGGAGCAGGCCCGCCGGATCGCCGACGGGCTCGACCCCGACCCGGCGGTCCGCTGGGCCGGCGACGGCACGCTCGTCCACCTGCCGGGGCAGCCGGCCGACGTCCCCACGGAACTGCGGCGGTGGTGCGAGGACGGGGAACGGCAGGAGGCGGCGTCCGCCCGGCTCGCCGAGGGGCTCTCCTTCCGCCTCACCACCGCCGACCACACCGGGACGTACGCGCTGCGGGCCTGGCCCGTGGGCGTGACGCCGCCGCGCCCGGGCCGCCCCCCGCTCACCTACGTGCGGTGGCCCCACCAGCCCCCGCCCTGGGTGTCCGCGCCCCGCTCCGGCACGCCGGTACCGCGCCGGGGGGCGGGCGCGCCCGCCCTCCCGCGGTGACCGGGGCGGGACGGCGGACCGGCCGGGCCCCGCCCCGCCGGAGCAGCGCCGGCGCCGCTTCCGGCACGTGCCGGGTCCGTCACGTGCCGGAAGTGGCCGCGACCGCGCCCCACAGGGCGACCAGCTCCTCCGCCAGAGGAGCGGGACCGGCCGCCAGCAGCGGCGAGTCGAAGGTGAAATCCCCGCCGTCCTCTCCCAGTACGGCCACGCCGCGGCGGCGCAGCAGCGCGACGCCGGCGGCCACGTCCCACGGCTTGGGCGTCAGGCACACGCAGCCGTCCAGCCAGCCCTCGGCCACCGCCGCCAGGTCCAGGCTCATGCAGCCGTGCAGCCTCACCCGGTACGCGTCGTCCAGCAGCCGGGTCAGGTAGCGGCCCGAACGCGAGGCCGTGGAACCCGCCCCGGTGACGCCGACCACCGCGCGGGACACCTCCCGCGCGCCGCGGGGCGGTTCGACGGCCGGGATCCCCGGGGGCCGGCCGTCCGGCCCGACGGTCCAGCGGCGGTCCAGGGCCGGGGCGTGCAGCACCCCCAACGACGGCCGCCCGTCCTCCACCAGCGCCAGCGACACGGCGTACAGCGGGGCACCCCGGATGAAGTTCATCGTGCCGTCGATCGGGTCCAGCAACCAGCAGCGCGACGGCAGCGGTTCGCCGCCGGCCTGCCCGGCGGTCTCCTCGCCGACCACCGGGATGCCGGGGAACCGCTCCCGCAGTACCCGGGTCACCCGCCGTTCGACCTCCTCGTCGGCGTCGGTGACCTCCTCCCCCGACGACTTGAACCTCCGCCGGGACCACTCCTCCCCGGCCCGGTCCAGCCACCCGGCCCCGGCGTCGACGGCCTCCCCGGCGGCGGTGAACAACTCGCGGCCCGGCTCCACGGCGGATACTCCAGTGCGCATTCCCCCCGCATTTCCGCGAAGGCCTCCCTTCTCACCTCTCCGGCCGGAAAAGGGGGCGAGCGGGGCGGAGGGCGCGCAGCGGCGGAGGCGGGTCCGGTCCGCCGGGCCGGCCACGGTCGCGCGGGGGAGGCCCGACGGGGCGACCGCACGGGAGCCGGTGGTGTCCGGGGCCGCGGTGGGCGAGCCCACCGGCGTCGTCCTCACCGGCGTCGTCCTCACCGGGGCCGGCCCCGCCGGGAACCGATCCGCACGGTTGTGGCGTTCGCCCTTCAGGAGTGTTTTGCCGCACCTTTACAATGGCCTGAAATGAGCCGGTTCCCCTCGAGGCACGAGACACCCGACCGGCCCGACGAGAAGGAGCACAGAGCCCACCATGGGTGAACCTCCCAGTACCAGCCGTGCCACCCGCGGCCGCCCTGCGACGAGCCAGGGGACGGAGGTGGCACGGTGACCGAAGTCCTGCTTCTGCTGGTGGCCCTCGCGCTGGTCCTGGGCTGTGCCGTCTTCGTCGCGGCCGAGTTCTCCCTGACCACCGTCGAGAAGGGCGCACTGGAGCGCGCGGCGCGCGAAGGGGAACGCGGCGCGGCGAGCGCGCTGAAGGCGGCCAGGCAGCTGACCTTCCAGCTCTCCGGCGCCCAGCTGGGCATCACGGTGACCTCCCTGGTCATCGGCATGCTCGCCGAGCCCTCCCTGGCCGTGCTGCTGCGCGGCCCCCTCACCGCCGCCGGGCTGCCCGGCGGAGCCGTCCCCACCGCCGCCACCGTGCTCGGCGTGACGCTCTCCACCGTGGTGCTGATGGTGGTCGGCGAACTGGTCCCCAAGAACTGGGCCATCTCCAGCCCTCTGGCGGTCGCCAAGGTCGTCGCCGGGCCCCAGCGGGGCTTCACCGCCGTCTTCGGCCCCCTCATCCGCCACCTGAACAACACCGCCAACCGCCTGGTGCGGCGCTTCGGCCTGGAACCCGCCGAGGAGCTGGAGTCCGCCCGCACCCCCGACGAGCTGGTCGCCCTGGCCCGCCGCTCCGCCAGGGAGGGCGCCATCGAGGCCGACGCCGCGGAGCTGTTCGTGCGCACCCTCCACCTCAGCGAACTCAGCGCCGAGAACGTCATGACCCCGCGCGTGGACGTCAAGGCCCTGGAGGCGCGCGCCACCGCCGCCGACGCCGAGAACCTCACCCTGGCCACCGGCCTGTCGGTCTTCCCCGTCTACCGGGACACCCTCGACGAGGTGATCGGCACCGTCCACATCCGCGACGTGCTGGCCCTCCCGGCCGCCCGCCGCCCCGCCACTCCCGTCACCGAGCTGCTCACCGAGCCGCTGCTGGTGCCCGAGACCCTGCCCGTCGACCGCCTCCTGGAGCGGCTGCGCAGCCGCCGCACCCTCGCGGTCGTCATCGACGAGTACGGCGGCACCGCGGGCGTCGCCACCGTGGAGGACATCGTCGAGGAGGTCGTCGGCGAGGTCCGCGACGAGCACGACCCCCACGAGGAGCCCGACCTGCGCCCCCTGGACGCCGGCGCCGACGGGCGCGCCCGCTGGGAGGCCGACGGCGGGGCCCGCCTGGACGAGCTGACCGCCATCGGGATGACCGCGCCCGACGGCCCCTACGAGACCCTCGCCGGACTGCTGGCCACCCGCCTGGAGCGCATCCCCGCGGTCGGCGACACCGTCGAGGTCGACGGCTGGGAGCTGTACGTCCTGGACGTCGACCACCACCGCGCCGACCGGATACGGCTCACCGCCCCGGCCCCGGCCGTCCGCGAGGTCCGCGAGGAGGCCCTGCGATGACCGCCCTGCAACTGGCCATCGGTCTGCTGACGCTGCTGACCAACGCCTTCTTCGTGGGTGCCGAGTTCGCCCTGATCTCGGTGCGCCGCAGCCAGGTCGAGCCGCACGCCGAGAAGGGTTCCAAGCGCGCCCGCACGGTGCTGTGGGGCCTGGAGCACCTCTCGGCCATGATGGCCACCGCCCAGCTGGGCATCACCGTCTCCTCGCTGGTCCTGGGAGCCGTGGCCGAACCGGCCATCGCCCACCTGCTGGAGCCGCCCTTCGCGGCGGCCGGCGTCCCCGGAGCGCTGATCCATCCGATCGCCTTCGTCATCGCCCTGGCCCTGGCCACCTACCTCCACATGCTCGTCGGCGAGATGGTGCCCAAGAACATCGCCCTGGCCGCCCCGGTGCCCAGCGCCCTGCTGCTGGGGCCGCCGCTGGTCGCCCTCACCCGGGCCCTGCGCCCGGTGATCTTCGGGATCAACGCCTTCGCCAACACCCTGCTGCGTCTGCTGAGGGTGGAGCCCAAGAACGAGGTCGCCTCGATCTTCACCGACGCCGAGCTGGCCCGCATGGCCGAGGAGGCCAGCCAGGCCGGCCTGATCGAGCCCGGCGGTCACGAGCGGCTCCGCGAGGCGCTGGAGCTGGGGCACCGCCCGGTGAGCGAGGTCCTGGTGCCTCTGGCCGAGATGCACACCGTCGGCTGCACCGTCACCCCCGACGAACTGGAGCGCACCGCCACCACGGCCGGTTTCTCCCGGCTGCCGGTGACCGGACCCGGCGGCGCCGTGCTGGGATACCTGCACGTCAAGGACGCCATCGGTGTCCTCCACCGCGACCGGCCCTTCCCGCCGGAGGCGCTGCGCACCGTCGTCCAGATAGGGGAGGACACCCCGCTGGACGACGTCCTGACCACCATGCGCGCCGCGGGCACCCACCTGGCCGCCGTCACCGGTGCCCAGGGCGCGCTGCTGGGCTTCGTCACCATGGAGGACGTCCTGGAGAAACTGGTGGGTCCGGCCCCGGCCACGGCCTGACCGGCCCCGCCGCACCCGCTGGAGCCCTGCCGCGCGGATCCGCGCGGCAGGGCTCCAGCGGGTGCGGCGGGGCCGGCTCCCGGGCAGCGGGGGTCAGGCGCGCGTGTTCACGCTCACCGGCCAGGAGCCGGTGGGCGGCGTCCAGCCCTGGAGCGTGGCGGGCAGGCCCACCCGGGTGTTGCAGTCGATCACCTGGAAGTGCAGGTGCGGCCCGGTGGAGTTCCCCGTGCTGCCCGACCAGCCGATGATCCGGCCCTGCGGGACCCAGTCGCCGGTGTTGTAGATCGCCCGGTTCAGGTGCGCGTAGTGGGTGCACTGGCCGTTGGAGTGCCGGATGATCACCTCGATGCCGTTGCCCGCGTAGGGCGACCAGTTGGAGATGAGGATCGTGCCGCCCTGGGCGGCGGAGACCTCGTAGTTCGCCGGAAGCCCGAAGTCCCAGGCGTACTCGTTGTACGGGCCGTAGTGCGAGAACGTGCCCTCGGGGCCCTGGGTGACCTGGTAGGACTCGCCGGCCGGGTAGGGGAGCTCGTAGTAGTAGTTCGCAGCCGACGCCGGAGCGGCTCCGGCCAGGGAGATGCCCGCGGCCGCCAGGGTCGCGCTCGCCGCCGCGGCGAGTCCGCGCAGAACCTTCTTCGCTCTGTTCACCTTCTGTCTCCGTTCTGGAAATTGGACCGGCACTGAACTCCGAAGTCGTCGACGGCATCGGAGGGGCCTGAGGGGTGATCAGATCCGCTGCCATGATCGGCTTTTGTCGGCCGTCGTACAAGGTGGCAAATGAAACTGGCGCCTCCTGATTTCCGGGCGAGAATGCCGGGGGAGTGTACGAGCCGGTAGCAGAGCGTAGTAAGTCCTGTTCACGCGGGGTTTTTAGCGGCGTTCGGAGCATTCTTCCCGAGGGCTTTCATCCCTTCTCCGTCAAAGGTCCGGCCAATGTCGGAACCAGCCCGCATTCGTCCCACCCGCTCTGTCGGGCCTGTCTGGGGGCAAATGTGCGTGCCCTTTCGGGGCATCGCGGAAGTCGAGGAGAAAACGACTCGGCAAGGTTAAAGCGGCAGTAAAGGGATGCCGGGTGGAAGGTGTGGTCCGGGCTCCGGCCCCGGTCCGGGGGCGGACCGGTCGCCGCTCCCCGCGGCCGGCGCCTCCCGGAGTGTTTCGTTGACCCTGTCGTGTGCGATGTGGCGGCGCATGTGGTATCAATCAACTGTTCCTCTGTGAACTAAGTTGTCATGAAGAAGGTGCTCGGCCGGTACACGGAGTGCCGTCGGCCGGATCGGTCCGGCGGGGGTTCGACGGGGTCCGGTCCCCGGCCGGGTGCCGTGCCTCCGGGATCCGGAGGCGGACGTCAGGAAAGAGGGGGGTTCGATGACCCAGCACAATCCAGGTCCCCGGCAGTGGGGTCCCGGTACGCCGCAGCAGCCCGCGCCGCCGCCCGGGAGGTCCGGCGCGGGGAAGGCGATCGGGTTCGGCTGCCTCGGCGTGGTCGTCCTCTTCGTCGTGATCGGCGCCGTCGCCGCGGCGCTCGGCGGAGGCGGGGACCAGGGCGCGGGGAGCAGGCCGGCCGCGTCGTCGGTGCCGGAGGGCTCCGGCGCCGAGGGGGCGGGGCGGGAGCGGCCGCGGGAGGAGCCCGGCGGGCAGGCGGCCGCGGAGCCGCCGATCAGGGTCACGGCGCAGGCCACCGGCTTCCGGCCGACCGTCCTCGCACGGGGGCAGCACACCTCCGTGCTGGTCACGGTCGTGAACAACGGCGCGGAGAAGGTCGCCGTCAATCCGCTGTACTTCGAGGTCACGGGCTCGGACGGCACGAAGTACGACGTCGAGCTCGCCGCGGACGAGCGCCAGATCGACACCGTCGAACTGGCCAGGGGCGAGAAGGCCACCGGCACCGTCACCGTCAGGGGAGCCGTCGAGCCGGCATCGGTCGCCTTCACGAACGGCCCCTTCGGGGAGACGGTCACGGCCGGGGTCGCGCGGTAGCCGCACCGGTCGCGGACCGGTCCGCGGCCCCGGGTGCCGGAGGCCCCCTCCGGCACCCGGGGGCCGGGGGCGCGCCGCCCTTTCGGCCCGCTCTCCGGCACGACGCGGTGCGCCCCGGCGGAGCCGTGCGCCGCTCCGCCGACGCGGGGTCAGAACGCCAGGACGGCCACGCTGCCGAGGTAGACAGAGACCAGCAGCGCCCCGTCGAACCCCAGCCCCAGCCAGCCGCGCCGCTGACGCACCAGCAGACCGCCCAGCAGGACCGTCGTCATCACCAGGGAGGCGCTGGTCAGGAAGAGCTGGTCCGTGCCGGCCGCGTGGTACAGGGAGCCGCCGCGGAACGCCAGATCACCGACCACCAGGTTGAGCACGTCCAGGCAGTTTCCGCCCACGATCGCCGCCACCGCCAGCGTCACCGCCCCGCGCCGCACCGCGGCGACCGCCGCCACCGTCTCGGGCAGCGCGTTCACCCCGCCCATCAGCACCGCGCCCACCAGACCCGCCTCCAGCCCGGTGGCGTCCAGCAGGCCGCCCGCCGCCCGGGCGACGGCCCAGCCGCCCACCACCACCAGCCCGGCGATCCCCGCGAACTCCGCCCACAACCGCAGCTGTCCGTGCCGCGCCGGCTCCTCGTCGGGCACGTCCGGCACCGTCTCCCGGGTGCGCACCGCACGCCACATCGGCTCGTCGTGGTCCTGTATCAGCCGCAGGCCGCCCCAGTAGAAGGCCACCAGCACCACCGACGCCGGATGCACCCCCCACACCGTCACCTCCGGGCTGAAGGAGGCCAGCAGCGCCACTCCCAGCAGCCCCGTCAGCAGACAGCCGAACAGCAGGTTCGACACCGACGCCGCGGCGTGCTCCAGATTGGCCCGCCGGTGGAAGGCGTCGGCCACCACCACGGCCAGGGTCTGCGCCGCGATCCCGCCCACCGCGTTGCCGTACGCCAGCCCGGGCCGGTCGGCCGCGGCGCTGACCGCCGTCATCACGATCCCCGACAGGGAGGTGATCAGGCCGAAGAACACGGCGCCGAACACCGCCTCCCCCCAGCCCGTCCGGTCCGCGAGCGTGTCCCCCAGCGCGGCGAGCCGCACACTGCACACCACTGTCACGGCCGCGGCCACGACGAAGATCCCGACGCTCCAGCCCAGGTCCCAACTCCCGGTCAGCACCGAGGACACCGGCTCCCTCCCCCCGAACGCGTCGGGTAGCGGCGGTCAGGTGGCGCCGCCCCGGTCCCGGGCGGCGCCACCCGCCTACCCTGCGCCGACGGCCGGACACGTGGCGCCCGCCCGCGTCCGTCCCGCGCCCGCCGGGCACGGACCCGGGCCCTACACCTCCGCCCGCTCCCGCTCCCGCTCCGCGTCGACCGCGGCCACCTCGTCCCACTTGGCCAGGTACACCAGCGCGTGGTCGTGCCCGGGCCAGGTGGCGGGACACGGCAGTCCGACGTGGACCTGGGTGGTGATGTCCGACCGGTCGTCCGGCCCGCCCACCAGGAGGAGCTTCAACTCGGCGGCGATGTCGTGCAGGTCCCGGACCGCCTCGGGCGTCTCCCGCACGACGGCGGCGTGGAGGACGACCTCGTCCTGCCGGGGCTCGACCGCCAGGCCGAGGACGTCCCTTCCCACCAGGCCCAGGGAGGCCTGGCAGGCGCGCAGGCGGAGCTGGTCGCGGCGGAGCTGCGCGCGTACCTCGTCGCGGGGCCGGTTCGGTGCGTAGTACTGGTCGGCGGGGTGCGGCATGCGCGTACGTTAGGGGGTCGAGGCGCCGCCCGTCAGGGGAACGGCTGCTTCCGCGTCCCGCGGCGGTCACCCGGACGGGACGGTGTCGCCTGATCGTAGGAAAGACGGACAGCTGTAACGGTTCGGCGCGGAGCGCAACCGTTACCGTCCGGGCATGACCGAGAGCGGGGCCCCTCGCCGGCCCGTCGTCACCGAGCTGCGGCTCTCCGCCTTCCGCGCCCACCGCGGACTGCGGCTGCCGCTGGGACCCCTGACCCTGCTGGCCGGGGCCGGCGGCAGCGGGAAGTCCACGGTGCTCCAGGCGTGCACGGTGCTGGCCCGGCTCGCCGCGGGGGAGAGCCTGGAGGAGGTCTTCGGCGCGGTGCCGGGCGGGCCGTCGGCCTGCGTGCCGCGCGGCGCCCCCCGGGATCCGCAGGGCCGGCGCGGCTTCCGGCTGGGCTGCACGGTGGACGGCCCCGCCGGCCCGGTCCGGCTCGACGTCGCCGTCCAGGCCGAACCGGAACTGCGCATCGCGGGCGAACGGCTGACCGGGGCCGACGGCCGCGCCCTGCTGTCCACCGCCCTGCGCGACCCGGCGCGGCGCGCGGTGCGGGCCGAGTGGTACGCGGGGGGCGCCGGCCGGTCCTCCCGCGCCCCTCTGCCGGACGACCGGCTCGGTACCGCCCTGCTGCCGCTGCGGGTGGCGGGCGCCACCGAGGGGGAGCGCGGGGTGCTCGCCGCCGTCGAGCAGGTGGTGCCCGCGCTGCGCGCCGGATTCGCCTGCGACCCCCGGCCCGGGGCCGTGCGCGCGCCCGCGCCCGCCTCCGAGGGCCTGCTCCGCGGCGACTGCGGCAACCTCGCCGCGGTCCTGGCGCGCACCCGCACCGAGTGCCGCACCCGGCACGCGGCCCTGGTGGCGGCGGTGCGCGCGGGGCTGGCCCTCCCCGTGGCGGACCTGGTGACCGAACCGTGGGCGGAACACGGGCGCACGGGGCTGGTCCGCGCGCTGGTGGAGCACGGCGACGGGCTGGACCCCACTCCGGTGGACCGCCTCGGGGACGGGGAGCTGCGCTACCTGGCGCTCGCCCTGGTCCTGCTGACCGGCCCGGGCGTGCTCGAGGTCGACCCGGTGCGGGAGGTGCCCGAGGCGCACCAGGCGCTGACGGTGCTGGCCGACGGGCTCGACCGCTGCCTGGACGTCCGGCAGCGGCGGGAACTGCTGGGCCTGGCGGCGCGGATGTGCGAGCGCGGCCACATCCGGCTGCTGGGAACGGTGTACGACGCCTCCGGGGTCTGCGGAGTGCCCGGTGTGCGGCTGGTGAACCTGGGCGCGGAGCGGCAGCGGCAGGCGCCGGACGCCGCGCGGGACGCGGCGGCGGGGACCGCGGGCGGCCCGGTGGGCGTGGGGACGTGATCCGGCCGCCGCGCGGGTCCGGGGCGGCGGCTGGTAGACCTGGGGGCATGGACGATGGTGGCGCGGAGGGCGACGGGCGCGGGGACGGCCGGACGGAAGGACGGCCGGAGCGGCCGGGATGGCGGGGACGGCCGGGCGGGCGGCTGGGCGAACTCCAGCGCAGGCTCGCCGGGTTCGCCGCGGCGCGGCACTGGCAGCAGTACCACACCCCCAAGAACCTGACCGCGGCCCTGAGCGTGGAGGCCGCCGAACTGGTCGAGATCTTCCAGTGGCTGACGCCCGAGCAGTCGGTGCGGGTCATGGACGATCCGGAGCGGGCCGCGAGGGTGGCCGACGAGGTGGCCGACGTCCTCGCCTACCTCCTCCAGCTCTGCGAGGTGCTGGGGATCGACGCCACCGAGGCGCTGGCGGCCAAGATCGAGCGGAACGAGCACCGCTTCCCGGTTGCGGAGAGTGACGGTGGTCTCGGATGAGGGAGTGAGACGGACGGCTCCGACCGTCCTCCCAGTCGAGCCAATCGTCACCCTCCGGAGTGGTCGCGGTTTCCACAGTGTCGAGTTTCTCCACAGTCCTCCCCGGGGCACTAGCCAGAACCTCCCACGGGTATCACGCTGGGTAGTGGACGGTTACGGAGGGAAAAGGTGGATGGATGCGCTATCACTCATTGAGGACACGCGCCGGGCGCTCGCGCACAGTAAGGAAGTCGCTGACGTCTTTACCGAGGCGTGGCAGGGGCAGGCGCTCGCGGAAGCGGTCGGAACGCACCTGGTGACGGCCGGCCCGCCGGAGGTGCGGGTCCAGGCCGGCGGGTTGCGCGAGGCCAGCGGCCGTGCCTGCGGCTCGCTGCGGGGTGCGGGGCGGTCGGCCGACGGGTCCCGCGCCGCCCGGCTGACGGAGGTCCGCGACCTGTTCGCCGCCCTGCACGACCTCGGCGGGCTGCTGGACGAGATCGGGGGCGCGCTGGTGCGGGTGGCGGTCGACGCCGAGGAGGAGGGCGTGTACTGGCGGTGCATCGAGGGCATAGACGCCGCCGACGAGTGCGGGGACAGGGTGGTGGCGATCATGCGGCGCCTGGCGCGGCGCGGCCGGCCCTCCCACCGGGCGCCCCCGCTCCCCGGGGCGGCCGGCGCGGTGGCGCGGCGGAAGGGGTGAGGGGCCCCGGGCGCGGGGCGGGCGGTGTGGCGGGACACCCGCGGCCGGGAGCACACCGGCGGGCGCGCCGGAGGAGGCGGTGGGCCGGAGGGAGGGGGGAAGGGGAAGCCCCGGAGAGCCCGGGCCGGGGAGCGGTCCGGAGCGGCAGCGGTGCAGGATGGAGGGCATGGATCTGCGCATCTTCACCGAACCGCAGCAGGGCGCCACCTACGACACCCTGCTCACCGTCGCCAAGGCCACCGAGGACCTCGGGTTCGACGCCTTCTTCCGCTCCGACCACTACCTGAAGATGGGCGACGTCGACGGACTGCCCGGCCCGACGGACGCCTGGATCACCCTGGCCGGCCTCGCCCGCGAGACCAGCCGCATCCGCCTGGGCACCCTGATGACCGCGGCCACCTTCCGGCTGCCGGGCGTCCTGGCCATCCAGGTGGCGCAGGTCGACGCCATGTCCGGCGGGCGCGTCGAACTCGGCCTGGGGGCCGGCTGGTTCGAGGCCGAGCACACCGCGTACGGCATCCCCTTCCCCCGGGAGAAGTTCTCCCGCCTGGAGGAGCAGCTGGAGATCGTCACCGGGCTGTGGGGCACCGAGCCGGGCAAGACCTTCACCTACGAGGGCACCCACTACCGGCTGACCGACTCGCCCGCCCTCCCCAAGCCCGCGCAGAAGAAGGTGCCGGTGCTCATCGGCGGCATGGGCGCCAAGCGCACCCCGGCCCTGGCCGCGCGCTACGCCGACGAGTTCAACATCCCCTTCGCCTCCGTCGAGGACAGCGAGCGCCAGTTCGGGCGGGTGCGGGCCGCCGCCGAGGAGCACGGCCGCCGGGCCGACGACCTGGTGTACTCCAACGCCCTGGTGGCCTGCGTGGGCCGGGACGACGCCGAGGTCGCCCGCCGTGCCGCCGCCATCGGCCGCGAGGTGGACGAGCTCAGGCAGAACGGGTTGGCCGGCTCCCCGGCCGAGGTGGTCGACAAGATCGGCCGCTACGCCGAGATCGGCGCCTCCCGCATCTACCTGCAGATCCTCGACCTGCACGACCTGGACCACCTGGAGCTGATCTCCTCCCAGGTGCAGAGCCAGCTGGCGTGACGGTGTGACGGCATGGCGGCAGACCCCGCGCCCTCCCTCGCCGGCGCTCTCGCCCGCGGTCCGCTCGTCCTGGACGGCGGCCTGTCCAACCAGCTCCAGGCGCAGGGCTGCGACCTGTCCGACGAGCTGTGGTCGGCCCGGCTGCTCGCCGACGGCCCCGCGCAGATCGAGGCGGCCCACACCGCCTACCTGCGAGCGGGGGCGCGGGTTCTGATCACCGCCAGCTACCAGGCCTCCCGCCGGGGTTTCGCCCGGCGGGGCCTGGGCGGGGAGCAGGCCGACGCCCTGCTGCGCCGCAGCGTGGAGCTGGCCCGCGCCGCGGCCCGCCGCGTCGCCCCGGACGGGCCGGTGTGGGTGGCCGCCTCGGTGGGCCCCTACGGGGCGGTGCTCGCCGACGGCAGCGAGTACCGCGGCCGGTACGGGCTGAGCACCGCCGAGCTGGAGCGGTTCCACCGCCCCCGCGTCGAGGCGCTGGCGTCGGCGGGCCCGGACGTGCTGGCGCTGGAGACGGTGCCGGACGCCGACGAGGCCGAGGCGCTCCTGCGGGCCGCCGAGGGCTGCGGGGTGCCGGTGTGGCTGTCGTACACCGTCGTCGGGGAACGCACCCGCGCCGGCCAGCCGCTGCGGGACGCCTTCGCCGTCGCCGCCGGGAACCGGCAGGTGATCGCGGTCGGCGTCAACTGCTGCGATCCCCGCGACGCCGCGGCGGCGGTGCGCCTGGCCGTCCGGACCACCGGGAAACCGGCGGTGGTCTACCCCAACAGCGGTGAGGGGTGGAACGCCCGCGACCGGGCCTGGGCGGGCCCCGCCGCCTTCGACCCCGCCGACGCGCGGCGGTGGGTGCGCGACGGGGCCCGGCTGGTCGGCGGCTGCTGCCGGGTGGGTCCGGAGGCGATCGCCGGGCTGGTGCGGGAGGTGGGGGAGCGGAGGTGACGGGGCGGATGCCCGCTCGGCCGCGGTGAGGTTCACAAAGCGCCGAAGTGGTCAGGATGGGGTCATGGGATTCCACGTCGATTCCGAGACCGGGCGTCTGCGGCGCGTCATCCTGCACCGCCCCGACCTGGAGCTGAAGCGGCTCACCCCGTCCAACCGGGACGACCTGCTCTTCGACGACGTGCTGTGGGTGCGGCGGGCCCGGCAGGAGCACGACGGCTTCGCCGACGTGCTGCGCGACCGGGGCGTGGAGGTCCACCTCTTCGGCGACCTGCTGGCCGAGGTGCTGGAGGTGCCCGCCGCCCGCGCGTTCGTGCTGGACCGGACCTTCCACGAGAAGGAGTACGGTCCGCTCGCCGCCGACCACCTGCGGGCCGTCTTCGACGGGATGTCCGGCGCGGAGCTGGCCGAGTCGCTGGTGGGCGGCATGACCAAGCGGGAGTACCTGGAGCGGTATCCGGAGCCGGTCTCGGTCCGCTTCCACGTGATGGAGCCCGACGACTTCCTGGTCGCCCCGCTCCCCAACCACCTGTTCACCCGGGACACCTCGGCCTGGGTGTACGACGGGGTCTCCATCAACGCCATGCGCTGGCCCGCCCGCCGGCGCGAGAGCGTCCACTTCGAGGCGATCTACCGCCACCACCCGCTGTTCGCCCCCGCGGGCGAGGGCGGGGAGCGGGGCTTCCACCTGTGGTCCGGGGAGCAGGGGGACCACCCCTCCACCATCGAGGGCGGGGACGTCCTGGTGATCGGCAGCGGCGCGGTGCTCATCGGGATGAGCGAGCGCACCACCCCGCAGGCGGTGGAGACCCTCGCCCGAGGGCTGTTCGCGGCGGGCTCGGCCCGCACCATCGTGGCGCTGGACATGCCCAAGAGCCGGGCCCTGATGCACCTGGACACGGTGATGACGATGGTCGACGGCGACACCTTCACCCAGTACGCGGGCCTGGGCATGCTGCCCTCCTACACCATCGAGCCGGGCGCCTCGGAGAAGGAGCTGAAGGTCACCGACCACCCGCCCGAGCACATGCACCGGGCCATCGCCGCCGCGCTCGGTCTGGACGGCATCCGGGTGCTCACCGCCACCCAGGACGTGCACGCCGCCGAGCGCGAGCAGTGGGACGACGGCTGCAACGTGCTGGCCGTCGAGCCGGGCGTCGTCATCGCCTACGAGCGCAACGTCACCACCAACACCCACCTGCGCAAGCACGGGATCGAGGTGATCACCGTCCCCGGCAGCGAGCTGGGCCGGGGGCGCGGCGGACCGCGCTGCATGAGCTGCCCGTTCGAACGGGACGCGGTGTAGGTCCGGCCGGGGTGCGCGCCGCGGCGGGCGGCGGCGCCCGCACGGCGGAGCCTGCGGCGCGGTGCGAGGATACGGCCGGAGCGCGGAACCCGACCGCATACTGATGCGGGCAGCCGTATACTATTCCGAGTCTTCCGCCGTCCCCGACCGTTCTCCAGGAGCCACCATGGCGATCGACCTCACGGGCCGCCACTTCCTCAAGGAGCTGGACTTCACCCCCGAGGAGTTCCGCCGGCTGGTGGAGCTGGCCGCCGAGCTCAAGGCGGCCCGGCGCGCGGGCACCGAGGAGCAGCGGCTGCGTGGCAGGAGTATCGCGCTGATCTTCGAGAAGACCTCCACCCGCACCCGGTGCGCCTTCGAGGTCGCCGCCGCCCAGCAGGGCGCCCACACCACCTACCTCGACCCGTCCGGCTCCCAGATCGGCCACAAGGAGTCGGTGAAGGACACCGCCCGGGTGCTGGGCCGGATGTACGACGCGATCGAGTACCGCGGCAGCGGCCAGGAGGTCGTCGAGGAGTTGGCCGCCCACGCCGGCGTCCCGGTCTACAACGGGCTCACCGACCGGTGGCACCCCACCCAGATGCTCGCCGACGTGCTCACCATGACCGAGCACTGCGCCCGGCCCCTGGCGGAGACCGCCTACGCCTACCTCGGCGACGCCCGCAACAACATGGGCAACTCCTACCTGGTGACCGGCGCGCTGCTGGGCATGGACGTCCGTGTCGCCGCCCCCCGGAGCCTGTGGCCGGAGGAGGACGTGGTCGCCGAGGCCCGTTCCCTGGCCGAGCGCACCGGCGCCCGCGTCACCCTCACCGAGAAGGTCGAGGAGGGCGTGGCGGGAGCGGACTTCGTGGCCACCGACGTGTGGGTGTCGATGGGCGAGCCCGAGGAGGTGTGGGAGGAGCGCATCGAGCTGCTGCGCCCGTACGCCGTCACCATGGACGTGCTGCGCGCCACCGGCAACCCGGACGTCCGCTTCCTGCACTGCCTGCCGGCCTTCCACGACCTGGGCACGGCCCTCGGCCGCAGGATCCACCAGCGGTACGGCCTGCGGTCGCTGGAGGTGACGGACGAGGTGTTCGAGTCGGAGCACTCGGTCGTCTTCGACGAGGCCGAGAACCGCATGCACACCATCAAGGCGGTCATGGTCGCCACCCTCGCGGGAGCCTGAGCGCCCGGCCCGCTGCGTCCCGCCCGCCGTTGTCGGTGGCCGCGGGTAGGGTGCGCGCGACCCGCCCCCGCGCCGGAAGGCCCGCCATGCCCCCCGCCCAGACCCCCCGCGGCCTCGACGACCTGCCGTACGCGCAGTACCTCGAACCGTTCGACGGCGTGCCGGAGCGCGAGCTGACCTACGACACCCTCCACTTCGACGGCCGGGGCTTCGAGGACGCCGACTGCGGCGGGGCGGGCTTCACCGAGTGCGCCTTCACCTCGGTCTCCTTCACCGGCGGACGCTGCCGCCGGGCCCGGTTCGACGACGTGTGGTTCCACACCGTGCGCTGGGTGGGCACCGACCTGGCCGAGACGGGCTGGACGGACGCCGAGGCCGTCGCCGGGATCTTCGCGGGGGTGGAGGCCCACGGCTCGGTGATGCGCCGCGTGGCGTTCTTCGACTGCAAACTCGACTCGGTCGACCTCCGCGCGGCCACCCTGCGGGAGGTGCGTTTCACCGACTGCCTGCTGCGGGACGCGGACTTCTCCGGCGCCTCCCTGTCCGGCGTCTCCTTCCCCGGCTCGGTCCTGGAGGGCGCGCGGTTCGACGGTGCCCGGATGAAGGAGGTGGACCTGCGCGGTGCGGCCGCGCTGGGCATCGCCTCGGGACACGGTTCCCTCCGGGGCGCGACGGTCGGCGGGGCGCAGCTGCTGGACCTGGCCCCGGCCCTGGCCCGGGAGCTCGGCATCACGGTGCGGGGCGGCTGAGGGGCGCCCGGGGACGCCGGAGGCCGCGGGGGTCACCGCGGCGCCGACCGCTCCGCCAGGGGCGCGAGCTCCGCGCCGGTCGCCGGCCGGAGGGTGGACAGGACGTGCCGGGCCGCGGCCGGATCGGAGCGGGGACCCTCCAGGGCGACGACGTGCAGCAGGCCGTCGCGCAGCAGCCGCAGCTCCCGCCGCTCGTGACCGTCCGCGTAGGCCACCAGCAGCCGTCCCCCGCCGTCGTCCGTGCAGCGGACGGCCGTCCCGCCCAGCGGGACGGGGCAGCCGCGCGCGTCGACGCGCGGCCCGGCGCCGGTACCGGGCCGCTCCACGCTCAGGCGCAACGCCCGTGTGTCGCCGCGCGTGTAGCCGGCGCCGAAGGCGGTGGCGCTCGCGTGCGCCACGTCCAGCGCGTACCCGGGGGGTGGGTCGCCGACGCGCAGCAGGGCGCGGTCCACGCGGTTGGCCGCGAGCCACTCCTCCGGGGAGAGCGGCCGGGAACTCTCCCAGACGCCGTAGGCCCAGCCGCCCGCCAGCACCGCCGCACCGGCGAGGGCTGCGAGGCGGACCCTGGCCCCCGCCAGGAAGGGCACGGCACCCAGCGCGTGGCACAGCCCCCCGAAGGGGTGGAGCAGGACGTCGGCCCCCGGCCCCAGCCCCGGCCCCTGCCGGTCCACCACCAGGACCGCGAGCACGCCGGCCGTGCCCAGTGTGTAGACCCCCGCCCCCCACACCCACCTGCCGGACGCCCGTCCGGTGATCGGGGCGAACTGCCGGAAGAGGCCGCCGACGGCGGTGAACAGGGCCGTCCCCCCGGCCACCGCCGCGACGGGGACGACCGCGACGGCCGCCCCCTCGGAGAACAGCAGCGCCAGGAACACCGCGTGGAGCTGGACGTGGGCGAAGGCGGTGCCGACGAGGGCGAGCACCGCCAGGTGGGCCGCGAGCACCCGTCCCGTGCCGCCCCGCGCGCGTGTCTGCGAGGTCACCCCGTGGACCACGCGCGGAGGGCGGGCCGCGGTTCCCGTCCGGCCCCCCCGGCGGGCCGCGGCGCGCGGGGGTGGGCCGCCGGGAGGACCGGGCGGGAGCGATGAGTCCGGTCCCCGCCGCCGGTCCACAGGGGCGTGGCGAGCCCCGCAGGCACCCGGCGCGTTTCGCGCGGGCCGGAGCGGCGCGCCACACCACACACGGCGGACACGAGGGGAACGAGGGCGCGAACCATGAAGGACGGCACATCCGGCCCGGCGATCGAGACGTCGGGGCTGGTGAAGGTGTTCGGAGGGACCCGCGCGGTGGACGGGGTCGACCTCACCGTGCCCGCGGGCACGGTCTACGGGGTGCTCGGCCCCAACGGCGCGGGCAAGACCACCACGGTCAAGATGCTCGCCACCCTGCTGCGCCCCGACGGGGGCGAGGCCCGCGTCTTCGGCCACGACGTGCTGCACGAGGCCGACGCCGTGCGCGGCCGGGTGAGCCTGACCGGGCAGTACGCCTCGGTGGACGAGGACCTGACCGGCACGGAGAACCTGGTCCTGCTGGGCGACGTGCTGCGCTACGTGATCGCCTGCGCGGTGATGCTCGCCCTCGGCCTGCTCCTGGGCTTCCGGCTCGAGGCGGGCGCCCCGGGGTGCTCGCTGGGGTGGGGCGCGATGCTGACGGCCGTCTTCGGCACGGCCACCATGCGCCTGTACAACCGCCGGTGACCCGCGGGTCCGCCCGCCCCGCCGCGGGCGGGCCCCATCCGGCCGGAGGACCGCGCGGCGAACCGGAACGATCACGCGGTGATCACGATCGGAGGCGGATTGGCGGTCCACGGCCACAACTTCTGCACAAGAGCTTAGAGTTGGCCGGTCCCAGGGCCCGCGACGACCGGAGCGCCGACGCTTCCCCGGCCGCCTGCCCTGGTGACGGAGCACTCGTTCACCGAAGCGGAGACACACACCCATGCGACCCACCGCCGTCCGCCGTACCGCCCTCGCCGCCTGCGCGGCCTCCCTGGCCCTGCTGGCCGCCGCCTGCGGCGGTTCGGAGAGAGGCGGCGGAGCCGAGGACAAGCCCAAGGCCGGCGCGACGGCCTCCACCGGACCGGCGGACACGGCGAAGACCCCCGCCGAGCTGGAGAAGCTCGTGCTCGCCACCGGGGACGTCGAGGGCCACAAGGTCGAGGAGCTGGGCCCGGGCGACAGCACCCCCGCGAAGGACGTCTCCGCCGACAAGAAGGAGTGCGAGCCCATCGCGTACGCGCAGCTGGGTGTGCCGATCGGCGACCCGGCGGCGACCGTCCAGCGCATGGTCACCCAGGAGCCCGAGAAGCCGCAGGAGACCGGCACCGCAGGCTCCGGCGAGATCACCGAGGAGGACATCAAGGACTTCGAGGAGGCGATCGAGTCGTCCTTCGACGTGACGGCCACGATGCTCTCCCTGTCCTCCTACGGCTCCGGGGGAGCGGAGAAGGCCGCGGCCGACCTGAGCGCCGCCGCCGAGGCGTGCTCCGGCGGATTCGCCGGCGGCGTCCGGGGCGAGCCGCAGAAGGTGACCGGGATCACGAAGGAGGACAAGGTCACCGGTGGCGATGAGGCCTTCGCCTGGACGGTGACGACGGAGCAGGAGGGCGAGTCGGTCCCGCTCAAGCTCGCGGTGGTGCGCAAGGGCGACACCCTGGCCGTCTTCTCCTCCTTCAACTTCGCCGCCGCCGGCGGCGGCAAGGACTTCGCCTTCCCGACCGAGGTCATCGACGCCCAGACCGAGAAGCTCGGCTGACCCGCCGCGTCCCGCCCCCGCCCTGGCGGCCCGCCTGCTCGGGGCACGGCGCCCCGGGACGACGTTCCTGCTGCTGGAGCAGGTCATCGAGGCGGAGGTGCTGCTGCCGGCCCTGGAGCGGATCGCGGCCGGCGCCACGATTGCCGACCCGCGGGCCGTCGGAGTGCTCACCGTCGCCTGCGGCCCGCACCCCGGCGACTCCGCCTGGTCGGACCCGGGGCTCGCCTCGCTCAGCCCGCGCGAGCGGGACGTCCTGCGGCTGATGACGCTGGGCCGCACCAACAGCGCCATCGCCGGCGACCTGTGCGTGTCGCCGGGCACCGTGGAGAAGCGGGTCGCGGCGATCTTCACCAAGCTGGGCCTGAACGGCGGCGACGGCGAGAACCGCCGGGTCCTCTCCGTACTGCGGCTGCTGTCCGCGCAGGGCCAGGGCGCGGTGCCGGCTCCCGAGGTCCGCACCGCGCGGCGGCCGCACCTGACCAGGGCGGCGTGAGGCCCGGCCCGCACCGCGAACGGCCGTGTCCTCGGCGGGATTCCTCCCCCGGGGGCACGGCCGCATGCGTACGGCCCGGCGTCACCCGGCGGCGAACCGGCGTACGGCGGCCCGCTGCCACTCGGTGACCCGCACGACCACCCACGGCAGCACGAAGAAGGCCACCACGCCGGAGAAGAAGTGCAGCGCGACCGCGCCGACCGGGGTCGGCCCGCCCCAGGCGTCGGTGGGGTAGGGCTCCCAGCCCCAGATCGGATAGGTCAGGTTGCGCGCCGAGACGATGACCCAGCCGACGGTCGCCGCGAAGGACAGGGTCGCCAGGACCATGTTGACGAAGAAAAGCTGGACGGCGCCCGCGACGCGTCCGGAGCGGCACGGGGCCAGCCGCTCGCCGAAGAAGACGCGCAGCCGCATGCGCTCGAAGGCGGGCCCGGCCACCGCGGCGACCACCAGCGCCAGGAACAGCGTCAGCGGGCCGAGCCCCTGCTTCCCACTGTCCTGCGAGGACTTGATCAGCGGCTGTAAGGCCAGCACGAGACCGGCGACGAGCGGCACCAGCAGCGCGTACAGCAGGTGCCGCCAGGTGTCGCCGCGGAACGGCAGGGCCAGCAGTCCCCGTAGGCCGCGACGCGGCACGGTTCGGGTGTGGGTCGTTGGGGTCACGGTGGGTTTCTTTCCTCTCCTGAGGGCGGTCGGAAACAGCCGGCGGGGAACGCCGTCACCGGGGCCGGCCCGGTGGCTGGCCCCGGTGACGGGGGTCAGGCGGCGTTCGGCGCGACACGCTCGCCGGCGGCTCCGGGAGGGGTCGGCGACAGCAGTCGCAGCGCGATCGCGGTGCCGGTGCCGCCCAGCGCCTCGTGGTACTGGCTCAGCACCTCGTTCTCCTGGGCCAGCTGGAACTCGCGCAGGCCCGCCAGCCGGCGCAGCGTCCTCAACTGCAGGACGACCTCCTGGTGTTGCCGGATCAGTCCGATGATGTCCTGGTCGATGGCCTGCAGTCGCTGCCTGCGTTCGGCGATCCGTGCGGAATCGATCGGGGACATGGGTGTCAGACCTCCACGGAAGTGCTCTGGGCGGTGCGTTCGGGCACCGGCCGGTACGGGGACGGTTCGGGATCGGTGTGCGGAGCGGGGATGGGCATTGGGACGCCGGTCAGCTTCAGCAGCGGGCCGGTCATCGCGGTGGTCGCCAGGGCCATCACGACGAGCACGGTGAGTCCGGCGTCGCTGATCAGGCCGGCCTGCCAGCCGATGCCGCCGACGACGAGTTCGGTGACGCCGCGACAGTTCATCAGCACGCCGAGCCGCAGCGCCTCGGTGCGGTTCAGGCCGATCAGCCGGCCCGCGGCGCCCGCACCGGCGAGCTTGCCGGCCGCCGCCGCAACGATGACGCCGAGCAGGACGCACCAGTGCCACACGCTGGTGCCCAGCGTGCCGGGGGACACGGTGAGCCCCACGCCGGCGAAGAACAGGGGCAGCAGCACCGCTTGGGTGAAACCCTGCAGTTGCTGGTGCAGCCGCGTCACGATGAACGAGCCGTTCGGCACGGCCGTGCCGAACAGAAACGCGCCGATGACCGGGTGCAGCCCGATGATCTCGGTCAGGCCGCCGTAACCGAGCGCCCCGGCCAGCAGCAGCGGCAGGACCAGCCGCTCGCCGCGCCCGCCCGCCTCGACGCGCCGCAGCAGCGCCGCCAGCGCCGGGCGCACCAGCAGGTACGTGACCGCCACGAGCAGCGCGACCAGCGTCAGGGTCAGAGCGACCGGTCCGGTGCCGCCGGTGCGGCTGACCGCGAGGACGGCGGTGAGCACCAGCCAGGCGATGCCGTCGCCGACGGCCGCCGACAGCAGCGCGAACACCCCGGTGCGGGTGGTGTCCAGGCCCATGTCGACCAGGATCCGGGCCAGCACGGGCAGGGCCGTGACCGACAGGGCGAGGCCGAAGAACAACAGGTAGGCGCCGCCCGAGGCGTGGTCGCCGCGCAGCACGTCGGGTGCGGCACAGGCGAGGACGGCGCCGAGCAGGAAGGGCAGCCCCATGCCGCCGGCGACGACCGCACCGATAGCGCCGACCGTGGTGCCGCTCGCCCGGGTGTTGCCCAGGCGCAGTTCGCAGCCCAGCAGGAACATGAAGGTGACGAGGCCTAGTTGGGCCGTGGTGGACAGGGCCGAGGTGACGCTCTGCGGCAGCAGCCACGCGTGGGCCTGCGGCCACAGTCAGTCGAGCGCGGACGGCCCGAGCAGCAGGCCGCCGAGGATCTCGCCGATCACCGGGGCGTGCCCGAGCCGGCCGACGAGCACGCCGAGCACATGGCTGAACAGGACGACGAGGGCGGCCGCGAGCAGGAACCGGGCGAGCGGATCGGCGTGCAAGCCGCTCACGACGCCACCCCCTCGGGCGCCGCGAGCGACCCCGGAACCGTGCCGCCCGGCCAGGCGGCGAACCCCCGTGCCCCGTAGAGCAGGGGGACACCCGGCTCCTGAGCGACACCGGTCACTTCACCGATGACCGCAGTATGATCGGCGATTTCCGAAAGATTCGAAACCGTGCATTCCGCCACCGCGAAGGCGTCGTCCGCGAGCCACGGCAGCCCGGCGCCGGGCGAGGTCCGCCAGGTTACCTGCCCGAACCGGTTCTCGGCGGGCCGGGCGAACAAAGCCCGTGCAGTCGATGAACAGGTCGCCGGCGAGCACGCCGCTGTTCTTCGCCCGGACCTCGGTGAGCCAGCCGCGCTCGTCCGTGCACACCTCCACCACGTCGTCCACGACATGGCGGACGCCGCGGTCGGTGCCGTACTTGGTGAGGAACTGCGCGAGCAGGCCCGCGTCGAAGTGGTAGGCGTACGGGAACTGCGCGCGCTGCTCGTCGAGCGTGGACCGGCCGAGCGAGCCGTCGAGGCCCTGCGCGAACAGTGAGCGTTTTCAGCGTTGACGTTCCAGGGTGAGGACGGCAGCGGTGATGACCGTCATGCGGTTGGGGCTGCAGCGGGCTCTGCGGAAGACGCGCCAGGACTTGAGTCTCGCGACGCTTCGTTCGACCGGTGCTCGTGCCGCTGACAGGGCCCGGTTGATCGTCCGTTGGGTCGCGGTGAGGTCCTGGTGCGGAAGACGTCTGATCGGCGTGGTCACCCAGGAGCCGGCCCCGATGTAGGCGCGGTCGGCGAGGATGGGCACGCCCTGGCGTTCACAGATCCGGATGATGCGGTGGGTGCGGGCCGCGGTCAGGTCGTGGGTGCGGCCAGGCAGTGCGGGCGAGATCCACAGGAGCTTGCCCGCAGGATCGGCAGCGACCTGCACGTGCACGCCGTGGCGGCGGTGCTTGTGAGAGTAGTCGCCCCGGCTGTCACCGACCCGGTCGCACTCGGCGAGCGTTCCGTCGAGCAGGACGTGATCGGGATCCGCCTCTCGCAGGACCCGCAGCAGCCCGGGTGCCCGGCGGGCGAGGTGGCCGACGACGGCGGTGACGTAGGCGTGGGCGGTGCCGACGGATATGCCGAAACCGGTGGCGATCTGCGCGAGCGTGTCGTGCCGGCGGAGGTAGACCAGGCCGACGAGAGCACGCTGGTGAGGCGGGAGCTTGCAGCGACGGTCACCCTCACGGGTGACGATGAGCATGGTTACCCACTCGACCAGGGTGTGAGGCAGGTCGAGTAAGGCAGGATACGGAACCAACGAGGCTCCTGTGCCGATGAGTTGAGACGTCGAATACCTCTCTCAACGGCACAGGGGCCTCCTGCGTTGCGGGAGGCCACCCCGTCACCCGACCGGTGGCCACTCTGAAAACGCTCATTGAGTCGGAACAGTCGAGTTGCCTACCTGGTCGTATAGCGGACGTGTCGGGCGTGGAAGTAGCCGCAGATGATGTGGGGTTGGCGCTGGCGGCGGTGGAGGAATCGTCGGGTCTCGTAGGCGAGGTCGTCCACTGAGCGGGCACGCGAGGCGTGGACGTGTGCCGTTTGAGGTCGGCGTTCAGGGGCTCATCGGGGTTGAGTTCGGGGCTGTAACCGGGCATCAGGTGCAACTCGATGCGGTCGGCGTTGGCCTCCAGCCAGGCCCGGACCGCCTTGCTGCGGTGCACAGGGTGCCGTACCCCCACCGGCCTTATACGTCTGCCGCGCGTCACGACCGTTGACCGTCCGTCTCGTCCTGGCCGCCGCGGATGGTGATGCCCTGGACAGAGCCGTCGGCCGGTGATCGCGGTCGACGGCAAGACGCTCCGCGGCTCCCGCACCAAGATCGGAGCGTGGCCTGTAGCGCGCCGCAGGTTCAAAGTCCCAGAGAAGTCCCAGAGACGCCGCCGCAGCCCTTCCTGACCCATTGCATCGCAGGTCAGAAGGGGCGCGGCGACGTCCCGGAAGCCGCCGCTCAGATGTCCCGGAAGATCTCGATCTGGGCGCCCACCGAGTTCAGCCGCTCGGCCAGGTCCTCGTAGCCGCGGTTGATGACGTAGACGTTGCGCAGCACCGAGGTGCCCTCGGCCGCCATCATCGCCAGCAGCACCACCACCGCCGGGCGCAGCGCGGGCGGGCACATCATCTCGGCGGCCCGCCAGCGGGTGGGGCCCTCGACCAGGACGCGGTGGGGGTCCAGGAGCTGGAGGCGCCCGCCGAGCCGGTTGAGGTCGGTGAGGTAGATGGCCCGGTTGTCGTAGACCCAGTCGTGGATGAGGGTCTTGCCCTGGGCGGTGGCGGCGATGGCCGCGAAGAACGGCACGTTGTCGATGTTGATGCCGGGGAACGGCATCGGGTGGATCTTGTCGATCGGCGCCTCCAGCTTGGACGGGCGCACGGTGAGGTCGGCCAGCCGGGTGCGGCCGTTGTCGGCGGGGTACTCCGCGCCGCGGTCGTGGTCCAGGCCCATCTCCTCCAGCACCGCCAGCTCGATCTCCAGGAACTCGATCGGCACCCGGCGGATCGTCAGCTCCGACTCGGTGACGACCGCGGCGGCCAGCAGGCTCATCGCCTCCACCGGGTCCTCGGAGGGGGAGTAGTCCACGTCCCGGTCGATGTGGGCCACGCCGTGCACGGTCAGCGTGGTGGTGCCCACCCCCTCGATCCGCACGCCCAGCTGCTCCAGGAAGAAGCACAGGTCCTGGACCATGTAGTTGGGGGAGGCGTTGCGGATGACGGTGGTGCCCTCGTGCCGGGCGGCGGCCAGCAGCGCGTTCTCGGTGACGGTGTCCCCGCGCTCGGTCAGCACGATGGGACGGGCGGGGCGGACGGAGCGGTCCACCACGGAGTGGTACATGCCCTCGGTGGCGGTGACCTCCAGGCCGAAGTGGCGCAGGGCGCTCATGTGCGGCTGCACCGTGCGGGTGCCCAGGTCGCAGCCGCCCGCGTAGGGGATGCGGAAGTGGTCCATGCGGTGCAGCAGCGGACCGAGGAACATGATGATGCTGCGGGTGCGGCGGGCGGCCTCGGCGTCGATGCCGTCCAGGTTCAGCTCGGCCGGCGGGACGATCTCCAGGTCGGCGCCGTCGTTGATCCAGCGGGTGCGCACCCCGATGGAGCCCAGCACCTCCAGGATCCGGTAGACCTCCTCGATGCGGGCCACCCGGCGCAGCACGGTGCGCCCGGAGTTCAGCAGGGAGGCGCACAGCAGGGCGACGCAGGCGTTCTTGCTGGTCTTGACGTCGATGGCGCCCGACAGGCGGCGGCCGCCGACGACGCGCAGGTGCATCGGCCCCGAGTAGCCCAGCGAGACGATCTCACTGTCGAGGGCTTCACCGATACGGGCGATCATCTCAAGACTGATGTTCTGGTTGCCGCGCTCGATGCGGTTGACCGCGCTCTGGCTGGTGGCCAGCGCCTCCGCCAGCTGGCTCTGTGTCCAGCCACGGTGCTGGCGGGCGTCACGGATGAGTTTGCCGATACGCATGAGGTAGTCGTCGGTCATGAGGGTGATGTTATCTCAGATATGAGATGTCAATCGCTGGAGGGGTGGTGTTTCCCTGTTTTCTTCTTACTTTCACCCTTTTGCCGGGTACGCGCCCGGGGAACGCGGCTTTTCCGCCGTTCCGCCGCCCCGCCCGGCCGCCGTGCCCCGGGGGCGGGCGTCCCGGGGCCGGGCGGGGCATGACCGCGGGGCGGCCATGTACTAGAGTTATCTCGACATCGAGATATCTACCGAGAGACGTACCGCCGCAGCGTCCACCGGCCCGTCCGGGTTAGGTGAACCTGAGCGAGGGGGCCGCGGCCCCGGGCGGCAGGATCACGGTGGTACGCGCGAAACTCATGCACCGAAGGAGACTGTCGTGTCGGCGAACAGCTTCGACGCCCGCAGCACGCTGCAGGTGGGCGACGAGTCGTACGAGATCTTCCGGCTGGACAAGGTGGAGGGCTCCGCTCGCCTCCCGTACAGCCTGAAGGTCCTCCTGGAGAACCTCCTCCGCACCGAGGACGGCGCGAACATCACCGCCGACCACATCCGGGCCCTGGGCGGCTGGGACTCCCAGGCGCAGCCCAGCAGGGAGATCCAGTTCACGCCGGCCCGCGTGATCATGCAGGACTTCACCGGCGTCCCCTGCGTCGTCGACCTGGCCACCATGCGCGAGGCCGTCAAGGAGCTGGGCGGCGACCCCTCCAAGATCAACCCGCTGGCCCCGGCCGAGCTGGTCATCGACCACTCCGTGATCGCCGACAAGTTCGGCACCCCGGAATCCTTCCAGCAGAACGTGGAGCTGGAGTACGGCCGCAACCGCGAGCGCTACCAGTTCCTGCGCTGGGGGCAGACCGCCTTCGACGAGTTCAAGGTCGTCCCGCCCGGCACGGGCATCGTCCACCAGGTGAACATCGAGCACCTGGCCCGCGTGGTCATGGTCCGCGACGGCAGGGCCTACCCCGACACCCTGGTGGGCACCGACTCGCACACCACCATGGTCAACGGCCTGGGCGTGCTCGGCTGGGGCGTCGGCGGCATCGAGGCCGAGGCCGCCATGCTCGGCCAGCCGGTCTCCATGCTCATCCCGCGCGTCGTCGGCTTCAAGCTGACCGGCGAGCTGCCCACCGGCACCACCGCCACCGACCTGGTGCTCACCATCACCGAGATGCTCCGCGAGCACGGCGTCGTCGGCAAGTTCGTCGAGTTCTACGGCGAGGGCGTGGCCGCCACCTCGCTGGCCAACCGCGCCACCATCGGCAACATGTCGCCGGAGTTCGGCTCCACCGCCGCGATCTTCCCGGTGGACGACGAGACCCTGAGGTACCTGCGCCTGACCGGCCGCTCCGAGCAGCAGGTCGCGCTCGTCGAGGCCTACGCCAAGGAGCAGGGCCTGTGGCTGGACCCGGCCGCCGAGCCGGACTTCTCCGAGAAGCTGGAGCTCGACCTCTCCACCGTCGTGCCCTCCATCGCCGGCCCCAAGCGCCCGCAGGACCGCATCGTGCTGGCCGAGGCCGCCGAGCAGTTCAAGAAGGACGTCCGCAACTACGTCTCCGCCGGCGTCACCGGCGGCGACGCCCGCAAGCCGGGCGTCCCGGCGCAGGAGCAGCCCAAGGGCGTGGCCTCCCCGGTGGACGAGGCGAGCGCCGAGTCCTTCCCGGCCTCCGACGCCCCGGCCTACGGCCACCAGGAGAACGGCTCGGGCGCCCCGCAGCACGCCGACGGCCCGGCCGACGACGCCCCCTCCAACCCGGTCACCGTCACCGCCCCCGACGGCACGACCTACGAGCTGGACCACGGCGCCGTCACCGTCGCCGCGATCACCTCCTGCACCAACACCTCCAACCCGTCGGTGATGGTGGCCGCCGCCCTGGTGGCCAAGAAGGCCGTCGAGAAGGGCCTGACCCGCAAGCCGTGGGTCAAGACCACCCTGGCCCCGGGCTCCAAGGTCGTCATGGACTACTACGACCGCGCGGGCCTCACGCCGTACCTCGACAAGATGGGCTTCAACCTCGTCGGCTACGGCTGCACCACCTGCATCGGCAACTCCGGCCCGCTGCCGGAGGAGGTCTCCCGGGCCGTCAACGAGGGCGACCTGGCCGTCACCTCGGTGCTCTCGGGCAACCGCAACTTCGAGGGCCGCATCAACCCCGACGTCAAGATGAACTACCTGGCGTCCCCGCCGCTGGTCGTCGCCTACGCCATCGCGGGCTCGATGAAGGTGGACATCACCCGTGAGCCGCTGGGCACGGACAAGGACGGCAACCCCGTCTTCCTGAAGGACATCTGGCCCTCCGAGCAGGAGGTCGAGGACGTCGTCGCCTCCGCCATCGGCGAGGACATGTTCTCCGCCTCCTACCAGGACGTCTTCGCCGGCGACGCCCAGTGGCAGGCGCTGCCGGTGCCCACCGGCGACACCTTCGAGTGGGACCCGGAGTCCACCTACGTCCGCAAGCCCCCGTACTTCGAGGGCATGGGCATGGACCCGGAGCCGGTGCAGGACATCTCCGGCGCCCGCGTCCTGGCCAAGCTGGGCGACTCGGTCACCACCGACCACATCTCCCCGGCCGGCGCCATCAAGGCCGACACCCCGGCCGGCCAGTACCTCACCGAGCACGGCGTGGCCCGCCGCGACTTCAACAGCTACGGCTCCCGCCGCGGCAACCACGAGGTCATGATCCGCGGCACCTTCGCCAACATCCGGCTGCGCAACCAGATCGCGCCGGGCACCGAGGGCGGCTACACCCGCGACTTCACCCAGGAGGGCGGGCCGGTCTCCTTCATCTACGACGCCTCCCGGAACTACCAGGCCGCCGGCATCCCGCTGGTCGTCCTGGCGGGCAAGGAGTACGGCTCCGGCTCCTCGCGCGACTGGGCCGCCAAGGGCACCGCGCTGCTGGGCGTCCGGGCCGTCATCGCCGAGAGCTACGAGCGCATCCACCGCTCCAACCTCATCGGCATGGGCGTGCTGCCGCTGCAGTTCCCCGAGGGCGCCTCGGCCGAGTCGCTGGGCCTGACGGGTGAGGAGACCTTCTCCATCAGCGGCATCACCGCGCTCAACGAGGGCGGCATCCCGCGCACCGTGAAGGTCGCCACCGACACCGGCGTGGAGTTCGACGCCACCGTCCGGATCGACACCCCGGGCGAGGCGGACTACTACCGCAACGGCGGAATCATGCAGTACGTCCTGCGGTCCCTGATCCGCAAGTGACGCCCGCGCCCCCGGTGCCCCGCGCGGCCCGGGGAGCGCGTCCGGCCCGTGACGGCGGCGCCGTACCTCCCTTGGTGGGAGGTGCGGCGCCGCCGCGTTTCCCCCAGGTCTCAACTCGGGAAAGACTGGCACCCGAACGCGCCCTGATCTTGCCCCTGAGAAGGGAAGTGGACTATACCTGTCGGCGTCCGAGCGGTCATATGAGAAGACCGTGGGCCCGGGGGAGGGCGGGCATCGGGGAGGCCCTGCACAACCACAGACCCGGCGTACATCCCGTACAACTCAGCTTCAACTCACCAGCGGTACCCGGCGGTTCGGGGCTACCGCCAGAGTCCTGGAGAAGGCGAGGACTTGAGCATGGGATCCACCGATGTCAACCGTCGTGATCTGATCAAGAGGGCCGCCGCGGCGGGTCTGATCGCCGCTCCCGCCCTGGGCGCGCTCTCCGCCTGCGCGAGCGGCGGGGGCGACAACGACAGCAAGGTCGCCAAGGGCGAGAAGACCAAGGACAACCCGCTCGGCGTCAACAAGGACGCCGAGCTGGACTTCGTGATCTTCGACGGAGGCTTCGGCACCCAGTACGGCAAGGACGCCGCGAAGATCTACGAGAAGAACTACGGCAAGGTCAAGCTCACCGCCACCCAGAAGATCCGCTCCCTCCTCCAGCCCCGCATGGTCGGCGGCAACCCGCCGGACCTCGTCGACAACTCCGGCGCCGAGGAGATGGACGCCGCCTCCCTGATCGACAAGGGGCAGCTCACCGAGCTGTCCCCGCTGCTGGACGCGCCCTCCGTCGACGACCCGGGCACCCCGGTGCGCGACACCCTCCTGCCGGGCACCATCGAGATGGGCCAGTACGGTGACGAGAAGGTCTGGCGCCTGAACTACGCCTACACCGTCTACGGCCAGTGGTACTCCAAGAAGCTCCTCGCCGACAACGGCTGGGAGTACCCCCGGACGTGGGACGAGATGCTCGCCCTGTGCGCCAAGGCCAAGAAGAAGGGCATCGCGGGCTGGACCTACGCCGGCCAGCACCCGTACTACATCCCCTTCACCCTCTACCCGTTCATCGGGAAGATCGGCGGCCCGGAGGTCATCAGGAGCATCGACAACCTGGAGCCGAACGCCTGGAAGCACGACGCGGTCAAGAGCGCCTTCGAGGCCTACCACGAGCTGGCGGCCAAGGGCTACATCCTCAAGGGCACCCCGGGCCTGGACCACATCCAGTCCCAGACCCAGTGGACCAAGGGCAAGTGCCTCTTCATCCCCAACGGCTCCTGGGTGGAGAACGAGGCCGCCGACACCACGCCCGCGGACTTCGACATGGCCGTCGGCCCCGTCACCGGACTGGACGGCTCCGACAAGATGCCCTTCGGCACCCTGTGGGCCCAGGCGGGTGAACCGTTCATCGTGCCCGCGCAGGCCAAGAACCCGGCCGGCGCCATGGAGTTCCTGCGCATCATGCTGAGCAAGCAGTCCGCGCAGAACTTCTCCCGGCTGGTGAAGTCCCTCAGCTGCGTGGCCGGGGCCACCGACGGCATGGAGATGTCCCCCGGCCTGGCCTCGGCCAACCAGGCGCTCAAGGACGCCGGGGACAACGTGCTCAACCCGCGCATCTTCGACTGGTACCCGACCCTCCACCGGGAGCAGATCGGCTCGGTGGTCGCCGAGCTGATGGCCGGCCGGATGAAGCCGGCGGAGGCCATGGACAAGTGCCAGGAGTACGCCGACAAGACGGCCAAGGACGACTCCGTCAAGAAGTACAAGCACGCCTGAGCCGGGCCCGGCCGCAGACCCGCCGGAACAGCCGGAACAGCCGGGACAACGGAGATAGGACGTAGGCGGCATGGCCAGTGACAGCTCCGCGGTGGACAAGACCGCCGGAAGGCCGGCACCACCCCCGCCGGTGCCCGGCGGGGGGAACCGGGGGGGCTTCAGGACGTCCCCGCACTACCGGACGTACGTCAAGTACCGCTTCATCGCGGGCTTCCTCGCGGTGCCGCTGGTGCTCTACGGCGCCCTGGTCGTGTCACCCTTCTTCCAGACGTTCTACTACTCGCTGACCGACTGGACGGGTCTGAGCAGCGACTTCGCCTTCATCGGCCTCGACAACTTCGAGCGCCTGCTGGAGGACGACATCTTCCACAAGGCGCTGTGGCACAACGTCCTGCTGCTGCTGATCCTGCCCGTCCTCACCCTGGGCCTGGGCCTGTTCTTCGCCTTCATGCTCAACGTGGGCGGCCGGCACAACAGGGGGGAGGCGGCCACCGGGGTCCGCGGCTCGCACTTCTACAAGATCGTCTACTTCTTCCCGCAGGCCCTGTCGATCGCCATCGTCGTGGTGCTGTGGAAGTACATCTTCAACCCCCAGGGGGGCCTGCTCAACGGGGTGCTGACGGCCTTCGGCCTGGAGGAGTGGCACCAGAGCTGGCTGGGCGACCCGCGGCTGGCCTTCTGGTGCGTCGTGGTCGTGATGGTGTGGGCGAACGTCGGCTTCTACGTCGTGCTCTTCTCCGCCGCCATGGGCTCGATCCCCAAGGAGATCTACGAGGCGGCGCTGCTGGACGGCGCCGGCCGGGTGACCACGTTCTTCCGCGTCACGCTGCCGCTGATGCGCGACACCGTGCAGACCGGCTGGGTGTACATGGGCATCATGGCGCTCGACGCCTTCGCCGTGGTGCACATCCTGACGGTGAACGCGGGCGGTCCCGCCTACTCGACCATCGTCACCCCGGTCTACCTCTACAACAAGGCGTTCAAGGACGGACAGGCCGGTTACGCGACCGCCGTCGCCGTGGCCCTGCTGATCGTCACCATGATCTTCTCGGTGGCGGCGATGGCGCTGGGGCGGAACAAGGACCGGATCGAGTTCTGAAGGACGAGCGGGAGAAGCAACCATGACCACTGCCGGACCCTCCCCCTCGCTCCGCCCGGGGGACCCCGAGGAGACCGCCGCCGCCCTCACCCGGGGCGCCGGCGACGAGAGCCCGAAGGCCCCGGGTGAGGGCGCCCCCGCCGGGAAGGGGCGGCCCGGCCGCGGGGGCGCGGACAGCGGCGGGGGGCGCACCCTCAACGTCTTCTCGCAGGCCTTCCTGGTCCTGTGGGCCGTGATGGCCGCCGGCCCCCTGCTGTGGGCGGTGATGAACTCCTTCAAGTCCTCCGGCGCCATCCTGGAGGACCCCTGGTCGCTGCCGTCCAAGCTGCACTGGGACAACTGGTCCTTCGCCTGGAACCAGGCGAACATCGGCCAGTACACGATCAACTCGGCGATCGTGGTGCTCGGTTCGGTGGTGGGCACCATGCTGCTGGGCTCGATGGTGGCGTACGTCCTGGCCCGCTACGACTTCCCCGGCAACCGGGTGATCTACTTCCTGTTCGTCGGCGGCATGGCGTTCCCGATCATCGTCGCCCTGGTGCCGCTGTTCTTCGTGATGAAGAACTTCGCGCTCCTGGACACCTACCACGGCCTGATCCTGGTCTACATCGCCTACTCGCTGCCGTTCACGGTCTTCTTCATGGCGGCCTTCTTCCGCACCCTGCCCACCTCGATCGCGGAGGCGGCGGAGATCGACGGTGCCTCCCACAGCGCGATCTTCTTCCGGGTCATGCTGCCGATGGCCAAGCCCGGCCTGATCAGCGTCGGCATCTTCAACTTCCTGGGCCAGTGGAACCAGTACCTGATCCCCCAGGTGGTGCACGTGGGGGACCCCGACAAGTACGTCCTCACCCAGGGCCTGGCCAACCTGGCGGCCCAGACGGGCTACCGCGGCAACTGGGGCGGCCTGTTCGCGGGCCTGACCCTGGCCGTGCTGCCCATCCTGGTGGTCTACGTCGTCTTCCAGCGGCAGGTGCAGGCGGGCCTGACCGCCGGCGCCCTGAAGTAGCCGGCCGCGTCCGCCGGCCCCGCCGACCGCACCGCCCCGAGGCGGCCGCCGCACGTCCGCGGCGGCCGCCTCCGCGCACCTCCCGCGCCACCGTGCCGTCACCGCCGCGCCACTCCCGCGCCACCGCCCCGGGGCGTATGGTCACCGTGGGTGAGCGCGGAACATCTGAGCGCCCACCCCGCTCAAGGTCTTGACGGGAGATAACGGTTCAGGCTGTCCTTGGAGTTCACGTATTGGAGACAAGCCGCGCCCGAGTGGGCGGGTGCGGCCGAACGGGCGAGCCGTCGTGCCGCCCGTTGAGGCGGGAGTGGTTGAGTCGTGGAGACTCCGGGGTCGCAGTCCTCTCTGCACCGGGCCAATCTGGAGCGGGTGGTACGAGCCGTGCGCATGGCGGGCTCGCTCACCCAGGCGGAGATCGCCCGTGCCACCGGACTGTCGGCCGCGACGGTCTCCAACATCGTCCGGGAGCTGAAGGACAACGGTACCGTCGAGGTCACCCCGACCTCCGCCGGGGGGCGCCGGGCCCGCAGCGTCTCGCTCTCCGGTGACGCCGGGATTGTCGTCGGCGTCGACTTCGGCCACTCCCACCTGCGGGTGGCCATCGGCAACCTGGCCCACCAGGTGCTCGCCGAGGAGGCCGAGCCGATCGACGTGGACGCCTCCGCCTCCCAGGGCTTCGACCGGGCCGAGCAGCTCGTCGAGCGGCTGATCGGCGTCACCGGCTTCAGTCGCGAGAAGGTCATCGGCATGGGCCTGGGCGTTCCCGGCCCCATCGACGTGGAGACCGGGGCGCTGGGCTCCACGGCCATCCTGCCGGGCTGGGCCGGGGCCAACCCCCGCGAGGAGATGGCCGCCCGGCTGGGCGTGGAGGTGCACGTCGACAACGACGCCAACCTCGGCGCGCTGGGCGAGCTGGTGTGGGGCAGCGGGCGCGGCGCGCGCGACCTGGCCTACATCAAGGTCGCCAGCGGCGTCGGCGCCGGCCTGGTGATCGACGGACGGATCTACCGGGGCCCGGGCGGCACCGCCGGCGAGATCGGCCACATCACCCTGGACGAGTCCGGACCGGTGTGCCGCTGCGGCAACCGCGGCTGCCTGGAGACGTTCGCGGCGGCCCGCTACGTCCTGCCGCTGCTGCACTCCAGCCACGGCCCCGACCTGACCATGACCGAGATGGTGAAGCTCGCCCGGACCGGCGACCTGGGCTGCCGGCGGGTGGTGGCCGACGTCGGGCGGCACGTGGGCAGCGGCGTGGCCAACCTGTGCAACCTCCTCAACCCCAGCCGGATCGTGCTCGGCGGCGATCTGGCGGAGGCCGGGGAGCTGGTGCTGGGGCCGATCCGGGACTCCGTCTCCCGCTACGCCATCCCCAGCGCGGCCCGGCGGCTGACGGTGGTGCCCGGCGCGCTCGGCGGCCGGGCGGAGGTGCTGGGCGCCCTGGCGCTGGTGCTGAGCGAGATGGGCGACTCCACGCTGCTGGACGGCGCGCTCTCCCCGGCCGCGCCGGCCCCCGCACTCGCGGCTCCGGCCGGAGTCTGAGCGCCCCTTCCGGTGCGGGCCCCGGCGGCTCCTCGTCCGGCCGGGAGTGGAAAACAAACGAAGAGACGGCGAACGGCGGAACACGGCCGGCCGTCGGCCCGGGGCGGCCCCGGCGGCGGCCGGCCGTCCCATCCGGCCCCGGAGAGCGCTCCCAGGGCTCCTGCGGGGGTTTTCCGGGCCCTGGCGCGGTCGTCGCACGGCCGTCATGGGGCGGACACTCAGCCACTCTGCGTTCATCTTGTTCACGCATGGCATCGTTGCGGTCTCGTTAAGAATTTACTTCTTGACGACAGGTGTCGCTCCGAGTTGACTTCCAGCCACCTCGGCCGCAGTGACGCGGCCTCGTCAGGGAGGTTCTGGATGAACACGCATCTGCGTCGTGCCGCCGTGGCCGTGGCCGCGACCGCGATGGCCGTCTCGCTCGCCGCGTGCGGCAGCGCCAAGGAGGCCGGAGGCGACAACGGCTCGGGCGCCGGCGAGAAGAAGAAGGACGGACCGCTCACCATCGGCCTGCTGCTGCCGGAGGACCAGACGGCCCGCTACGAGAACTTCGACAGGCCGCTCATAGAGAAGCGGATCAAGGAGCTGTGCTCCGACTGCGAGGTCAGCTACGTCAACGCCAAGCAGGACGCCTCGACGCAGCAGCAGCAGATGAACTCGATGATCACCAAGAAGGTGGACGTGATCATCCTGGACGCGGTGGACTCCAAGTCCATCGCCGGATCGGTCAAGAAGGCCGACGACGCCGGCATCCCCGTCGTCGCCTACGACCGCCTCGCCGAGGGCCCGATCTCCGCCTACACCTCCTTCGACAACGAGGAGGTCGGCCGGGTCCAGGCCACCGCCCTGCTGGAGCAGCTGGGCGACAAGGCCGACGACGGCCAGATCGTGATGATGAACGGGTCGCCGACCGACCCCAACGCCGCCATGTTCAAGAAGGGCGCCAAGTCCGTCCTGGACGGCAAGGTCAAGGTGGGCAAGTCCTACGACACCACCGACTGGAAGCCCGAAGAGGCCAACAAGAACATGAACGGCGCCATCGCCTCCCTGGGCAAGGAGAACATCGTCGGCGTCTACTCCGCCAACGACGGCATGGCGGGCGGCATCATCACCGCGCTCAAGGGCGCCGGCGTCGACCCGCTGCCGCCGGTCACCGGCCAGGACGCCGAGCTGGCGGGTGTCCAGCGCATCGTCGCCGGCGAGCAGTTCATGACGGTCTACAAGCCGTTCCAGCCCGAGGCCTACACCGCCGCCGAGATGGCCGTGGCCCTCGGACGCGGCGAGGACCCGAAGGCGGAGACCACCGTCGACAGCGCCACCACCAAGGGCGTGCCCGCCACCCTGATCAAGCCGATCTCGGTGACGGTCGACAACCTCAAGGACACCGTGGTCAAGGACGGCCTCTACACGGTGGAGGAGATCTGCACGGCGAAGTACAAGGCGGCGTGCGAGAAGGCCGGCCTGCTGTAACGGCCCGCGCCGCCTCCTCCCCTCCGGCCCCGCCGTCGGTGCCCGCGCCCCCTTCGGCCCCCCGCCCCGGGCGCGGGCACCGCACGGCTCACCACCCCGCTTTGTCCTAGGAGTTGGTTCACGTGTCCGCTACGCCTGTACTGGCGTTGCGCGGAATCTCCAAGCGATTCGGAGCCGTCCAGGCGCTCACCGATGTCGAGCTGGAGGTCCACGCCGGCGAGGTCGTCGCCCTGGTGGGCGACAACGGCGCCGGAAAGTCCACCCTCGTGAAGACGATCGCCGGCGTCGGCCCCGCCGACGAGGGCGTCTTCGAGTGGGAGGGCACCCCCGTCGAGGTCAACCGTCCCCACGACGCCCAGGAGCTGGGCATCGCCACCGTCTACCAGGACCTCGCTCTGTGCGACAACCTGGACGTCGTCGGCAACCTGTTCCTCGGCCGCGAGATCCTCCGCTCCGGAGTGCTCGACGAGATCGAGATGGAGCGCCGCGCCCGGGAGCTGCTCGACACCCTGTCGATCCGCATCCCCAGCGTCCGCATCCCGGTCGCCTCGCTCTCCGGCGGCCAGCGGCAGACCGTCGCCATCGCCCGCTCGATGCTGGGCGAGCCCAAGCTCGTCATCCTGGACGAGCCCACCGCCGCCCTCGGCGTCGAGCAGACCGCCCAGGTGCTCGACCTGGTGGAGCGGCTGCGCGAGCGCGGCCTCGCCGTCATCCTCATCAGCCACAACATGGCGGACGTCAAGGCGGTCGCCGACAAGGTGGCGGTGCTCCGACTCGGCCGCAACAACGGCGTCTTCGATGTCGCGAGCACGTCGCAGGAAGAGATCATCTCCGCCATCACCGGCGCCACGGACAACGCCGTGACCCGCCGCAGGGCGCGTACCGCGGGGAGCCGACCGTGAGTGAGACCAACCTTTCCAAGGCACCGGCCGAGACCGGCCGGACCGGTGCGGCCGACGGCGGCGCCGCCAAGGGCGCCACGCCCGCCGTCGACCCCAGACTGCTGGTCCGCGAGGAGGGCCTGGCCGGCTATCTGAGCGACTTCGGCAGGAAGCTGCGCAGCGGCGAGCTGGGCTCCGTGCCCGTCGTCGTCGGACTGATCGTCATCTGGGCCATCTTCCAGCTGATGGACCCGGCCTTCCTCTCCGCGGAGAACCTCTCCAACCTGTCGATCTACATCGTCGGCACCGGACTGATCTCCGTCGGCATCGTCTTCGTGCTGCTGCTGGGCGAGATCGACCTGTCGGTCGGCTCCGTCAGCGGCGTGGCCTCCGCCGTCTTCGCCGTGGCGGCCGTCAACAACGGGGTCAACGAGTGGCTGGCGGTCGCCCTGGCCCTGGTCACCGGTGCGCTCATCGGCGCCCTGCACGGCTTCTTCTTCGCGAAGATCGGCGTCCCGGCCTTCGTCGTCACCCTGGCGGGCCTGCTGTTCTGGAACGGCTTCATGCTGCGGGTGCTGGGCACCACCGGCACCATCAACCTCGACAGCGACGGTGTCGTCGGCACCCTGTCCAACCACTACTTCACCGACGTCGCCGTCGCCTACGGCACCGCGACCGTGGCGGTGGGCGCCTTCTTCGCCGCCCAGTTCATCGGCGCCCGGCGCCGCGCGGCGGCCGGCATCCCCTCCCGCCCGATGGGCGAGATCGCCGTGCGCACCGGGCTGCTGGCCGTCCTCGCCTTCGGCGCCGCCTTCATGCTCAACCAGTACAAGGGCATGCCGCTGGCGCTGCTGATCTTCCTGATCGTGCTGGTGGCGATGGACTTCCTGCTCCGCCGCACCTCCTACGGCCGCAAGGTCTTCGCGCTGGGCGGCAACACCGAGGCGGCCCGCCGCGCCGGCATCAACGTCACGGCCATCCGGATCTCGGTCTTCTCCATCGCGGGCACCATGGCCGCCTTCGGCGGCCTGATGATCGCCTCCCGCATCCTGGCCGCCAACCAGGGCGCCGGCACCGGCAACCTGCTGATGGAGGCCATCGCCGCGGCGGTCATCGGCGGCACCAGCCTCTTCGGCGGCCGCGGTTCGGTCTGGTCCGCCCTCCTGGGCATGCTGGTCATCGGCTCGATCGCCTCGGGCATGGCGCTGCTGGGCATCGCCGCCGCCATCCAGTACATGATCACCGGCGCGGTGCTGCTGGCCGCCGCCGTCGTCGACTCGGTCTCCCGCCGCACCCAGCGGTCCGCGGGCCGCACCTGACGCCCCGACCGGCATCCCGGCGCGACTCCCCGGTGCCGGGCCCCTCCTCGCCGAGGGGCCCGGCACCGCCGTGCGCTGCGGCCCCGCCCCCACCGGGCCGCCGGGAAGGCGGTGGTCCCCGCACGGCCGGGCGGACGGAACACTAGACTCGTCGGATCGGCACAAGCCCGTACGGCTCGACCAGCAAGGAGGCACGGGTGGCTCTGCTGACCCGCATCACGGGACCGCGCGATCTCGACCGGCTCACCCCCGAACAGCTCGACCGGCTCGCCGGGGAGATCCGGACCTTCCTCGTCGACGCGGTCTCGAAGACCGGCGGCCACCTGGGCCCCAACCTGGGCGTCGTCGAGCTGACCATCGCCCTGCACCGGGTCTTCGACTCGCCGAAGGACAAGGTCCTCTTCGACACCGGACACCAGAGCTACGTGCACAAGCTGCTCACCGGGCGGCAGGACTTCTCCCGGCTCCGCGCCAAGGGCGGTCTCTCCGGCTACCCCTCGCGGGCCGAGTCCGAGCACGACGTCATCGAGAACTCCCACGCCTCCACCGTGCTGGGCTGGGCCGACGGCCTGGCCAAGGCCAACCAGGTGCTGGGCCGGGACGACCACGTCGTGGCCGTCATCGGCGACGGCGCGCTGACCGGCGGCATGGCCTGGGAGGCGCTGAACAACATCGCCGCGGCCAAGGACCGGCCCCTGGTGATCGTCGTCAACGACAACGAGCGCTCCTACGCGCCCACCATCGGCGGCCTGGCCAACCACCTGGCCACCCTGCGCACCACCGACGGCTACGAGCGCTTCCTGGCCCGCAGCAAGGAGCTGCTCAACCGCACCCCCGTCGTCGGCCGGCCGCTCTACGAGACCCTGCACGGCGCCAAGAAGGGCATCAAGGACGTCATCGCCCCGCAGGGCATGTTCGAGGACCTGGGCCTGAAGTACGTCGGCCCCATCGACGGCCACGACATAGCGGCCCTGGAGTCCGCGCTGACCCGCGCCAAGCGCTTCGGCGGCCCGGTCATCGTCCACTGCCTGACCGAGAAGGGCCGCGGCTACCAGCCCGCCGTCCAGGACGAGGCCGACCGCTTCCACGCCGTCGGCGTCATCCACCCCGACACCGGCCTGCCGGTGGCGGCCGCCGGCCTGGACTGGACCTCGGTCTTCGGCGAGGAGATGGTCAGGCTCGGCCACGAGCGCCCCGACGTCGTCGCCATCACCGCCGCGATGCTCCAGCCGGTGGGCCTGCAGAAGTTCGCCGAGACCTTCCCCGACCGCGTCTACGACGTGGGCATCGCCGAGCAGCACGGCGCCGTCTCGGCGGCCGGCCTGGCCACCGGCGGGCTCCATCCGGTGTTCGCCGTCTACGCCACCTTCCTCAACCGCGCCTTCGACCAGGTGCTGATGGACGTCGCCCTGCACCGGTGCGGGGTGACCTTCGTCCTGGACCGGGCCGGGATCACCGGCACCGACGGCGCCTCCCACAACGGCATGTGGGACATGTCGATCCTCCAGGTCGTCCCCGGCCTGCGGATCGCCGCGCCGCGCGACGCCGACCAGCTGCGCGCCCAGCTCCGCGAGGCCGTCGAGGTCGACGACGCCCCGACCGTCGTCCGCTTCTCCAAGGGCGCGGTGGGTCCGGCGGTCGCGGCCGTGGGCACGGTCGGCGGCATGGACGTGCTGCGCGAGCCGGCCGCCGGGGAGGGCGGGCGGCCCGACGTGCTGCTGGTCTCCGTCGGCGCGCTGGCCCCGATGTGCCTGGAGGTCGCCGACCTCCTCGACCGGCAGGGCATCTCCACCACGGTGGTGGACCCGCGCTGGGTCAAGCCGGTCGACGAGGCGCTGCCGGCGCTGGCCGAGCGGCACCGCGTCGTGGTCACCGTGGAGGACAACAGCCGGGCCGGCGGCGTGGGTTCCGCGATCGCCCAGGCGCTGCGCGACGCGGGCGTGGACGTCCCGCTGCGCGACTTCGGCATCCCGCCGCGGTTCCTCGACCACGCCTCCCGCAAGGAGGTCCTGGCGGAGATCGGGCTGACCGCCCCGGACATCGCCCGCCAGGTCACCGGCCTGGTCGCCCGGCTGGACGGCCGCTACGGCTCCGAGGGCACCGCGGAGCGGACCGCCGGGGCCGCCCGCGACTGACGCGGTCCCCGGGCGCCGGGAGCCCCTCGGGCGGCCCCCGGTGCCCGGCGGTGCCGCGCGGACACCGTGACACGCCCGCCGCCGGCCCCGGTGCCCGCGGAGGCGCCCGAGGGGCCGGATAGGTTGTAGCCCATGCCGACCGCCTCCGATCCCCTCCGGTCCGCACGGGTCCCGGCCTCCCGCACGGCGCCGCCGGGGGCCGTGCGGGTGCCGGGGCCCCGCGGCCGGCTGCTGCCGTCGGTGCCCACCGCCCGGCCGCGCCCGTTCTGGCCGCTGCTGCTCCCGGTGCTCGTGCTGCTGGCGGCACTCACCCGGATCCCGTCCTTCCGGCGCCCGCTGTGGAACCCCGACGAGGGCTTCCTGGCCACCCAGGCCCGGATGCTCGCCGACGGCGGGGTGCTCTACGACACCGTCGTGGACCGCAAACCGCCCCTGCTGCCCTGGCTCTACCAGGGCGCGTTCGCCGTCTTCGGCGACGGATCGCTGTGGCCGCTGAAGGCGGCGGCCGTCCTGGCCGTGGCGGCCACCGCCGCCCTGCTGGCCTCCACCGCCCGCCGCCGCTGGGGCGAGCGGGCCGGATGGATCGCCGGGGTGCTGTTCGTGCCGGCCTCGATCGGCCTCAACCCCGAGGACGCCCAGGCGGCGAACTTCGAGGTCTTCATGCTGCCGTTCACCGCGGCGGCCGTCTGGTGCGCCGACCGGCGGCGCTGGCGGGCCGCCGGGCTCGCGGTGGCCGGGGCCTTCCTGGTGAAGCAGACCGGCGGGGCGGTGCTGCTGCCCGCGGTGTTCCTGCTGTGGCGCGCGGTGCCGCCGGGCGTACGGCGGCGGGTGGCGCTGGCCCGGCTCGGCGCCTGCTTCCTGCTGCCGGTGGCGGTGGTGGCGGTGGTCACCGACTGGCGCGGCTTCCTGTTCTGGACGGTCACCGGTTCCGGCTCGTACGCCTCGTTCACCGGGTCGGAGCTGCACGTGCTGGGCCGCGGACTGCTCAACACCGCGATCCTGGCCGCGGGCTGCGCGGGGCTGCTGGCGCCGCTGGCGGCGGTGGTGCACGCCCGGATGCCGGGCCGGGACCGCGTCCTGACGGCCGACCTGTGGGTGTGGCTGGCGGCATCGGCGGCGGCGGTGCTCTCCGGCTTCCACTTCTTCGGGCACTACTACCTCCAGCTGGTGCCGCCGCTGGCCCTGCTGGGGGCCGGCGCCCTCCACCTGCTGCCCGCCGGCTGGCTGCCCCGGTCGGCGCTGTGCTGCGTGCTGTCGTGCACGGTGTTCCTGGGCTGGAGCGCGGTGGCCGGCAGCGCGGGGCTGGACCACGCGCGGCGGGTGGCCGACGCCGCGCGCCGGTACGCGGGGCCGCAGGAGAAGGTGCTGTTCTGGGGCATGCACCCGGAGAGCTACTGGTTCGCCGACCGCGCCCCGGCCAGCCGCTACCTGACGGCCGGGCTGCTGACCAACTTCAGCGGCGGGCGGGACGGCCACCGGGTGGGCCAGCGGTACGGCGTGGCGGGGAGCTGGCCGGTCTTCCGCGCCGAGCTGGACGAGGACCCGCCGAAGGTGATCGTCGACGACTCGCGCGGCAAGCCGTACGCACCCTCCCGGATGCCGTCCCTGCGCTACGTGCTGGCGTCGCACTACGAGCGGGTGGAACGGGTGGACGGCGCGGTGGTCTACGTCCGCACGGAGGGCTGAGGCCGTCCCCGCCGGGCGGGCCGCTCAGCGCACCGACCGGGGCCCGGCCACCTCGGCGCCCAGCGCCGTCACCCGCTCGCGCAGCTCCCGGTCGGCGGTGACCACCACGCAGCGGCGGCCCGGCCCCTCGGCGGCCACCAGCTCCACGATCCGGTCGTCGCCGCTGCCGGGCGCCTCCACCACCCGCACCCCGGGCACGGAGGCCACCCCGCGGGCCGCGCCCTCCACGACGAGCACGACCTCATCGCCCTCCTCCCCGTCCGCCGCGCGGGCGGCGAGGCGGTCCCGCAGCCGCTCGGCGGCGGCGCGCCGGTCCCGCCACCAGCCGTCGGGCACCGAGCCGACGACGTTGGCGCCGTCCACGACCAGGAGATCACGTCCGTGCATGCGCCCAGGGTGCCACGGCGGACGGGTCCCGCTCCCGGATGCCTCGGCGGGCGCCGAAGCGTCCGGGAGCGGGACCCGCCGCGCCGGGGCGCCGTCCCCGCCGCCGGGCGGTGAGGCCGGCGCCGGGCGCGGGACGCGGCGGCGCCCGCCCGCACACGGGGTGCGGACGGGCGCCGCCGGGGGCCTGCCGTCAGGGGCGGGTCACCGCGGGACGCCGGCGACGCCCGGTTCGAGGAACCGCTTGCCGGTGACGCGCTCGGAGACGCCCTCGCGGTCCAGGTACGGCGTGATGCCGCCCAGGTGGAAGGGCCAGCCGGCGCCGGTGATCAGGCACAGGTCGACGTCCTGCGCCTCGGCGACGACGCCCTCGTCGAGCATCAGCCGGATCTCCTCGGCGATCGCGTTCAGGGCGCGCTCGCGGACCTGCTCCTCCGTCAGGACGGTGTCGCCGGTCCCGAAGAGGGCGGCGACCTCCGGGTCCAGCTCCGGCTTGCCGGAGTCGTACACGTAGAGGTTGCGCTTGCCGGCCTCCACGACGCGGCCCAGGTTCTCCGAGACGCCGAAGCGGTCGGGGAACGCGGCGTTCAGGGTGCCCGCCACGTGGTGGGCGACGGCCGGGCCGACCAGCTCCAGCAGGACGATCGGCGACATGGGCAGGCCCAGCGGGGCCAGTGCCCGGTCGGCGACCTCCACGGGGGTGCCCTCGTCGATGGAGCGCAGCACCTCGCCCAGGAAGCGGGTGAGGACGCGGTTGACGACGAACGCCGGGGCGTCCTTGACCAGGACGGCCGTCTTCTTCAGCGACTTGGCGACCGCGAAGGCCGTCGCCAGCGAGGCGTCGTCGGTCCGCTCGGCACGGACGATCTCCAGCAGCGGCAGGACGGCGACCGGGTTGAAGAAGTGGAAGCCCACGACCCGCTCGGGGTGCTTGAGCTTGCTCGCCATCTCGGTGACCGACAGCGAGGAGGTGTTGGTGGCGAGGATGGCGTGCTCGGGCACGACCGCCTCGACCTCGGCGAACACCTGCTGCTTGACGCCCATCTCCTCGAAGACGGCCTCGATGACGAAGTCGGCGTCCGCGAAGGCCTCGGACTTGTCCAGGGAGCCGGTGACCAGGGCCTTGAGGCGGTTGGCCTTGTCCTGGTCGACGCGGCCCTTGAGCAGGAGCTTGTCGATCTCGCCGTGGACGTAGCCCACGCCCTTGTCGACCCGCTCCTGGTCGACGTCGGTCAGCACGACCGGCACCTGGAGGCGGCGGGCGAACAGCAGCGCCAGCTGGGAGGCCATCAGACCGGCGCCGACGACGCCGACCTTGGTGACCGGGCGGGCCAGCGACTTGTCGGGGGCGCCGACGGGCCGCTTGGCGCGCTTGTTCACCAGGTTGAAGGCGTACAGGCCGCTGCGCAGCTCGTCGCTCATGATGAGGTCGGCCAGCGCCTCGTCCTCGGCCGCGAAGCCCTGGCGCAGGTCGCCGTTCCTGGCCGCCGCGATGATGTCCAGCGCCCGGTAGGCGGCCGGGGCCGCGCCGTGCACCTTGGAGTCGGCGATGCCGCGGCCGCGGGCGACGGCCTGGTCCCAGGCCTCGCCGCGGTCGACGTCCGGGCGGCCGACCTCGATCTCGCCGCGGAGCACCGAGGCGGTCCAGATCAGGGACTGCTCCAGGAAGTCGGCGCCGTCGAAGATCGCGTCGGCGATGCCCAGCTCGTAGACCTGCTCGCCCTTGAGCTGCCTGTTCTGGTTGAGGGAGTTCTCGATGATCACCGAGACCGCGCGGTCGGCGCCGATCAGGTTCGGCAGCAGGGTGCAGCCGCCCCAGCCGGGCACCAGGCCGAGGAAGACCTCGGGCAGGGAGAAGGCCGGGATGGCCCGCGAGACCGTGCGGTAGGCGCAGTGCAGGCCGATCTCGACACCGCCGCCCATCGCCGCGCCGTTGTAGTACGCGAAGGTCGGCACGGCCAGGGACGACAGCCGCTTGAAGATGTCGTGCCCGCCCCTGCCGATGGCCAGCGCGTCCTCGCGGCGCCTGACGACCTCCACGCCCTTGAGGTCGGCGCCGACGGCGAAGACGAACGGCTTGCCGGTGACGCCGACGCCGACGATCTCGCCCTTGGCGGCCTCGGCCTCGACCTGGTCGATCGCCTTGTCGAGGTTGACCAGCGACTGCGGGCCGAGGGTGGTGGGCTTGGTGTGGTCCAGGCCGTTGTCCAGGGTGATCAGCGCGAAGCGGCCGGCGCCCTGGGGCAGGTCGAGGTGGCGGACGTGCGCGGTGGTGACGACCTCGTCCGGGAAGAGCTCGGCGGCGCCCTTCAGAAGCTCAGCGGTACTCACTTGCCCTCCCAGTGGGGGTTCTCCCAGATCACGGTGCCGCCCATGCCAAAGCCGACGCACATGGTGGTCAGGCCGTAGCGGACGTGCGGCTGCTCCTCGAACTGCCGCGCGAGCTGCGTCATCAGGCGGACGCCCGAGGAGGCCAGCGGGTGGCCGAACGCGATGGCGCCGCCGTACTGGTTGACGCGCGGGTCGTCGTCGGCGATGCCGTAGTGGTCCAGGAAGGCCAGCACCTGGACGGCGAACGCCTCGTTGATCTCGAACAGGCCGATGTCGCCGATCGACAGCCCGGCCTTGGCCAGCGCCTTCTCGGTGGAGGGGACCGGGCCGATGCCCATGACCTCCGGCTCCACACCGGCGAAGGCGTAGGAGACCAGACGCATCCTGACCGGCAGCTCCAGCTCCCGCGCCACGTCCTCGGCGGCGATCAGGGAGGCGGTGGCGCCGTCGTTGAGGCCCGCGGCGTTGCCCGCGGTGACCCGGCCGTGGGCCCGGAAGGGGGTCTTCAGACCGGAGAGCTGCTCCAGGGTGGTGCCCGGGCGCATGGGCTCGTCGGCGGTGGCCAGGCCCCAGCCGGTCTCGCCGCCCTCGGGGTTGGTGCGGCGCACGGAGACGGGCACCAGGTCGGCCTGGATCTTGCCGTCGGCGTACGCCTTGGCGGCCTTCTCCTGGCTGCGCACCGCGTACTCGTCGGCCCGCCGCTTGGTGATGTGCGGGAAGCGGTCGTGGAGGTTCTCCGCCGTCATGCCCATGAACAGGGCGGACTGGTCGACCAGCTTCTCGGAGACGAAGCGCGGGTTGGGGTCCACCCCCTCGCCCATCGGGTGGCGGCCCATGTGCTCCACGCCGCCGGCGACCACGACGTCGTACGCGCCGAAGGCGATCGAACCGGAGGTGGTCGTCACGGCGGTCATGGCGCCGGCGCACATGCGGTCGATGGAGTAGCCGGGGACGGTGGTCGGCAGCCCGGCCAGGATGCCCGCGGTGCGGCCCAGGGTCAGGCCCTGGTCGCCGATCTGGGTCGTCGCGGCGATGGCGACCTCGTCGATGCGCTCCGGAGGCAGGCCCGGGTTGCGGCGCAGCAGCTCACGGATGCACTTGACGACCAGGTCGTCGGCGCGGGTCTCGTGGTAGATGCCCTTCGGGCCCGCCTTGCCGAACGGGGTCCGGACGCCGTCGACGAAGACGACGTCCCTAGCGGTACGAGGCACGTTGGCTCTCCTCCAGGGGTGCGGTGGTACGCCGTACGGCGCGCTTCCCGGAGCCTATGCTACTTGCCGGTAACTCCCAGGGGGACGGTTCCCTCTCCGAGGGAGTCGCACGTCACACTCCCGTCCGCCGGACGGGCCGGCTCCGCGGGAGCCGGCCCGCCCGGCGGCGCGGCGCCGGGCGGGCGCAACTCCCCGCGGCGCCGGGGCGGGAGGCCCGGGGGCGGCCGTCCCTAGCCCTCCGGCGGGGCGGCCGCCAGGGCGGCCGCCAGCAGCGGCGCCGTCTGCTCGATCTGCCACTCCCGCGCGCCGTGGGCGCGCAGGGCCTCGGCGACCGCGGACTCCGAGAGCTCCTCCGGCGGCTCCCAGCACAGGCGCCGCACCGTGTCGGGCGCCAGCAGGTTCTCCTGGGGGAGGTTCAGCTCCTCCGCGCGCCCCGTCACCGCGGCGCGCGCGGCGGTGAGCCGGGCCGCGGCGGCCGGGTCCTTGTCGGCCCAGGCCCTCGGCGGGGGCGGCCCGGCCGGGGTCAGGGCGGGCTGGGGCAGTTCGGACTCGGGCAGCGCAAGGGCCCGCTGGATCGCCGCCAGCCACTGCTCCAGCTGCCGGCGCCCCGTCCGCTGCCCGAAGCCGGGCAGCGCGGAGAGCGCCTGCACGCTGGTGGGCAGGGCCAGCGCGGCCTCCACGATGGCCGCGTCGCCGAGCACCTTCCCCGGCGAGACGTCGCGGCGCCGCGCCACCTGGTCACGGGCCGTCCACAGCTCCCGCACGGCCGCCATCTGACGCCGTCTGCGCACCTTGTGCATCCCCGAGGTGCGGCGCCAGGGGTCCTTGCGGGGCGGCGGGGGAGGGGCGGCGGCGATCGCGGCGAACTCCTGGCGCGCCCACTCCAGCTTCCCCTGACGCTCCAGCTCCTCCTCCAGGGCGTCGCGCAGGTCCACCAGCAACTCCACGTCCAGCGCCGCGTACCGCAGCCAGGGCTCGGGCAGCGGCCGGGTGGACCAGTCCACGGCGGAGTGGCCCTTCTCCAGGGTGTAGCCCAGCACGTTCTCGACCATCGCGCCGAGACCGACCCGGGCGAAGCCCGCGAGCCGCCCGGCCAGCTCGGTGTCGAACAGCCGCGTCGGGGACATCCCCGTCTCCCGCAGGCAGGGCAGGTCCTGGGTGGCGGCGTGCAGCACCCACTCGGCGTCCCCGATCGCCTCGCCGAGGGAGGACAGGTCCGGGCAGCCGACGGGGTCGACCAGGGCGGTCCCCGCGCCCTCACGGCGCAACTGGACGAGGTAGGCGCTCTGCCCGTAGCGGTAGCCGGACGCCCGCTCGGCGTCGACGGCGACGGGACCCCGGCCCGCGGCGAAGGCGGACACGACCTCGGCGAGGGCCTCGGGGGTGGCGGTGACGGGCGGAATGCCCTCGCGCGGCTCCAGCAGGGGGACCGGCGCCGGGCCCGCCTCCGCGAGGGGAGGCCGATCTGCGTTGCTTATGGAGGTCTCTCGGGCGTCGGTCACGCGACAAGGGTAGCTGTGCGCACGCAATGCGAGGCGTCCGGCGACGCAACGTCACGCCCGTGGTGCGCCGGCCCCGCGCGCCGCCGGCTCCGGCCCGGCCCCTGAGGGGGCCGGGCCGGAGCCGGCGGGGAGGGAAGGCGGTGAGGGGCGGAGTGGGGGTCGGGTGGATCCGGGCCGGAACCCGGCGGGGACGGGCCGGCGGGCCCGGGTGCGGGCGGCCGGCGGGTGGTGGAGCCGGGGCTCAGTGGATGATGCCGGTGCGCAGGGCGACGGCGACCATGCCGGCCCGGTCGCCGGTGCCCAGCTTGCGGGCGATCCGGGCGAGGTGGCTCTTGACGGTCAGGGCGGACAGGCCCATCGAGACGCCGATGGCCTTGTTGGACTGGCCCTCCGCCACCAGCCGCAGCACCTCGATCTCCCGGCCGGACAGCTCCCGGTAGCCGCTGGGCTGGCCGGGCGCGCCCGGCGGGCGGCGGTGCATGCGGGCGGCGGCGGTGGCGCCGATGGGGGCGGTGCCCGGGCGTCCGGGGTGGTGGCCGGGGGTGCCGCGGGTGCCGGTGACGACGTAGCCCTTGACACCGCCGGCCAGGGCGTTGCGCACGGCGCCGATGTCGTCGGCCGCCGACAGCGCCAGGCCGTTGGGCCAGCCCGCCGCCCGGGTCTCGGAGAGCAGGGTCAGGCCGGAGCCGTCGGGCAGGTGGACCTCGGCCACGCAGATGTCGCGCGGGTTGGCCACTCGGGGGCGGGCCTCCGCGACCGAGGACGCCTCGATCACGTCCCGGACACCGAGCGCCCACAGGTGGCGGGTGACGGTGGAACGGACCCGGGGGTCGGCGACGACGACCATCGCCGTCGGCTTGTTCGGGCGGTAGGCGACCAGGCTTGTGGGGTGCTCTAGAAGAACGGACACCGGGCCTCCTGGGGAGTGGAGAGCGGACGGAAGCCGACTCAAGGGGGGAAGTCGGGATGGGTGAACCCTGTGTGAGGGTCACAGAATCCTTCGGCAGGAGCCCCGCCCGGCTTTAGGGAATGATCACGAATGAGTGAGTGGAAATTTCCGGCAAACCGGACGCGCAATCCGTTCCGGGGAACCGTCAGAGTGGCTGCGGGCCGCGACGCTGCGGCAGTGGTACGACGGCGGCCCCCTCGCCGCTCTCCGGCGGCAGCCCCGCGCACTGGGCCAGCAGGTCGCACCACGCGCCCAGGTGACCGGCCAGGGCGGGGAACCCCGCCGCGCCGGGCGCCCCGGCCGTGTCCTCGGGCGCGTCCAGCGGCGTCCACGAGGCGCGGACCTCGATCTCCGCCGTCACGGGCCGGTCCGCCAGCGTCCCGAAGGACGCCGAACCCGCCCGCGTCACCGTCCCGCCGGCCTCGGTGTGCGCGGCGGCCCGCGCCCGCAGGGCGCCGGTCAGCCACGACCAGGTCACCTCGGGCAGCAGCGGGTCCGCCGCCATCTCCGGCTCCAGCTCGGCGCGGGCCAGCGTCACCACCCGGAACGCCCCCCGCCACGCCTCCTGGCCGTCGGGGTCGTGCAGCAGGACGAACCTGCCGTCGGCCAGCTCCTCGCCGTCCGCCTCCACCGACGCCTCCAGGGCGTGCGCGAACGGCGCCAGCCGCCGGGGCGCCGGAAGCGGGGCCAGCCGCACCTCCGGCCGCGGCCGGAACCCCGCCAGGGCCGCCACGGCCCGGCGGAAGGGAAGCGGGGTCTCCTCACCTCCGGGACCCTCCGTACCGTCCGTCAGGTGTGCTCGCGCCGCTGCCATGGGCCGCAGCGTAGGCGGAGCGGGTGCCGCCGGGGGGTAGGGACACGTGGGAGACTTCTGGTTGTGACCTCCGACGACACCACCTCCGCCCCGATCACCGCCCCCGCTCCCGCCGTCGCGGACTCCGCCTTCCTGCGGGCGTGCCGCCGCGAGCCGGTGCCGCACACCCCGGTGTGGTTCATGCGGCAGGCCGGGCGCTCCCTGCCGGAGTACCGCAGGGTGCGCGAGGGCATCGGGATGCTCGACTCCTGCATGCGCCCCGACCTCGTCACCGAGATCACCCTCCAGCCCGTCCGCCGCCACAAGGTGGACGCGGCGATCTACTTCAGCGACATCGTCGTCCCCCTCAAGGCCATCGGCCTGGAGCTGGACATCAAGCCGGGGGTCGGGCCCGTCGTCGACCGCCCCTTCCGCACGCGCGAGGACCTGGCGCGGCTGCGCCCGCTGGAGCCGGGCGACGTCGACTACGTCACCGAGGCCGTCGGCATGCTCACCGCCGAGCTGGGCGCCACCCCGCTCATCGGCTTCGCCGGGGCCCCCTTCACCCTCGCCAGCTACCTCGTGGAGGGCGGGCCGTCCCGCAACCACGAGCACACCAAGGCGATGATGTACGGCGCCCCGGAGCTCTGGGCCGACCTGCTGGACCGCCTCGCGGACATCACCGCCGCCTTCCTGAAGGTGCAGATCGAGGCCGGGGCCTCCGCCGTCCAGCTCTTCGACTCCTGGGCCGGGGCGCTCGCCCCCGGGGACTACCGCCGCTCGGTGCTGCCCGCCTCCGCCAAGGTCTTCGACGCCGTCGCCTCCTACGGCGTCCCCCGCATCCACTTCGGGGTCGGCACCGGCGAGCTGCTGGGAGCGATGTCCGAGGCGGGCGCGGACGTCGTCGGCGCGGACTGGCGGGTGCCGCTGGACGAGGCCTCCCGCCGGATCGGCCCGGACAAGGCCGTCCAGGGCAACCTCGACCCGGCCGTCCTCTTCGCGCCGCGCGAGGCCGTCGAGGCCCAGGCGCGGCGGGTCCTGGACGCGGCCCGGGAACTGCCCGGGCACGTGTTCAACCTCGGCCACGGGGTGCTGCCCGACACCGACCCCGACGCCCTCACCCGGCTCGTGGAGTACGTGCACGAGCAGACCGCGCGCTGACGGGCGCCGCCCGGCGCGCCGCGGCCCCCGACCCGGAGGAGGCCCGGGACGGGGGCCGCGGCGCGCGCCGGGTTCCTCACTCCTTTCCGCTGCCGCCGCTGCCGCCGTCCGGCCCGCCGTCCCCGGGCCCGGCCGGAGAACCGGCCGCCGGAGCCGCCGCGGGAGGCGCCGGAACCGGAACCGCCGCCCCACCCGCACCCGCGGCCCGCCGGGGCAGCCGGGAGCGCACCCGGCGCCACAGCACCGCCGCCAGGAGACCCGCCGCGGCGAAGGGCAGCACCGCGCCCAGGGCGACGGCGATCCAGCGCAGCACCGTCAGGAAGGCGTTCCAACCGTCCGCCAGGGCGTCGCCGAAGGAGGGGACCTCACCGCCCTCCACCGGTTCCGCGTCCGGCTCGTGCAGGGACAGGGTGACCGTCGCCGTCCCGGTGCGCTCCCGCAGCGACTTCAGCCGCGCCTGGAGGGCCTCCAGGTCGGCCTGCCGGTCGCTCAGCTCCGCCTCCAGGGAGACCACGTCGGAGAGCGCCGTCGCCTCGTCCATCAGCTTCCGGACCCGCTCCACGCTGGCCTTCCGCGTCGCGAGCCGGCTCTCGACGTCCACCACCTGGTCGGTGACGTCCTGCGCCGAGACCTTCCGCTCCACCAGCCTCCCCAGCCCGGAGAGCCGCTCGAGCAGGCCGTCGTACTCCTGCGGCGGGACCCGCAGCGTCACCCGGGAGCGGTCGCGGCCCTCGGAGTCGCGGTCGGTGGACTCGTCCGCGACGTAGCCGCCCGCGGCCTCCACCGCCGCGCGGGCCTCGACCAGCGCGCCGGGCACGTCCTTCGCCGCCACCGTCAGGGACGCGGTGCGGATGATGTGGGTGGCGGCGGGGTCGGGCAGGTCGCCGGCGGACGCCTCCTCCGCCCCGGCCCCCGCCCCCTCCCGGCCCGCCTCCCCGTCCGCTGCGGCGTCCTCCCGGACGCTCCCCGCCTCCCGCTCGACGGACCCGGGCGCGGCCGCGCCGTGCTCCGCCGCCTTGCTCCCGCTGCCGTCCCCCGCCCCGCAGCCTGCCACCGCGAGCGCCGCGACCAGCAGTGCGGCGACCGGGGCCGCCATGCGGGACCGTCCGGCGGAACCGGGCGCCGCCCCGCGCCCCCGCTCCTCGAAGAACCGTGCTCCGACCATCGGCCTCTTCCCCCCACCTCGTCGTCCGGTACCGGCCGTTGGACGGAGGCCGCGGAGCACCGGTTGCCGGAACCGGGTGGCGAAGAGGCCACGGTCGGGTCGCTGTCGGATCACACCGGGCGGGGCCGGGCGGCGGACCGGGCCCACCGGGTCGCCGCACCGCCGCCGCAGGGCGTCTGCGACAGTGGAGCCATGCACGTCATCGTCGCCGGAGGCGGCATCGCCGGCCTCGCCGCCGCCCACCACCTGCTCGAAGGCGGCGCCCGGGTGACCGTCCTGGAGGCCTCCTCCCGGCTCGGCGGCAAGCTGCGCGCGGGCCGGGTCGCGGGCGTCGCGGTCGACCTCGGCGCCGAGTCGATGCTCGCCCGCCGCCCCGAGGGACTGGAACTGGCCCGCGCCGCCGGGCTCGGCGACGCGCTCCAGCCGCCCGCCGCCGGCACCGCGGCGATCTGGACCCGCGGCGCGGTGCGCCCGATGCCCACCGGCCACGTCATGGGCGTGCCCGGCGATCCGGCCGTCCTGGAGGGGGTGGTCTCGCCCGAGGGCGTCGCCCGCGCCGCCCGGGAGACCGAACTGCCGCCCGCCGGGATCGGCGGCGACGTGGCCGTCGGCGAGTACGTCGCCGCCCGCCTGGGCCGCGAGGTCGTGGACCGGCTCGTGGAACCGCTGCTGGGCGGGGTCTACGCCGGGGACGTCTACCGGACCTCCCTGCGCGCCGCCGTCCCCGTCCTCCACGAGGCGGCCCGGAAGGAGGGCTCGCTGCTCGCCGCCGTGCGCGGCATCCAGGAGCGGTCCGCCGCGCGCGGCCAGGACGGACCGGTCTTCACGGGCATCGCCGGCGGCATGGGCCGGCTGCCGGCCGCCGTCGCCGGCGCCTGCCGCGCCGCGGGCGCGGAGATCCTCACCGGCGCCCCCGTGACGGAGCTGCGCCGCACTCCGCAGGGGTGGACGGTGGCCGCGGGGGACCGCGCGCTGCACGCCGACGCCGTCGTCCTCGCCGTCCCCGCACCCGCCGCCGCCCGGCTGCTGGCCGACCTGGAGCCGGGCGCGTCGGCGGAGCTGGCGGCCGTCGAGTACGCCTCCATGGCACTGGTCACCCTGGCCTTCCGCCGCGCCGACCTCGCGCGCGTGCCCGAGGGCCGGGGGTTCCTGGTGCCGTCCGTGGACGGGCGGGCGATCAAGGCGTCCACCTTCTCGAGCAACAAGTGGACCTGGTGCGCCGAGCAGGACCCGGACCTGTTCGTCCTGCGCACCTCCCTGGGCCGGTACGGCGAGGAGGAGGTCCTCGGACGGGACGACGCCGACCTGGTGGCGGCCTCCCTGGCCGACCTGCGCGCCGCGGTCGGCCTGGACGCGCGGCCGGTCGACACCGCCGTCACCCGCTGGCGGGACGGCCTGCCGCAGTACCCCGTCGGCCACCTGGAGCGCACCGCCCGGATCCGCCGCCGGCTCGGGACGCTGCCCGGCCTGGCCGTGTGCGGGGCGGCCTACGACGGGGTGGGCATCCCGGCCTGCGTCGCGAGCGCCCGCGCCGCCGCCGAGCAGGTGCTGCGGCCCGCGGGGACCCGGTAGCCGCACGCCGGGGCGTCCGCGTGAGAATGGCCGTATGACTGCTGAACCCCGCAAGACGCCCAACGCGGGCAAGAAGGCCAAGGACCTCAACGAGGTCATCCGCTACACCCTCTGGTCGGTCTTCCGGCTGCGCGAGGCCCTCCCCGAGGACCGCGCCGGGTACGCGGACGAGGTCCAGGAGCTGTTCGACCAGCTCGCCGCCAAGGACGTCACCGTGCGCGGCACCTACGACGTCTCCGGGCTGCGCGCCGACGCCGACCTGATGATCTGGTGGCACGCGGAGACCGCCGACGCGCTCCAGGAGGCGTACAACCTCTTCCGGCGCACGAGGCTGGGCCGCGCCCTGGAGCCGGTGTGGTCGAACATGGCGCTGCACCGCCCCGCCGAGTTCAACCGCTCGCACATCCCGGCCTTCCTCGCCGACGAGGAGCCGCGCGCCTACGTGTGCGTCTACCCCTTCGTGCGCTCCTACGACTGGTACCTGCTGCCCGACGAGGAGCGCCGCGGCATGCTCGCCGAGCACGGGAAGATGGCCCGCGGCTTCCCGGACGTGCGCGCCAACACCGTGGCCTCCTTCGCGCTGGGCGACTACGAGTGGCTGCTGGCCTTCGAGGCCGACGAGCTGCACCGCATCGTCGACCTGATGCGCCACCTGCGGGGCTCCGAGGCACGCCGCCACGTCCGCGAGGAGGTCCCGTTCTACACCGGCCGCCGCAAGCCGGTCGCGGAGCTGGTGGCCTCCCTGGCCTGACGGCACCCGGCCCGCGCCGCGCACCCGCCCCGCGCCGCGCCCGCCTCGCCCGTGCCGCCGCGGGGCGGGGAGGCGGGCGCGGGGACGCCCGGCCCGCGGGCGCCGGTCCGTGCGCCCCTCCGCCCGGGGCGGAGTCTCCCGGTGCTTTCCGGATGCCGCGCCCGGGGGAGCGGACCGCACGTCACAGGGCGTGCCCGCCGGCGACCTGGAGGACCTGCCCGGTGATCCAGCGGGCCTGGTGCGAGGCCAGGAAGACCACGGCGTCGGCGATGTCCTCCGGCTCGCCGACCCGGCCCATCGGCACGGCCCGCGTCACCCGGGCGACGAGGTCCTCCCCCATCCACCCGGTCTGCACCGGTCCCGGTGCGACGGCGTTCACCCGGATGCCCTGCCCGGCCAGGTCCAGCGCGGTGGCCCGGGTGAGGGCCTCGAGGGCGGCCTTCGAGGTCCCGTAGCCGATCTGCCCGGGGAACGCCCTGGCGGCGTCGGTCGAGACGTTGACGACGCACAGCGGCCGGCCGGCGTCGTGCAGGCGTGCCGCCTCGGCGGTGAGGAGCGCCGGAGCGATGGCGTTCACCCGGTAGTGCCGTTCCAGCGAGTCGGGGGTCAGGGTGTCGACGGTGTCCGGCGCCTCGCAGTGGGCCGCGTTGTTGACCAGGACGTCGATCGTCCCGAGGCGTTCCGCGACGGCGGCCACCAGCCGGCGCGCCGCGTCGGGCCGGGCCAGATCCGCGCTGACGGCGAAGGAGCCGTTGCCGAGTTCCCGCGCCAACGCCTCGGCCTCCGCGGGACCGGGTGTGGCGTGGGCCCACTCCGTGCCCTCCGGAGCGGGAGGGTCCTGCGCCAGGTAGTGGACCGCGACCCGTGCGCCCTGTGCCGCGAAGGCGCGGCCGATGGCCGCACCGATGTTCCCGGCGCCTCCGGTGACCAGGACGTTCCTGCCGTCGAGTCGGGTGTCGATCATGTTGTCTCCCTGGGATGTTCCACCGCCGGTCCGACAGCGGCGGGCGTGACCGATCGGGACCTGGGCCGCGCGCGAGGGCGGGCGGAGCCAGGAAAACACGTCCGCGGGCCGGCAGGCCCGGGAATACGACCGCCCTCCCCGCCGAACCGCCCCACTCATCGGTGTGGTGACAGTGCTTCGGGGGAGCGCCCTGCGGGGCGGCCGGGAAACGGACGACGAGCCGGTGCAGGATCTCGGCCCTGCGCCGGCCCACCCGCCGGCTGAGCGGGGCCTGCCCGGTCGTACGCGATCGGTGCCGGACGTCCGGCACCCTGCTCATCACCCCGCCTATCAGTGAACCTTTTCATCCTGAATAACCGCAGGTCAGCAGGGTGTGGACGGCCTGGACGATGATGCTGATGCGACGAGTGGAGCATCTGGTTCGCCGTAGCAGCCGCCAGGACTTCAGCTGTGCGAAGGCGCGTTCTCCCGGAGCTCTGAGCCGGGCACGATCCCGGTTGAACTGCTGGTGGTGCTCGGGCTGTTCGCTGTAGTGGTGGTACGGGTGCGGAAGGCGGCGCCGGCGCCCTAGTAGGCCCGGTCGGCGAGCACGAGGATCTGCCGGGTCAGACAGGCTTGGACGATGTCCCCGGAGGGGGCGGCCCCCAGTGGGCGCGGGCCGCGGTCAGGTCGTGGGTGCGGCCCGGCATCGCGCGGGAAAACCACAACGGTGTGCCGTCCGGACGCGCGATGACCCGGACGTTCATGCCGTGCCGCTGGTGCTCCGAGTGGAATCACCGCGCCAACGACGAGGGCCCTGCCTCGTCACCACAGCCACTGACCAGCCCGTTTCACCCTCGCGTCCCAGGATGAAAGAGGTTCAGCGGAGTGATAGTAAGTACTACGATTTCAATAGGAAGCAACCCGGGTTTCATGGGTGTCGAAAATTTTTCCGAAAAAAGATGGATTGTGGTTTCCCTCCACTCGTTTCAGAGGTGGTCTTCCTGTTGGCCTCAGGATTTCCGCAAAGTGCGACTGTGATCTGGTCATCACCATGGCATGATGCGTGGTCGGCGATTCCATAGCCACTCCGGCGGTCTTTTGGAAACCGGTTTCAGCCAGCTCCGCAGTTTCCCTTCCTGTCCCTGCTCGTCCTCTACGGTATGCGAGAGAAACCGGGTATCGAGGATTTCAAGGGCAGCAAGAAGGGGAGTGGGCGGTTCGGGAGCGATTTCGCTGATCGCTTCTTCAAGAGAAGCTCGCATGTCAAGCGCGAACAAGTAGTCGTCCAGGGGGAAATAGTCAACTGTTCCCCATTGGGACTCCAGCGCATTCGCCAAACGCTCCCACTCCTGCATCATGTTCCTGATGGAGTGGAGAGGTTCGGTCATCTTTGCGGCGACCTCTGGGCTCCTGCGTGATCGTTCCAATGACAATTGGCGGGAGTCCCTTCTAGCGATGCTTTCCGATTCGTTCCGGGTAAGGGAGTGGAAGGCCCGGTCTGATATCGGTGTATCGCGGTACGATTCGTTCGTGTCCGTCACTCCTCGTTCACCTGCCGCAAGAAGTACTGGTATCCATTGCTCGGCTGCACGCAGGAGCCGGTTGCCTGTCGTTCAGGGCAATTGGGGACGAATTTCCAGCCATGCCTTGAGGGCTTCACATGCCTCATCTTTTCCTCGGAAGAGCTCCTTGACGCTTTCCGCGGCATTGAGCAAGTTCTTGACTCGCCGCAGAAGCAAAATTTCTTCACGACTCAGACTCCGCCAGTGTGACACTTTCGCTCTCACGTCCTCAAGTGAACAAGGAACCGATTCGACGATGAACTCGCACAGTCCCGCAAGGCTCCAAAGCGCCTCGCAGCTTACCTCGCCGAACTCGCAAATGATGTAAGCCCTGACGCGAGCCTCTTCAGCGGCAGAAGCGAGAGGATTGGCGCCCTCGCCGGTATTTTTGCGGTGAATGCATAGAACGGCCACCTCGCCCCATAAGATTCTTTCTTCCTTCCCCGGCAGCGAGCTCTGCATTTTTCCGACGCTCATGTCTCTCAATTCTTCCAGCATGGCACCGGAGAGGTCCTCACCAGCGGGAGTCGAGAGAATATTTTTGGCTTCCTCTGCGGAGACTTCTTTTAGGTGTCCCCTCTTGAAGGTGCCGGTCCACTCGTCGAGTTTCTCAGTCGAGGAAATGTATTCCGGCTCGCTCAAAGGCTTTTCTTCCTATTTCCAGGCTCTCCATGGAAGGCTTGTAGTGGCCGCTCTGATTATTGATCTCCATCCCGAAGTAGCTCCCTCTAGAGCCAGCTATCTCCGCCTCGCCCGCGGTGAGCACTGGGCGCCCCCTGTGATCACGGGATGCTTCAGCTCAATGCCTTCCGCGTACTTCGGGATGACAAACAGGTTACCTTGCTCGTCAACGGCCCACTTCACAGTTCCCGAGTTCACCACAGCGTCGAATCCTTTGTCACCGACCTTCAGCGGCTTGACTCCAACCCTTTCCGCGTCAGCCAACTTTTGCGCCAAGTTCTCCGGAATTTGGTTCGGATACGGCGAGAGGCCGAGGGGGTCGGTCCAGGTGTGGGGGTTGTGGACGTAGGTGGTGGGGTTGGGAGCTGGTTGCAGGCCGAGGGGGTCGGGGGTTACGTAGCGGGCGGTGGCCGGGTCGTAGTGGCGGAAGTAGTTGTAGTGGAGGCCGGTTTCGGGGTCGTGGTACTGGCCGGGGAAGCGCAGTGGGGTGTAGGCGGTGGCGTCGCGGTTCCAGGTGGTGGTGCCCCACAGGGTGGTGCGGGTGCGCCAGGCGATGTGGCCGCCTTCGTCGACGAGTTCGGTGGGGATGCCGATCAGGTCGGTGACGATGGCGAAGAACCGGGCAATGAACGTGCAGATCCTGGCCGATCCTCCCCCGGCCTCCGGCCGGGAGGTGCCCCCATCGGTCGGCCGCTTTGAGCCTCGCCGGCTCTGCCCAGTGCCGTCCACGACGCCCGGGCCACCCGTGAGCACGGCATCATCGGCGCCTTCGCGGACGCTGACGTCAAAGCTGGTCGGACAAGGGGCGCCGAGGAGCCGGAAAAACGGTCCGTGTCCCGTGCTGGGGCCGCTGGGAGGCACTCCCCGTGGGCCCAGCAGGCGGCCAATCGGTCCCACGCGAAGATCCTGTCCCTGTTGAGCGGGCCGTCGCCACCCTCAAGTCTTGGCGGCTCCTCCGCAAATTGCGGTGCTCGACCATCCGCATCACGGGCCTCGTCCAAGCCGTCCTCTGCCTACATCTGGCCGGCTCAGACTGAGGATGAAAAATCCTCAATCACTATTAGCCACTCTAAGCGTCTCAATTGCGAGTTTGCGCAAAGTTTCCCACTCCTCTGAATCCTTCACCTTTTCCCGCCTCCAAACTTCAGTGCCCTTACTGGTCATCGTCGACAACTGTGAATCAACGCTTTTCAGGTGAGTGAAAAAATTGTCTGAAATTAGCCCTTGAGTGGCCATGGACTCGGCGATTCGGAAAAGGTCGTCGAACTCCAATGCGATTTCGTCCACGTCGACGCCCAGGTCGTCCACGTAGGCGAACTGCCGCTCGGCGTTCCAGGATAGTTGCTCCAGGGACCTCCTAAGGTCGCGTAGAAGTATGTCTCGCTTGACCTGTCTACTCATCGAATGATTCCCCCTAGATCTCCCTCGTACCCTTTCACTCGCCAGTAGGCTCCTTCCCCATGATGCCCACCTCCCGGGTGCCAGCGCAGCATACGACCCGTAGGTTCCCCTCTTTCGTTGTACTCCCGCAAAACCCAACCTTGACCAGCGTGGCTTCCTCTTCCGAGGGTCTCCTCTCTCCAGCCGGTCTCATTTATCAGCGCACCGCGAACATCCTCTGGTTTTACACCCCCCGCTAGAATTTGCGGATTGTTCATGATGTCATCTACCCCTTGAAGCGACCCGACAGGGCCAGCCTCTTCGCGCAATTGTTCCCGCAGTCTTTCCCCGTTCGCAACATTTGCCGGGCCGTCTGCTCCACGTCGCCAATTCTTATCGCCGCAGCCCTCCTCGGGCGAGAGGCCGAGGGGGTCGGTCCAGGTGTGGGGGTTGTGGACGTAGGTGGTGGGGTTGGGGGCGGGTGTGAGGCCGAGGGGGTCGGGGGTGGCGTAGCGGGCGGTGGCCGGGTCGTAGTGGCGGAAGTAGTTGTAGTGGAGGCCGGTTTCGGGGTCGTGGTACTGGCCAGGGAAGCGCAGTGGGGTGTAGGCGGTGGCGTCGCGGTTCCAGGTGGTGGTGCCCCACAGGGTGGTGCGGGTGCGCCAGGCGATGTGGCCGCCTTCGTCGACGAGTTCGGTGGGGGTGCCGATCAGGTCGGTGACGATGGCGAAGAACCGGGCGTCGATCTCGGCCTGATCCTCGGGGTCGAGGAGGCGCTCGGTCTGGGCGATAGGCCTCAGGCCGTCATGGTCCCAGGTGAGGGTGACCGGGTGGGGGAGGTCGGGGGCGGTGGTGGTCTGCTCGATGAGGACCGGGCCGTCCCAGGTGAAATCGATCTGCTCCACCACGGTCTCGCCGTCCGAGGCCAGGCGTTGTTTGGCGATGCGGCGGCCCAGCGGGTCGTAGCGGTAGCGCCAGACGGTCCCGTCGGGGGTGGTGACGGTGGTGAGACGGTCCTCGGCGTCCCACTCGTAGCGCCAGGTGTCCGGCTTCCTCGACAGCCGGGTCCTCTGCCGCACCACCAGGCGCCCGGCGCCGTCGTGTTCGTAGCGGATACGTCCGGCGCGGGTGAGGAGAGTGCCGGTGTAGGTGCGTTCCCCGGTGGCCTCGGCGCCGGCGTGGTCGGTGGGCCAGGCGGCGGAGGTCTGGTTGCCGACCGCGTCGTAGGCGTAGGTCTCGGTCCAGCCCTGGGCGCGAACGGTGGTGACCCGGCCGACCGCGTCCAGGTCGAAGGTGCGCGAACCGGCCAGGAGGTCGTCGACGCCGGTGAGATAACCGTCGGCGCGGTAGTGGTAGGTGCGCTGCTGGACGGGGCCGGGGGCGTTCGGGCCGGTGAGGGTCTGGCCGGTCAGCCGCCCGGCCGGGTCCCAGACCTGGGCGAGGGTGACGTCGCCGATGCGGCGCTGTGTTTCGCGTCCGGCGGCGTCGTGGGCGAAGTCCAGCGTGTGGCCGCCGGTGGTCAGCGTGGTGCGGTGGCCGGCCGCGTCGTAGGCGTAGGTCGACACCGTTCCACTGGGAGTGACGCGGCGGGTGCGCCGTCCCAGGGCGTCGTAGGAGAACGACAGGGGGCGGCCACCCGCCAGTTCGGTCTTGACCCGTCCCAGCCGGTCGCGGTGGTAGATCAGTTCCGCGTCGGGACTCGCGACGCGGACCGGACGGCCGGCGAGGTCGCGCTCGTACTCGGTGACGGTGCCGGCGGCGTCCTTGCGAACCAAGTGACCGAGTTCGTCGTAGGCGAAGGTGATGGTGGCGCCGAGCGGGGTGGTGCGGGAGGTCAGCTGTCCGGCCGCGTCGTGGGCGTAGGTGACGGTGCGGTCGTCGAAGTCCGTCTCGGCGATCAGGCGTCCGGCCGGGTCGTACTCGTACGACCAGGTCAGGCCCTGCGGGTTGGTGACCCGGGTCAGACGCAGTTCGGCGTCGTACGCGAACTCGTAGCGCACCCCGTCCGGGTCGGTGCGGGCGGCGAGCAGGTCGAAGTGGGTGTACTCGAACGAGGTGGTGCCGCCGGCCGGGTCGGTGTGGCGGACGCAGTTGCCCTCGCCGTCGTACTCCCACCGCTCCTCGGCCCCGTCCGGGCCGACGCGGCGGGTGAGTTTGCCCTCCACCGTCCACTCCAGGCGGGTGACCGCGCCGAGGGGATCGGTGAGGGTGACGGGGCGGCCGAAGGCGTCGCGGGTGTAGCGGGTGACCGCGCCCAGCGGATCGGTGATCTCGACGGGCAGGCCCGCGGCGTCGCAGCGGACGGAGGTGGTCTCGCCCAGGGCGTTGGTGACGGCGGTCAGGTGGCCGCGGGTGTCGTAGGCGTAGCGGGTGGTGTGGCCGGCCGGATCGGTCGTCGACACCCGGTTGCCGCGCTCGTCGTAGGTGTGCCGCCACACCGATCCGTCGGCCTCGCGCACCTCGGTGGGCAGGCCGAGGTCGTTGCGGGTGACGGTGACCTCCCGGCCGTCCGGGCGGGTGATTCCGACCACGCGGCCGTGTTCGTCGTAGGCGAAGCGGGTGGTCCGGCCCAGCGGATCGGTGACCTCCACCGGGCGCCCGTGGTCGTCGTGGCGGAAGCGGGTGGTGTGGCCCAGCGGGTCGGTGGTGGCGACCGTGCGGAATCGGTCGTCGATCACATGCCGGGTGGCGTGGCCGGCCGCGGTGGTGAGCGTGGTGACCTTGTGGCCGGTGTCCGGGTCGGTGCCGTCGTAGGTGATACGGACCTGCAGGTGGCCTTCGGTGCCGCCCTCGGCGACGACTCGGTGCAGGTTGTCGTAGACGTAGTCGTAGCGCCGGTCGTTGGAGTCGATCCAGGCCACCACCCGGGCCTCGTCGTCGTACTCGAAGCGCAGCGGCCGCCCGAGGGGGTCGGCCACCTCGGTGAGGTGGCCGTCGGTGTAGCCGTACCGCTTGACGACCTGATCACCCAGCGACAGGGCGGTGACCCGGCCGTCTTCGACGGTGAAGCACAGGGTGTGGCCGCCGCTGTGCTCGATCCGCAGCGGGGCGCCGGTGTCCTCGTCGTAGACGAAGACGATCTGGTGCCCGGTCCGGTCGGTGATCTGCTCGATCAGGGCGATGCCGTCCCCGCCGCCGGCCGGTGGGGCGAAGTGCCGTACCCAGCCGGTCTCCGGGTCGGTGAGGGTGTAGCCGCCGTCGACGGTGCGCTCCAGCGGCATCCGCGCCGGCCCGGCCGAGGGCAGGGTCGGCACTCCCGGGGCGGGGTGGGGGTAGGCCAGCAGCCGTCCGTCGTCGGCGACGAAGACCACGCCCTCGGGGTCGATCTCCAGGCGCTGGTCGACGGTGGAGGTCCACGACGGCCCGAACCAGCGGCCCGCGGTGTAGCCGGACTCCACATGGCGCCGGAAGACCAGGGGCAGGGCGCCCGGCAGGGAGAGGTCCGTCTGGGGCAGGAACATCCTCCCCGTCGCCAGGTCCACCGGGTCGGTGCCGCCGGAGTTCCTGCCGTCCGGCCCGTTGCCGTGCTGGTCCGGGCCGTCGTTGTCGAGGGCGCGGCGGGCGCGGTTGGCGTCGCTGGCCGCGTCCGCGGCGTCCGCGGCGATCCGGGCGGCTTTGACGCCGGCTCCGGCGCCTCCGGTGGCGGCGGTCAGCAGCGCGTCGGGGGCCAGCCGGCCGAAGCCTTCTGCCGGGTCCTTCATGAAGTCGGTGACCATCCGCCGGCCCGCGCCCCAGGGGTCGTTGGCGACCTGGACCAGTCCGGCGACGGTGCTGTTGAGGTTGGTGGCGTACTCGGCCGGGTGGGTGAGGTTGTACGGGTCGGCGGGGTTGATGCTGCGGGCGAAGGAGACCAGCCCGGTGGTGCCCTTGACGACTCCGCCCAGGAAGTGGGAGGCGTCCAGGTGCAGGCCGACCGCGCCGTGCTGGACCTGCTCGGCGTAGGACGGTTTGTCCGGTGCCGCGTCCCGGGCCGCCCGCACCGCCGTACGGGCCTTCTCCGCGGCCTCGTTGCGCTGCTTGCGGGCCTCGGCCAGGACCTCCTCGGCCTCCTTCATCTTCGCCGGGCCCGGGTCCTTGAACTCCGCCGGGCACACCGGCGGCGTGCCCGGGTCCTCGCCCGCCTCCACCTTGGCGTTGTACGCCTTGACGTCCTTGTTGTAGGCGTCGACCTTGGCGTTGTGGGCCTTCAGCGCCTCCTGCGACGCCTTGACCGCCGCCTTGTACTTCTCGACGGCGTCCTTGGCCCTCCCCTGCGCCCACTCCACCGTGGAGGCGAAGTCCTCCAGCGCGCCGGCGGCCTTCTCGCAGGCGTCGGCGGCCTTGAACCACTTCGGCGGCTCCTTCGCGGCCTTGGCCCGGAAGGCGTCGGCCGCCTGGCCCTCCAACTCCGCCGAGTCCAGCCCCTTGATGCCCCGCCCGACGTTGTCGAACGCCCGCCGGAAGTCCCGCAGGTGGCTCGCGGTCGACCGCAGCTTGGCCGCACTGCCGTAGATCAGTTTCTTCGGGTCCTCGGTCTGGCCGAGCTGGAGTTCGTCGACGTCGGCGCCCAGGGCGTTGGCCGCGGAGCGGGAGGTGTCGCGCACCCAGTCCGCGCCGGACTCCCAGCCGGCCTCCTCCAGCAGGCCGGCGCCGGCGTCCCCCACCTCCTCGATGCCCTCGCCGACGAGTTCGACACCCTCTTCGACCTTGTCCTCGATGACGTCGGGGACGAAGTCCCGCCACCCCATCAGCCCTCACCCCCGCCGCCCTGCTGCGCCCGCTCCTGCGGGGAGGGGCCGTACACGGCGTCCAGCACCTGCTCGCGCTGGTGGTCCTCGACCCCGGCCGCGTCCATCGCCAGATCGTTCAGGAAGCCGCCCTGGCCCTCGGTCGCCAGGCTGCGGCCGGTGTCCTTCCACGTCTGGGCCATCTCCTGCCCGGCCTGCCGGAACGACTCGGCGCTGTAGTCGGGCCGGTAGTTCTCCAAGGAGACCAGATCCCCCCACTCCCGCCGGGTGACCTCGTCCTCGGACAGGTGGGGGTTGCCGACGAAGGAGTTGGCGGCGACCTTGAAGGTGCCCTCCCAGTACCGCTCCTCGGAGTAGAGCATCCCGGCCGCCAGCCCCAGCCGGGCCGCCAGACCGTTGGCGTCCATGACCAGGGCGCGCACGCCCCACTCCCAGTCCTCGCAGAAGCCCTCGAACTCCTTGGCCAGCTCCGAGTGGCCGGCCTCCATGGCGCTCAGCGCCATGTCGCCGAAACCGGCGCCCTGCAGGGAGTCGGTGGGCGAGGCACCCACCTGCTTCAACTCGCCGATCGCCCCGTTCAGACCCTTGGCGATCAGATCCAGGGCCTCCTTGGAGAGCTTCAGATCCCCCTCGCCGCTCACCGCGCACCCTCCCCCCGGGCCGTGTCCACGTCCACCGCCACCGCGTCCGGCACGATCCCCCGCACCGGCGGGAACAGCATCGAACCGTCCCCGTCCGCGACGTTCACCGCCACCCCTCCCGGACCGTCCATCCGGGGGACGACCACATCCAGCAGCCGCGCACCCAGCACCGACACGTACTCCCACGCACGATCGGGCGCGGCGCCCCGCATCCGCGCGAAACGCGCCAGAGCCGCCTCGTCGGTGAACGCATGGATCCACCGCACCCCGCCGAAGGCAGCCGTCGACAACCCGCCGTCCACCACCGGCACCAGCACCGCCGCACGCCGGAACTCCCCCAGCAGGGCCTGCGGGTTCCCCCTCCCCGCCCGCACCGCGGCGATCCCCTCGGCCAACTCCACCTCGTCCCCCCGTCCCCCGACGACCGGTTCCGCCCGAACCGGACACCACCATAGGACCGTCCGGCGGACGGATCCCATGGTGCAACAGCACCGTGACAACCGTCACCGCACCAAGACGGGCGGACGGCAACCGGCCCGGCGCGCCGTCCGCCCGTCCTGGTGCGGTGAGGCCCCGCGTGCCGGTGGCGGTCAGGACGGCCGGGCGATCTCCGCCCAGACGGTCTTGGTGAACGCGTCCCGCACCTCGCACCCCCAGCGCCTGGCGTACACCGAGACCAGGAGCAGCCCCCGCCCCGACACCGCGTCGGGAGAGCCCGGTTCGGCGGCGGGGTGGCGGGGGAGGCGCTCCGGACGGGTGTCCGTCACCTCGACCCGCACGACGGCGGGTTCGGGCGGGAGGAACAGTGCCAGCCGGAAATCCCGGCCGGGGACGCTGCCGTGGGTGACGGCGTTGGCCGCCAGTTCGCCCGTGACGAGGGCGACGGCGTGCGCGGCGTCGCAGTCGTGGGGGAGACCGGTCCACTCGGTGAACTGCTGGACGGCGAGCCGACGCGCCAGCCGCACCCCCCGCCGGGTGCCGCTGAGGCGGACGGTGACGTGCGGGACGGCGGTGGGCTGCCCGGTGGCGGGACTCTGCGGTCGCATGCCGCAACCGTCCCGTCCTGCGCGGGGAGGCGGCCAGGTCGGACGGCCGTACGCGACGGGGAGGTCCGCCCCGTACGGGTGCCGTACGGGAGTTGTACGGGCCGTGCCCGTGACCCGGCCGGAGCCGTCGTGGTTCGCCATGCGGGTGCACCGCGGAGGACGGCAGGACAGGGGAAGCGATGGGCCGGAACACCGAACGCGCCAGGCCCGCCGCGGACGGCGGCGGGAACCGTCCCGGGGCGTGGAGCGCCTACGGCAGACTCGTCCGCCTCTTCCGCGAACGCGCGGGCCTCACCCAGCAGTCGCTGGCGGACGCGATCGGCTACTCCATCGAGCAGGTCGCCTCGGTGGAGCAGGGACGGCGGCCCGCGAAGGCGGCCTTCACCGCCGCGGCGGAACGGGTGCTGAAGGCCGACGGGGCCTTGAGCGCCTTGCAGGACGACGTGGACCGCGCACAACTGCCCGCCTTCTTCCAGGACGTGGCGGCGCTGGAGCAGGACGCCGTGAGCCGCTTCTCCTACGACCAACTCGTGATCCCGGGGCTTCTCCAGACGGAGGATTATGCCCGTGCCCTGATCCGGGCCCACTTCCCGCCACTCGATGACGAGATCATCGATCAGCGCGTCGCGGCACGTCTCGCGCGGCAGTCCCTCCTGACGCGCAAAGCACCTTGTGCCGTCTTCGCGTTCATCATGGAGGAAGCGGCACTGCACCGGATGGTGGGCGGGACGCAGGTGATGCGAGCCCAACTGGTCCACCTGCTGGAGTGTCGTCGCATGCGGCATGTGGACATCCAGGTGATGCCGAGCAGCAGAGCCGCTCACAGCGGGCTCAACGGTCCCATGGTCCTGCTGGAGACGGTCGAGCGCCGGAGGTTCGTGGTGATCGAATCGCAGGGTGTGGTGAGTGTCCGATCCGACTGTCACGAGGTCAGTGAGTTCTGGCTCCAATATGGGATGCTGCGCTCACAGGCCCTCAACGCCGAGGAATCGGCTGACCTCATCGGGCGGGTGGCAGGGGAGACATGAGCATCGAACAGCAGGGCAACGCGGTTGATGGACTGTCCTGGGTCAAAAGCAGCCACAGCGGCCCGAACGGCGGGGACTGCGTCGAGGTGGCCGTCGGCGCGGAGGCCGTGTACGTGCGGGATTCCAAGACCGCGGGCGACGGACCGGTGCTGCGGATCGGTCGGGACGGGTGGGCTGCGTTCGTGGCGCTCGCAGCGGGCCGGGCCGCCGCCTGACGGCGTCGCGCAGGCAGCGGCCTCAGCTTGTGGGCGCGGCCTCCTCCCGCGCCGCGCGGCGCGGCGGGAGGAGGAGGCGGAGGGGGCGGGCGAGGAGCGCCCGCAGACCGGCGAGGCCCCACCCCCGAGGAGCCTCGCCGGAGCGTGCCCGGTACCAGCGGCGCAGCCGCCGCCGCTCGGAGCGGGACAGGGAGTGGTCGGTCTCCAGCAGGTGGGCGACGAAGCGCATGGCGTCCGGGCGGTACCCGCCGGCCAGGGGGCGTCCGCGGGCGTAGGCGAGGTAGGCGGGCCGGTAGCGGCCGCCCAGGAGGCGCGGCAGCTCGGGCGCGATCCTGGCGACGACCGAGGCCCGCTTGGCGGCCAGCGCCCGGGCCTGGACGCGCAGCCGGTCGCGGTCGAAGCCGGCGGGCGCGGGGCCGTCCGCCACCAGCGCCGCCAGCAGTTCGGCCTGGGCCCGGGCGAGGCGGCGGCGGGCCGCGTCGGTGCAGTCTCCGGCGCCCTCCCCGGTGCCGTCCCCGACCCGGTCAGACACGGGTGCCTCCCCTCCGCGCGGGAGCGGACGCCTCGTACACCTCGCGGATCGCGAACAGTTCGGCCGCCAATTCCCCGGCGGGCGGGAAGTCGTCGTCGCGCTCCAGCAGCACCCCGGGCGGCGAGGTGCGCGAGCACAGCTGCGCCAGCAGCTCCAGCACCGGCTCGGCCACCGGGTGGGCGTGGCTGTCGTGCCACACGCCGTCCCGCTCCACACCGCCCGCCACGTGGACGTACGCCAGGGCCTCCAGGGGCAGGGCGTCCAGGACGGCCAGCGGGTCCTCGCCGCGGTTGACGCGGTTGGTGTGGAGGTTGGCGACGTCGACCAGCAGCCCCACGCCCGTGCGGTCCACCAGCTCGGTGAGGAACTGCCCTTCCGTCAGCTCGTCGTCGGGCCAGCCGAAGAGGGCGGCGACGTTCTCCAGGGCGAGCGGCACCGGCAGCGCGTCCTGGGCGATCATGACGTTCTCGCAGAGCACCTCCAGCGCGTCGCGGGAGCGCGGCACCGGCAGCAGGTGCCCGGCCTCCAGGACCGGCGTGCCCGTCGGCGGCCCCCCAGCTCGCACGAAGGCGATGTGCTCGGTGGCCAGCGGCGCGCCCAGCGCCTCGGCCCGCCGCGCCAGTGCCGCCAGCCGGCCGGGGTCGGGCCGCTGCGCGCCCCCCAGCCCGAGCCCCACCCCGTGCGGCACCACCGTGACGCCGCGGTCCAGCAGCCGCTCCAGCGCCGGAGGAAGGTGGTCGGGGCAGACGTTCTCCGCCACCACCTCGACCCACTCGACCTCCGGCAGCGCCTCGATCTCCCCGGCGATCTCCGGACGCCAGCCGATGCCCGTGCCCAGCCGTGCCATGCCCGCCCCCCGTCCGACGGCTCCTCCCCGTGGCAGTGTCTTCTCCGCCCGCGGGGCCCGCCAACCGCCGGCCGGCCGGTTCAGAGGTTCATTTGAGCTTCCCCTTCCCGGAGGGGGCGGCTCCGGGGCGGCGGCCCGTCAGCCGCGCCCGTCAGCCGCGGGCGGCCGGGCGGGAGCGGCGCAGCGCCGGGTGGTCGGCCACGACGGTGGCCGAGCCCGGGGCGATCTCGGTGTAGCCCGCGTCGCGCACCACCGGCAGCCCCGCCGACGTCAGGCGCTCCCAGTCGCCGGGCGGCGCGGTGCGGACGGCCAGGGGGAAGCCCGCCGCCCGCCAGGCGGCGCGGGCCCCGTCGTCCAGCTCCCACCAGGCCAGCTGGGCGCCGTGGCCGGCCTGGGCCATCGCCTTGCCCGCGGACATCTCCAGCTCCGGGTTGAGCCACAGCACGGGGACGTCCGACGCGGGCGCGGCGGGTGGCGCGGGGTCGTCCAGGTCGGTGCCGGAGACCTGGAGGCGGGCCAGCTCCTTCGGCCAGCCGTCCAGCGGCACGGGCGGGAAGACCCGCACCTCGGCCGGGTGCCGCCCGCCGCCCCCGGAGCCCTCGCCCCCGCGGCCCTCGCGCCCGGTGCTCCCGTCCCCGGTCACGGTGATGCCCGGCAGGGCGCACGCCCGGCGCCACTCCGCGCCCCGCGCCCGGCGCACCACCTTGCGGATGCGCCCGTCCTGCCAGTCGCGCACCGCCTGGTGCCACTCGCCCTCCTCGCGCACCACCCGCGCGTCCGAGAGCAGGACGAGGACGGCGCGCGCCGCCGTCTGCAGGGCGTCGGTCCGGGCCGGCGGACCCGGGGGAGCGGAGCGCTCGATCCGCACGACGAGCGGCAGCACGAACTGCGGCGCGGCGTCGCGGTGGGCCGCCGTGTGCGCGGAGGGGCCGGTGGGGGCGGTGGTGTCGGAGCCGGGCACGAAGCCATTCTGCCAGCCGCCCCGCCGCCACCCGCTCCGCTGGGGGCGACTCCCGTCCGCCGGGGCCGGGACGGGGCGCCCGGAAGGTGGCTAGGGTCGGCCGGTATGAGACTGCACGGAGTCGGCCGCCGGTACCGCGTCGGCGGACCATGGGTGCTGCGCGGCGTGGACCTGGAGCTGCGCCCGGGGACCCTGGTGCGGATCGACGGCGCCAACGGCGGCGGCAAGTCCACGCTCCTGAGACTGATCGCGGGGATCGACGCGCCCGGTGCGGGCCGGATCACCGGCCGCCCGCGCACCGCGTACGTCCCCGAGCGCTTCCCCGGCGCGCTGCCGTTCACCGCGCTCGGCTATCTCACGCACCTGGGGCGCATCCAGGGGCTGCGGCGCGGGCCCGCCGCCACCGCCGCCGGACACTGGCTGGAGCGCTTCGGCGCGGCAGGAACGGCCGACGTGCCGCTGGCCGAACTCTCCAAGGGCGGCTGCCAGAAGGTCGCCGTCGCCCAGGCCCTGCTCGCCGACCCGGACCTGCTGGTGCTGGACGAGGCGTGGACGGGTCTGGACCACCGGGCGGGCGCCGAACTGGACCGGGTGGTCGCCGAGCGTGTGGCGGACGGCTGCACGGTCGTCTTCGTCGACCACGACCCGCGCCGGCTGGCGGGCGCGCAGGACGCCGCGTACCGGGTCGAGGACGGCGGCCTGGTGCCCGCCGCGGGCCCGGCGGGAGGCGGTGCGGGCGCCGCCTGCGCCGCGGCCGGGCCGCGCACCGTCGTGGAGGTGGTGGGACCGCCCGGCGCCGCGCTGCCGGACGACCTGCCGGGACGCCCGGACCGCGGCCCCGCGCCGGAGGGCGGGCTGCGGCTGACGGTGGCGTCCGCGTGCTCCGACGCGCTGCTGCGCGCGCTGCTGACCGCCCGTCCTCCCTGGCACGTCCGGTCGGTGGGCGGCCCGCCGGCGGACGGCGGGGCGGGTGAGCCGGCGGGCGGTGGGCCGGGCGGGAGCCGGACCGGGAGCGAGGGCCGATGAGGGCCGGGAAGGAGCGGACCGCCACGACCGCCGCCGCGGCCGCCGGGGGCCGTGCGCGGACACCGCGGGCCGGAGCCGTCCCGGCGCTGCCGGCCCTGGTGTGCTACCAGACGGCCCTGCTGCTGCGCTCGCGCCGCTGGCTGCCGCCGCTGCTGCTGTACACGGCCGCCCTCCTGATCGGCGTCCGGGGCGGGGAACCGGTTCTGGACTCGCTCGGCTACGCCGCCGCCGTGCTGCTGCCCGTCGCCGCCTGGCTGACCCGGGTGTGCGTCACCGGGGAGCCGGGCGCCGCCCGCTGGTGCGCAGCGGCGGTGGCCGGACCGGTCGCCGTCCACCTGGCGTCCGTGCTGGCCGCGCTGCTCGCCTCGACGGCCCTGGGGACCGCCGGCGCGGCACTGGTGGCCGCGGTCGGCGACCCGCACGGCGGCGACCGGACCACCCCCGTGCCGCTGCCGCCCGCCGTCGCCGCCGGGCTGGCGGCGGCGTTCGCCTGCGCGCTGCTGGGCACGGCCGTCGGCGCGCTGTGCAGCCGGCCCCTGCTGCGCGGGGCGGGCCGGGCGGTGCCCGCGGCGGTGCTCGGCTCGGTGGCGGCCCTGGTGGCCCCCGTCTCGCCCGCCAACGCCGCGGCGGCCGCCCTGGTGGAGGGGTCCCGCACCGCCACCGTCGCGCCACCGCTGCTGCCGTGCGCGGCGGCGGTGGTGGTGGCCGCCGCGGCGGTGGCGGCGGCCTGTGCGGCGGCCGCCCGCCGCGGCTGATCGGGGGCGGCCGCCGCGGCCGGCCGGAGCCGGGCCCGGCCGGTGGGGAGTAGCCTCGGGGGCATGGAGTTCGTATCCGGCTGGACCTCTCCCGAGCTCACCGCCGCCCCCGCCGGCGGCGAGCGGACCGGGCCCGGGGGGAGCGGGGAGCGCGCCGCCTGCGTGATGTGCGGCGAGCCGACGGAGTACCCGGCGCACACGCGCGGGGCGACGCTGTGCCCGGTGTGCGAGTGGCAGGAGGCCGAGCGCTTCTCCTGCGCCTGCTCGTGACGGCGTGACCGCGTCCGCGGGCCGGCCCCGCCGCCCCGGACCGGTCCCCGGGGTCAGCCGCGGCCCATGGCCGCCGCGATCATCTCCGAGACGCGCACGAGGCGGTAGCCGCGCTCCCGCAGCTCCGGGACGATCCGGCGGACGGCCTTCTCCGTGACGGGGGCCTTCTCGCGGTTCCAGTGCATGACCACCACGGAGCCCGGCCTGACCTGCGACAGCACCCGGTCGGCGACCTCCCCGGCGTCGGTCGCCCCGGCGTCCGGCGCGACCACGTCACCCGCCACCGCCGTCACCCCGGCCGGCGCGACCGCCCTGCGGGCCCGGTCGTCGAAGCAGCCGCCGGGGAAGCGGAAGTAGGGGGTGGGATCCTCCACCCCCGCCTCGCGGACGGCCTCCAGGCCCTTGCGGACGTCACCGGGCTGCTTGTCCGGGGCGAGGACGGGAAGGCCCTCCAGTCCGGCGCAGTCGCGGGTGAAGGGGTGGTGGGAGTAGGAGAGGCTGCCGACCTCGAACAGCCGGTCGCGGCCGACGGCGGCCGCCTGCTCCCGGTGGGCGCGGGCCCACACGCCGCTCATGAAGACGGTGGCGGGCACCTTCTCGCGGCGCAGGGTCGCCAGCAGCGCCGGGTTGTCGTGGCGGGCCGCCGCCTTCCGCGGCTGCCCGTCCCGCTCCTCCTCCCCGCCGGCCTTCTCGGTCGCCTCCGTCTTCTCGGCCTTCTCGGCTTCCTCGGCCTTTTCGGTCTTCTCCGTCTTCTCCGTCCCCGCGGCGCGCTTCGCGTCCTCGGGCGACATGGCCGCGTCGAAGGTGAGGGCCACCACCCTGTCGCCCCGGTCGTCGTTCTTCTCCCGCTCCTCGCGGTTCCCCCGCTCCGTCCGCTCTCCGCTCCCGCCGTCGTCCCGGCCGTTCGGGGCCTCCTCCGTGCGCGGGCCGTGGCGGAAGACGGCGACGCGGCCGCCGTTGGAGGGGGGCAGCACGGCGTACCCGGAGGAGGGCCCCTCGCCGTCCGGGACGCCGGAGGCCGAGGGGCCCGACGGGGCGGGGGAACCGCCGGAGGGGGAGGCCGCGGCCGGGGACGAGCCGGCCCGGGTGGTGTCCCCACCCGGGCCGGCGCAACCCGCCACCGCGGCGGTGACCAGGGCGAGGGCGGTCAGGGAAACGGTGGTACGGCGCACGGAGACGGTCATGATCGGAACGTAACGGGGATCCGGTGCGGCCGCTCGGCGCGCTGCTCTCGTCGGGCTACCCGGCACCACCGGTCGGGGTGACGGGCCCTCAGCGCCGCCAGGGCCCGGTGACGGCGAACGTGGTCCCCGGGTCGTAGCAGTTGACGTACAGGGTGCGCCCGTCGGGCGAGAAGGTCACGCCCGCGAACTCGCCGTACTGGGGCTCCTCGGGCGTGCCGGTGTTCTGGGCGTTGCGCGCCACGGCGTGGACCCCGCCGCGGCGGTCGACGCCGAACACGTGCTGGGCGCCCCCGCCGTCCTCGCAGACCATCAGGCCGCCGCCGGGAGCCAGGCAGATGTTGTCCGGCGCCTCGCCGGGCAGTTCCACGGCGGTGTCCGGGCCGAAGACCACCACCAGCGTCAGCCGGCGGTCGCGCGGGTCGTACCGCCACACCTGGCCGGAGTGGTCGGAGGCCGACCCCTCAAAGCTGCGGGCGTAGCTGGAGACGAAGTACACCGACTCCCTGCCCCAGTAGCAGCCCTCCAGCTTCTGCGCGTGCGTGATCCCGCCCCGGCCGAAGTCCTGGAAGCGGATGGGCGTCCGCCGCGCCTGCGGATCGGGCACCGGCACCCACGTGACGCCGTCGAAGCAGGTGCCCGGCTCCAGGACGGCCGACAGGTCCGGTACGCCCGGCACCCGCATGGCCTCCAGCCGCCCGCCCGCCCGCAGTGAGCCGAAACCGCCGCGGGGCCGGTCCGGCAGGAAGCGGTAGAAGAGACCGAAGGGGTGGTCGAAGGCGTCCTCGGTCTCGTAGACGACGCCGGTGCGCGGGTCGACGGCGACCGCCTCGTGCTGGAAGCGGCCCATCGCGGTGAGCGGTTCGGGGACGGTGCGGTGGTCCGGCCGGAAACCGACCTCGAAGACGAAGCCGTGGTCCTTGGCGTACCCGTTCGTGCCGGCCCTGTCCTCGGTCTCCTCGCAGGTCAGCCAGGTGCCCCAGGGGGTGGGGCCGCCCGCGCAGTTCACGGCGGTGCCCGCGAGGCCGACCCGTTCGTCCAGCACCCCGCCGTCCCGGTCGAGCTCCAGCAGGGTGCAGCCGCCCCGGCCCTCGGGGTCGTACGTCAGGCCCTCGACGGCCGGGACGCGGTACGTGCCGCCGTCCGGCCTGTTCTCGTGGTTGCGGACCAGCCGGACGCGCCCGGCCCCGGGGCCGGGCAGGGCGGCCATGCCGTCGTGGCGGCTGGGCACCGGGCCCTCGCCGGAGCGCATCGGGTCGCCCTCGCGGGAGAGCACCCGGTAGCGGAAACCTTTCGGCAGGTCCAGCAGGCCGTCGGGGTCGGGGACGAGGGGGCCGTGGCCGCCCCATCCGCCCGCGGCGGCGCGGGCGGCCCCGGCGCCGGTGAACAGTTCGGAGACGGCTCCCGCGAAGACGATGCCGGCCCCCACGGCACCGGCGCTCCCCAGGACGTGACGTCGCGTTGCGGACATACGGCGACTCCCTGCTGGCGGACAGGACGATGTCCCGGACGGTCTACCACGGCGCCCGGCCGGCGGGAACCAGGCGCGACCCGGTGCGCCGCACCGCGCGACCCGCCCGGCGTACGGCGGAGGCGGCCGCCGCACGCGCTCCCGGTGCCGGAAGGGCCCTGTCCGTCAGGCCCCGTCCGTCAGGCGTCGGCCAGCCGGCGCGCGTCGCGCGCGAGCGCGGTGAGCCGGGAGATCGCCCGGAAGTACTTCTTGCGGTACCCGCCCTCGAGCATGTCCTTCCCGAACAGGGCGTCGAAGGGCACGCCGGAGGCGAGCACCGGCACCTCGCGGTCGTAGAGCCGGTCGGCGAGGACGACCAGGCGCAGCGCGGTGGACTGGTCCGGCACCGGCCGGACATCCGTGAGGCAGACCGCCTCCACGCCGTCGCACAGCGCGCCGTAGCGGCTGGGGTGGACGCGGGAGAGGTGGTCGAGGAGGGAGGGGAAGTGGTCGAGGGAGGCCCCGGGGACGGTGTGCGCCACCCGGGTCACCGTCGCGTCGTCGCTGGGCGGCGGGGCCTCGGGCAGCCCGCGGTGCCGGTAGTCCTCGCCGTCGATGCGCAGCGTGCGGAAGTGCGCCGACAGCCCCTGGATCTCGCGCAGGAAGTCGGCGGCGGCGAACCGGCCCTCACCCAGCCTTCCGGGCAGGGTGTTGGAGGTGGCCGCCAGCGCCACGCCCTGCTCCACCAGCCGGCCCAGCAGGGTGGAGACCAGCACGGTGTCGCCGGGGTCGTCCAGCTCGAACTCGTCGATGCACAGCAGCCGGTGCCCGCCGAGCGTGGCCACCGTCTGCTGGAAGCCGAGCGCGCCCACCAGGTTGGTCAGCTCCACGAAGGTGCCGAACGCCTTGCGCTCGGGCGGGGCCTCGGCGGCATGCCACAGGGAGGCCAGCAGGTGGGTCTTGCCGACGCCGTAGCCGCCGTCGAGGTACACCCCGCGCGGTCCGGCGGACGCCGCGCGGCCCGTGCTCCCGCCGCCGCGGCGGAACCAGCGCCGGATGCCGCCCCCGGCGCCGTCCGCGGGCCCGTCGCCGAGCCCGGCCGCGAACTCCTCCAGCACCCTCACGGCCTCGGTCTGGCTGGGCTGGGCGGGGTCGGGGAGGTAGGTGTCGAAGCGGACCGAGTCGAAGCGGGGCGGGGGCACCATCTCCGCCACCAGCCGGTCGGCGGGGACGTGCGGCTCGCGGGCGCACAGCGACAGCGGCCGGCTCCCGTCGACTATCGGGCGCTTCGAGGCAGTGGAGGAGGACACCCTTCTCACTCTACGGGGCGTGGCGGGGTGGAGAACGCGCCGGTGAGCCGTGCCACACTGCGCCGTATGCGACGCCTGTTCCCCCAGCCGGCGCCCTCCGGGGACGCCGCCACCGCCCCCGCTTGTACGACCGACTCCGCCGCCGCGGCGGCCGGGCCGGCGGGGGAGCCGGCGCCGCCCGCCCGCACCGTGGGCCCCTCCGGCCCCCCGTGGCCGCTGGAGGAGCTCGCCGACGCCTACGCCTACCCCGCGGCGGCGGGCCCGGATGCCCCCGGCGGGCCGGTGCCCTGGCTGCGCGGCAACATGGTCGCCTCGCTCGACGGCGCCGCCCACCACCAGGGCCGCTCGCAGCCGCTCTCCTCGGACGCCGACATGCGGGTCTTCGGGGTGCTGCGGGCGCTGGCGGACGCCGTGGTCGTCGGTGCTGAAACGGTACGCCAGGAGGGGTACCGGCCCGCCCGCGCCCGCGAGGCGTTCGCCGCCCGGCGCGCGGCGGCCGGACAGGGCCCGGCCCCGGCCGTCGCGGTCGTCAGCGCCGGGCTGGACCTGGACTTCTCCCTCCCGCTGTTCACCGAACCGCTGGTGCCCACCCTGGTCCTCACCGGTGCCGCGGCCCCGGCCGACCGGCAGGCGGCGGCGCGCGCGGCGGGCGCGGTCGTGGTGCACGCGGGCGAGGGCACCGGGGTGGACCCGGCACGGGTGCCGGGCGTGCTGGCCCGGCACGGCCACACCCGGCTGCTCACCGAGGGCGGGCCCCGGCTGCTGGGTCAGTTCGCGGCGGCCGGCGTCCTGGACGAGCTGTGCCTGACGGTCTCCCCCCGGATCACCGTCGGAAATGCGTCACGGATCGTCGCCGGTCCCGGCCTGGCGGTGCCCGCCGAGTACGAGCTGATCTCGCTCCTGGAGGAGGACGGCTTCCTCTTCACGCGCTACCGGCGTGCCGGAACGGCGGCGACCGGATGACTGAAACCGTTTGCTCGGGCCAAGAAGGTGTGACATGCACAAAATGAGATACGCAGAGTGAAATACGCAGCCCCGCATGTGCGGGGCGGGTCGGTTTCCACAGGGGTCGGCGGACCCGCCAGGAGGAAGGGCACCTGCCGTGTTCACGTCCGTGTTGATGATCGAGAAGCCGCTGGTGCCCACCGACGTGGAGCTCGTCACGACGCTCCACGGTGAGGAGTCCGTCTCGTTCGTGGTGCTGATGCAGCCCCGCGGCGACCAGGACCGGTTGCTGCGCGCCCTGGACGACGTGGCCCTGGGCGAGCTCGACGACGCAGTGCGCGAGGCCGCCGGACGGGGGGAGGAGGAGGGCGGCGGACCGGTCTCCCCGGCCGAGCGGGCCCTGGAGCACTCCCTGGAGGCGCTGCGCGCGGCGGGGGCGGAGGCCGTCGGCCAGATCGTCCAGGACCACCCGCTCGACCTGCTCACCTCCGTCGTCCGCGAGACCGGCGCCGACGAGGTGATCGTGCTGACGGCGCCGCACCTGGTCGAGGAGTTCTTCCACCGCGACTGGGCCTCCCGGGCCCGCCACAGGGTCGGCGTCCCGGTGCTCAAGCTCTTCGCGCACGGGGAGTGAGGCCGGGCCCGGGCGGCGGGCGCGAGGGAGGCGGCGCCGACTGCGGGCGCCCCTCCCGCGGCGCCCGGGCACGGCGGCGCCGACTGCGGGCGCCCGGCCCGCTCGCATAGGCTGGGGCCGCGCCCCCACGGCGGGCGTCCCGCACCACGCGGCGCGGTCCCGCGGCCCGGCACGGCCCGGCTCCGGCGCCCCGCCCGGGACGCGCACCGCGGGCGCGCACACCGCACCGGCAAGCACGAAGACCCTCCGGGCCCGAGCCCCGAGGACCCGTCCGAAAGGAAACCGCATGGCGCCCGCCCTGCCGCCCGCGATGGAACGGCCCCACTTCATCGGCATCGGCGGGGCCGGGATGTCCGGTATCGCGAAGATCCTCGCCCAGCGCGGCGCGGAGGTCGCGGGCAGCGACGCGCGGGAGTCCGCCACCACCGAGGCGCTGCGCGCCCTCGGCGCGACCGTCCACGTCGGCCACGACGCGGCGCACCTGGCCGCGGACGCCACCGCCGTCGTGGTCTCCAGCGCCATCCGCGAGGACAACCCCGAGCTGGCCGCCGCCCGCGAGCGCGGCGTGCCCGTCGTCCACCGCTCCGACGCCCTGGCGGCCCTCATGGACGGCCTGCGGCCGATCGCCGTGGCCGGCACCCACGGCAAGACCACCACCACCTCCATGCTCGCCGTCGCGCTGGGCACGATGGGCCTGGACCCCTCGTACGCGATCGGCGGCGACCTGGACGGCCCCGGCACCAACGCCCGCCACGGCGGCGGCGAGATCTTCGTCGCCGAGGCCGACGAGAGCGACCGCAGCTTCCACAAGTACGCCCCCGAGGTCGCGATCGTCCTCAACGTGGAGCTGGACCACCACGCCAACTACGCCTCGCTGGAGGAGATCCACGAGTCGTTCGAGACCTTCGTGCGGCGGATCCGCCCCGGCGGCACCCTGGTGGTCTCCGCCGACCACGGCGGCGCCCGCGAGCTGACCGCCCGCGTCCGCGCCGGCGCCGCCGGGGAGGGCCGCGACCTGCGGATCGTCACCTACGGCGAGGCCGACGACGCCGACGTGCGCGTCCTGAAGACCGTCCCGCAGGGGCTGAGCAGCGAGGTCACCGTCTCGATGGACGGCACGGAGACGTCCTTCACCGTCTCCGTCCCCGGCCGCCACTACGCCCACAACGCCGTCGCCGCGCTCGCCGCCGGGGCGGCCCTGGGCGTCCCGGCCGGCGGGCTGGCCGCCGCGCTCGCCTCCTACACCGGCGTCAACCGCCGCCTCCAGCCCAAGGGCGAGGCGCGCGGCGTGCGGGTCATCGACTCCTACGCCCACCACCCCACCGAGATGGCCGCCGACCTGGAGGCCATCTCGGGCGCCGCCGGCGGCGGCCGGGTGCTGGTCCTCTTCCAGCCGCACCTGTTCAGCCGCACCCGGGAGCTGGGTACCGAGATGGGGCAGGCCCTGGCCCTGGCCGACGCCTCGGTCGTGCTGGACATCTACCCGGCCCGCGAGGACCCGATCCCCGGGGTGACCAGCGCCGTCATCACCGACGCCGCCCGCGCCGCGGGCGCGGACGTGCGGCACGAGTCCGACAGGGCGGCGGCCGCCGCCCTGGTGGCGGGAATGGCCGAGCCCGGCGACCTCGTTCTGACCATGGGGGCGGGCGACGTCACCGAGCTCGGCGCGGTCGTCCTGGACCGCCTGGCGGACCGCCCGGCGAACTGAGGAGGCACCATGGGGTACGAGATCGACAAGACCGAGGAGCAGTGGCGGCAGGAGCTCAGCCCCGCCGAGTACCACGTACTGCGCGAGGCGGGCACCGAACCCGCCTTCACCGGCGAGTACAACCACACCAAGGCGGCCGGCGTCTACGAGTGCCGCGCCTGCGGGGCCGAGCTGTTCCGCTCCGACACGAAGTTCGAGTCCCACTGCGGCTGGCCCAGCTTCTTCGACCCGGCCGACTCCTCGGCGGTCGAACTGCTGGAGGACCGCTCCCACGGCATGGTCCGCACCGAGGTCCGCTGTGCGCGCTGCGGCTCCCACCTGGGCCACGTCTTCCGCGGCGAGGGCTACCCGACGCCGACGGACGAGCGCTACTGCATCAACTCCATCTCGCTGCGGCTGGTCCCCGAGGAGGACCGGGCCTGAGGGCGGGCGCGGGGGGCCGGGGCCGGACGGGCCCCGGCTCCCCGCGCGTCCGGGCTCCCCGCGCGTCCGGGCTCCCCGGGGCGGCGGCCGGGGCAGGGGGAACCCGCCGGCCCGCCGCGCCCGGCAGGGCGGATCATGGCGGTCATGCACCAGACACTGCTGCCGTTCCTGGGCGCCTGCCTGCTGATCGCCGCGTCGCCGGGACCGAGCACCGTACTGATCATCCGCCGCTCGCTGGCCGGCCGGCGCCACGGCATGGCCACGGTGCTCGGCAACGAGACCGGGGTCTTCGTCTGGGGCCTGGTGGCCGCCTTCGGCCTCACCGCCCTGCTGACCGCCTCCCGGCTCGCCTACGACGCGATGCGCGTGGCGGGCGCGGTGGTGCTGGTCGCCTTCGGCGTCCAGGCGCTGCGTGCGGCGCGGCGCCTGAAGACCGCGGACGGGGAGCGCGCGGGCGGGGAGCGCGAGGACGGGGCGGAAGCGGCGCCCGCCGGCGGGGACGCCGCGGCGGCCGGCCCGCTGCGGCGGTCCTACCGGGCCGGGCTCGCGCTCAACCTCGCCAACCCCAAGGCGGCGGTGTTCGCCCTCTCCTTCCTGCCGCAGTTCGTCCCCGCCGGGGCGCCCCAGCTTCCCTCGATGGTGGCGCTGGCCGCGCTGTGGGCGGTCTTCGAGACCGGCTACTACGCCTGCTACGTGTGGGGCGTGGACCGGATGCGGCGGCTGGTCGACCGCGCGGCGGTGCGCCGCCGCCTGGAGCAGGTCTCCGGCTGCGTCCTGGTGGCCCTCGGCATACGGATGGCCCTGGAGGGCTGACGAGCCGGGCGGCGGACCGGCGGGGCCCGCCCCGCCGCCCCTACCGCAGCACCGCCGCCGAGTGCGGCCCCAGGCGCAGCAGCCCGTCGCCCTCCGGCGCCTCGCACGCGCCCCAGGAGGCCAGCTCGGCGGCCGTGTGCACCGTCAGCGGGATCTCCGCCGTGCCCTCCCCGGCCAGGTTCACCGCGACGTGCAGCCCGCCGTGGCGCAGGTACAGCCAGCGCCGCTCCTCGTCGAAGGAGACGTGCACGTCCGCCAGCCGCGCCCGGGGCGGGACGTGGGCGCGGCGCAGCGCGATCAGCGCGCGGTGCCAGGCCAGCAGGGCGGCGTGCGGCTCGCGGTGCGGCTCGTCCCAGTCCAGGCAGGAGCGCAGCCGGGTGGCCGGGTCCTGGGGGTCGGGGATGTCCTCGGCCGCCCAGCCGTGCTCGGCGAACTCCCGCCGCCGGCCCCGGCGGACGGCCTCCGCCAGCTCGGGGTCGGGATGGTCGGTGAAGTACTGCCAGGGGGTGCGCGCCCCCCACTCCTCGCCCATGAACAGCATCGGCGTGTACGGCCCGCACAGCACCAGCGCCGCCGCGCACGCCGCGAGCCCGGGGGAGAGGTGGGCGGCCAGCCGATCCCCCTGCGCCCGGTTGCCGATCTGGTCGTGGGTCTGCGCGTAGGCGACGAAGCGGTGGGTCCCGGTGGCGGCGCGGTCCACCGGGCGGCCGTGGCGGCGCCCCCGGAAGGACGAGTAGGTGCCGTCGTGGAAGAACGCGCCGGTCAGCGTCTTGGCCAGGGCCGCCAGCGGGGCGCGGGCGAAGTCGGCGTAGTAGCCCTGCGCCTCGCCGGTCAGGGCGGTGTGCAGGGCGTGGTGGACGTCGTCGTCCCACTGCGCGTGGACCCCCAGCCCGTTCGCCTCGCGCGGGGCGGTGGTGCGCGGGTCGTTGCGGTCGGACTCGGCGATCAGGAACAGCGGCCGCCCCAGCTCCCGCGCCAAGGCGTCCACGGCGGCCGACAGCTCGGCCAGGAAGTGCTCGGCCCGCTCGTCCACCAGCGCGTGCACCGCGTCCAGGCGCAGCCCGTCCAGCCGGTAGTCGCGCAGGAAGGCCAGTGCGCTGCCGGCGAAGTAGGCCCGCACCTCGTCCGAGCCGGGCGCGTCCAGGTTGACGGCCGCGCCCCACGGGGTGTGGTGGCGGTCGGTGAAGTACGGGCCGAACTCCGGCAGCCGGTTGCCCGACGGCCCCAGGTGGTTGTGGACCACGTCGAGCACCACGCCCAGCCCGTGGCCGTGCGCGGCGTCCACGAAGCGCCGCAGGCCCTCGGGCCCGCCGTACGGCTCGTGCACCGCCCAGGGTGCCACCCCGTCGTAGCCCCAGCCGTGGACGCCCGGGAACGGGCAGACCGGCATCAGCTCCACGTGGGTGACGCCCAGGCCGGCCAGGTGGCCCAGCCGCTCGGCCGCCGCGTCGAAGGTGCCCTCGCGGGTGAAGGTGCCCACGTGCAGTTCGTAGAGCACCGCGCCCGCGAGCCCCCGTCCGGCCCACTCGTGCCGCCAGACGTGCGCGCCGGGGTCCACCACCGCCGCCGGGCCGTCGGGGCCCGCGGGCAGCCGGCGCGCACGCGGGTCGGGGAGGACGGGCCCGCCGTCGAGCGAGAAGCCGTAGCGGGTCCCGTGCGCGGCGGACGCCTCGGCCCGCCACCACCCTCCGCGCTCCGGGTCGCGCTCCATGGGGTGCTCCTCGCCCTCCACGTGCAGCGCGACCCGTCGCGCTTGGGGTGCCCACACCTCGAACAGCACTGGTGCCCTCCTCCGGCCGACGGCGCATCAGGCCCAGCATGCCCGTTTCGAGGGGTTTCAGCCCGCCCCCGACCGGATGCCGGCCCGCCCCCGACCGGACGTCAGCCCATGCAGACGCGGCGCTGCACCACGGGGTAGCCGGCCCGGGAGAAGTGCGCGGCCATGGGCGTGTTGGTCACGTCGGTGGCCGCCGCGATGCGGTCGGCCCCCTCGGCGACGAGCTGGTGGGTGCACTCCACCAGCAGGTCGTAGGCGTACCCGTGGCCGCGCTGCTCGGGCACCACGCCGATGAACCCCACACAGGGGCCGGACGGGTTGCGCGCCGGGACCTGGAGGCCGACCAGGGCGCCGCCGGGCGCGTACGCCAGCCGCCACCACGAGCGCGGCGAGGGACACCAGCGGAAGAAGTCCAGCTCCTCCTGCGCCGCCTGCTCCACGCCGCCCTCGGCGATCGCGCGGCGGGCGTGCACGTCCAGGGTGACGGAGTGGATGCGGCGCAGCGCGTCCAAGACGGCCCCGTCGCCCTCCCCGCCGTCGGGCACCGGGCGGAACTCCAGCCGTCCGGGCCGCTCGGGCAGCCCGCACTCCGGGGTCCACAGGTAGCGGTGGCGCTCCACCAGGAGCGCGTACCCGGCCGCCCGGGCGGCCTCGATCCGGGCCTCGGCGGCGGCGCGCACGTCCTCCCGCTCCCGCCAGTCGGGCGGCAGCATCAGCTCGTACTCGCACCGGAAGGGGGCGCGGCGCAGCAGCTCCGCGGCGGCGTCCGCGTCGGTGAAGTCGAACCAGTCCAGTACGACCGGTCCGGTGTCGTCGGGACCGCCCCAGAAGGCGGCGCGCGCGACGACGCCGCCGTCGCGCAGGGCCACCCAGGTCCACTCGGGACGGTACTCGCCGCCCTCGGCGACGGTGGTGTAGGGGCGGCCCAGCAGGGAGCGCCCGAGCAGGGCGGCGGTGGGGTCGGGCAGGGAGGCGAACAACTCCCGCGCCTCGTCCTCGACGAGTGCGCGGAAGGCGACCTGACCGGTCATGGGGTTCCTCCGGGAGGAGACGTGGACCGCCGCGCTCCCGTTCAGGTGGACGACGCCCGGCGGACGGGGCGGGAGCGCATGGCGGCGCGGATGGGCACACGGATGTGCGTACTGACGGCGCGCACGGCTCTCACCTCCCTCTGCGGCGGGGCGTCGGAGCGCCACCGTAGCCGGGCGGGACGGCGGGGGCCAGGGGTTTTCCGGCGGAGCCGCGGCACCCCGCCGCCTCCGGCACCGCACGGGCCCGCGGGAGCGGGGGCGGCCCCTCCCGCGTACCGGTCGTGTCCCGGTCGCGGTGCGCGGCCCCGCCCGCTCTGGACAGCCCCGGCCGGGGCCCGGAGAATGACCGGTCATGGCATCTCTGGAGTTCCGGGCGGTATCGCCGCGCCCGTCGGACGAGGACCGGGAGCGTGCCATGGAGGTGCTGCGCGACGGCGCGGCCGAGGGCCGGGTCTCGCAGCACACGTTCGAGCGCCGGATGGAGGCCGTCCTCACCGCCCGCAGCTCCGCCGAGATCGAGGCCGCGGTCCACGACCTGCGGCCCGCTCCGCCCGAGCCGGCGGTCCTGCGGGCCGTCGGCGCGTTCTCGGCACTGCCGGGGCGGCTGCGGCGGGCCTGGCAGACGGCCCGGCTGCCGGAGCTCCTCCTGCCGCCGCCCGGACCGCACCCGATGAGCATCGGCCGGGCACCCGGCTCGGTGCTCCGGCTCACCGACGAGACGGTCTCCCGCACGCACGCCCAGCTCCACAGCTCGGCCCGGGGATGGGTGCTGCGCGACCTGGGGTCGGCCAACGGCACCTGGGTCAACGGCCGCCGGGTGACCGGGGCGGTGGGCGTGCGTCCGGGGGACCACGTGCGGTTCGGGCGGGTCGGCTTCCGCCTGAGCGGCCGCTGACCCGTCCCCGCCGCGCCCCCGCGGCCCCTCGCCCGCCGGGGCGTCAGCCGGGCAGCGGGTCCCGCACCAGCAGGGCGACGGGGCGGTCCTCCAGCAGCTCCGCCAGGGCGGTGCGCCCCTCCGACTTCCGCCCGCCCAGCACCTCCCGCCACCGGCCCGGCGGCAGTTCCAGCGCCGTGTCCCGCCAGCCGCCCGCCTCCGCCAGCCGCAGCGACAGACGGGTGGCCACCGCGGCGACCGCCCCGGAGCGCACGAACGCCACGCAGTGCCCGGCCGCCGGCCCCCCGGCCCGCAGCGGCTCGTACGACGCCCCCGCCCCGAACCACTCCGGGTGCTCCCGCCGCAGCCGCAGCACCGCCTCCGTCAGCCGCAGCTTCTCCTCCGACAGGCGCTCGGACAGTCCGTCGGGCGCCTCCTCGCGCCCCTCGGCGCTCTCCGGCGCACCCGGCCGGAAGGGCGGGTACTCCGGCAGCCGCCGGTTGTCGGGGTCGACCAGCGCGACGTGGAGGCGCTCGCTGCCCATGTAGACGTCCGGCACGCCCGGCATGGCCAGGTGCAGCAGCGCCGCACCGAGCACGTTGGCCCGCACCGCCCCCGCCACCTCCCGCGCGAACTCCGCGACGGTGTACAGCGGAGGCCCGCCCGGGCCGGCCACCGCGAAGCGCTCGACGGCCTCCTCGTACGCCGCGTCCCGCTCCGTCCAGGTGGTGCGCAGGCCCGCCTCCCGCACGGCCTTCAGCAGGGCGGGCACCAGCCGCTCCTGGTACGGGAAGCCCATCCCGTACGCCGTCTGCCAGGCCACCCACGCCAGATGGGGGTCGGGCGCCTCCACCCCGGCGGTGCGCGAGGTCTCCTCCGTCACCCGCTCCAGCAGCTCCGCCCACCGCCCGGGGCACTCGCTGAGCACCGCGATCGCCGCCCGCACGTCCGCGCTCCGCTTGGTGTCGTGGGTGGACAGCACCGTGCCGGTGGCCGGCCAGTCGCGCTGGAGGCGGGCGCAGTAGGCGTGGAACTCCTCCGGCGCCACCTGCGGCCGCCCCGGGTCCCCGCCCACCTCGTTCGCCGACAGCAGCGGCGTGTAGCGGTAGAAGGCGGTGTCCTCCTGCGACTTGGCCCGCAGCGCCGCGCAGACCTGCGCGAAGCGCGCGCAGAAGTCGCGCTGCGCCTCGCCGTCGCCCAGCCGGCCCAGCGCCAGGTCCCGCACCACGTCCACCGAGGCGGACTCCTCCGGCACGCGGAACGCCTCCCGCGCACCCTCGGCGGCCTCCTCCAGCATCGCCCGGTCCTCCGCGCCCACCGGGCCGCCCGCGGTGACGTACGGCCGGTAGACGGGGATGCGCACGAGCACCTCGCGGATCGCGGTGCGCAGCGCCCAGGGGGCGTGGTCGCGCAGGGCCGGGTCCGGCGCCGCCGCGCACACGGCCACCGCCGTGCGGGTCAGGCGCTCGACCTCGGCGGCCAGGTCGTGGGTGACGACCTCCCGCGCGGCCCGCCGCTCCGTCGGCTCCCAGGCGCCGCCGGCGTCGGGGGCGGCACCGGTGAAGCGGCGGTAGCGGTCGGCCAGCTCCGCCAGGCCCGCCGGGTCCACGAAGAGCCCGTCGACGTGGTGGAGCGCGTCGTAGCCGGTGGTCCCGGAGACCGGCCAGGAGACCGGCAGCCGCTCGCCGGGCCCCAGGATCTTCTCCACCACCGTCCAGGCGCCGCCGGTCCGCTCGCCCAGCCGCAGCAGGTACCCTCCCGGATCGGCCAGCCCGTCCGGGTGGTCGATGCGCAGGCCCTGGACGACGCCCTCCCGCATCAGCCGCAGCACGCACGCGTGGGTGGCGGCGAAGACCTCCGGGTCCTCCACGCGGACGCCGATCAGCTCGGAGACGGTGAAGAACCGCCGGTAGTTCAGCTCGGTGCGGGCCAGGCGCCACCAGGCCAGCCGGTAGTGCTGGGCGTCCAGCAGCTCGGGCAGCGGCAGGTGCTCGGTGCCCTCGCGCAGCGGGAAGCGGTGGTCGTGGTAGACCAGGGTGCCCCCCTGCACCGACATCGCCCCGACCTCCTCGCCCAGCCGCCCGCCGAGCACCGGCAGCAGCACGCGGCCGCCGCCCGCCCCCCAGTCGATGTCGAACCAGCGGGCGTAGGGGGAGGAGGGGCCGTCGCGCAGCACCTCCCACAGGGCCCTGTTGAGGTCCTCGGGAGCGGGGACGCCCATGTGGTTGGGCACGATGTCGACGACGATCCCCATCCCGTGCCCGTGGGCGGCGCGCGCCAGCGACCGCAGCCCCTCCTCGCCGCCCAGCTCCTCGCGGACCCGGGCGTGCCCGGTCACGTCGTAGCCGTGCGCGGAGCCGGGGGACGCCTCCAGCACCGGCGACAGGTGCAGGTGGGAGACGCCGAGCGAGGCGAGGTAGGGCACCGCCTCCTCGGCGGCGGCGAACGGGAACCCCGGCTGGAGCTGGAGCCGGTAGGTGGCGGTCGGCACGGCGGGCGGCGGGGAGGTCATACAGCAGCATGTTCCCGGCCCGGGGACGCCGAACCCGCCGCCTGTCGGGCGACGCGGGCGGCCCCGGTCCCGCGGCGGCTGCGCCGGACGGGTGAGCGGGGGCGGCCCGGCCGCCCCCGCCGCGGCCGGTCAGGCGGGCCGCTGGAGCACCGTCAGGCTGCGGTCCACCAGGGTGATGCGGGACCCGGCGGCCACCATGGGACCGGTGCCGGGCGGCACCCCGTCCTCCCGGGCGGTGTCCACCACCACCTGCCACTGGCTGCCGTGGTCGGCCGGCACGGTGAACTCGCGCGACGTCGGCTGGGCGTTGAACATCAGCAGGAACGAGTCGTCGGTGATCCGCTCGCCGCGCTCGCCCGGCTCGGAGATCGCGTTGCCGTTGAGGAACACCGTCAGCGCCCTGGCCTGCGCCTCCTGCCAGTCCCGCTGCGTCATCTCCTCGCCCTCGGGCGTGAACCAGGCGATGTCCGACAGCTCGTCGTGGGTGCCCTCCACCGGGCGCCCGTGGAAGAAGCGCCGCCGCCGGAAGGCCGGGTGGTCGCGGCGCAGCCCCACCATGGCCTGCACGAACTCGCACAGCGGGTGCTTCTCGCCCGGCTCGGGCCAGTGCACCCAGGACAGCTCGCTGTCCTGGCAGTAGGCGTTGTTGTTGCCCTTCTGGGTGCGGGCGAACTCGTCACCGTGGCTGAGCATCGGCACGCCCTGGGAGAGCAGCAGGGTGGCGATGAAGTTGCGCATCTGCCGGCCCCGCAGCGCCAGGACGTCCTCGTCGTCGGTGTCGCCCTCCGCCCCGCAGTTCCACGAGCGGTTGTGGCTCTCGCCGTCCCGGTTGCCCTCGCCGTTGTCCTCGTTGTGCTTCTCGTTGTACGACACCAGGTCGTGCAGGGTGAAGCCGTCGTGGCAGGTGACGAAGTTGATCGAGGCCAGCGGGCGCCGCCCGTCGTCCTGGTACAGGTCGGAGGAGCCGGTCAGCCGGGAGGCGAACTCCGCCAGGGTGCGCGGCTCGCCCCGCCACAGGTCCCGCACGGTGTCCCGGTAGCGGCCGTTCCACTCCGTCCACAGCGGCGGGAAGTTCCCCACCTGGTAGCCGCCCTCGCCCACGTCCCACGGCTCGGCGATCAGCTTCACCTGGCTGACCACCGGGTCCTGCTGGACCAGGTCGAAGAAGGACGACAGCCGGTCCACCTCGTGGAACTGGCGCGCCAGGGTGGCCGCCAGGTCGAAGCGGAAGCCGTCCACGTGCATCTCGGTGACCCAGTAGCGCAGCGAGTCCATGATCAGCTGGAGGACGTGCGGGGACCGCATCAGCAGCGAGTTCCCGGTGCCGGTGGTGTCCATGTAGTAGCGGGGGTCGTCCGCCAGCCGGTAGTACGAGACGTTGTCCAGGCCCCGGAAGGAGAGCGTGGGCCCCAGGTGGTTGCCCTCGGCGGTGTGGTTGTAGACCACGTCGAGGATCACCTCGATGCCGGCCTGGTGGAGCGCCTTGACGGCCTGCTTGAACTCCAGCACCTGCTGGCCCCGGTCGCCCCAGGAGGCGTAGGCGTTGTGCGGGGCGAAGAAGCCGATGGTGTTGTAGCCCCAGTAGTTCGCCAGCCCCGCGTCGGCCAGCCGGTGGTCGGTGACGAACTGGTGCACCGGCATCAGCTCCAGCGCGGTGACGCCCAGCTTCGTCAGGTGCTCGATCACCGCCGGATGGCCGAGCGCCGCGTAGGTGCCGCGCAGGTCCTCCGGCAGCTCCGGGTGGAGCATGGTCAGGCCCTTGACGTGGGCCTCGTAGATGACCGTCTGGTGGTAGTCCGTGCGCGGCGGCCGGTCGTCCCCCCAGTCGAAGTAGGGGTTCACCACCACCGACGCCATGGTGTGCGGCGCCGAGTCCAGGTCGTTGCGCCGTTCGGGGTCGTCGAAGTGGTAGCCGTAGACCGCCTCGTTCCAGTCGATCGCCCCGCTCATCGCCCGGGCGTAGGGATCGAGCAGCAGCTTGGCGCTGTTGCACCGCCTGCCCTTCTCCGGTTCGTACGGCCCGTGCACACGGAAGCCGTACCGCTGGCCGGGCATCACGCCCGGCAGATAGGCGTGCCGCACGAACGCGTCGGACTCGCGCAGCTCGACGGCCGTCTCCGACCCGTCGTCGTGCAGCAGACACAACTCGATGCGCTCCGCCGCCTCCGAGAACACGGCGAAATTGGTGCCTGCCCCGTCGTACGTGGCTCCGAGGGGATAGGCCCGTCCCGGCCAGACCTGCATGTCGACTCTTCCTGTCGCGGTCTTGTACCCGTTACCCGTTTTCGCTGAATCCTTGCGCAGGATCTCGTGCAGGTGGGACGCCGAGGGCGAACACACCATCTGTCTTCCCCCGGATGAGCGTACGGGGAAAGGAACTTGGTCGGGGCATACTGCTGCGGTCCCGCCGGAGAGGGCAGTAGGCTCCTTGATCGAACAGCGGGTCCGGAAGGCGGTGCACAGGTGAGCTCGGGAGGGCTTGAGCTCCCCCCAGGTGAGGGCGGCGGGGGCGGGAACGGTGCCGCCGATCCGCCCGGAGCGCCCCCCGGCACGGTGTCCCTGGCCCGTCCCCTGGAGATCGGGGCGGACCTGGCGTGGGACGCCGCCGACTGGGCAGAGGTGCGGCAGCGCGCCCAGCGCGCGGGGCGGGCGTACATCTGGCTGAACCTCGTCGAGCAGCGGCTGCGCGCGGTCGTCGCGGCGGTGCTGCGGCCGGTCTACGAGCCGGTGCACGGCGAGGAGTGGGTCGTGGCGGCGGCCGGCCCGGCCGGCCAGGAGTGGGTGCAGCGGGCCGTGGCCGTACGGGAGGTCAGCCGCCGCAAGGGCTACCTCCTGGACCCGGCCGACGACACGCTGCTGTCCTTCCTCACCCTGCCCCAGCTGCGCGAGCTGGTGGTGCAGCACTGGCCCTGCTTCGAGCCCTACTTCGAGGGGCGGCGCGAGCTGGAGCTGGCGCTGGACGAGCTGGAGGTGGCCCGCAGCGCCGTGGCGCGCAACCGCGCGCTGACCCCGGCCGTGCTCGCCCAGGCCGAGCGGATCTCCGCCCGGCTGCTGGACCTGCTGGGCGCCGGCCGGGACGTCCCCTCGGCCCACCGGCTGCCCGTGGACGCGGTGGAGGAGCTGGTCGGGGACCGCTTCGCCGACGTCGTCGGCGTCCACCCCGACCGGGTGCGCCTCCAGCGCCAGCTCCCGGCCGAGGACCTGTTCGGCGGGGCGCGCCGCCTGGACGCCATCGGCATAGGGCTCAACCTCCTGGTCCAGAACTACTCCGGCCGGCGGCTGGTGCGGCTGGCCGAGGACGGCTGCCGGGTGCGGCTGCTCTTCCTCAACCCGGCCAGCAGCGCGGTGCGGCGCCGGGAGCGGGAGCTGGGCCTGAAGAAGGGCGAGCTGAGCCGCTCGGTGGAGACGAACATCCTCCACGTGCGCCGGGTCCGCGCCCGGCTGCGCGACACCGACGCCTTCCAGATCCACGTCTTCGACGAGACCCCCCGCTTCACCGCCTACCTCGTCGACGGCGACGGGCCGGACGGCATCGCGGTGGTCCAGTCGTACCTGCGCCGCACCCGCGGCATGGAGGCCCCGGTGTTCGTGCTGCGCGGCGGCGGGCGGGACCTGGTCCAGGGCGGCCCGGCGGGGGAGGACGGCGAGCAGGGGCTGTTCCACCTGTACCGGGAGGAGTTCGAGTCGGTCTGGTCGGACTCGCGGCCGGTCTCCTGAGGCGGGGCGGCGGACCGGCGGGACGGGAAACGGGCGCACCGGCCGGGCGGCCCCGGGAGGAGACGGCCGCCGAGGGCGGCACCCGCCGCGCCGCCGGCCTGATCGAGGCGGGGCTGCGCCGGGTCACGCGCTGACGGGCACGTCCCCGTACGCCGGCCACCGCCGCGCCGCCTCGTCGTAGCGGCGCCCCATCAGCTCCGCCAGCTCCGCGGCGTCGCCCAGCACCGGGGCCAGCAGGTCGGCACCCGCCTCGCGGGCCCCGGCGGCGATGCGGTCCGGCAGGAAGCCCGGCGCGATGACGTACGGGGCCACGGCCACGCGCCGTACGCCCTCCGCGCGCAGCCGCCGGACGGCGTCGGCGGTGCGGGGAAGGGATGCGGAGGCGAACGCAGGCCGCACGGCGCACCAACCGGTGGTGAGCCGCCACTCCCGCGCGGTTTCTGCGATCACTGCGATCGCCTCCGGGTCACTGGAGCCCGCCGAGGCCAGGACGACCCCGGTCGAGCCTTCGTCGCCGGGCCGCAGCCCGGCCTGGCGCAGCCGCCGCTCCAGGGCCGCGGTCAGCAGGGGGTCCGGGCCCAGCACCTCGGCCTGGCGCACCGACAGCCGCGGCAGCCGGGCGGTCGCCTCGCCCAGCACCCCGGGGATGTCCGTCTTGGCGTGGAAGGCGCGGTTGAGCAGCAGCGGGAGGGCCACCACCTGCCGCGCGCCCTCCTCGTGGAGGCCGGCGAGGGCCTGGGGCACGGACGGTGCGTTGAAGTCCAGGTGGCCGGTGGCCACCCGCAGTCCGGGCCGCAGCCGCCGCAACCGCGCGCACAGCGCGGCCACGGTCGCCGCGTGGCGGGGATCGCGGCTGCCGTGGGCGACGACCAGCAGGGCCGGCCGGCCGTCGGCGGCGGGAGGCGCGGCGGGGGAGCGCGGGCGGAGGGGGCGCACGGGTCCGTTCACCTCCGGGCCGCGGCCAGCCCGCGGCCGTGCAGCACGCGGCGCTCCACCGGGGAGAACAGCGCGGACTCCACCGCCACGCCGACGGCCAGGATCAGCACCACCGAGGCCAGCACCAGGCTCATCTCGCCGCCCTGCCGGCCGGCGTCCAGCATCCGGCCGATGCCGGGCAGCGGGGTCGCCGTGATCAGCTCGGCCGTCATCAGGGCGCGCCAGCCGAAGGTCCAGCCCTGCCGCAGTGCCGCCACGAAGCCGGGCATGGCGGCGGGCACCAGGACGTGCACGGCGCCGCGCACCCCGGTGGCGCCCATCGACCGGCCCGCGCGCAGCAGCAGCGGCGGCACCTGGTCCACGGCGGCCGTCACCCCGACGGCGATGGACGGCACCGCGCCCAGCAGCACCACGGCGTACACCGCGCCCTCGGAGTTGCCCAGCGCGATCACCGCCACCGGCACCAGCGCGGCGGCGGGCAGGGACTGCACGGCCGACAGGATCGGGCCCAGCACCGTGCGCAGCGGCGCCACCCTGGTCAGCAGCAGCCCCAGCGGGACGCCCACGGCCACGGAGGCGGCGAAGCCGAGCAGGCAGCGCAGCAGGCTGTGGCCGAGGGAGGGCAGCAGGGTGCCGTCCGACCAGGCGCCGGCCAGCTCGTCCCCGACGGCGGCGGGGGAGGGCAGGGAGGCCGACCACTCCAGGGCGTACGCCACCTGCCACAGCACCAGCACCAGGGCGAGCGCGGCCAGCGGCGGCGCGGTCTTGGCCAGCACCCGGCGCGAGGTGGCCGCCGTCGCGGACGGGGAGGACTCCAGGGCGTCCAGCCCGGAGGCCATCTCGTCGGAGCCCTCGGGACCGCCGGAGCCGCTTCCGGCACCGCCCGCGGACCGCGGGAGGTCCCGGCGGGAGTCCTCGGTGTCAGTGGCGGGCATGGCGGACGATCTCCTCGTGCAGGTGGCCGGTGATCTCCCGGGCGAGGGAGGTGACGGCGGAGTCCTCGATGCGGCGCGGGTAGGGGATGCCGACCTCCCACTCGCGGGCCACACGGCCCGGCCGGGAGGACAGCAGCACCACCCGCTGGCCGAGCCGCACCGCCTCGCGCACGTTGTGCGTGACGAACAGGACGGTCAGCTCCCGCTCCCGCCACACCCGGGTCAGCTCCTCGTGGAGCAGGTCGCGGGTGATGGCGTCCAGGGCGGCGAACGGCTCGTCCATCAGCAGCACCCGGCTGCCCTGCGCCAGCGAGCGGGCCAGCGCCACGCGCTGGCGCATCCCGCCGGAGAGCTGGTGGACCCGTTTGCCGTAGGCGTCCGGCAGCCGCACCAGGCGCAGCAGCTCCTCGGCGCGCTCGCGGCGCTCGGCCCTGGGCACCCCGGCCAGCTTCAGGGCCAGTTCGACGTTGCGGCCCGCGCTCAGCCACGGGAAGAGCGCGTGGTCCTGGAACATCAGCGCCGGGCGGCCGTGCGGCACCCGCACCTCGCCGGAGGTGGGCCGGTCCAGCCCGGCCACCAGGTTCAGGAGGGTGGACTTGCCGCAGCCGGAGGCGCCCAGCAGGCAGACGAACTCGCCGGGCGCCACGGTCAGGCCGATGTCGTCCAGCACCTGCTGGCGGGTGAGCGGGGAGGACCCGAAGGACTTCGAGACGCGGTCGAGCCGCACCGCGTACGGGCGGTGCTGCCCGGTCCCGGCGCCGGTGGCGGACGGGGCCGGGGCGGGGGTGGCGAGATCGGTGGACACGGTCGGGTCCTCTCGTGGTTCGCCACCCTGGGCGGGCGGCTACGGCAGGGGCGAGCCGGCGTGAACGGCCGGGACGTACGGGATGTGCCGGGCGAACCGAGCGGTGTGCGGCGGCAGGGTCCTGGGGGTCATCGGCGGCGGCCCGCCAGTCCGCCCTGCCCGCTGCCCCGGGCTCCGCTGCCGATGCGGCCGCCGGTGAGGTCGAAGGTGGAGAAGGCGTCGAAGGCGCCGCCGGGGAGGGCGGCCGCGGCGGCGTGCGCCGCCGCGGTGCCCCGCGCGGTCAGAAGTCCCATCCGTCGTCCTCCGTCTCGCCCTCCGCGGCGGCCTTGGCCGCCTTCGCGGCCTCGGCGAAGGCGTCTCCGGACATGCCGGCGGTGAGGGTGGCGCCGTCGGCGGGGTCGATCAGCAGGAACGATCCGGTGCGGCGGGAGAGGGT
>NZ_JBHUFU010000012.1:0-256946 GCF_042681365.1 Streptomyces desertarenae | reverse complement strand
GCGGGGTGGAGCAGCTCGGTAGCTCGCTGGGCTCATAACCCAGAGGTCGCAGGTTCAAATCCTGTCCCCGCTACTGGTGAGACCGGCCCCGGCGCGTTCCGCGCCGGGGCCGGTCCGCTTCCGGGTGTACCGGTGGTCCGCCTCCCGCGCGCCGGTCACCGGGCGCCGCCCCGGCGCGGCGGGGCCGCCGGCCACGCGGTCGGCGGGATACGGACCGGCAGACGGCGGGGGCCCGCGTGCGGGCCCACTCCCCGGGCCGGCAGGGGACGGTTCAGGCCACTTCGCGCCCCCGGATCCCCGTGGCCGTGCCGGTGCACCGGCACGCCCCCGCCACCGGACCGCCCCGGCACCCCCTCCGGGTCCTGCCCGACCGGTCGCACCGCGGACCCGCGGCCGACCACCCGGGCAGCGCCCCCGGCGCGGCGGAGGACGGCCACCGGGCTCCCCGCCCGCGGCGGCGGGGGCCCGCGGGCGGGAGCGGGACCGCCCGTTGGCCGGTATCGCGGTGTTGAACCCGGGAGCGGGCACGGCGGAGGATCTCACCATGCGCACACAGACGGTTCCCCAGCGCACGTACCGGAGCTACTTCACCGACAGCACGTACTGGGACGACTACCGGCCGCGGCCCGGCGACATCGTCATCTCGACCCCGCCCAAGGTGGGCACCACCTGGACGCAGCGGATCACCTCGGTCCTGGTCTTCCAGAGCACCCGGCTCCCCGGCCCCCTCATGGAGATCAGCCCCTGGCTCGACTGCGCCTTCACCCCCCTGGACCGGACCCTGGAGACCCTGGAGGGGCAGCGGCACCGGCGGTTCATCAAGACCCACCTGCCGATGGACGCCCTGCCGGTCCACTCCGACGTGTCGTACCTGATCGTCGGACGCGATCTGCGGGACGCCGCGGTCTCCGCCCACAACCACGCGCTGGGCACCAGCCGGGCGGCCGACCGGCTCCCGCCCGGTCCCACCGGCGACGACGTCCACACCCCCGTGCACCCCCCGGTGCCCGAGGACGTCCACGAGCACTGGCGCGACTACTTCACCCGCAGCGCCTTCCCGTGGGAGTCCGACGGCTGGCCGTTCAACTCGCCCACCCACCACCTGGAGTCCTGGTGGCGGCACCGCGGCGAACCCAACGTCCTCTTCCTCCACTACCAGGACATGCTGGACGACCTCGACGGGCAGATGCGCCGCGTCAGCGCCTTCCTGGACATCCCGGTCGACGAGAGCGTCTGGCCCGAACTGGTGCAGGCGTGCGCCTTCTCCGACATGCGGTCCGGTCAGGACCAGATCTTCGGCAAAGGCGCGATCGGGGACGCCGCCACCTCGTTCCGCTTCTTCCACAGGGGGAGCAGCGGGCAGTGGCGCGGCATCGCCACCGAGGAGGACCTGGCGCTGTACCGCGCGGCAATGGAGCCGCTCCCCGCCGATCTGCGCGCCTGGCTGGCCCGCGACGCGTAGCGGACGGCCCTGCGCCGCCGGCGGGTGACACGCCGGGACACGGTCGGCCGTGTCGGTGGCGGTCGCCCGCCGCGCGGTGTAGCGTGGTGATCAGCAGTCGTGGTTCCGAAGTTTCGTTCGCCCGTGGTCACGATCACGGGCGTTCTTGCTGTTCAGCTCCCTCCGGACCAGGGCGATCACCTCCCGGGCCCGGATGGCGGGTCCGGTCCCCGCGAAGGAGAAGGAGACGGACATGGCCAAGGGCACCGTGAAGTGGTTCAACAGCGAGAAGGGCTTCGGTTTCATCGAGCAGGAGGGCGGCGGACCCGACGTCTTCGCCCACTACTCCAACATCGCCGCCCAGGGGTACCGTGAGCTGCACGAGGGTCAGAAGGTCGAGTTCGACGTGACCCAGGGCCAGAAGGGCCCGCAGGCGGAGAACATCCGCCCGGCGTGACCCCGGCACCCCCGCAGGCCCGGCTCCCCCGCTCCGGGGGAGCCGGGCCTCGCCCGTTTCCGGGCCCGCCCGTGCCCGGCCGCGGTGCGGCGGGGCGGGCGGCCGGCGCGCGTCAGGCGACGAAGACGCAGAACGGGTGGCCCGAGGGATCCGCGAACACGTACAGCGGTTCGTCGGGATCGTCACACCGGTCGAGGAGGAGTTCGGCGCCCAGCGACTCCGCCCGCTCGCGCTGCCTGTGCAGTTCGGCCAGGCTCGGCACCGTGAAGTCGACGTGCATCTGCATCGGGACGTCGTGCTCGGGCCACGTCGTCCGAGGCAGGCGGTCGACCTGCTGGAAGGCGAGCCTGTTCACGCCGTCGGAGCTCCGGAGCACGAGCCAGTCCGGCCGGTCGGGCGTCCCGTCCGCGGGCGGTTCGTCACCGGGGCGGTACGACATGCCGAGCAGCCGCCGGTAGAACTCGGCGAGCTCCCTCGGCCTGGTGGTGTCCAGCACGGTGTGCAGCATCCGGGGGTACTCGGCCACGGGCCCTCCTCGGAGTGGACTCGATACGGATCCCCCACCCTAGAGCGTGCCGCGGGCGGCGGGGCGGGCCGGCCGCGCGGGAGCGGGACCGCTCAGTAGTTCTGCCATTCGTGGCGGGTGTACTCCAGCACCACGGGGTCCATCAGCGTGCTGGCCCGCACGTCCTGGGGGCGGCGGTCCACGGGGAAGACGGTGGCTGCCGCGAGGACGGCGTCGTCCAGGAAGCGCAGGCGCGGGACGTCGTCGGCCAGGCGCAGGGAGGGCGGCGGGCCGTCGGCGCCGGGAGTGGCCAGGACGAAGCCCCAGTTGCCGAAGCTCGGGACGTCCACCTGGTACGCGGTGGTCGCGTATCCGGCCTCGCCGATCGTGGTGGCGATGGACCAGTACGTCTTGGGGGCGAAGAACGGCGAGCCGCCCTGCACCACGACCTGGCTCCCGGGGTTCAGGACATGGCCCAGCAGGTGGTAGAACTCGACGCTGTACAGCTTGGCCAGCGCGGCGGTGTCCGGGTCCGGGAAGTCGATGAGGACCGCGTCGTAGCGCCGGGTGGCGTCCCGCAGCCAGGTGAACGCGTCGGCGTGGACGACGGTGACCCGCGGGTCGCCGAGCGCGCGGTCGTTGAGTTCGAGCAGGGGCCCGAAGGAGCGGGCGAGCCGTGTCATCGCCGGGTCGAGGTCGACCAGCGTGACCTCGTCGACGTCGTCGTACCGCAGCACCTCCCGCAGGGCGAGCGCGTCGCCGCCACCCATGATCAGTACGGACGAGCGCTTCCCCGACAGGGCCGGGTGGACCAGCGCCTCGTGGTAGCGGTACTCGTCCACGGAGGAGAACTGCAGGTCGCCGTTGAGGAACAGCCGGGTGTCCGGCTCCCCGGTGAAGGCGGTGGACCGGGTGACGACGATGTCCTGGTACGGGGTGGTCTCGGCGTGGATGATCGGGTCGCGGTAGAGCTGCTGGCGCGCGGTGACCTCGATGTCGTCCGCCAGGACGTACACCGTGCCGAGGAGGCCGAGGACGCCGGCCGCCCCGGCCAGCAGCGCGGCGCGCACGGCACGGCGGGTCCGCCGGCGGAAGATCCACAGGACGACGACGACACCGGCCACGGCGTTGACCGCTCCGACCACCAGCGCGCCCCTGAGCTGACCGAAGGTGGGCAGGAGCAGCAGCGGGAAGCACAGTCCGCCGACCAGCGCCCCCACGTAGTCCGCGGCGAACAGGTCGGCCACGGCGCTGCCGGCCTCCTGACGCCTGATCCGCTGGAGCAGCGTCATCAGCAGCGGGATCTCCGCACCGATGAGCAGACCGACGGTGAACGAGACCACCACCATGGCCGGCATGTACACCCGGAGCCAGGCGAACGCCACGTACAGGATGAGCACCGACAGACCGCCGACGAGCGCGAGCAGGACCTCGACGAGCGCGAAGGCGCCGACCGCGCGGCGCTGCAGCGGCTTGGCGGCCAGGGAGCCGATGCCCATGGCGAAGACCATGACGGAGATGACCACCGAGGTCTGCATCACGGAGTTGCCGATGAGGTAGCTGCCCAGCGCCGTCAGGGCCAGCTCGTAGACCAGGCCGCAGGCCGCGCAGGTGAAGACCGCGAACAGCAGCAGGAAACGCCTCCACCGCGCGCGGGACGCCTTCGGCGGCCGTTCGGCGCCGGTGGCGGCCGGGGCGGTGCGGTCCAGGACGGGGCCGTTCATCGCGGGGCGGTTCAGGAGACCGCGGCGCCGACCATGAAGGCCGTACCGATGTACATGGCCGCCTGGACCCAGGCGGCGGGGTGGGGGCGGTCACCGCTGTCGTCGAGCGCGGCGGCTCCCAGGCGTCCGGGGGCCAGCGTCCCCACCACGTAGGAGATCAGGGTCATCACGGCGACGCCGGCGAGGCCGTACAGCAGGGTGCTGGCCAGGCCGTAGCCCAGGCCCAGCTCGGATTCACTGGCCCGGATGGACTGCTCGATGACGAGGCCGACGGCGATCGTCTGGCCGGAGAGGAGGACCGCGGCGCCGCGGTTGCGGTCCGTCCACACCACGTGGAAGAGCTTTCCGGGCGTGACGAGGTCGAGTGCGATGAAGCCGACCGCCATCACCACGAAGCCGACCAGGCCGTAGAGCAGGGCGATGCCTGCCGACTCGAAGATCTCTGTCACGGGGGTGCCTTTCGGGAACGTCGACGGGGAGTTCGGACGGTGGGTCGGACTACTTGCCGGATCCGGGACCTCCGCCGCGGAAGGCGGCGCTGTCGGGATCCGGCCACACGGAGCCGATGCGGGACTTCCAGCGGCGGTGGCCGGAGCGGTAGTCGTCGATCTCGATGAGACTGCCGTCGCGGCGCGGGGAGATGGCGACGATGTCGTCCCGGTAGCGCAGGAAGACCATGTCGCCGTCGGCGTGGCGGCCCTGGGCCGAGGTGTGGCCGTCGATCTCGTCCGCGACGCGCCGTACCGGGTCGCTGCGGTCGACGTAGCCCGCGCCGGTGGCGTCGTACTGCTGGCGGATCCAGCCGGTCGGCACGTCGTTGCCGTCGTCCGAGTCGCTGGAACACGCCGTGAGCGCAATCACGGCGAGGAACATCGCGCTGATGCGCCGAACCGTCTTCATCGGGCCTCCAGCCGGGTGTGCGTCGCCACGATCCGGCGGCTCTGCGGGTAGGTGTGCCAGGTGCGCCAGCTCAGCCCCGCGCCCTCCCGCCCGACGGTCAGGGCGGTGACCGCTTCGGGAGAGCCGGGGAAGACGCCGTACAGGGACCGGGGATGCTCCTCCGACACGCTGCGGATCCGCGCCACCCGCACACCGAACTCCCCCGGTGCGCAGTGCCGGATGCGGGCGCTGAAGTGGTAGCTCCAGTCGTCGAAGTGCCGCTCCACGCCGGCCGGCAGCCCGCCCTCGACGCCGGGCAGGCACGCGACGGTCTCCCGGACCGGTCCGGCGAACACCTGGTGCGAGGCGCCCAGGAGCCGCAGCTGCACGTCGAGCCCGCCGACCGTCAGGTCGCGTACGGCGAGCGCCTCGCGCGCCGGGTGCCCCAGGGCGAACGAGAGCTGGTCCGCGTCGGTGTCCAGGTACGGGGTCGCGAGCGTTATGCCGCTCATCGCGCGCCACCCGGGCGGTGTCCGAGCGGCGTTCGCACGGCAAGTTCGACTGTCACAGAAGATCCCCGACCCCCGGAAGCACATGGAGCGCCGCCGAGTATGGCACAGGCATGAAACACGTCACGTCGAGGGACCGCGTCCGCGGCCCGTGGGGCCGCCTTCCGAACGGCCGTGCCGGAGGGGCGGCCTCCTGTCCGCCGGCCGACCGGACCCCGGGCCGTTCCGTGCGGCGGCGGCCTCCTCTTCCGGCCGGACGCACCTCCGGTCTTCGGAAGGCGGTCCGACCGGCGCGGCGGATGGCCGATCCCGTCCTGGGCGCAGCCGCCCCCTCCCCCGTACCCTGTGCCGGAACATCCGGGGCGGGCGGCCGCCGCGCCCGACCGCCCCGGGAACGGACACCGCCATCGGCCACGGGGGGACGTCGCATGGACCGCGAGAGCACCACCGGCGGGACACCCGCCGCGGTCGACCTCGAACCGGACCGGGCCCACTCGGCCCGCATGTACGACTACTACCTCGGCGGTGTCACCAACTTCCCCGCCGACCGGGAGGCCGCCGCCCTCGCCCTGTCCGTCTTCCCCAACCTGCTGGCCGCCGCCCGGATCAACCGGCGCTTCATGCACCGTTCGACCCGGTTCCTCGCCCAGCAGGGCATCACCCAGTTCCTCGACATCGGCACCGGCATCCCCACCTCCCCCAACCTCCACGAGGTGGCCCAGCAGACCAACCCCACCGCCCGCGTCGTCTACACCGACAACGACGCCATCGTCCTCACCCACGCCCGTGCCCTGCTGCGCAGCACCCCCGAGGGCCGCACCGCCTACGTCCACGCCGACGTCACCGACCCCGAACGCCTGCTGGCCAGTGAGCAGGTCCGCGGCACCCTCGACCTGCGCCGGCCCGTCGCGCTCAGCCTCAACGCCCTGCTGCACTTCGTCCCCGACGAACTGGGCGCCCACCGCATCGTCGAGCACCTCAAGGCCCGGCTGCCCTCCGGCAGCACCCTCACCGTCAGCCACGTCACCCCCGACTTCGACCCCGAGGGCATCGCCCGGCTCACCGACGCCTACCGGGCCGCCGGGACCGCCGGGCAGGCCCGCACCCGTGAGGAGGTCCTCCGGTTCTTCGCCGGCTGGGAACTCCTCGACCCCGGCCTGGTCCCCACCCACCGCTGGCACCCCGATCCCGGCGACCTCGCCCACACCATCACCGACGCCGAGTCCTCCGGTTATGCGGCCGTCGCCCGCAAGCCCTGACGCCGCAGCCCGGGGTGCCGCCACCGGCCGAGGCCCTCGCGGCGGGTCCCGCCCCACCGTCACGAGCGAAGAACGACAGCGCCGGTCGCCCCCGTGCCGCACCGGTACCGACGGGAGTGTGCCATGACGAGACCTGCGGTCGGGGCGCCCGTGCTCCGCTGCGCGGAGTGCGGCGGCCACGAGTACGGCGGTGCGCCCGCCTGTACGGCCTGCCGCGGGCTGGTGGACGGCATCGTGGAGGACGAGTGGTCCGCCTTCCTCCGCCGGTGGGAGGCCGGCGACGACCAGCAGGTCGCGCTCGCCGAGATGGTGGTGGCCGAACCCGACCGCCACGACTGGCGGGTGGTGGACGCCGCGCTCGACAGACTGGTCTGCTCCGCATGCGGCGACCGGCTGAGCCGTGGTCCCGCCGACTGCTCCGCCTGCAACCTCGCCCACGGCTTCCGCTACGCCGCGGTCGAGACGGACCGGCCCGGGGTCCCGCCGGGCAACGAGCACGCCGTCCGGGTCAACGTCTCGGTCGTGCGGCGGCCGCAGGCCACCTCCGGTGACGAGGTCATGGTCCGACGCCTGCTGCTGCCGGCCCTCCTGGTGGGTCTCCTGCCGACCGTCGAGGAGGCCCAGCGGATGAGTGCCCGGGTCAGGAAGGAGCCCCCGGCGCTGAGGGCCCGCCTCGTCGAGCAGGCCGTCGAGGAGATGCTCCGGCGCCACCGGATCCCGTGCGCCACCGGGCTTCCCGCCCCGGGCGGCTCCACCGCCCCGCCGGCCGCAGGACGGCGCCGCACCCGCCGCGGCGGATGAGGCCGGCCCTCCGGAATCAGTCCTCCCCGCCGAGGGAGATCATGTCGGTGACCTCCTCGGCCCGCGCCCGCTCCTCGGCGGCGAACCGCTCGGCGTCCAGCCGCTCGGCGATCTCCTCGTCCCGGTGCAGCAGCCGGTCCAGGTCGGTCTCCTGGCCTCCCCCGTCGCACAGGGCCGCGAACGCCTCCTGCACCTCGGGGCTCCACAGTCCGACGTCCCTGAGGCACGGCACGATCCGGGAGAACAGCGTGCGGCGGAACAGCCTCAGGTAGCCGCTCTCCTCGGTGATCCTGACGGCCGTCGTGCGGGGCACCCCGAAGTTCTCCAGCACCTCCGTACCGCGCAGCCGATCGCGCATCAGATGGCAGCCCTCGATCACGAACTCCTCGCGCTCGGCCAGTTCGGTGGAGCCCAACTGCCGGTAGTGGTCCCGCAGCGCCATCCGGCCGAAGGCCACGTGCCGGGCCTCGTCCTGCATCACGTACGCGAGCAGGCGGCGCGGCAGGGGCTCGGTGGTGGTGTCCCTCAGCAGCCCGAAGGCGGTCAGCGCCAGGCCCTCGATCAGCACCTGCATCCCCAGGTAGGGCATGTCCCAGCGGGAGTCGCGCAGGGTGTCGTCCAGCAGCGAGCGCAGGCTGTCGTTGATCGGGTAGCTCATGGCGAGCTTCTCGGACAGGAAGCGGGAGAAGACCTCGACGTGCCGGGCCTCGTCCATGGTCTGGGTCGCGGCGTAGAACTTGGCGTCCAGGTCGGGCGCGCTCTGCACGATCCGGGCCGAGCAGATCATCGCTCCCTGCTCCCCGTGCAGGAACTGGCTGAACTGCCAGGCGGCGTAGTGCCTCCGCAGCTCCCGCCGGTCGGCCGGCCCGAGCCGGTCCCAGTAGGAGGTGCCGTGCAGCGGCAGTGCCTCGTCCGGGGTGCCGAGCGGGTCGGCCGGGTCCACCTCCAGCCCCCAGTCGATCCGGCGCACGGCGTCCCACTGCCGGTCCTTGCCCCGCTGGTACAGCGCGAGCAGGCGCTCGCGGCCGCCGTCGTACTCCCAGGTGAAGTCGGCGGTCCCACCGGCCGGCACCGTCCACCGGCTCGTCCCGGGACCGGGTACGGGACGGGGTGCGGGTGTCTCCATCGAGGCCTCCCGGGGCCGGTTCACAGCGGCTGGTCGACGTGGTCGGGGGTGTAGTGGACGGACCGGGCGTAGGCGTCCAGCAGCCCCTGGAGCGGCTGTTCCGGCAGGCCGGGCTTCCACAGCTCGACCGCCATCTCGCCGTGGTAGAGCATCGGCCAGCGGACGTAGCGGCGCGGGTCCGCGGGGTCGTTGACGGCCCGCGACCTGGCCACGGTGTCGGCGGCGACCTCGGCCATCAGATCGGTGCCGCAGCCGAAGCCGTACGGGTAGAGCTCCCGGTTGGGCGGAACGGACTCGATCACCGCCGGATCGGCCCGGCCGACCCCGACGTGGGCGTGCACGCCGCCGCGGACGACGGGGGCCTCCCGCTCACCGTCCGGATCGAGGACCCACTCCCCGGAGGGTCCGCGGCCCAGCCGGACCCTGGGGACGGCGGCCAGGAGCGCGCAGACCTCCCACGCCTCCACCGAGGGGCCCTTGGGGTCGACGCCCTCCGGGGCGAGCACCCGGAGGCGGCCGCCCGCCGTCCCGCGGTCGAGCACGGTGACCTCGTCCCGGCGGAGGGTCCGCTTGTCGACGTCCCAGCTGCCGGACGCGGTGACCACCACCGCGTCCAGGTCCGGATCGTAGAGGAAGAGCATGCCCTCGCTCAGCCGCTTCCAGCCGAGGAACTCGCGGTAGAGGCAGGCCAGCTCCTCCGAGACGTAGCGGTCCACCCGGACCGGTTCCGGGAGCAGGCCCAGCAGGCCCATCCGCCGTCCGGCCGCCGCCAGGTGCTCCGGGGCCGGGGTGGCCGCCCACGCGGCGGCGGACAGCGCGCCGGGGACGACGTCGTAGTCGTCGCCCACCTCGCGGGCGCAGGCCGCGGTCACCAGCCGGTCGCGGATCCGGTCGGCCAGTTCGGAGGTCTCGGTCGGGTGCCCGCCCTCCAGCGTGAGCAGGGTGGCCTCCCGCGCCTCCCGGCCGACCAGGACCACCCGGGGGGCCGCCGTCCGTCCCATGACGACCCGTCCGGCCTCGACCACCGCGGTGTGCGGCAGGCCGCCCAGCCGCTCCGGCACCTCGGCGAGGACCACCGTCCGGCGCGTCCCGACCCGCAGCCCCAGCTCACCGCAGACGCGGGCGCTCAGCGGCGGGCTCTCCTCCGGCACCCGGTCGCGCAGCGGCTGCGGGCCGGCGGGGATGTGCGTGGTGATCAGCAGGAGGTCGACGTCGCCCCGGGAGGACTCGACGACGGTGTGCCCCTGCTCCTCGAAGGCCGCGGTCAGCTGCCGGACGAAGAGGGCCAGCGCGGTGTCCTCCGGGTGGACCCGCCCGGCGAACTGCACCACCAGCGGCCGCCACCAGGGCAGCCGGTCCAGTTCCACCGCCGGGCGGTCGGGGACGCCGGTCATCGGGCGCCTCCGGCGACCAGCGGGAGGATCCGGCGCGCCAGGTCGTCGAGGCTGTTCGCCGCGATGAGCTCCAGCGCGGGGACGTCGCACCCCAGCAGCCGGTTGACCCCGACCGAGAGCTCGACCACCATCAGCGAGTCCAGTCCCAGCCGCTCCAGCCTGCAGGTGCGTTCGACCCGCTCGGGGTCGGTCTGCAGCACCCCGGCCACCAGCGCCGCCAGCTCGTCCGAGATCACCGCCGCCGCCTCGTCCTCCGGCAGCGCGGCGAGCCGGGCGCGCAGCTCCTCGGCGCGGCCGGCGCTCCTCTGCCCGGCCAGTCGCCGGCAGGCCTCGAAGGCGGGCCGGTTCAGTCCGGCGAGCAGCTGCCCCATCCGGTCCCAGTCCACCCGGCCGAAGACGCCGACCTCCGGTCCGTCGGCCGAGGCGGTCTCGAACGCCCGCCAGATCTCGGCCGGGGTGACCGCGCCGAGACCCATCCGGTGCAAGGTCTCCGCCAGGCCGGTGCGTACCACGAAGCCGGTCTCGCCGACACCGCCCAGCGCCAGCGCGGTGCCCGGCAGGCCCTCGGCCCGTCGTCGGCGGACCAGCGCTTCCAGGTACGCGTTGGCGGCGACGTACGCGCTCTGCAGCCGGTTGCCCACCAGAGCCGTCGCCGAGGAGCAGACCAGGAAGAAGTCCAGCTCCCGGTCCCGGGTGAGGTCGGACAGCACAACGGCGCCGCGCACCTTCGGATGCAGGACGGCGTCGATCCGCTCGGCCGTCAGCTCCGCCAGCGGCGCGTCGTCCAGCACCATCGCGGCGTGCAGCACGCCGCGCACCGGGTGCCCGGCGGCGTCCGCCTCGGCGAACACCCGGCGCATCGCCTCCCGGTCGCCGGCGTCGGCGGCGACGGCGGTCGCCCGCACCCCCGCCTCCGCCAGCCGCGCCAGCAGCGCGGGGGCCTCGGGCGCCTCGGCGCCCCGGCGGCCGACCAGCAGCAGGTGCCGCGCACCGTGCCGGGCCAGCAGTTCCGCCAGGGCCGCCCCCAGTCCGCCCAGGCCTCCGGTGACCAGGTAGCTGCCGGTGCCGTCCAGGGCGGCCGGCGGCGCGGGCCGTTCCACCGGCACCGGCTCGCCGAGGTCGATGACGACCTTGCCCAGGTGCTTGGAGTGCCGCAGCGAGCGGAACGCCTCGGCGGCCCGGTCCGCCGGGTAGACCTGGTGCGGGAGCGGCCGGTAGCGGCCGTCGGCGACCCGGCGGCACAGCTCGGCGAACTCCTCGGCGGCGACCTCCGGCATCTGCTCGGGCAGGGCCGCCACGTCGACGCCGAAGTAGGCGATGTTCCGCCGGAAGGGGCCGAGCAGTACCGGGGTGTTGGCGTAGAGGTCCCGTTTGCCCAGTTCGACGAAGCGGCCCCCCGGCCGCAGGCACTCCAGTCCGCGGGCGATGGCCTCGCCGCTGAGCGAGTTCAGCACCACGTCGACGCCCCTGCCGTCCGTCAGCGCACGGACGTCCTCGGCGAACCGCAGGTCCCGCGAGTTCAGGACGTGCTCCACCCCGAGCAGCCGCAGCAGGTCGCGCTTGGCCGGCGTGCCCGCGGTGGCGACCACCTCGGCGCCCACCGACCGCGCGTACTGCAGGGCCGCCAGACCGACCCCGCCGGCCGCCCCGTGGACCAGCACCCGCTCGCCCGCGCCGAGCCGGGCCTGGCGCCCGAGGCCGTACTGGACGGTGAGGAACACCGCGGGCAGGGTGGCCGCCTGCACGAACGTCATGCCGTCCGGAATGCGGCCCAGTTGCCCGGGCCGGGCCAGGACGTGCGAGGAGAGCCAGCCGACGCCCGAGCCGAAGACCCGGTCCCCCGCGGCGAGACCGGTCACGTCCGGTCCGACCGCGAGCACTTCGCCGGCCCCCTCCAGGCCCAGTGCCGGACCGTCCGTGTCCGGTGCCGGCCGGTCGTCCGGGATCAGGCCGGTGGCCAGCATGACGTCGCGGTAGTTGAGGGAGGCGGCCCGGACCCCGACCAGCACCTCGCCCGCCGCGGGGACGGGGACCTCCTGCGGTTCCCAGACCAGCCGGTGCGCCATGCCGGGGTCGCGGAGGCCGAGCCGGTGGCCGGCGGACCGCCGCCGGGCCGGCGGCACGGTGGTGAACCTGGGCACGAACCGGCCGGTCCGGGTCAGGACGACCTCGCGCTCGTCGCCCGGTTCCAGCAGCTCGTCGATCAGGCGCCCGGTGTCCCGGCCGGCTTCCCCGGACCTCTCCAGGGAGATCAGCCGGACCTCGATCCGGGTGTGCTCACTGGCGATGGTCCGCCCGAGCGCCCAGAGCCCGGCCGCCTCGGGCACCTGCGGCCGCTCGGGGGCCGGGAAGAGCCCGGTCGGGGGTGTGACCAGCCACAGCGCGGCGTCCCGGTGGCCGTCCAGTCCGGCGGTCAGATCGCGCAGGGCCCCTGCGTCCCGGGCGATGGCGGTGGCCGGGTCCTCCCCCGGCCGGGGCGGGTCGAGCAGGACGACCACCCGCACCGGGGCGTCCGGGTCGGCCTGCGGCGCCCCGGCCCGGTCCCGGCCGCCGAGGGGGAGCAGCCGGGCGCCGAGTCCGTCGGCGAGGCCGCCGGCCAGCTCGTGCTCCACGGCGGCGACCACCACCCACCGGCCCGCCGCGGCGGGGCGGGCGGCGGCGGGGCGGGCGGCGGGCAGCTCCCGGGCGGGGGCCGGGGCGCGCCGCGCGAGGATGACGGAGTCGCTGGGGCGCTCCGGGTCCGGCGGCTCGCCGGTGCAGGCCACCGCGTCGAATCCGTGCTCCGTCAGCAGCGTCTTCCACTGCTCCCGCGTCAGCAGCGGAGAATCCCCCCGCAGGTCGGTGTCGGTGTAGTCCCAGTAGTCGTCCAGTGTGCCGAAGAAGCTCGAGACCCAGGGCCGGTCGTGGCTCTCCAGCGCGAGCAGCATCCCCCCGTCGGTCAGCAGCCCGGCGAGCCGGTCGGTCGAGGCGGCCAGGTCCCTCGCGGTGTGCAGGGCGTTGGCGGCGACCACCAGGTCGTACTGCCGGGGCTCCAGCCCCTGCTCCGCCGGGTCGCGGTCCAGGTCCAGCGTGCCGTACTCGACGAAGTCGTACTCGGCGAACCGGGCCTTCGCCCCGGCCAGGAAGGCGGCCGAGCGGTCGGTGAAGAGGTAGCGGGTGCGTTCGGGCGGCAGCACGGGCAGCAGCGCGCCGGTCATGCCGCCGGTGCCGGCCCCCACCTCCAGGATGCGCAGCGGCCGGTCGGGGGCCCAGTGCCGTACCACCGCGCCCAGCAGTTCCGCGGCGAATCCGTTGTGCAGCCGCAGGTGGGGGGCGTCGCTGTAGAGCTGTGCGATCAGGTGCCGGTCGGCCTCGCCGAAGATGAGCTCACGGGGATCGGCCTCGCCCCGGAGCAGTTCGGGCAGCCGGAGCCCGCAGCGCAGGCCCGGGAGGGTCAGGGTCAGCGAGTCGGGCAGGTCGGCGACCAGGGCCCGGACCTCCTCCAGGGGGTCCGGTACGGCGGCCGGGTCGGTGAGCCGCCACCGGTCGGAGCCGGGGAGGGGCTCCGCCAGCCCAGCGTCGCACATGATCGAGGCCAGTTGCCGGAGGTAGGGTCCGAACGCGGGCAGCATGCCGGCCGCGCACAGCTCGTCGATCCCGAACTCGGTCCGGCCGGGCAGGAGGGCGCCGACCGCCCGTCGGGCGAACAGCGCGCCGGCCGCGAGGGTCCGGGTGGTCACCTCGGTGTAGCGGTCGTCGGTCCGGTCGCGGAGCCGGGCCCGGGCCTGCCCGGTCTCGGCCATCAGCTCGGCGGGGGCGGGCAGCCGGACCGGTGCGGCGGCACGGTGCGGCGCGGCCCGCAGCACCATCTCCCGGAGCACCGCGGGTTCGGCCGTCTGCTGGTCGAACCGCCGCAGCAGGCAGCCCTCCAGTTCCATGCTGACCCGGCCGTCCGGGTCCGTCACCAGCACGTCCCAGACCGCTTCCCGGCTGTTCGCCCGGACCAGGCGCACGTGCAGGTGGCCCTCGGGGGCCGGGGTGTGCCAGAGCCGCGCCGCCGTGAGGTGGGCGGGCAGGAAGAGCGCGCCGCCGGCCGCCTCGGCCAGCAGGGGTGCGCCTGCCTGCATCGCCCCGTCGGTGATCACGGGGTGGGCGAGGTAGCCGTCCGTGGTCTGGTCGGTGCGGTAGGAGGCCAGGGCCTCGCCGTCGCCGAGCCGGAACCCGGTGAGCACCTGGAAGGCGGGGCCGTGGGCGATGCCGCTGTCGGCCAGCCCCCGGTAGTGCTCGGTGGCGGGCAGCACGCCCGGCCGGAGCCGGGCCCGCACGGCGGCCAGGTCCACGTCGGCCGGTGCCGGGCGGAGCAGTCGGCGCACCCGGCCCCGGACGTGCGGCTGCCAGGGGGCGTCGGTCGCCGTGCGGCCGGCGATGGTCACCGTGCCGGTCTGCGGTTCGAGGCCGGTCTGCAGCAGCAGGTCCTCCGTGCTCTCGTCGCCCGGCAGTACGCAGGCGCTGGTGATGGCCAGCTCGGTCACCTCCAGGGCGGTGGTGTCGAGGGCCTGCCGGCCGGCCGCGAGGGCGGTCTCCAGGAAGCCGGTCGCGGGCAGCACGGTGGTCCGGCCGACCCGGTGGTCCGACAGCCACGGGGCGCGCACGGTGCTCAGCACGCCGTGCCAGGCGGGTTCGGCGGTGACGGCCCGCTGTCCGAGCAGCGGGTGGAGCGTCACGCCGTCGCTGCTGATCCCGTTCCACCAGCCGGGCTGCCCGGTCCAGTGCCGTTCCCGCTGCCAGGGGTAGGCGGGCAGGTCCACCGGCGGCGCCGGGCGGGGGAAGTGCGCCCGGGGGGCGAGGGCGGCGCCGGCGGCCAGCAGGTGGGCGACCGCGGTCCGGACCGCGGACGGTCCGTCGGCCCGCCGGGCTCCGGTCCGCACCACCTCCGCCGGCGACGCGCCGCCCCGGAGCAGGCGGCGCAGGTAGGGACCGAGCACGGCGTGCGGGCCGATCTCCACGAACACGTCGAAGCCCTCGGCCGCCAGTGCCTCGACGGCCGGGGCGAACCGCACCGGCCGCCGTACGTTCCGCCACCAGTACCCGGCGTCCAGCCGCTCTGCGCGCAGCACCTCGCCGGTCACCGTGGAGGCGAACGTCAGCCCCGGTTCGGCGGGGCGGAGGCCGTCCAGATCGGCCAGCAGGGGTTCCCTGATGGGGTCCATGGCGGCGCTGTGGAACGCGTAGTCGAGGTCCAGCTCGCGCGCGAACACGCCGCGGTCCTGCAGCCGTTCGCCGAGGGCGGCCACGTCCTCGGCCCGGCCGGCGACCGTGGTGTCGGTCCGGCTGTTCACCCCGGCCAGCTCCAGCCGCTCCCCGTGGGCGGCGATCTCGGCGGCCAGCTGCTCCTCCGAGAGGCCGACGGCCGCCATCCGCCCGGTGCCCGCCGTGGCCTCCTGCGCCCGGCTCCTGGCGGCCACCACCCGGGCGGCGGCCGCCAGGTCGAGGGCTCCGGCCGTGTGGGCGGCCGCGATCTCCCCCACGCTGTGCCCGACCACCGCTTCCGGCCGCACGCCGTGGGAGCGGAGCAGCTCGACCATGCCCAGCTGGTAGGCGAACAGCAGCGGCTGCGCCACTTCCGTCGAGCGCAGCCGCTCCGGGTCGCCGGCGGTCATCGCCTCGGCGACCGACCAGCCGATCAGCGGGTCGAGCACCCGGCCGACCTCCTCGACCGTCCGGCGGAAGACCGGTTCGGTGCGCAGCAGCTCGGTCCCCATGCCGGGCCACTGCGACCCGTTGCCGGCGAAGGCGAACGCCACCCGGCCGTGTGCCACGGCCCGGGCGGTGGCCGTCCCCGGTGCCGGGCGCTCGCCGCGGGCCGCTCCCTGCAGGGCGGTCGCCGCCTCCCGGGCGGTCTCGGCCAGCACCACCGTGCGGTGCTCGTGCCGGGCGCGGCGGCGCGAACTGGTGTGCGCGATCCCGTAGAAGGCGCTCGTGTCGGCGTCCTCCAGCCGTTCGGCCAGCCGTCCGCACGCCTCGGCGAGGGCGGCCGGGCCGCGGGCGGAGGCCGTGACGGGCAGCGGTCCGGCGGCGGGCGGCCGCGGCGCGGGGCCGGCGGCCGGGGCGGGGCCGAGCAGGACGTGCGCGTTGGCGCCGCCGAACCCGAAGGAGTTCACCCCGACTACCGCGTCCGCGGCCACCTCGACCCGCTGCGTCCGGACGGTCGGGGTGAGGTTCAGCTCCCGGAAGTCGATGCGCGGGTTGAGGGGCTCGGAGTGCAGGGTGGGCGGCACCGTCCCGTGCCGCAGCACCAGGATGGCCTTCAGCAGGCCCGGCACGCCCGAGGCCGCCTCCAGGTGCCCGAGGTTGGTCTTCACCGAACCGACCGGCAGCGGGCCGACGGCGCGCCGGGTGCCCAGCGCCCGGCCGATGGCCTCGCACTCGACCGGGTCGCCGACCGCGGTTCCCGTCCCGTGCGCCTCCAGGTAGACCAGGCGGTCCGGGTGCACCGACGCGCTGTCGTAGGTCTGCCGCAGGAGGTTCTCCTGGGCCTGCCTGCTGGGCAGGGCGATGCCCGAGGTGCGGCCGTCGTTGTTGGCCCCGCTGCCCAGGATCACCGCGTGCACCCGGTCGCCGTCCGCCAGCGCGTCCGCCAGCCGCTTGAGCAGCAGCAGGCCGCCCCCCTCCGAGCGGACGTAGCCGTCGGCGTGGGCCGAGAAGGTCCGGCAGCGGCCGGTCGGCGACAGCATGGAGGCGGTGGAGAAGCCGGCGAAGACGCGCGGGTCGAGCAGGATGTTGACGCCGCCGGCGAGGGCCAGTGCCGCCCGTCCGGTGCGCAGGTGCTCGCAGGCCCGGTGGACCGCGGTCAGCGCGGAGGCGCAGGCGGTGTCGAGGGCGAAGCTCTCCCCGTGCCAGTCCAGCAGGTGGGAGATCCGGTTGGCGGTGTTGGCGACCGCGACCCCGGACATCGAGTAGACGTCGCCCAGCGCCGGCCGGGCCTGGTGGAGCTGGCCGAAGTCGTGGCTGGAGCAGCCGACGAAGACCGCGCCGTCCGATCCGGCGCAGGCCGCCGGGTCGACGGCCGCGTCGTCCAGCGCCTCGACCGCCAGCTCCAGCAGCAGGCGCTGCTGGGGGTCCATGTGCAGGACCTCGCGGGGCGAGATGCCCCGGAAGAACTCGCAGTCGAAGCCCTGGACGTCCGGGAGGAAACCGCCCGCGACGGTGTACGTCCGGCCGGGGCGGCGCCGGCCGCCGTCCAGGAAGGCCGCGGCCTCGAAGCGGTCCGGCGGCGCCTCGCCGACCAGGTCCTCACCCTTGGCCAGCGCCGTCCACAGCCCGCCGAGGTCGTCGACCCCGCCCGGCAGCCGGCACGCGGTACCGACGACGGCGACGGCTTGGGCCGTTCCGGTCATGGGGTCCTCCACGGCGTTTCGGTGGCACGAACCGCATCAGTGTCCAACCGCCCACCGGCAACCTGAACGGCAGTCACCCGTTCGGGTTGTTATGACAACCCGTTCGTGTGAAATCTGTTTTCAGGGTCATCACATGGAACGGTCATCCGGACGACAATCCGTATCTCCCGAGGGAGGGCCGTCGCCGGACGCGGCGGCCGCCCTCTGCCCGCCGGCGATGTTCGGAGGAACCGTGACGGGAACCGAGTCCCCGGGCGCCGCCCACCGGGTCGCCGCCTTCCTCGAGCGCGCGGTGGACGCCCCGCTCGCGTTCGGCATCCGCGCCTGGGACGGCAGCACCGTCGGATCCGGGTCCGGGTCGACGCTGGTGCTGCGCACCCCCCGGGCGGTGCGCCGGATGCTCTGGCGGCCCGGGCAGCTCGGTGCCGCCCGCTCGTTCGTGGCCGGCGACAGCGACATCGAGGGCGATCTCGTCGCCGTCGTGCGGCAGCTGGGCTCCGTGGTGGGAGCGCCGTGGCCGGATCTGGCGGGCGCCGCGCTGGCGGGTCTGCGGGGCGGGCCGGTCCGCGGGGTCCTCGGCCTCCCCGTCGCCAGGCCCTCGGCCGAGGTCCGCCGGTACCGCGGTGCCCGTGCCGTCCGGCACCACTACGACGTGGGCGACGAGTTCTACCGGCTGGTGCTGGGACCGTCCCTGGTCTACTCCTGCGCCTACTGGCCCGACGGCGGGCGGCCCGGGCACGGGCTGGCCGAGGCGCAGCGGGCCAAGCTCGACGTGGTCTGCCGCAAGCTCGGTCTGCGGCCGGGGATGCGGCTGCTGGACCTCGGCTGCGGCTGGGGGAGCCTGCTCCTGCACGCGGCACGGCACTACGGCGCGGAGGGGGTGGGCGTCACCCTCTCCCGGGACCAGGCGCGGCTGGCCGCGCGGCGGGTCGAGGAGGCGGGCCTGTCGGGCGTGGTCCGGGTGCGGCTGCAGGACTGCCGGGCGGTCCGGGACGGCCCGTTCGACGCGGTGGCCAGCATCGAGATGACCCACCACCTGTCCCGGTCCGGCCGGCGCGAGCACGCGGCCGCCCTGGCCCGGCTGGTGGTGCCGGGCGGCCGTGTCCTCAGCCACGAGCTGTGCGTCCTGCCGGGCGGGCGGAAGCTGATGCGCAACCCGTTCCTGCTGCGCTACCCGCACCCGGACCTCAGCCTCGGGACGGTCGGCCGCAGCGCGCTGCTCGCCGAGCGCCACGGCCTGGAGCTGCTCGACGCGGAGAACCTCCGGGACCACTTCGCCCCCACGCTCCGAAGCTGGCTGGCCAACCTCGAAGGGAACCGCGAGCGCGCCACCGAGCTGGTCGGGTACCAGGCGGTGGCCGTCTGGAGGCTCTTCCTCGCCGTCAGCCTGCTGGCCTTCGACGCCGGTCTGGCCGGTGTCCAGCACCTGGTGTACACCCGGCCCCACCCGGTCGGCCGGCACGTCCTCACCGCGCGGCCGAGCGGATTCCGGCGGCCGCGCGCCGACGGTGCGCCGCCCGGGCCGCCTCCGGTCTGACGCCCCCTCGCTCCGCCCCGGCCCACCCTGGGGCGGAGCGCCGCTCCGCCCGCACGGGCGCGGGACCGCTTCCCGTGCCTCCCGCCGTTCCCCGCCGACCGAGGAAGTGCCGCCATGCCGACCGCCGTCGTCACGGGTGCCAGCGCCGGGATCGGCCTGGCCTTCGCCGAACTCCTCGCGGAGCGCGGCCACCACCTGGTGCTGGTCGCCAGGGACGGTGCCCGGCTCGACGCGCTGGCGGCCGCCCTCCGTTCACCGGGCCGGCCGCACCAGGTGATCCCCGCCGATCTCACCACCGTCGCCGGCTGCCGCGCGGTCGAGCGGCGCCTGGCGGACCGCGCGGCTCCGGTGGACCTGCTGGTCAACAACGCCGGTGCCGCACCGTCGCGCCCGTTCCCCGAGAACCCCGTCGCCGCGGAGGAGGCCGTGCTGGACCTCAACGTGCGCGCGGTGCTCCGCCTCACCCACGCCGCGCTGCCCGGCATGGTGGCCCGGCGCTCGGGCGGTGTGCTCAACGTGGCCTCGGTGGCGGCCCTCGGACCCGGGTGGCTCGCCAGCACCTACCCGCCGAGCAAGTCCTGGGTGCTCGCCTTCACCGAGTCCGTCGGCCGCTCCGACCTGGTCCGGCGGGCCGGCGTCCGGATGACCGCGGTGCTGCCCGGCTACACCAGGACGGAGTTCCACCGGCGGGCCGGCATCGCCGCCTCGGAGTTCCCCGGGTGGATGTGGCTCCCCGCCGCCCGGGTGGCCGCCACGGCCCTGCGGGACCTCGACCGGGGGCGGACGGTCAGCATCCCCGGCCTCCGCTACCGGTTGGCCGGGTGGGCCCTGCGGCACCTGCCCCGTCCCGTGGTGGCGCCGTGGTGCTGGGACCCGAGCCGCCCCTCCGGTGCCTCGGCCAACCGGCAGGATCCGCCCTGAGTCCGCGGACCGGGTCCGGTACGGGCCGCGGCCGCGCCAGCTGTTCGGCGCCGCGTGCGGCACGGGGCCCGCCACCGACCGGGACGGCCGGGGCTATTGCGTTGCGGCGCGGGGCGGGGGCCGTCCAGGGTGGTGCACGTGACCACTGACACCGGGCCGGGAACCGACGCACCGCGGTGGCGGATCCGCCCCTACCGGCCGGGGGACTGGGAAGCCGTCTCCCGCATCCACGACGCCGCCCGCCTGGACGAGTTGCGCGACTCGGTCGGTGTGGAGGCGTTCCTCACCCTGGCCGAGACCTACCGGGACGAGGGCCTGTTCGACGGCCGGGTGTGGGTGGCGGAGGATCCGCTCGCCGGGGGGTCGGGCGCCGTCGCCGGTTTCGTCGCGCTGGCCGAGGACGAGATCACCTGGCTGTACGTGGACCCGGCCCGGTACGGCCGGGGCGCCGGGACCGCGCTGCTGCGCCACGCCCTGGCCCACGGCGGCCCGCGCGTGGAGACCACGGTGCTCGCGGGCAACGAGCGCGCGCTCTCCCTCTACCTCCGCGAGGGGTTCGCCGTCGTCGAGACCAGGGAGGGCAGGCTTGCGGGGAACGAGGCGTTCCCCGCCACCGGCCACATCCTGGAGCGGCGCGGCCCCCTCCGGAGTCCGGAGTGAGGGCGGGGGCGCCCCTGCCGGCCCCGGGGACCCCGCCCCGGCGGCGCGGCGGGCGAACCGCCCGCCGCGGGCGGCCCGGTGGCGCGATCGGGACGGGGGGGAACCGCGGCGCCCGGGTCCGCTACTGTTCCGATCCGATGGGGTGATTGGTCGCCCTGATCCGAACAAAACAGAAGAAGACAGGGTCCGTTATGAGATCGCGTCGAATATGGGGCACGGCTGCCGCTGTGGCGGCGGGGGTATCGGGGGTGCTGGTGCTCCAGGGGGTGGTCGGTTCTCCCACGGGGAGTTCCGGTGACGACGGGAGGACCGGCGGGGCCGGGGAGCCGGTGACGGCCGGTGTCCGCTCGGCCGCGCTGAAGGTGGCCGACGGCGGCCGGAGCGCCGCATCGGGGAAGCGGGACGTGGCACCGTTCAGCATGCTCGGGGTGACCTGGTCCGATCCCTCGGCCCGTGTCGAGGGCACGGTGGAGGCGCGGACCCGTGCCGCGGGGACGGACACGTGGTCGAACTGGCTGGTGCTGGACGGTGACAGCGGGCAGGGCGAGTCCGGAGCGGGGCGCGGCGGCACCGAGCCGGCCTGGGTGGGGCCCTCGGACGGGGTCGAGGTGCGGGTGAGAGCGGGAGGGAAGTCCTCGCCGGTCCTGCCCGAGGGGCTGCGGCTGGACATGATCGACCCCGGTGGCGTCACCACCGCGCGGATGGAGCCGGCCGCGTTCACCGAGGACGGTCCCACCGGGGAGCCCTCGGCGTCCGCCGGGCCGGCCGAGCCGGTCACCCCGGCGCCGGAGGTGACGCAGACGCCGGCCGAGCCGGCACCGGAGCCCACGGGGACGCGGAGCGAGACGGCCACCGGCGTCCCGCCGACGAGCGCGGCTCCCTCCGCGCCCGCACCCGCGTCGCCGCCGGCGTCGAGCGCGCCGCCCTCGGCGAGCCCGGCACCGACGGTGAGCGTTCCGCCGGCGCCCCCGTCCACCGCGCCGCGCCCGCCGATCACCGACCGCGCCGGCTGGGGGGCGGACGAGTCCATCAGTCCGGAGGCGCCCGGTTACCTGCCCGGCGGGAAGGTCAGGGCGGTGGTGGTGCACCACACCGCCGAGTCCAACTCCTACACCTGCGACCAGGCCCCGGCGGTGGTGCGCGGCATCTACGCCTACCACGTCAGGACGCTGGGCTGGAAGGACATCGGCTACAACTTCCTGGTCGACAAGTGCGGCAGGATCTACGAGGGCCGCAAGGGCGGCGTGGACCGCCCGGTGATGGGCGCGCACGCCTACGGCTTCAACGCCGAGACCACCGGCATCTCGATCCTGGGCACCTACACCGACACCGCCGCCTCCACCGCCGCGCTGACCTCGGTGGCCCGGGTCGCGGCGTGGAAGCTGGGCCAGTACGGCGTGAACCCGGCCGGCACGGTCACCCTCACCGCCGGCGACGCCGGCCGCAGCCACTCCGGCAAGACCTGGGCCAAGGGCGCGCGGCTGTCCTTCCCCGCCATCCACGGGCACCGCGACGGCTACAACACCCAGTGCCCGGGCAACCGGCTCTACGGGCAGCTGCCCACCCTCCGCACCTGGGCCGCCGGCCCGGTGAGCGGTCTGGCGGTCACCTCGGTCGCCGGCGCCGGGCAGTCGGGGACGACCTACTACACCAAGGCCGCCGTCACGGTGGGCTGGAAGGCGAGCACCCCGGCCGCGCTGGTCTCCCGGTACGAGCTGCTGGTCGACGGCAAGGTCGCCGCCACCACCGCGGGGAGCGCCGCCTCGGCCAAGGCCACCCTGGCGCCGGGCACGCACGCGGTGGCCGTCCGCGCCGTCCACGTCTCGGGGAGGACCGCCACCACCGCGGCCGCCACCGTGGTCGCCGAGACCACCGCACCCACCTTCACCACCAAGCCGAATCTGGCCCTGCGCACCGGCACCGTCAACACCGGCGCCGTCCCCGTCACCCTGAAGTGGAAGGCCGCCGACGCCGCGGCCCTGAAGGAGGTGAAGCTGACCCGGCCGGTGGCCAAGACCTACGGGCCCACCACCACCAGCGCCTCCCACACCGCCGCCTCGGGCACGGCCACCACCTGGTCGCTGACCGCCCGCGACCAGGCCGGCAACACCGCCACCGCCTCGGTGGCCGGCACCCCGGTGATCCTCCAGGAGTCCGCCGCGAAGAAGTCCGGCACCTGGACCACCAAGTCCTCCAGCAGCTACCTGGGCGGCAAGTCCTCCTCCAGCTCCGCCAGGAGCGCCTCGCTGACCTGGACCTTCACCGGCCGATCGGCCGCCTGGATCGTCTCGCGCGCCGCCACCTCCGGCCAGGCCCACATCTACGTCGACGGCACCAAGGCCGCCACCGTGGACCTGAAGTCCTCGACGACCAAGTACCGGGACGCGATCTGGACCAGGACCTGGTCCACCAGCGGCAAGCACACCGTCAAGATCGTCGTCGTCGGCACCAGCGGCCGGCCCGCCATCACCACCGACGGACTCGTCTACCTCAAGTAGGCGTCCGCCTCCGGCAGGCCGGCCGCCGGAGGCGACGCGGGCCCGGTGCCCCTCCGCGACGGCGCAGGGGCACCGGGTGCGTGCCACCGGGGCGCGGGCCGCCCGGCGCGGCCGGCCGCCGGGCCCTAGCCGAACAGCGGCAGACGGCGGGCGTCCGCCCCGAGCCAGGCCCGGTCGGCGTCCGACGGTGCCGCGCGTCCGGTGGCGACGCGGGCGTAGTGCGCGTCGTCCCACGAGGCCGGCGCCGGACGGCCGAGGAGCCCGTCGAGGGTGCGGCGCACCTCCGCGAGCCCCTCCCGGGACGGTCCCGGCGCGTCGTCCAGCGACACGGCGAGGTCGAGGTGGTGGACGGTGGCCTCGACGGCGAGGGTGCGCATGACGTCACCCGCGGTCAGCACGTGCCCCTGGGTGGCGACCGGCTCTCCGGCGGCGGTGCGGTCTGCGGCGTCCAGGACCGCGGCCGAGGTCTCCAGGTGGCGTGTGCGCAACTCCCCGAAGTCCGGGAACATGCCGGCAACCACCCGGGGGAACCTCCGGGCGGCAAAGTCCCCGCCCGCGTCCTTCCGCCACTCCCGCCAGTAGGTGACGGCGTCGCGGTCCGGGCTGCGCCCGGCGGGGGTGTGGAACGCCACCAGCCCGCGCTGCACGTCGCACAGGCAGTGGAGGACGAGGTCGCGCGCCGCCCAGCCGGCACAACCGGTCGGCAGCCACGACCGCTCCTCGTCGAGGCGTTCGACGACGGCGCCGAAGGCGCGGTAGGCCGCGCGCAGCACGTCGGCGGGGCGGGGCGGCGTCTCCTCGTGCGGCACGTCCCGCTTGTGCCCGGCCGGCGGGCCGTCACTCCCCGTGCGAGCGGGTGTTCTTCAGGAGGAGCAGGGCGATGTCGTCGGTGCGCTGCCCGGTGGGGCGGGTGCGGACGAGGCTGTCGATGAGTTCCTCCAGGGGGAGTCCGCCGGTGTCCGCCAGGTGGCGGGCGAGGTCGGCGGTGTTGCGGGTGAGGTCGGTGCCGGGGATCTCCACCAGGCCGTCGGTGTAGAGGGCCAGGATCGTTCCCGGCGGCAGCGGCACGGTGGCCAGGGGGTAGGGGGCGGTGACGCCGATGCCCAGCAGCGGGCCGGGTTCGAGGTCGAGCACGCGGGCGGGGCGGTCGGGGTGGTGCAGGAGCGGGGGCGGATGGCCGGCGCTGGCCAGGGTGGCCCGGCCGCGGACGAGGTCGAGGTGGGCGTAGAGGCAGGAGACGAACAGGTCGGTCTCGAAGTCGGCCAGCACGCGGTTGGTGCGGCCGAGGACCTCGCCGGGGGTGGCGCCGGCGGTGGCATGGGCGTGGATGGCGGTGCGGACCTGGCCCATGAGGGCGGCGGCGGTGACGTTGTGGCCCTGCACGTCGCCGATGACGGCGGCCGCGGTGGTGTCGGTGAGGCGGATGAGGTCGTAGAAGTCCCCGCCGATGTCCATGCCGCGGGTGGCGGGCAGGTAGCGGGCGGCGACGTCGAGGCCGGCCAGGCGGGGGAGGGTGCGCGGGAGGAGGACCTGCTGCAGGCTGTGGGAGAGCTGGTGCTTGGCGTCGTACAGGCGCGCCCGGTCCAGGGCCTGGGCGATGAGGCCGGCCAGGGAGGTGAGGACGGCGCGCTCGCCCGCGGTGAAGGGGTGGGGGCGGTCGTAGGAGATGACGCAGCAGCCGACGGGCCGGCCGGAGACGACCAGCGGCAGGAAGGCCCATGCCTGCTTGCCGCTGAGCGCCGGCGACCGGGGGTAGAGGCGGGCCATCTCCTGGGGGCTGGCGAAGAAGGCGGGGAGGCCGTTGGCCAGTGCGTGGCCGGCGGGGGTGAGGTCGGTGTCCAGGGGCAGGCCGTCGAGGTGCTCGACGGCCTCGGGGGTGTAACCGCGGTGCCCGGTGATCCTCAGCCGGCCGGCGTCGGTGGCGGACATCACCATGCCCTGGGCGCCGAAGGCGGGCAGGACCTGGTCGGCGACCAGGTCGATGACGTCCTGCACGCTGACGGTCTCGGTCAGGGCGGCCGCCAGGTGCATCAGCTGGTGGATCCGCCCGGTGCCGGCGGTCGCGGTGACGGTGGGGGTGAGGGTGGGCCGGGGCGAGTCGGCGGACCTCATCCGGTTGCCGCCGGTGCGGCTGGGGGTGATGAGGGCGCTGATGCCGCTGTCGTCCGGGTAGAGCCGGAAGTCGAGCCACCGGTCGGGCGGCCGCAGGACGGTGTAGGCGACGGGTTCGCGGCTGAGCACCGCGGTGCGGTAGTGGTCCTCGTAGACGGGGTCGTCCAGCCAGGGCAGCGACTGCCAGGGCAGGGTGCCCAGCAGGTGGTCGGTGCTGCACCCCAGCAGGTCGGCGGAGGCGGAGTTGGCGTAGGTGACGCGCCCCTCCAGGTCCAGGGCGATGGCTCCGACGGGCAGGCGCTCGACGAGATCGGCGGCCGCGAGGGCGGACTGCGCCGGGGGCGCGTCCGTACGGTGCACGGGGACCAGACGCGGCTGGTCCGGGATGGCGGGGGGAGTGGGGGCGTCGTCCAGTGCGCGGGCGATGCGCCGGGCGCTGGTGGTGATGTGGCCTCGCTCGCGGCGGGTGAGGTCCGGCGGATGGCTGGCGGGCCACAGCAGCAGCAGGGCGCCCCAGCAGCGGTGGAGCCCGTCGAGCGGGGCCGCGGCGAGGGCGAACTGGTAGGGGAGGGCTGCCGCGGCCCGCGGGTAGGCCCGGGCCATGTCCTCCTGGTTGGCCACCCACACCAGGCGGTCCTCGCGCACCGCGCCGGAGACCGGGCCGACGATGGCCAGCGGCACCCGCCGCCACGGCGCGGCCGCGGCGGTCGGCGCGCCGCACATCGCCACCAGGGTCAGTACCGGCTCGTCCTGGGCGAGCAGGTAGAGGCCCCCGGCCGAGGCACCGGTCCGGCGCACGGTGACGGCCAGGGCCTCGTCCAGCGGGTCGGCGTGCCCCGGCTCCTCCCCGGCCCCGGTCACCGGAGCGCTCCGGTCCGGGTCCGCGGTGCGCCGTCCGTGGCCGGTGGAGCCGGTGACGCCCGTCGGCGCGGGCCCGCACCGACACAGAAGCCATTCTTCACATTAGAGAAATATGCCCGATTTATGGCTCCTGTGCGAGCGACTCGGTCCGGTGCACCGGCCCCGCCGCGGGTCGGGCCGCGTCGGCGGTGGAGATCACCAGCATCTTCGTCACCGCGCCGTCGTCGGCCACCACGTCGCGCACGTGCCGGAAGCCCAGACGGCGGCACATCGCCAGGCTGGCGGTGTTCTCCGCGCCGACCATGCCGTAGGCCTCCTTCAGACCCAGGTTGTCGGCGGCGTGGCGCAGCAGGCCGCGGACCACCTCGGTGCCCAGCCCCCTGCCCCAGTACGCCGGGGCGAGCGCGGTGACGAGTTCGTGGCCGTCGACGTTGCCGGTCTTCTTCACCTCGGCGTGCCCGATGTACCTCCCGTCGCACCACACCCCCCAGACGTCGAACAGGCGCTTGGGGTACACGTCGGTGAGGATGGCGCGGAACAGCACGCGGATGTCGGCCTCGGGGCTCCGCTCCTGCCCCATCCAGCGGCACACCTCCTCGTCGCGCAGGAGGGCGACGAAGGCGTCCTCGTCCTCGGGGCGGTAGGGGGTGAACTCCAGTCGTTCGGTGCGCAGAGCGGGCGTCATGGCGACTCCTTGTGAGGGCGCGGTGCGGGACAAGAAGGCCTCGTCGCGGTGGGGCGCGGCTCAGCGGGGCGGTGGGACAAGAGGGCCTCGTCGCGGTGGGGCGCGGCTCAGCGGGGCGGTGGGGCGGGCGCGCCGGACCGGAGCGGTGGCGCGGTGACGGGCGGTGCCGGGGCGACGCGTGGTGCCGGGGTGCGGCGGCCGCCGCACCCCGGCGTCCGGAGGCACCGGTCAGGCCCCGGCGCCCTCCATGCGCTCGCGCAGGCTGCGCGGGCGCATGTCGGTCCAGACCTCGTCGACGTAGGCGGAGCACTCGGCCTCCGTGCCCTCCTTGCCGACGGCGTGCCAGCCGGCGGGCACCTCGACGTCGACCGGCCACAGCGAGTACTGCTCCTCGTCGTTGCGCAGCACCTGGTAGCGGGTGTTCTCGTCCATGTCACGCTCTCCCTCGTGGGTACGGTTCCCCGGCCGGTCCGGTCCGGCCGGTCCTGCTCGGTCTGTCCGCGGTACGCGCTCCGCGGGGCGGTTCCCGGGGACCGGGCGCGGCCGGCACACGGCGCCCGGGGCGCCCCCGGGGTGCGCCGGGGGCGCCCCGGGGGCACGCCACCGGGGCGCGGGGCCCTCACCGGCCGCCCCGGGCGTGCCGGGCGATGTGGCGCAGGGCCTCGGCGAACTCCCCGGCGACCCGCCGCACGGTCTCCGTCCCGTGGAGGCCGGGCCGGTGGTGCCAGGTGAAGGCGAGGCGCCCGTTCTGCACCGCGCCCACCACCTCCAGCGGGTGCGACCCGCTGTCCCGGGGGTCGTGGTCCTGGCCGAAGGAGCCGTGCTCGGCGCGCACCAGGCCGCCGCCGGAGTCCTCCGGGCGGGCGTCCCACTGACCGAGGTAGTTGAACACCACCTGCCCGTGGGCCGCCGAGCCGAGCCGCTCGCGCACCTCGGGCGGGCCGTAGGTGCGCAGGGCGCCGAAGCCGATCCCGTTCCCCGGCACGGCGCGCAACTGGCGGCGCACCGACTTCACCAGCCCCCGCCAGTCGCGGGCGGGGCCGAGCTCCTCCGGCTCGGGCACCCGCAGGGCGACCGGGTGGACGGTGGTGAACCAGCCGACCGTACGGGACAGGTCCACCCCGTCGAGCAGGTCCTCGCGGCCGTGCCCCTCCAGGTCCAGGCGGACCCGGTCGCGTCCCGTCCAGCGGGCCAGGGCGAGGGCCAGCGCGGCCAGCAGGACGTCGTTGACACGGGTGCGGTAGGCGGTCGGCGCGGCGCGCAGCAGCGACTCCGTGTCCTCCTCCCCCAGTTCCACGGTGAGCGTGCGGGTCTCCCCCGGGTCCGCCTCCGGGTCGTGGCCGGCCGGCAGCGGTTCGTCGGCGGCCACCGCCTCCTCCCAGTAGGGCAGTTCGTGGTCGAGGGCGCCGCCGGCGACGTGCTCGGCCAGTCCCCGGGCCCAGTCCCGGAAGGAGGTGGAGCGCTCCCCCAGTGCGACGGGCTCGCCGCGCCGGGCCTGCCGGTAGGCGACTTCCAGGTCGTCGCGGAGGATCCGCCAGGACACGGCGTCCACGACCAGGTGGTGGGCGACCAGGAGGAGGAACGCCGGCCGGTCGGCGTCGCCGGTGAACAGCGCCGCCCGCAGCAGCGGCCCGCGTCCGATGTCGAAACCGGTGTGCAGGTCGTCGGCGGCCTTCTCCATGGCCGTGTCCGCCTCCGCGGCCGGCATTCCCGTCAGGTCGTACCGGACCAGGACCTCCTCGCCGCCGGCCGGCGGCGGGTTGAACTGGTGCCAGCCGCCGTCCCCCTCGGTGAAGCGCATGCGCAGCGCGTCGTGGTGCTCCAGCAGGGCGTCCAGCGCGGTGCGCAGGGCCTCCGGGTCGGGCGAGCCGTCGAGTTCCAGCAGCGCCGACTGGTTGAAGTGGTGGTGGCTGGCGCGCGGGGTGGTCAGGAACCACTCCTGGATGGGGGTGAGCGGCACCTCGCCGGTCACCGGGCCGCCGCCGGAGTCCTGCGGCGCGGCGGTCACGACGGTGGCCAGCTCGGCCACGGTCTGGTGCGTGAACAGGTCGCGGGTGGCCAGGTGCAGGCCGTCCCGCCGCAGCCTCGACACCACCTGCATGCTCAGGATCGAGTCGCCGCCGAGGTGGAAGAAGTTGTCGTCCGCGCCGACCTCCTCCACCCCGAGGACGTCGGCCCAGATGCGGGCGATGCGGCGCTCGGTGTCGGTGCGCGGCGCGGTGCGCGGCCCGGCGGCGGTGTGGGCGGGCCCGGGGTCGGGCAGGGCGCGCCGGTCGGTCTTGCCGCTGGGGGTGAGCGGCAGCCGCTCCAGGGGCACGAACACCGACGGGACCATGTGCGGCGGCAGCAGCCCGGCAAGGTGCTCGCGCAGTTCCGCGGGGGGAAGCTGCCCGTCGGCGCCCTCGGCGGGCACGACGTACGCCACCAGCCGTCCGGCGCCGGCGGCCGCCCCGTCCTCCGGGCCGCCGGAGCGCACGACGACCACCGCGTCGCGCACCCGGGGGCTGCGGCGCAGCGCGCTCTCGATCTCGCCCGGCTCGATCCGGAAGCCGCGCAGCTTGATCTGGTCGTCGGCCCGCCCGGCGAACCGCAGCTCCCCGTCGGCGTCCCAGCGCACCAGGTCGCCGGTGCGGTACATCCGCTCCCCCGGCCCGCCGAAGGGGTCGGCGACGAACCGGCTCGCGGTCAGGCCGGGGCGGCCCAGGTAGCCGCGGGCGAGCCCGGGGCCCGCCACGTACAGCTCCCCGGTCACGCCGGGCGGGACGGGCCGCAGGGCGGTGTCCAGGACGTGGACGCGGGTGGCGCCGGCCGGGCGGCCGATCGGCGGGGCGACCGCCTCCGGGGCCAGGGGGCCGGTCCAGGTGGCGACCACCGTGGCCTCGGTGGGGCCGTAGGAGTTGATCATCCGGCGGCCGGGGGCCCACCGCTCCACCAGGTCGGCCGGGCACGCCTCGGCGCCGACGATCAGGGTGCGCAGGTGCGGCAGGCCGCCGGGTGTCCCGGACGGCACGGTGGCCAGCGCCGCCGGGGGGATCAGCGCGTGGCTGACGCGCCGCTCGGTGAGCGCCTGGACCAGCCGCTCGCCGACCAGCGGCCCCTCCTCCCCGGTCACCAGCGTGGCGCCGGCGAGCAGGGAGACGCACAGCTCCAGCACGGAGGCGTCGAAGCTGGGCGAGGCGAACTGGAGCACCCGGTCGCCGGGACCCGCGGCGTAGCGGTCCGCGGCGGCCGCGGCGAAGCCCGCCAGGCCCCGGTGGGTGACGACCACGCCCTTGGGCGTCCCGGTCGATCCGGAGGTGTAGATCACGTAGGCCGGGTGGTCGGGGGTGAGCGCGGCGGTGCGGTCCGCGTCCGTGGGGGCGGTGTCCGGTCCCTCCGCGGCCAGGACCTCCGCGGGGTCGTCCAGGGTCAGCCAGGCGTCCGCGTCACGCACCATGAGCTCCCGCCGCTGCTCGGGGTAGGCCGGGTCCACGGGCAGGAAGGCGCCGCCGGCCTTGGCGACGGCGAGCTGCGCCACCACCGTCTCCGCGGCGCGGGGCAGGGCCAGGGCGACGACGCGCTCGGGGCCGACGCCGCGGCCGATCAGCCGGTGGGCCAGCCGGTTGGCCGCGCGGTCCACCTCCGCGTAGGTCAGCCGCCGGCCGCCGTCCTCCAGCGCCACCGCGTCGGGGGTGCGGGCCGCCTGCCGCTCGAACAGCTCGGGCAGTGTCGCCGCCGGCACCGGCGGGGCCGTGCCCCGCCCGTGGTCCAGCAGGGTCTTCAGCGCCTCGTCGGAGGCGAGCGGCAGGGCCCCCAGGGGGCGGTGCGGGTCCTCGGCGACGGCGGTCAGCAGGGTGCCGAGCTGGTCGGCCATCCGCTCGGCCGTGGCCGCGTCGAACAGGTCGGTGTTGTAGGTGAGCAGGCCGTGCAGTGCCCCGGAGTCCGCCTCGGCGAACTCCAGGGTGAGGTCGAACGCGGCGTGCCGGAGGTCCGTGTCGACGTCGGAGACCTCCAGACCGGGCAGGTCCAGGTCGGCCGCCGGCGTGTTCTGCAGGACCACCATGACCTGGAAGAGCGGGGTGCGGCTGGTGTCGCGCACCGGCTGCACCTCGTCCACCACCCGTTCGAACGGCACCTCCTGGTGGTCGAAGGCGTCCCGTACCGTGTCGCGCACCTCGGCGAGGAACTCGGGGAAGGGCCGGTCCGTCTCGACCCGCGAGCGCAGCACGAGGGTGTTGACGAAGAACCCGATCAGGTTCTGGGTCTCGGGCCGGTCGCGGCCGGAGGTGACGGTGCCGACGGCGATGTCCCGTCCCCCCGACAGCCGCGCGAGGAACGTCTGCGCGGCGGCGACGAGCGTGGTGAACAGGGTGGCCCCCCGGTCCCGGCCGACCCGGGCGAGGCGGCGGGCCGTCTCCGGCGGCAGGGCCAGGCGGGCGGTCGCGCCGTCGCGGGTGCGCACCGCCGGGCGCGGCCGGTCGGTGGGCAGCTCCAGCGGCTCGGTCCCGGCCAGCCGTTCCCTCCAGTACGCGAGGTGCTCCTCGGCCCCGGCGTCGCCCGCGGTGCGCTGCCAGTGGGCGAAGTCGGCGTACTGCACGGGCAGCGGCGGCAGGTCCTCGGCGGCCATGCCCAGTGCGGCCCGGTAGAAGTGCGCCAGGTCGCCGGTGAGCACGGCGGTGGACCAGCCGTCGGTGACGATGTGGTGCAGGGCCAGGGTCAGCACGTGGTCGTCGCCGGCCAACCGCACCAGACCGGTCCGCAGCAGCGGGCCGCGGCGCAGGTCGAACGGACGGGTGCGCTCGGCCGCCAGCAGCCGCTCCAGCTCCGCCGAGCGGTCCTCCTCGGGCAGCCCGGACAGGTCGTGCAGCGGCAGGGGGACGTCCTGCGGCGGGTGGACGATCTGCACGCCCCGGCCGTCGACCGTGTCGAAGGTGGTGCGCAGCGACTCGTGCCGCGCCACCAGGGCGCGCAGCGCCTCGCCGAGGGCACCGGTGTCGAGCCGGCCGCGCAGGCGCAGGGCCAGCGCGGTGGTGTACTCGGTGCCGCCGGGCGCGAACTCCTCCAGGAACCACAGGCGCTGCTGCGCGTAGGACATCGGTGCCGCCGTACCGCGGTCGACCGGGACGATGGCGGTGCGCCCCGCGCCGTCGGCCCGCCGCTGCGCGAGCAGCCCGGCGAGCGCCGCCGGTGTGGGGTGGGTGAACACCGCCCGCGGCGACAGGTCCGTCCCGAACGCCTCGGCCAGGCGGGAGGCGAGCCGGATGCTGAGGATCGAGTCGCCGCCGAGGGCGAAGAAGTCGTCCTCCACCCCGGGCCGGTCCACGCCCAGCACCTCGGCGAAGACCTCCGCCGTGCGGCGCTCGGCCTCGGTGCGGGGCTCGACCGCGGTGCCGGGCCCGGTGCCGGGGTCCGCGTCCGGGCGGGGCAGCGCCGCCCGGTCCACCTTGCCGTTGGCGCTCAGCGGGAGGGCCGCCAGCGGGACGAACGCCGAGGGGACGAGGTAGTCGGGCAGCGTCCGGCGGGCGAACGCCCGCAGGTCCTCGGGGTCGTCCCCGGCCGGCCCGACCACGTAGGCCACCAGCCGCCGGGCGCCCGGCCGGTCCTCGCGGGCCAGCACCGCCACGTCCGCGACACCGGGATGGGCCGCCAGCGCGGCCTCCACCTCGCCGGGCTCGACCCGGAAGCCGCGGATCTTCACCTGGTCGTCGGCGCGGCCCAGGAACTCGACCGTGCCGTCCGGGCGGCGCCGGGCCAGGTCGCCGGTGCGGTACATCCGGGCGCCGGGCGGCCCGCAGGGGTCCGCGAGGAACCGGGCGGCGGTCTCGCCGGGGCGTCCCAGGTAGCCGCGCGCCACGCCCTCGCCGGCCAGGAACAGCTCCCCGGCGCAGCCCGGCGGTACGGGCCGCAGGCGGGCGTCGAGGACGTGCACCCGCATGTCGTCCAGCGGGTGGCCGATGGGCACGGTGTCGGGCACCGCCGCCGCGTCCGCGAGGGGGAAGGACGTCGCGAAGGTCGTGGTCTCGGTCGGCCCGTAGCCGTCCACCACGGTCAGGCCGGGGCAGGCGGCCAGGACCCGGCGCACGGCCGCTGCGGGGACCACGTCGCCGCCGGTCCACACCTGGCGCAGCCCCGCGAAGCAGTCCGGCGCGTCCTGGGAGAGCAGCCGGAACAGCCCGGCCGTCAGCCACAGCGCCGTCAGCCCGCCGTCGCGGGCCAGCCGCCGCAGCAGGGCCGCGTCCACCGGCTGCCCGGGGGCCACCACCACGCAGCCGCCGTTCAGCAGGGGGGCCCACACCTCGAACGTGGCGGCGTCGAACGCCACCGGCGAGTGCAGCAGCACCCGGTCGCACACCCCGCCGGCGAAGCGGCTGTCGGTGGCCAGCGACGCCACGTCGCGGTGGCGCACCGCCACCGCCTTCGGCAGGCCGGTGGACCCGGAGGTGAACATCACGTAGGCCAGCCGGTCGGGGTCCGCGGGCGGGAGGGCGGGCCCCTCCGGTCCGGCGGCCCGCGCGGCGGCCACCTCCCGGGCGGTGAGGTGGAGCGCGGCGCCCGCCCGGTCGAGCAGGAGGCCGCGCCGCTCCTCGGGCGCTCGGGTGTCCACCGGCACGTAGGCGCCGCCCGCCTTGAGGACGGCGAGCTGGGCGACCACGAGTTCGGCGGAGCGGTCCATGAGCAGCGCCACCCGGTCCTCGGCCGCCAGTCCGCCGGCCAGCAGGCGGGAGGCCGCGCGGTCCGACCAGTCGGCGAGCTCCCGGTAGGTCACCTCGCGGTCGCCGTCGCGCAGGGCGACCGCGTCGGGGGTGCGGCGGACCTGCTCGGCGAACAGGTCCACCGGGGTGCGGGCCGGCGCCTGCCGCGCGGTGGTGTTCCACCGCTCCAGCAGGCTCCGGTCGGCGTCGGTGAGCAGCTCCAGGGCGTCCACGTCGCCCTCGGCGCCGTCGGCGAGCGCGGTGAGCAGGGCCGCCAGGCGGGCCGCGGCGCCCTCCACCGTGGCACGGTCGAACAGGGCGGCGTCGTAGGCCAGGTCGAAGCCGAGCCGGTCGGCCAGGTGGGCGCGCAGGCACAGCGGGAAGGTCGTGGCGTCCTCGGCGTGCACCTCCTCCACCCGCACGCCCGTCCTGGCGGTGGCCGACTCGTCCACGGGGTAGTTCTCGAACACCACCATGCTGTCGAACAGCGCCTCGCCCGCCGGGACCTCGCCCTGGGCCTGGATGCGGGGCAGCGCGAGGAAGTCGAAGCGCCGGGCGTCGCTCTGCTGCTCCTGGATGCCGCGCAGCCAGGGCAGGACTCCGCTTCCCCCGGGCACGCGGACCCGGGTGGGCACGGTGTTGATGAACATGCCGACCATGGACGCCACACCCGGCAGTTCGGCCGGGCGGCCGGAGACGGTGGTGCCGAACACCACGTCGCGGCGCCCGCTGTAGCGGGCCAGCAGCAGCGCCCACGCGCCCTGCACCACGGTGTTGACGGTCAGTCCGCTGCGGGCGGCCGTCTCGCGCAGCCGCCGCGAGACGTCGGCGTCCAGCTCGTGGTGGACGGCCTCGCCGGAGCGGGCGCGGTGCGCCTCGGCGGGTGTGCGGTCGTACGGCAGCGGGGTGCGCGCGGTGAAGCCGGCGAGGGCGTCGGCCCAGTACCGCTCGGCCGCGTCCTCGTCCTGGTCGTGCAGCCACCGCAGGAAGTCCGCGAACGGCCGCCGCACCGGCTCGGCGGCGTCGCGGCCGCCGGTGAGCGCCGCGTAGCGCTCGCACACCTCGGTGAGGAGCTGCCCGGTGCTCCAGCCGTCCAGGACCAGGTGGTGGGAGGACCACAGCAGCAGGACCTCGTCGCCGGGCAGGGCGGCCAGCGTGATGCGGGTGAGCGGCGCCGCGGTCAGGTCCATGCCCGCCGCGCGGTCCTCGGCGAGGAGGTCCCCGACCGCCGCCGCGCGCCGGTCGGGCGCCGACCGGCGCCAGTCCAGGTGGGTGACGGGCAGCTTCACCCGGTGGTGCACCACCTGCACCGGGTGCGGCAGGCCCTGCCAGTGGACGGAGGTGCGCAGCGCCGGCGTGCGGTCGGCGACCTGCTGCCAGGCAGCGGCGAACGCGCGGGGGTCGGCCACCCCCGACAGCCGTACCGCCGTCCGGTTCAGGTAGGCGTCCGCCGTGTCGACCAGCCCGTGGAAGAGCATGCCGGCCTGCAGGGGCGTCAGCGGCAGCACGTCCGCCACGTGCCGCCCGTCGCCGACCAGCCCGTCCAGCTGCGCCTGGGTGAGCCCGGCGAGCGGGAAGTCGGACGGGGTGCGCCCGCCCGCGTCCGGCCGGGCGCAGTGCGCCACGATCTCGCGGAGCGCCGCGCGCATCTCCTCGGCCAGGTGCCGCACGGTGGTCTCGTCGTAGACGGCGGTCGGGTAGGTCCAGCCCAGTTCGAGCCGGCCCTCCTGGACCACGCCGGTGACGTCCAGCAGGTAGGGGCGGGGCTCGTCCGGGTCGGCGTCGCGGCCGGCCGGCGGCAGCGCGGCGCGGTACAGCCCGCCGGCCTCCGGGCCGGCGGTGGTCCGGGCGTCCCACTGCCCGTGGTAGTTGAAGCCGATCTGCGGCGCCGGGGCGCCGGCCAGCGGGCTCTGCGGGAGCAGGTGGCGCAGTGCGCCGTGGCTCAGGCCGTGCAGCGGCACCGCGCGCAGCTGCTCCTTGACGGACCGGAGGGTGTCGCGCCAGTCGGCGTCGGGGCCGGCAGTCAGGGCGAGGGGGAACTCGGCGGTGAACCAGCCCACCGTCCGCGACAGGTCCACGTCGTCGAAGAGGTCCTCGCGGCCGTGTCCCTCCACGCCGACCAGGACGGTGTCGCGCCCGCACCAGCGGGCCAGGGTCCGGCCCAGGGCGCTGAGCAGCACGTCGTTGACCTGGGTGCGGTAGACGTCGGGGACCTGCCGCAGCAGGGCGTCGGTCTCCCCGGGCTCCAGGGCCACGGTGACGGTGGCGGCGGTGCCGTGGGTGTTGGGGCCGCTCCGGCCGGCGGGCAGGTCGGCCGGGGCCGCGGCGGTGCGCTCCCAGTGGGCCAGGTCGGCGTCCAGGGCGCCGGAGAGGGTGTGCCGCTCCAGCCGGGCCGCCCAGCGGCCGTACGCGGTGCCCACCGGGGGCAGCCCGGCGGGCCGGCCGGCCGCGCAGTCCCGGTAGGCGGTCTCCAGGTCCGCCAGCAGGATGCGCCAGGAGACCCCGTCCACCACCAGGTGGTGGACGGTGGCCAGGAGCTGGGCCGGCCGGCCGGGGCCGCGGTCGAAGAGCAGCACCCGGACGACCCGGCCCTCGACGGGGTCGAGCGAGACCTGCGCCGCCTCCGCCGCGCGCTGCACCTCCGCCTCCAGGGCCGGGGCGTCCAGGTCCGCCGCGTCGTGGCGGGTGAGGACGTCCTGCGGAGCCTTCGGCAGGACCTCCTGGTACCAGCCGCCGTCGGTGCGTCGGAACCGGGTGCGCAGCGCCGCGTGGCGGTCCACCAGGGCGTCGACCGCCCGGCCCAGCGCCGCCGGGTCGGTGTCCGGGGCCAGTTCCAGGCGCTGGGTCATGGTGAAGCGCAGCGCGTCGCCGGGGCGGCGGCCGTCGAGGTACCAGCGCTGGATGGGGGTGAGCGGCGCCTCGGCGGGCGGGGCGCCGTCCGCGGCGGCCGGCCGCGGGTCCGCCTCGGTGACGTGGAGGGCGAGTTCGGCGACGGTCTGGTGCCGGAAGACGTCCTTGGTGGTGAGGGCGAGTCCGGCCCGGCGGGCGCGGGAGACGATCTGGATGCTGAGGATCGAGTCGCCGCCGAGCGCGAAGAAGTTGTCCCGCGCGCCCACCCGCTCGACACCCAGCACCTCGGCCCAGACGGCGGCCAGGGTCTCCTCGGTGCCGGGGCGCGGCGCCACGTACGGCGCGGCGCTGTCGGGCTGCGCCGGCGGGTCCGGCAGGGCGCGCCGGTCGGTCTTGCCGCTGCTGGTGCGCGGGATCCGCGCCAGCGGGACGAACGCCGCGGGCACCATGTGGTCCGGCAGCGTCCGCCGCAGCCTCACCCGCAGTTCGTCGGCCGGCGGTGTGCGGTCGCCGGCGGGCACCAGGTAGGCCACGAGCACGGTGCGGCCGGCGTGGTCGCGGGCGGCCACCACGGCCTCGGCGACGTCCGGGTGGTCGAGGAGGGCGGCCTCCACCTCGCCGGGTTCGATGCGGAAACCGCGGATCTTGACCTGCTCGTCGGTCCGGCCCAGGAACTCCAGCAGCCCGCGCGCGTCCCAGCGGGCCCGGTCGCCGGTGCGGTACATCCGCTCCCCCGGCGCGCCGTACGGGTCGGCCACGAAGCGGGCGGCGGTCAGGCCGGGCCGGTTCAGGTAGCCGCGGGCCACCTGCGCCCCGGCCAGGTACAGCTCGCCCGGCGTGCCGGGCGGCACCGGCCGCAGCGCGCCGTCGAGCACGTAGGCGCGCAGGTTGCGGCCGGGGCGGCCGATGACGGGGCGGTCGGGCCGGTCGGAGCAGGGGCCGTAGACGGCGTCGACGGTGCACTCGGTGGGCCCGTACATGTTGTACGCGGTGACGCCCAGGTCCTCGCCCGCCGCGCACAGCTGCCGCCACGCGGCGGCGCCGACCGCCTCGCCGCCCACCAGCAGCAGGCGCGGGTGGTGGCGGCCGGGCGCGAGGAGCCCGGCGGCGGTGAGCTCCCGCAGGAAGGACGGGGTGACGTTCACCAGGTCCAGGCGCCGCTCGGCGACCTGGGCGCAGAACGCCTCCGGGTCCAGGCGCACGTCCTCGTCGATCAGGTGGACCTCCTGGCCCAGCGCGAGCAGCAGCGGCCCCTCCCAGGAGGTGTCGAAGGAGAACGACGCGCTGAGCGCGGCGCGCAGCCGCCGTCCGTCCGCGGTGTGCGGTGCGACGAGCCCCTCCCGGTGGTCGCGGCAGAGGTTGACCAGGTGGCGGTGTTCCACCGCGACGCCCTTGGGCCGGCCGGTGGAGCCGGAGGTGTAGACGACGTAGGCGGTGTTCTGCGGGCGCAGCGGGGCGAGCCGGTCGGCGTCGGTGGGGTCGTGCGCGGGCAGCCGCCCCCAGGGCACCTCGCGCAGGGTGTCGGCTGTCAGGACCGTGTGCGGCGCCGCGTCCGCCAGGAGGAACGCGGCGCGCTCGGCGGGCAGGTCGGGGTCGAGGCAGAGCAGGGCGCCGCCCGCCTTGAGGACGGCGAGCAGCGCCACGTACATCTCCGAGGTGCGCGGCAGGCGGGCGGCGACCACGCGCTCGGGTCCGACGCCGGAGGCGATGAGGTGGTGGGCCAGCCGGTTGGCGCGGTCGTCCAGGGCGGCGAAGTCGAGGGTGGCGTCCCGGGCCACCAGGGCGGTGGCGTGCGGGGTGCGGGCGGCCTGCGCCTCGAAGAGGGCGGGGAAGGTGGCGGGGGCGGTGTCCGCAGCCTCCAGCCGGGCGCCCTGCCACCGGTGGAGCACCCGGTCCCGTTCGGCGGCGGTCATCAGCGGCAGCGCGCCGGCGGCCCGGTCCGGGTCCTCGGCGGCGGCCTTCAGCAGCAGACGCAGCCGGCCGGCCAGGCGCTCGGCGGTGTCCGCGTCGAACAGGCCGGTGTTGTACTCCAGGTAGCCGGTGACGCCGCCGTCGCCCTCCACGAAGTCGAAGGCGAGGTCGAAGGTGGCGTGCCGGACCGGCGGTGCCACCGGCTCGGCGTCCAGCCCCGGCAGCCGGGGCGCCTCGGCGCCCAGGTTGTGCAGTGCCACCATGACCTGGAACAGGGGAGTGCGGCTGGTGTCCCGCTCGGGCTGGAGGGCGTCCACCACCTTCTCGAAGGGCACCTCCTGGTGGGCGAATGCCTCCAGGACGGTGGCGCGCACCCGGGCGAGCAGCTCGCGGAAGGACAGTTCCGGGCGCACCCGGTTGCGCAGCACCAGCGTGTTGACGAACATGCCGACCACGTCGTGGAGTTCGGGGCGCTCACGGCCCGCGGTCACGGTGCCGACGGCGACGTCCTCCTGGCCGGACCAGCGGGCGAGCAGGACCGTGCACGCCGTCAGCAGCGTCATGTAGAGGGTCGCGTCGGTGTCGCGGCCCGTCTCGCGCAGCCGCTCGGTCAGCTCGGCGGGCAGGGTGAAGGTCACCAGCGCTCCCTCGCGGGTGCGCACCGCCGGGCGCGGCCGGTCGGTCGGCAGCTCCAGCGGGGCCAGCCCGTCCAGCGCCCGGCGCCAGTAGGAGAGCTGCTCGTCGGCCCGGTCGGTGCGGGCCCGCTGCCAGGCGGCGTAGTCGGTGTACCGCACGGGCAGGTCGGGCAGGTCGGGACGGCGGCCCTCCAGCGCCGCCGCGTACAGCTCGCCCAGGTCCCGGCCGAGGACGGCGGTGGACCAGCCGTCGGTGACGATGTGGTGGACGGCCAGGACCAGCACGTGCTCGTCGGCGGCCAGGTGCGCCAGCCGGGCGCGCAGCAGGGGCCCGGTGCCCAGGTCGAAGGGGGTGGCGGCCTCGCGTTCCAGGAGGGCGTCCAGGGCCGCGGAGCGGTCCCCGGCGCCGGTGAGGTCGTCCAGCGGCAGCTCCACCGGACGCGGCGGGTGCACGACCTGGCGGGCGCGGCCGCCGGTCTCGGCGAAGGTGGTGCGCAGCGCCTCGTGCCGGGCCACCAGCGCGTCCAGGGCGGTGCGCAGGGCGGACCGGTCGAGCCGGCCGCGCAGGCGCAGCACGGACAGCGTCGTGTACTCGGTGCTGCCCGGCTCGAAGCGGTCGAGGAACCACAGGCGCTGCTGCGCGTACGACAGCGGCGGCGGGGTGTCCGGGTCGGCGGCCGGCACGGCGTCGGCCGCCGCGGGGCGGTCCCCGGCCGGCTCGTCGAGGGCGGCGGCCAGGGCGGAGACCGTCGGGTGGGTGAACAGCAGCCGGGGCGAGACGTCCGTGCCGAAGGCGGCACGCAGCCGGGAGGTGACGCGGACGGCGAGGATGGAGTCGCCGCCGAGGGCGAAGAAGTCGTCCTCGGCGCCCACCTCGTCGGTGTCCAGCACGTCCGCCCAGGCGTCGGCGACCAGGCGTTCGGCCCGGGTGCGCGGCGGCGTGCGGTCGCCTCCGGCGGCGAAGCCGTCCGGTCCGGGCGCGGGCAGGGCGCGCCGGTCGAGCTTGCCGTTGACGGTGAGCGGCAGCGCCGCCATCGGCACGTAGGCGGCGGGCACCATGTGCGCGGGCAGCAGGCGCTCCAGGTGGGCGCGGAGTTCGGCGGCGGGCGGCGGCGCGGCGTGCTCCCCGCCGCCGGAGCCGACGACGTGCGCGACCAGCCGCCGCGTCCCGGCGGCGTCCTCGTACACGCCCACCGCGGCGGCGCCGACGCCCGGGTGGGTGTGCAGGGCGGCCTCGATCTCGCCGGGCTCGATGCGGTAGCCGCGGATCTTCACCTGCTGGTCGGCGCGGCCCAGGTACTCCAGGGTGCCGTCCGCCCGCCACCGGGCCCGGTCGCCGGTGCGGTACATGCGGCTGCCGGGCCGGCCGAACGGGTCGGCCACGAAGCGGGCCGCGGTCAGGCCCGGGCGGCCCAGGTAGCCGCGGGCCAGGCCCTCCCCCGCCACGTACATCTCGCCGACGGCGCCGGGCGGCGCGGGGGCCAGGTCGCCGTCGAGCACGTACACCCGCAGGTCGGGTATGCCGGTGCCGATGGGGCTGGCGGCGCCCGTGCGGGCCGTCGTGCGGTCCAGGGACTCGTGGGTGACGTGCACGGTGGTCTCGGTGATGCCGTACATGTTGACCAGGCGCGGGGCGGTGTCCGGGTGGCGCGCGTACCAGTCGGCCAGCCGCTCGACGTCCAGCGCCTCGCCGCCGAAGACCACCGTGCGCAGGGTCAGCCGGGCGCTCACCGCGGGGTGTTCGGCGTCCGCGCGCACCAGCGGGTAGAAGGCGGACGGGGTCTGGTTGAGGACCGTGACCCGCTCGTCCGCCAGCAGGCGCAGGAAGTCCTCCGGGGAGCGGGCGGTGTCCTCGGGGACGACGACGAGCCGGCCGCCGTGCAGCAGCGCGCCCCAGATCTCCCACACGGAGAAGTCGAAGGCGTAGGAGTGGAAGAGCGTCCACACGTCCGTCTCGTCGAAGCCGAACCAGTGGCGGGTGCGGGTGAACAGCCGCACCACGTTGGCGTGCGGCACCACCACGCCCTTGGGGCGGCCGGTGGAGCCCGAGGTGTAGATGGCGTAGGCGGGGGTCTCCGGCAGCGGGCGGCGGGCCGGGCCGGGGCCGGCGGCCGGGCGCCGGGCGAGGTCGGCCCGTACCGCCGGGTCGTCCAGCGGCAGGACGGGCACACCGGTCCCCTCCGCCCGCCCGGCGGTGGCGGCGGTGGTCACCAGCATCACCGGCGCGGCGTCCCCCAGCAGGTGGGCGATGCGCTCGGCGGGCAGCTTGGGGTCGACCGGCAGGTAGGCCGCGCCCGTCTTCAGGACGGCCAGGACCGCCACGACCAGGTCCGTGGAGCGGGGCAGGGCGAGCGCCACGAAGCGCTCGGGTCCCGCGCCGGCCTCGGCCAGCCGGTGGGCGAGCCGGCCTGCGAGCGCGTCGAGCTCGGCGTAGCCGAGGTGCTCGCCCGCGCAGGTGACGGCGGTGGCGTCCGGGGTGCGGGCGGCCTGGGCCTCGAACAGGTCCACCAGGGTCCGGTCGGGGCGGCCGTGTTCGGTCCCGTTCCAGTCCACCAGCATCCGCCGCCGCTCCTCGGCGGTCGTCCACGCCAGGGCGCGCAGCGGCCGGTCGGGGTCGGCGGCGAACTCCGCGAGCAGCAGGCACAGCCGGTCGGCGAGCGCCCGGACGGTCGCGGCGTCGAACAGCTCCGGGTCGTAGGCCAGGTCGAAGCCGATCCGCCCGCCCTGGTAGGCGCGGAGCACGAGCGGGTAGTTGGTGGCGTCCCGGGAGGCGACGTCCAGCAGGCGCACGCCCGAGCCGGCGGTGCGGGCCTCGTCGAAGGGGTAGTTCTCGAAGGCGACCATGCTGTGGAACAGCGCGGTGCCGGACGGCACGTCGCTCAGGCCGGTCAGCTCGGCCAGGGAGACCGCCGCGAAGCGCCGCGCCTCGGCCTGGGCCTCCTGCAGTTCCCGCAGCCACGCGGTGGCCGTGCGCCGGCCGTCCACCTCGACGCGGGTGGGCAGGGTGTTGATGAACATGCCCACCATCGACTCCACGCCGGGCAGGTCGTCGGGGCGCCCGGAGACGGTGGTGCCGAAGACCACGTCCCGCTCCGCGCCGTAGCGGGCCAGCAGCAGCGCCCAGGCGCCCTGCACCACCGTGCCCAGGGTGAGCCCGGCGTCCCGGGCGGTGCGGGCCAGCCGTTCCGACACCGCGTCGGACAGGCCGGCCGTGTGGACGCCCGCGGACCGGGACCGGTGCGCCTCGCGCAGGGGGCGGTCGACGGGCAGCGGGGTCGGGGTCGCGAAGCCGCCGAGGACGCCGCGCCAGTACTCGCGCGCCGCGTCGGCGTCCTGGTCGGCCAGCCAGCGCACGTAGTCCCCGAAGGGCCGGCGCACGGGCGGCCGCGGTTCGCCCCCGGTGGTGAGCGCCGCGTACTCCTCGGACACCTCGGTGAGCACCTGGGCCAGGCTCCAGCCGTCCAGGATCAGGTGGTGGGAGGTCCACAGCAGGTGCAGCCGCGCGTCGGGCAGCCGCACCAGGGTGAGCCGCATCAGCGGCGCCGCGCCGAGGTCGATGCCGCGCGCCAGGTCGTCCGACCGCAGCCGGGCGAACCTCTCGGCGCGCTCCCCCTCGTCCACCTCGCGCCAGTCCAGGTGGGTCACCGGCACGCGGACGTCCCGGTGCACGAGCTGGAGCGGGACGGGCACGCCCTCCCACACCACCGAGGTCCGCAGCGCGGGCGTGCGGTCGGCCACCCGCTGCCAGGCGAGGGCGAAGGCGTGCGGGTCCGCCACGCCCTCCAGCAGCAGGGCGGCCTGGTCCACGTACACGTCGTCCGGGCCGCCGACCAGCCGGTGGAAGAGCATGCCCTCCTGGAGCGGGGTCAGCGGGAGGACGTCCTCCACGTCGCGGCCGTCGCCGACCAGCCGGTCGACGCCCGCCTGGTCCAGGCGGGCCAGGGGGAAGTCGGAGGGGGTGCGGCCGCCGGCGTCCGGCCGGGCGCAGTGCTCGGTGATCGCGGTCAGCGCCCGCACCATGCCGTCCGCCAGGCCCCGGACGGTGTCCGCGTCGTGCACCCGGTCGCTGTAGTGCCAGGTGATCTCCAGCACGCCGCCGGTCACCGCGGCCGAGACGTCCAGCAGGTGGTCCACCGGCTCGTCGGCCGCCACGTCCCGCCCGGGTGCCTCGCCGGCCGGGGCGAAGTCCCGCCCGGCGGAGGCGTCCCACTGGCCGTGGTAGTTGAAGGAGACCTGGGGCAGCGGCCGGTCCCGCAGGGCGCGGGCGGACGGGTCGGGCGAACCGAGGCGGGCCAGTGCCTCGTAGCTCAGGCCCCTTCGGGGTACGGCCCTCAGCCGCTCCTTCACCGCCTTCAGCGTGGCGGCCCAGTCCGGCGCGTCCGGCGGGCCGGCCGGGGCGAGGGTGACGGGGTACTGGGTGGTGAACCAGCCCACGGTCCGCGACACGTCGACCGCGTCGTCGGGGTCCGGGCCGCCGAGGTCCTCCCGGCCGTGGCCCTCCAGGGCGACGGTGACCCGCTCGGTGCCCGCCCAGTCGGCGAGCACCCGGCCCAGGGCGCTGAGCAGCACGTCGTTGACCTGGGTGCGGTAGACCCCGGGGACCTTGCGCAGCAGCGCCTCGGTGGTGGCGCGGTCCACCCGGGTGCGGACGGTGCGCACCGACCCGGCGAGCGGGGTCCCGGGGTGGTCGACGGGTAGCGGGGAGCACGGCCGGGCGGCCTCGGCCGTCCAGTACGGCAGGTCGCCGTCCAGGTCGCCGGCCCGCACCCGCCGGGACAGGTGCGCGGCCCAGTCGGCGAACGGCGTGGTGGCCGGCTCCAGGCGGACCGGCTCGCCCGCGGCCGCCTGCCGGTAGGCCTGCTCCAGGTCGGCCAGGAGGATGCGCCAGGAGACGCTGTCGACGGCCAGGTGGTGGGCCGTCAGGAACAGCTGCGGCCGCGCCCCGTCCGGGGGCAGCAGCAGGGCCGCGCGCAGCAGGGCGCCGGTGGCCGGGTCCAGGGCCGCGCGGGCGGCGTCGGCGGCCTCGGTCCGTGCGGCCGCCAGGGCGTCGCCGCCGGCGGCGGGGAGGTCGTGGCGGGTCAGCAGTCCGGTGGCCGGGCCGGCTCCGGGATGCTGCACCCAGGTCTCCCCGGCCCGCTCGAAGCGGGTGCGCAGCGCCGGGTGGTGCGCGGCGACCGCCTCCAGGGCCCGCCGCAGGGCCTGCTCGTCGAGGTCGTGCGGCAGGTCGAGCAGCATCGACATGCTGAAGTGGCGCAGCGGGCCGTGCGCGGTGAAGAACCACTCCTGGACGGGGGTCAGCGGGGCGGGTCCCCCACCGCGCGGCTGCCGCGGGGCCGCCGCCGCGGTGGTCCGGCGGGACGCGGCGGCGGCCAGGTCGGCGACGGTCTGGTGGCGGAAGACGTCCTGCGAGGTCAGGCGCAGACCGGCGGCGCGGGCCCGGGAGACGGCCTGGATGCTGAGGATGGAGTCGCCGCCCAGTTCGAAGAAGTTGTCGGTGGCGCCCACCCGGGCCACGCCCAGGACCTCGGACCAGATGCCCGCCAGCGTCTCCTCGTCGGGGGTGCGCGGGGCGACGAACTCCCGCTCGCGCGGGGCGGCGTCGACGTCGGGGGCGGGCAGGGCCCGGCGGTCCAGTTTGCCGCTGGTGTTCAGCGGCAGGGCGTCGAGCACCGTGAAGGAGGACGGCACCATGTGGTCGGGCAGGACGCGCCGGCAGGCCGCCCGCAGCTCGGCGGCGGCGGGCCGCGCGGCGCCCGCGGCGGGCACCAGGTAGGCGGCCAGCCGGGTGTGGCCGTGGGCGTCGGCCGCCGCGACGACGGCGGCGGCGGCGACGTCCGGCAGGTCCAGCAGGGCCGCCTCGATCTCGCCGGGCTCGATGCGGTGGCCGCGCACCTTGACCTGGTCGTCGGCGCGGCCGAGGTAGTCCAGCCGTCCGTCGGCGGTCCAGCGGGCCAGGTCGCCGGTGCGGTACATCCGCTCTCCCGGCCCGCCGAACGGGTCGGCGACGAACCGCGCGGCGGTCAGTCCCGGGCGGCCCGCGTAGCCGCGCGCCAGCTGCTCGCCCGCCAGGTACAGCTCGCCGCCGACGCCGGGCGGCACGGGCTGGAGCCGCTGGTCGAGGACGTAGGCCCGCACACCGGGCAGCGGCCGGCCCACCAGCGGGCGTCCGCCGCCCTCGATGCGGCAGGCCAGGGCGTCGACCGTGCACTCGGTGGGGCCGTAGAAGTTGTACGCGGCGACGTCCCCGTGGCCGGCCAGCTCGCGCCACAGCCCGGGGCCGACCGCCTCGCCGCCGAGCATCAGCACCCGGGGGCGGTGGCGCGGGTCGGTGAGCAGCCCGGCGGGCAGCAGCTGCCGCAGGTACGAGGGGGTCAGGTCGAGGAAGTCGACGCGGTGCTCGACGACGTACTCGACCAGGGCGGCCGCGTCGAGCCGGGTCGCCTCGTCGACCAGGTGCAGCCGGTGGCCGTCGGCCATCAGCAGCACGCCCTCCAGCGAGGTGTCGAAGGAGAACGACGCGGTCAGCGCCACCCGCAGCGGGCCGCCGCCCGCCTCGGCGACGAACCCCTCGCGGTGGCCGGCCAGCAGGTTGGCCAGGGAGCGGTGCGCCACGGCCACGCCCTTGGGGCGGCCGGTGGAGCCGGAGGTGTAGATGACGTACGCGGTGTTCTGCGGGTGCAGCGGGGCGAGCCGGTCGGTGTCGGCCGGGTCGGTGTCCGGGCCGGTGTCCGGCACCGCCCGCAGCGCGGCCTCGTCCAGGACGAGCGCCGGTCTTGCGTCCTGGAGCAGGAACCGCACGCGCTCCTCGGGCAGGGCGGGGTCCAGGGGCAGGTAGCCGGCCCCGGACTTCCACACGGCGAGGATCGCCACGATCATGTCGGCGGTGCGCGGCAGCCGCAGTGCGACCAGCCGCTCGGGGCCGGCGCCGCGGGCGATGAGGTGGTGCGCCAGCCGGTTGGCGCGGGCGTTGAGCGTCGCGTAGTCCAGCCGCGTCTCCCCCGCGACCAGGGCGGTGGCGTGCGGGGTCTGGGCCGCCTGCCGCTCGAAGAGCCCCGGGCAGGTGGCGGCGGGGTCCGGGGCGGGACGCCCGGTGGCGTTCCACTCGGCCGTCACCCGCCGCACCTCCTGCGGGGAGAGCAGGGGCAGGGTGCCCAGCGGGCGGTCCGGTTCGGCGGCGGCGCCCGCCAGCATCCGCAGCAGCTGGTCCGCCATCCGCCGCGCGGTGGCCGGGTCGAACAGGTCGGTGCGGTACTCCAGCAGCCCGGTCAGCCGGTCGCCGTCCGGCACGAACTCCACGCTCAGGTCGAAGGTGGCCGCCTGCCGGGGCACGGCGACCGGCGAGGTGGCCGTCCCCCGGAGGGCGGGGGCCGCGGGCGGGTCCGGGTGGAGCAGGACCATCACGTCGAACAGGGGGTTGCGGCCCGCCTCCCGGACCGCGCCCACGGCCTCCACCAGCCGTTCGAACGGCGTGTCGCCGTGCGCGAAGGCGTCGTTGACGGTGTCGGCGGCGGCGGCCAGCAGGTCGCGGAAGGATCCGGTGGTCTCGACGGCGGTGCGCAGCACGACGGTGTTGGCGAAGAAGCCGACCGTCCGTTCCAGGTCGGTGCGGGAGCGCCCGGGCGTCAGGGAGCCCACGGCGATGTCGTCCTGCCCGGACCAGCGGGCCAGCAGCGCCTGGCAGGCCGCGACCAGGGCGGTGAACAGCGTGGTGTGCTGCTCCGCCGCCAGGTTCCGCAGCCGGGCCGCGACGTCGGCGGGGACGGTGAAGGTGTGGACCGCTCCCTCCCCGGACTCCTCGCCGCGGCGCGGGTAGTCCAGCGGCAGTTCCGGCGGAACGGTGCCGGACAGCTTGTCGGTCCAGTAGGCGAGGTGCCGCTCCAGCCGGGGGCCGGAGAGCTGCTCGCGCTGCCACACCGCGAAGTCCGGGTACTGCGTCGCCACCGGCGCCAGGTCCGGTGCCGCGCCGCGTGCCAGGGCCTCGTAGGCGGTGCACAGCTCCTCCAGCAGCACGCCCATCGACCAGCCGTCGGTGACGATGTGGTGCGCGGTCAGCATCAGCACGTGCGAGGCGTCCGACTCCCGCAGCAGCAGGGCGCGCAGCAGCGGCCCGGTGCGCAGGTCGAACGGGCGGGAGTACTCCGCCAGCAGCGCGGCCTCCAGCGCGGGCGCCCCGCCGCCGGGGGCGGCGGGACGCGCGTTGGGCGCGGTCAGGTCCGTCACCGGCAGGGGGACCGGGCCGGCCGGCCGCACGGTCTGCGCCGGCCGGCCGTCGGCCTCCTCGAACGTGGTGCGCAGCGCCTCGTGGCGCTCCACCACGGTGTCCAGGGCGCGGGAGAGGGCGCCGCGGTCCAGCGGGCCGGTGAACCGCAGCGCGACCGCGCTGTTGTAGCGGGCGTCGCCGGGCCGCAGCCGGTCCAGGAACCACAGCCGCTGCTGGGCGAAGGAGAGCGGCAGGGGCCGTGTCCGGTCCGCGCGCGGGATGCCCTGCCGGGCGGCGGTGTCCGGTGCGCCGGCCCGTCCGGCCAGCCGGCGGCGCAGCGCCTCCTGGAGGTCCCGGGGCAGGGCCTGGGCGCGGTTCTGCTTCGAAGACGTCATGGTCGTCCGGTCCTCACCGTTCGTCGTGGTCGCTGCCGCCGCGTGCGGCGTCTTCGAGTTCGCTCAGCACCTGCTCCTCCACCAGCTCCGCCAGGGCAGCGACGGTGCGGGAGACCAGGACGTCGCGGGGCGTGAGGGTCACGCCGAAGGCTTCGCCGGCGCGCGAGGCGATGAGCAGGGCGCGCAGGGAGTCGCCGCCCAGGGAGAAGAAGTCGTCCAGCGCGCCCGCGGGCGTGTGGAGGGCCTCCTCCCAGATGGCGGCCAGGGCTTCCTCGGTGGGGGTGCGGGGGGCCACGCGGTCCGCCGTGTCCGCCTCGTCCGGCGCGGGGGCGGGCAGGGCGGCCCGGTCGGTCTTGCCGTTCTCGGTGAGCGGGAAGCGCTCCATCACCACGAACGCCGAGGGGACCATGTGCCCGGGCAGGGTACGGGCGGCGAACGCCCGCAGCTCGGCGGTGCCGGGCGCCCCGGCGTCCGGTGCGGCGAGCAGGTGGGCCACCAGGCGCGGCAGCCCCGGCTCGTCCTCCCGCACGGACACCACGGCGTCCCGCACGGCCGGGTGGCGCACCAGGGCCGCCTCGACCTCCCCCGCCTCGATCCGGTGGCCGCGCAGCTTGAGCTGGTGGTCGGTGCGGCCCAGGTAGTGCAGCTCGCCGCGGGCGTCGCGCCGCACCAGGTCGCCGGTGCGGTACATGCGGGAGCCCGGCGGGCCGAACGGGTCGGCGGTGAACCGCGCGGCGGTCAGGCCGGGCCGGTTCAGGTAGCCGCGGGCCAGGGACGGGCCGCTCAGCCACAGCTCGCCCGCCACGCCGTCGGCGACCGGCCGCAGCCGCGCGTCCAGGACGTAGGCGCCGGTGGCGGGCAGCGGGCGGCCGATGGGCGGCGCGGCGCCGTCCGGTTCCAGCGGTGCCGACCAGGTGGCGACCACCGTGGCCTCGGTGGGCCCGTAGGAGTTGACCATCCGGTGGTGCGGGGCCCAGCGGGTGACCAGGTCGGCGCCGCAGGCGTCGGCGCCGACCACCAGGGTCGTCAGGTCCGGCAGGGTGCCGGGGGCGTCCGGCGGCAGGGTGGCGAGCGCGGCCGGCGGCAGCAGGGTGTGGGTGATGCGCTCGCCGCGCAGCACCTCCGCCAGCTCCGCGCCGAGCAGCGGGCCGGGCCGCGGCACGACCAGCCGGGCGCCGTTGGGCAGGGACATGCACAACTCCAGCACCGAGGCGTCGAAGCTGGGTGTGGCGAAGGCCAGCACCCGGTCGCCGGGGCCCACCCGGTAGTGCTCGGCCTCGGCGGCGGCGAAGCCCGCCAGGCCCCGGTGGGTGACGACCACGCCCTTGGGCGTCCCGGTGGAGCCCGAGGTGTAGATGACGTAGGCGGGGTCGTCGAGGTGCAGCGGGCGGACGCGGTCGGCGTCGGTGGGGCGGTGCTCCGGCGCGCCGTCCGGCCCGGCCGCGAGCAGGTCGGCCACCTGCCCGGCGTCGAGGGTCGCGGCGGGCTCCGCGTCGCGCAGCATCAGCGCGACCCGCTCGTCCGGGTAGCCCGGGTCCACCGGCAGGAACGCGGCGCCCGACTTGGCCACCGCGAGCTGGGCGAGGACCATGTCCGCCGAGCGCGGCAGGACCAGCGCGACGATGTCGCCGGGGCCGGTGCCCCGGGCGATGAGCCGGTGCGCCATGCGGTTCGCCCGTTCCTCCACCTCCGCGAAGGACAGCAGCAGGCCCGGCGCGCTCAGCGCCGGTGCCGCCGGCCGGCGGTCCACCGCGGACTCGACCAGCTCGGGCAGGGTCGCCGGGGGCACCGGCGCGAGCCGCGGCCGCGCGGGCCCCCGGAGGAGCCGCTCCCGCTCCCGCGGCGGCAGCACGTCCACCGCGTCCAGGCGGACGGCGTCCTCCGCGGCGGCCAGGGCGTGCAGGGTGTGCAGCAGCTGGCCGGCCAGCGAGCGCGCGGTGGACTCCTCGAAGTACCGGGGGTCGTAGCCGAGTTCGACGCCCAGCCGGTCGCCGGGCGAGACCACCACGGTGAGCGGGTAGTTGGTGGCCTCCCGGGCGTCCAGGTCGCGCACCCGCACGCCGTGCGCGCCGGCCGTCGCGTCGCCGACCGGGTAGTTCTCGAAGACCAGCAGGCTGTCGAACATCGCCGTCCCGGCGGGCAGTCCGCTGAGGTCGTGCAGGTCCGTCAGCGGTACGTGGTCGAAGCGGCGGTCCTCGGCCCGCGCGGACTGCAGCCGGCGCAGCCACGCGTCGCAGTGCGCGCCGCCGTCGACGGCGACCCGTGCGGGCAGGGTGGTGATGAACAGGCCGGTGATGGTGTCGGCACCGGGCAGGTCCGCGGGCCGTCCGGAGACGGTGGTGCCGAAGCACACCTCCCGCTCGCCGCTCCAGCGCGACAGCAGCAGCGCCCAGGCGCCCTGCACCACGGTGTTGAGGGTGAGGCGGTGGCGGCGGGCGAAGTCCTGGAGCCGTTCCGTCTCGGCCTGCCCGAGCCGCTGCGACAGCCAGGTGCCGGAGCGGGCCACCGCGCCCTGGGCGGGCCTGCGGTCGTAGGGCAGCGCCGTGGGGGCGGTCAGGTCCGCCAGGACGCCCCGCCAGTGCTCCTCGGCCCGGGCGGTGTCCCGGCCGGCGAGCCAGGCGGCGTAGTCCGCGAAGGGCCGGCGGTCCGGCAGGCGCGGTCCGTCCCCCCGGGCGAGGGCGGCGTGGCAGGCCATGACGTCCGACAGCACGTGGAAGACGCTCCACCCGTCCAGCAGCACGTGGTGGAAGGTCCACACCACCCGCACCTCGTCGGGGCCGAGCCGGATCAGGGCGACCCGCAGCAGCGGCGCGTCGTCCAGGGCGATGCCGCGGGCCCGGTCCTCGGCGAGCAGCCGCTCCAGCTCCGCGTCGCGCTCGGCCCGGGTCAGGCCGCTCCAGTCGTGTTCGGCGACGGGCAGGGTGGCGCTGCGGTGCACGACCTGGAGCGGGACGGGCACTCCGCGCAGCACCACGGCGGTGCGCAGCACGGGGGTGCGGTCGACCACGTGCTGCCAGGCGGCGGCCAGCAGCCGGGGGTCGCGCACCCCGTCCACCACGAACGTGATCTGCTCGACGTACAGCCCCCGGCCGGGTTCGTCCATGCCGTGGACGACCATGCCGGTCTGGGTGGGGGTGAGCGGGTAGACGTCCACGACGTCGCGACCGGTGCCCACCAGCCGGTCGACCGCGGCCTGGTCCAGCGGGGCCAGCGGGAAGTCCGAGGGCGTGCGGCCGCCGGCGCCGGGCCGGGCGCAGTGCCGCACGATCTCCCGCAGTTCGTCGGCCATCTCGGCCGCCAGCCGGGCGACGGTGTCGCGCCGGTGCACCTCGCGCGAGTACGACCAGGTGAACTCCAGCCGCTTGTCGGCGACCCGGCCGACGACGTCGATGAGGTGCGGCCGGTCCGCCGTGCGGTCCATGCCGCCCGCCAGCCCGCCGTGCGGCGCGTGCAGCAGGCCGCCCGGGGTGACGTTCCAGTCCTGCTGCCCCAGGTAGTTGAAGCCGATCTGCGGCAGGTCCGGCAGGTCCGGGCCGGCCTCGGGGTGCAGGTGGCGCAGGGCGCCGTAGCCCAGTCCGCCCCGCGGCACGGCCCGCAGGCTCTCCTTGACGGACTTCAGCGCGGTCCCGGTGTCCGCGTCCCGGGGGACCTCCAGCGCGACGGGGAACATCGTGGTGAACCAGCCGACGGTCCGCGCCAGGTCGACGTCGTCGAAGAGGTCCTCCCGGCCGTGGCCCTCCAGCGCCACCAGCACCCGGTCCCGTTCCGTCCAGCGCGCCAGGACCCGGCCCAGGGCGCACAGCAGGACGTCGTTGACGCGGGTGCGGTAGACGTCCGGCACGTCCTGGAGGAGCCGGCGCGTGTCCTCGCTGTCCAGGCCCACCGTCAGCGTCTCCTCGCAGGCGGCGGTGTTGCGCCCGGCGCGGTCGGTGGGCAGGTCGCCGTGGCCGTCCGGCTCCCGCCAGTGGGCGAGTTCCGCGTCGAAGCCGCCGGCGGCGGTGTGCGCGGCGAGGCGCTGCGCCCACGCGCGGAAGGAGGTGGTCTTCGGGCCGAGGTCGGCGCGGTCCCCGGCCCGCAGCGCCCGGTACGCGGTGTCCAGGTCCTCCAGGATCACGCGCCAGGACACGGCGTCCACCACCAGGTGGTGGGCGGCCAGCAGCAGGACCGGCCGCCGGCCGTCGGCCGGGCGGCACAGCGCGGCCTTCAGCAGCGGCCCGCCGGCCAGGTCGAAACCGGCGCACAGTCCGTCGGCCAGCTCGCGCAGCGCCGCGTCGACGCCGTCCGGGGCGCCCCCGGGCAGGTCGTGCACCTCCAGGTGCGGTTCGGCGCCGGGCGCGGTGCCCCACTGGCGCCACCGCCCGTCGCCGGCCGGCTCGAACCGCAGGCGCAGGGCGTCGTGCTGTTCCAGCACCGCCGCCAGGGCGGCGCGCAGCAGCGTCTCGTCGGTGTCGGCGGCCAGGTGGAAGGAGAGCGCCTGGGTGAAGCGCGCCGGGTCGCCGGTGAGGGAGTCGAAGAGCCAGTGCTGGACGGGGGTGAGCGGCACCTCGCCCACGACCGGTCCCTGCTCGGCGGTGGGCGCCGGGGCCGGCAGTTCCTCGGCGGCCGCCGCCAGTTCGGCGACGGTCTGGTGGAGGAACAGGTGCCGGGGGGTCAGCGCGATGCCCGCCCGGCGGGCGGCGGAGACGATCTGGATGCCGAGGATCGAGTCGCCGCCGAGCGCGAAGTAGTTGTCCTCCGCGCCGACCTCGGGCACGCCCAGCACCTCGGCCCAGATCGCGGCGAGCGTCTGCTCGGTGCCGGCGCGCGGGGGGCGGCCGCCGGCGGTGGCCGGGGCGGCCCACACCGGCTCGGGCAGGGCCCGCCGGTCCAGCTTGCCGGTGGGTCCGAGCGGCAGCCGCTCCAGCGGCACCACGACCGCCGGGACCAGGTGGTCGGGGAGTGTGCGCGCCAGGAAGGCGCGCAGGTCCCCGGGGTCCGGGGCCTCGGCGCCGCGGGGCACCGCGTAGCCCACCAGCCGCCGGTGCCCGTCGTGCTCCACCACCCGGGCGGCCGCGGTGGAGACCTGCGGGTGCCGGGCGAGCGCGGCCTCCACCTCGCCCAGCTCGATGCGGAAGCCGCGCACCTTCACCTGGTCGTCCGAGCGGCCGAGGTAGACCAGGTCGCCCCGGGCCGTCCAGCGCGCCAGGTCGCCGGTGCGGTACATGCGGGAGCCCGGCGGGCCGAACGGGTCGGCGAGGAAGCGGGAGGCGGTCAGGCCGGGCCTGCGCAGGTAGCCGCGGGCGACGCCCGTACCGGCGAGGTACAGCTCGCCGGGGGCCCCGGCGGGCACCGGGCGCAGCCGGGAGTCCAGCACGTAGGCGCGGGCTCCCCCGACCGGCCTGCCGATCGGGGGGACGCGGTCGGGGTCCGCGGGGTCGCAGGGCCAGGCGGTGGCGTACACGGTGGCCTCGGTGGGGCCGTAGATGTTCATCACCCGGCAGCCGGGGACCGCCGCGCGCACCTGGCGGACGATGCGGGCGGGCAGTCCCTCGCCGGCCAGCACGACGGTGTCCGCCGCGACGTGGACGGTGTCCTCCGTCAGGAGCCTGCCGAGGGCGGAGGGGACCGCGCTGAGCAGTCCCGCGCGCCACGGGCCGGGGCGCTCGGCGAGGGCGAGCAGGTCGCGGACGACCTCCACGCACCCGCCGGCGAGCAGCGGCGAGAGGATCTCGAAGACCGACACGTCGAAGTTGAGCGAGGTGGAGGCCACCACGTGGGCGAGCCCCCGGTCGCCGAACTCGGCGGCGGCCCAGTCGGTCAGCGCCACCACCGATCCGTGGGCGACCACGACGCCCTTGGGCCGGCCCGTCGAGCCGGAGGTGTGGATGACGTAGGCGGGGTGGTCCGGCAGCAGGGTCCCGCGCCGCTCCCCGTCGTCGATGCCGGCGGCGGACGCGGCGGCCAGGCGCCCGGCGCAGGCGGGGTCGTCCAGGACGATCCGCGCGAACGGGCCGTCCGGCAGCCGGCCGGCCGTCTCGGTGCTCGTCACGACCGCGTCGGGCCGGACGTCCTCGAAGAGGAACGCGATGCGTTCGGCCGGGTGGCCGGGGTCCACCGGGAGGTAGGCGGCGCCGCTCTTGAGGACCGCCAGGAGCGCGACGACCAGCTCGGCGGTGCGCGGCAGGGCCAGCGCGACGAACCGCTCGGGGCCGGCGCCGGCGTCGACGAGCAGCCGGGCCAGCCGGTTGGAGCGCTCGTCGAGCTGCCGGTAGGTGAGCCGCTCCGCGCCGGCCAGCACGGCCGGGGCGTCGGGGGTGCGCGCGGCCTGCTCCCGGAAGACCTCGGGCAGGGTCCGGTGCGGCGTCCGCGCCACCGGCCCGCCGAAGCGGTCGAGGAGGCGGCGCCCGTGGGCCGGGTCCACCAGCGGCAGGTCGGCCAGGCACCGGTCCGGGTCGGTGGCCATCTGCGTCAGCAGCGTCCGCAGGCTCTCGCCGAGCCCCTCGACCGTCTCGGCGTCGAACGCCGCCGGGTCGTAGTCGAGGGCGACCGACAGGGTGTCGCCGGGGGCGACCACCACGCTGAGCGGGTAGTTGGTCGGCTCCAGGTCGCGTTCCTGCTCGATGGCCAGCCCGTACCGGGCCAGGGCGTCGCCGTCGAACGGGTAGTTCTCGAAGACCACGATGCTGTCGAACAGGTTCGTCCCGCCCGGCACCTCGCTCCAGGTCTGGAGCTGTGCGAGGGAGACGAAGTCGTGGCGCCGGGACTCCGACTGGGCGGTCTGCAGGTCGCGCAGCCACTCCAGCAGGCCGCGCCGCCCGTCGATCCGCGCCCGGGTGGGGAGGGTGTTGATGAACAGGCCGACCATGGAGGTCACTCCCGGCAGCTCGGCCGGGCGGCCGGACACGGTCGTGCCGAACACCACGTCCTCGCCGCCGCCGTAGCGGGACAGCAGCAGCGCCCAGGCGCCCTGGAGCACGGTGTTGACGGTCAGGCCCGCCCGCTGCGCCGTCTCCCGCAGGCGCGCCGACAGACCGGCGTCGAGCGTCACGTGGACCGACCCGGACGAGGACGAGCGGTGCGCCTCGGCGGGCCGGCGGTCCCGCGGCAGTTCGGTGGGGACGCGGAAGCCGGCCAGCGTCTCGCGCCAGTACCGCTCCGCCCGCCCGGCGTCCTGCCGGGCCAGCCAGCGCAGGTAGTCGCCGAAGGGCGCCCGGTGCGGGACCTGCGGGCGGCGCCCGGCGGTCAGTGCCGCGTACCGCTCGCACACCTCGTCGAACACCTGCGCCGCGCTCCACCCGTCGAGGAGGACGTGGTGGAAGGTCCACACCATCCGCACCCGGTCCGGCGCGAGGCGGATCAGCGCCAGCCGCATCAGCGGCGCCGCGGCCAGGTCGACACCGGCCCGGCGGTCCTCGGCCAGCAGCGCGGCGGTCTCCCGCTCGCACCGCTCGGCCGGCCATCCGGACCAGTCGTGGTGGGTGACGGGGACGGTGGCCCGGTGCTGCACGACCTGGAGCGGCTCGGCGGTCTCCTGCCACACCAGCCGGGTGCGCAGCATGGGGTTGGCGTCCACCGTCCGCTGCCACGCCTCGGCCAGGGCGTGCGGGTCGGTGACGCCGGACAGCACCAGCTGCACCTGGTTGACGTAGGTGCGGCCCTCGGGGTCCATGAGGCTGTGGAAGAGCATGCCGGCCTGCATCGGCGTCAGGGGGTACAGGTCCGCGACGGCACGCCCGTCCCCCACGACCCGGTCCACGGCCGCCTGGTCCACGCGGGCCAGCGGGAAGTCCGACGGCGTGCGGCCGCCGGCGTCCGGGTCGGCGCAGTGGGCGACGATCTCCTCGAGCGCCCGGAGCATGCCGGCCGCGAGACCGGCGACCGTCTCCTCGCGGTGCAGCCCGCCGCTGTAGTGCCAGGTGACCTCCAGGCGGTCGTCCTCGACGCGGGCCACCACGTCCAGCAGGTGCGGCCGCTCCGCCTCGGGCGCCTCCGCGCCGCCCAGGCCGCCGGGCACCGCGCGGACCAGTGCGCCGCCGTCGGCGGACCAGTCGAAGCGGCCCAGGTAGTTGAAGCTGATGCCGGGCATCGGCGCGCCGGCGAGCGGGCCGTCCTGCGCCAGGTACCGCAGGACGCCGTAGCCCAGGCCTCGGTCCGGCACGGACCGCAGCTGCTCCTTGACGGACTTCAGGGCGCCGCCCCAGTCCCCGTCCGGCACGTCGAGGGCGACCGGGAAGAGGGTGGTGAACCAGCCGACCGTGCGGGACAGGTCGACGTCGTCGAACAGCTGGTCCTCGCGGCCGTGCCCCTCCAGCCCGACGGCGACGGTGCGCCGCCCGGTCCAGTCGGCCAGCACCCGGCCCAGGGCGCACAGCAGCACGTCGTCGATGCGCGTGCGGTAGACGCCGGGCACCTTCCGCAGCAGCTCGTCGGTGTGCCGCCGGTCCAGGCGGACGGTCACCGCGCGCAGGTCGGCGGCGGTGTTGCCGCCGCCGGAGTCCACCGGCAGCGGCGCGGCGCAGTGCCGGGCCACCTCGTCCCAGTGGGCGCGCTGCTCCGCGAAGCCGCCGGCCGCGGCGTGCGCGTGGAGCCGCCGCGCCCACTCCTGGACGGAGGTGGTGCGGGCCGGCAGGCGCACCGGCTCCCCGGCCCGTGCCTGCCGGTAGGCGGTCTCCAGGTCCTCCAGCAGGACGCGCCAGGAGACGCCGTCGACCACCAGGTGGTGCACGGCCAGCAGCAGCCGGGCGGGCCGGGCGCCGGCGGCGGTGAACAGCCGCGCGGTCAGCAGCGGGCCGCTCTCCAGCCGGAAGGAGGCGTGTGCCTCCGCCGTGGCGCGGGCCTCGGCCTCCTCGGCCGCCGCCGCGTCCAGCCCGCCCAGGTCGTGGACCTCCAGCAGCTGCGGCGGTTCCGCGTCCGCGGGGGCGCAGTGCTGGCGCCACGATCCGTCGGCCTGCCGGGTGAAGCGGGACCGCAGGGCGTCGTGGTGCTCCCACAGGGCCGCCAGGGCGCGGCGCAGGGCGTCCGGGTCGGGGGCGCCGGGCGTCTCCACGACGACGGACTGGTCGAAGAACTCCGGCCGCCGCGGCCCGGGGTCGAGGAACCAGTGCTGGATGGGGGTGAGCGCGACGTCCCCGGAGACCGGGCCGGTCCCGGCGACGGGCGCGGCGGTGCCGGTGGCGCCGGCGGCGGCCAGGGCGGCGACCGTGGGGTGCCGGAAGAGGTCCCGGGGGGTCAGCGCGAGGCCGGCGGCGCGGGCGCGGGAGACGACCTGGATGCTCAGGATCGAGTCTCCGCCCAGCGTGAAGAAGTTGTCGTCCACCCCGACCCGCTCCACGCCGAGCAGGTCCGCCCAGATCCCGCCGAGGACGCGCTCGGCCTCGGTGCGCGGCGCGCGGTAGGCGGTGTCGCCGGCCGCCGACCAGTCGGGGGCCGGCAGCCGGCGCCGGTCCACCTTGCCGTTGGCCGTCAGGGGCAGTTCCGGCACCGTGACGAAGGCGGCGGGCAGCATGTAGTCGGGCAGGTCGGCCGACAGGTGGGCGCGCAGTCCGGCCGCGGACGGCACGGCCGCGTCCCGGGCCGGCACGAGGTGGGCGGCCAGGCGCTTGCGCCCGGCGTGCTCGTACACCGACACGACGGCCTCGGCGACGGCCGGGTGGGCGGTGAGCCGGGCCTCGACCTCGGCGGGCTCGATGCGGAAGCCGCGGATCTTGATCTGTCCGTCCGCGCGTCCCACGAAGTGCAGTTCGCCCTCGGCGCTCCACCGCACGACGTCGCCGGTGCGGTACATCCGGCCGCCGGGCGGCCCGAACGGGTCGGCCAGGTAGCGCGCGGCGGTCGCCCCGGGGCGGCCGGCGTAGCCGCGGGCCAGCCCGGCGCCGGCGATGTAGAGCTCGCCGGGGACGCCCGGCGGCTGGGGCTGGAGCGCGTCGTCCAGCACGTACACCCGCGTGTTGTCCAGCGGGCGTCCGATGGGCAGCACCGCGGGCAGCGGGTCGCCGGCGCGGAAGACCCGCCGGGTCGCGAAGGTGGTGGTCTCGGTCGGGCCGTAGCCGTCGACGACGGCGAGGCCGGGGCAGGCGTCCAGGACGCGGCGCACCACCGCGCCGGGCACGGCCTCGCCCCCGGTCCACACCTCCTCCGCGCCGCGCAGGCAGGCCGGGTCCTCCTGGGCGAGGAGGCGGAACAGGCCCGCGGTCAGCCACAGGTGCCGCACGCCCTGCCGGGTGACGGCGTGGCGGACGGCGGCGGTGTCCAGCTCCGCCGGCGGGGCCAGCACGGCCGTTCCGCCGCGCAGCAGCGGCACCCACAGCTCGTAGGTGGAGGCGTCGAAGGCGTGCGGGGAGTGCACCAGGACCCGGTCGTGGCCGGTGAAGGCGCGGTCGAGGGCGAGCGCGGCCACGTCCCGGTGGCGCACCGCGACGCCCTTGGGGACGCCGGTGGAGCCGGAGGTGAACATCAGGTACTGGACGTTGTCCGGGTGCACCGCGGGGGTGTCCGCGCGCCCCGCCCCAACCGCCGGCCCGGTGCCGTCGCCGCCGTCGCCTCCGTCGCAGCAGCCGCCGCCGTCGAGGCGCAGGACGTCTCCGCCGGGCAGTACGGCGCGGGCGGTCTCCTCCCAGGCGCCGTCGGTGAGCAGCAGCTCCGCGCCGGCCTCGGCCAGCATCCGGCGCAGCCGCTCGCACGGAGCCCTGCCGTCCAGGGGGACGTAGACGCCGCCGGTGCGGGCGAGGGCCAGCTGGGCGACGACCAGGGTGACCGAGCGGTCCATCAGCACGCCCACCGGGCGTTCGGCCGCCACCCCGAGCCCGGCCAGCCGGGCGGCCAGTGCCGCCGCCCGGGCGTCCAGCTCCCGGTAGGTGAGGCGCTCGTCGCCGGCCTCCAGCGCGACGGCGCCGGGCGTGCGCCGCACCTGTGCGGCGAAGAGGTCGGCCACGGTGGCCTCGGACGTGTCGGCGGCCGTGTCGTTCCAGGCGCGGAGCACCTGGTCCCGGCGGGCGGCCGTCAGCAGCGGCAGGCGCGCGGGCGGGCGCTCCGGTCCGGTGGCCATGCCCTCCAGCAGGACGGTCAGGTACTCGGCCATGCGGGCGGCGGTGGCGGCGTCGAACAGCTCCGGGTCGTAGCCCAGGCGCAGGGTCAGCTCGGTGCCCGGATAGGCCACCAGGCTGAGCGGGTAGTTGGTGGTCTCGATGCCGTCCAGGCCGCTCAGCCGCAGCCCGTGGGCGGCGGCGAGGCCGTCGTCGACCGGGTAGTTCTCGAAGACGACGATGCTGTCGAACAGGGCGGCCCGCTCGGGGAGTTCGGTGAACGCCTTCATCCGGGTGAGCGGGACGTAGTCGAACCGCCGGTCCTCGCTCTGCTCCTGCTGCAGCCGGCGCAGCCAGTCGAGCAGGGTCCCGTCGCGCGGCACCGCGACGCGGGTGGGCAGGGTCGCGATGAACAGGCCGGTCATGGCCTCGGCTCCCGGCAGCTCGGGGGGCCGTCCGGACACGGTGGTGCCGAAGAGCACCTCCGCCCTGCCGGCCTGGCGGCTCAGCAGCAGGGCCCACGCCCCCTGGACCAGGGTGTTGACGGTCAGGCCGGCCGCCCTGGCCAGGTCCTCCAGCGCCCGGGTGGCGGCCTCGGGCACCGTGACGCGGACCGCCCGGGTGGACTCCGCGCGATGGGTCTCGCGCGGCTCGCGGTCGTAGGGCAGGGCGGTGGCCTCGGTCAGCCCGGCGAGGCGGTCCTGCCAGTGCCGTTCGGCCTCCGTCCAGTCGCGCTCGCGCAGCCAGGCCACGTAGTCCCGGAACGGGGGCCGGACGGGCAGGGCGTCGCCGGCCGTGCCGTCCGCCCCGGCGGGTCCGGAGAGCAGCGCGTGGCAGGCGAAGACGTCGGACAGCACCTGGAACAGGCTCCAGCCGTCCAGGACCAGGTGGTGGAAGGACCACACCACCCGCACACCGCCGTCGGAGAGCCGGGCGAGCACCAGGCGCTGGAGCGGGGCGTGCGTCAGGTCGATGCCGCGTTCGCGGTCCCGGTCCAGGAGTTCCCGCAGCCGGTTCTCCCGCTCCTCCTCGGAGAGGTCCCGCCAGTCCAGGTGGGTGACCGGCACGGGTGCGAGGCGCTGTACCACCAGCAGCGGCTCGGGCACGTCCTGCCACACGACGCGGCCGCGCAGCACGGGGGTGCGCTCCGCCACCCGCTGCCAGGCCGCCTCCAGCGCGGCGGGGTCGGGGACGCCGTCCAGGACGAAGGTCAACTGCTGGAAGTAGACGCTCCGGTCGTCCTGGGAGAGCCCGTGGAAGAGCATGCCGGCCTGGGTCGGCGTGAGCGGGTGGACGTCCTCCACCGCGGCGGGGTCGTCCCCCACCAGGCGGTCCACGGCCGCCTGGTCGAGCCGGGCCAGCGGGAAGTCCGACGGGGTGCGGCCGCCGGTGCCCGGCCGGGCGGCGTGCCGGGCGATGTCCGCCAGCGCGTCGGCGAACCGTCCGGCCAGGTCGGCGACGGTCGCCTCGCGGTGCAGCTGCTCCGAGTAGAACCAGGTGAACTCCAGCGCGTCGCCGTCCAGGCGCCCCACGACCTCCAGGGGGTGCGGGCGCGCGGCCGCCGGGTCGGCGTCCAGCTCCAGCGTGCGGAACGGCGCGCGGTACAGGCCCCCCGGCTCGTCCGGGAGCGCGAACCGGCCCAGGTAGTTGAAGCTGATCTGCGCGGCCGGGGTGCGGGGCAGCGCCCCGGGCGGGGCCAGGTACCGCAGGGCGTCGTGGCCCAGGCCGTGCCGGGGCACCGCCCGGAGCTGCTCCTTGACGCGCTTGAGCACGGTGTCCCAGTCGGCGTCCGGCGGGACGGCGAGGGCGACGGGGTGGCGGGTGGTGAACCAGCCGACGGTGCGGCTGGTGTCGACGTCGGCGAACAGCTCCTCGCGGCCGTGCCCCTCCACGTCCACCACCACCCGGTCGTGCCCGGTCCACGCGCACAGCACCCGGCCCAGGGCGCTCAGCAGCGCGTCGTTGGCCCGGGTGCGGTAGGTGTCCGGCAGGGTGCGCAGCAGGGCGGCGGTGTCCTCGGGGGTGAGGCGCACGGTCACCGAGCGGGCCGAGGCGTAGGTGTTGGCACCCGCCAGGTCCACCGGCAGCGCCGCCTCGGCGCCCGCGGCCGACTCCGCCCAGTACGCCGCCTCGTCCCCGAAGCCGCCCGCGGCGGCGTACTCGGCCAGGCGCCGGGCCCAGTGCCGCAGCGCGGAGGACTTCGGCGGCAGCGCCGACGCCCCCTCGCGCCCGTCGCGGCGGGCGCGGTAGGCCCGGTCGAGGTCCTCCAGGAGGACGCGCCAGGAGACGCCGTCGACCACCAGGTGGTGGACGGCCAGGTGCAGGACGCGGGGGCGGCCGGCCCCCCGGTCGTGCAGCACGGCGCGCAGCAGCGGGCCGTCGCGCAGGTCGAAGGGGCCCAGGTGGGGTGCGTCGGTGTCCGGGCCGGTGTGGTGCGCCAGCCGGAACCGGGAGGTCCGGTCGTCGATGTGCCACCTGACGCCCGCGGCGCCGCCCCCCGTGCCGTCGGTGCCGTCGGTGGGGAAGCGGGAGCGCAGCGCGTCGTGGTGGGCGACCACGTCGTCCAGGGCGTCCTCCAGCGCCGCCGTGTCCACCGTGTCGGCCAGTTCCACCGACAGCGTCTGGGCGTAGTGGCCGGCCCGCTCGGCGGCCGCCTCGAACAGCCAGTGCTGGATGGGCGTGAGCGGCGCCGGGCCGGTGGCCGCCACGGCGGCGGGAGCGGCGGGCCGCCGGCTGCCCGCGGCGTCCGCGCACCGGGCGAGGGCGGCGACCGTCTGGTGCCGGTAGACGTCGCGGGAGGTCACCGTGAGGCCCGCCTGCCGGGCCTGGGCCACCACCTGGATGCTGAGGATCGAGTCGCCGCCCAGGGTGAAGAAGTTGTCGTCCGCCCCGACCCGCTCCACGCGCAGGACGTCCGCCCAGATGGCGGCGAGCGTCCGCTCGGTGGGGGTGCGCGGCGCGACGTGGCGCGCGGTCGGCCCGGCGGGCCCCGGGTCGGGGAGCCGGCCGCGGTCCAGTTTGCCGTTGGGGTTGAGCGGCATGGCCTCCAGCACCACCACGGTCTGGGGCACCATGTAGTCGGGCAGCGTGCGGCCGAGCGCGCGGCGCACCGCGTCCGGTCCCACCCGCGCCCCCGCGGCCGGGACGACGTAGCCGACCAGGCGCCGGTGGCCGTCCTTCTCGCGGGCGACGGCGGCCGCCTCGGCGACGCCCTCGCAGCCGCGCAGCGCCTCCTCCACCTCGCCCAGCTCGATGCGGAAGCCGCGCACCTTCACCTGCTGGTCGGTCCGGCCGATGTACTCCAGCTCGCCGTCGGCGTTCCACCGCACCAGGTCCCCGGTGCGGTACATGCGCGCCCCCGGCGCGCCGAAGGGGTCGGCGACGAACCGGGTGGCGGTCAGTCCGGCGCGCCGCAGGTAGCCGCGCGCCAGGCCGTCGCCGCCGAGGTAGAGCTCTCCCGTCACTCCCGGGGGCTGCGGGCGCAGCAGGCCGTCCAGGACGTAGGCCCGGGTGCGCGCCACGGGCCTGCCGATCGGCGGGGCCTGGACGGGCACGGTGCCGCCGGCGAACCAGGCGGTGGCGTAGACGGTGGCCTCGGTCGGGCCGTAGATGTTGGCCACCTCGCAGGAGGGCATGGCCCGCCGCAGGTCGCGCACGGTCTGCGCGGGCAGCGCCTCGCCGGCCAGCACGATCGTGTCCGCCTCGACAGCGGCGCCCCCGGTGAGCATCCGGGAGACCGCCGACGGCACCCCGCTGACCAGGCCGGCCCGCCGCGGGCCGGACCCGTCGGCGAGGGCCGGCAGGTCGGCGACCAGCTCGACGCCGCCGCCGACCAGCAGGGGGCAGAGCATCTCGAAGACCGAGACGTCGAAGTTGAGCGAGGTGGAGGCCACCACGTGCGCCAACCGGTCGGGCCCGAACCGCTCCCCCGCCCAGGCCGCCAACGCCGCCACGCTGCGGTGGGTGACCACGACGCCCTTGGGGCGGCCGGTCGATCCCGAGGTGTAGATGACGTACGCCGGGTGGTCCGGGTGCAGCGGCCCGAGCCGGTCCGCGTCGGCCGGGTCCGCGTCGGCCGCCCCGGGGGCGTCGGCGCCGTCGGCCGCGCAGTCCTCCAGGACCAGCGGGCCGGAGTCCTCGGGCAGCGCGTGCGCGGTCTCCCGGCTCGCCACGACGAGGGCGGGGGCGGCGTCGGCGAGCATGAAGCGGATGCGGTCGGCCGGGTAGGCGGGGTCCACCGGGAGGTACCCCGCACCCGTCTTGAGCACCGCCCACAGCACCGGCAGGAGGTCGGCGGAGCGCGGCAGGCAGAGCGCCACCAGCGTCTCCGGGCCCGCGCCGCGGGCCGTCAGCAGCCGGGCGAGCCGGTTGGCGCGCCGGTTCACCTCGGCGTAGTCCAGCCGCACCGGGCCGCAGACCACGGCGGTCCGGTCGGGGGTCCGGGCGACCTGCGCCTCGAACAGCGCCGGCAGCGTCGCGTCCCCGGCCTGCCGCCCGGCCCGCACGGGCGGGTTCCAGGAGTCCAGCAGCGTGCGCCGCTCGTCGTCCGACAGCAGCGGCAGCTCGGCCAGCGTCCGGTGCGGGCCGTCCGCCATGCCCTCCAGCAGGCGGTGCAGGTGGCGGCCGAGCCGGGCCGCGGTCCGCGCCTCGAACAGGTCCGTGTTGTACTCGATCGTCAGCTCGCACCCGCCGTCCGGGCGCGGCGCGAACTCCAGGACCAGGTCGAAGCGGGCGGCCGGACGGGGCAGCGGGTACTCCTCGATCCACACCCCGCCGGCCTGCGGCGGGTACGCCGGGGCGGTCTGCTGGACCACGAGCACCTGCACCAGCGGGGTGCGGCTGGGGTCCCGGGGCGGGGCCAGCTCCTCGACCACGCGGTCGAACGGCACCCCGTCGTGGGCGAAGGCGTCCAGCACGGTGGCGCGCATGGTCTCCACGAACCGGTCGACCGTGGCGGAGTCGTCCACCTCGCCGCGCAGCACCACGGTGTTGGCGAAGAAGCCGGCCACGTCCTCCAGGTCCCGGTGGCCCCGCCCGGTGGTGACGGTGCCGAACGCGACGTCCCGCTGCCCGGAGTACCGGGAGAACAGCACGGCCGCCGCGCCGGCGAACAGGGTGAAGACGGTCGTGCCGCGGCCCCCCGCCAGGTTCCGCAGCCGCGCGACCAGGTCCGCCGGAAGGCGGTGGCGGTGCGCCGCGCCGGCGGTGGTGCGCACCGCCGGCCGGGGCCGGTCCGTGGGCAGTTCCAGCTGCTGCAGCCCGGCCAGGTGCCGCTTCCAGTACGCGAGGTCCCCGGCGTCGCCGGCCGCGAACCGCCGCCGCTGCTCCCACACGGCGAAGTCCGGGTACTGCACGGGCGGCGCGGGGGGCGCGCCCTGCTCGCCGGAGACCTCGTCCCGGTAGAGCGCGGCCAGGTCGCGGACCAGGACGCCCACCGACCAGCCGTCGGTGACGATGTGGTGCTGGGCCAGGAGCAGCAGGTGGTCGCCGTCCGCGCGGCGGACGAGCAGGGCCCGGGTCAGCGGTCCCTCCGCCAGGTCGTAGGGGCGGCTCAGCTCCTCGGTCAGCAGGCGTTCGGCGGCCTCGTCCCGCCGGTCGGCGGGGAGGGCGCCGAGGTCGGCCGTGCGCAGCGGCAGCACGGCGTCGCGGCCCACCCGCTGCACGCCCTGCCCGTCGACCGTGGTGAAGGTGGTGCGCAGGGCGTCGTGGCGGGCGGCGAGCCGCTCCAGGGCGCGGCGCAGCGCGGCGGTGTCCAGCGGTCCGGCCAGACGCACCACCACGCCGGTGTTGTACTCGGTGCCGCCGCCGGTGAGGTCGTCGAGGAACCACAGCCGCCGCTGCGCGCTGGACAGCGGGAGCGGCCGGTCGCGCGGGGCGGGCGGGATCGGGTCCGGCGGCGCGGCGGTGGACGGGTCCTCGAGCAGCGGGGCCAGGGCGGCGATCGTCCGGGCGGTGAACACGTCCCGCACCGACAGTCCGGCGCCCAGGTCGCTGCGGATCCGGGACAGTGCCCGGGCGGCGAGGATCGAGTCGCCGCCCAGGTCGAAGAAGTCGTCCTCCACGCCGACGGCGTCGACCGCCAGCACGTCCGCCCAGATGGCGGCCAGGGCCCGCTCGCCGGGGGTGCGCGGCGGGACGTGGCCGGCCGCGGGTGCGCGGCCGGGCGCGGGCAGGGCCCGCCGGTCGACCTTGTGCTGCGGGGTGAGGGGCAGTTCGTCCAGGACGACGACGGCGGACGGGACCATGTGCGCCGGCAGGGTGGCGGCGAGCGCCGTGCGCAGCTCTCTGGGCTCCGGGGCCCGCCCCGGGTCGTCGGGCGTGACGTAGCCGACGAGCCGCCGCCGTCCCGGCTCGTCCTCGCGGACCACGACCACGGCCTCGCGGACGCCGACGTGGTCCAGCAGGGCGGCCTCGATCTCGCCGGGTTCGATGCGGAAGCCGCGGACCTTCACCTGGCGGTCGACGCGGCCGAGGAACTCCAGCTCGCCGCCCGCGGTCCGGCGCGCCCGGTCACCGGTGCGGTAGAGCCGGGCGCCGGGCGGCCCGAAGGGGCTGGCGACGAAGCGCGCGGCGGTCAGGCCCGGCCGGCCGAGGTAGCCGCGGGCCAGCCCGTCGCCGCTCACGTAGAGCTCGCCGTCGGTGCCGGGCGGCACCGGGCGCATCTCCGCGTCCAGCACGTGCGCCTGCGTGCCGGGCAGCGGGGTGCCGATCGTCGGGGCGCCGCTCCCGGCGGACAGCGGCCCGGTCCAGGAGGCGACGATCGTGGCCTCGGTGGGGCCGTAGGAGTTGATCATCCGGCGGCCGGGTGCCCAGCGGTCGACGAGCCCCGCCGGGCAGGCCTCGGCCCCCACGATGAGCGTGCGCAGGTGGCGCGCGACGCCGCCCTGCCGGGGGTCGGGGAGGGTGGCGAGGGCGGCCGGCGGGATGAGGGCGTGGGTGATGCGGTGCTCGTCCAGGACGGAGGCCAGCTCGTCGCCCAGCCACGGCCCGTCCGGCGGTACGACCAGGGTCGCGCCGGACAGGACGGATATGAACAGCTCCAAGGCGGAGGCGTCGAAGCTGGGCGAGGAGAACTGCAGCACGCGGTCGCCCGGGCCCACGGCGTACCGCTCGGCGGCGGCCGCGGCGAAGCCGCCGATGCCCCGGTGGGTGACCGTCACGCCCTTGGGGGTGCCCGTGGAGCCGGAGGTGTAGATCACGTACGCCGCGTGGCCGGAGTCCACCGCCGCGCGCCGGTCCGCGGGCGCAGGGATGTCGTCCGCCTCCAGGGCGGCACGGACGCGGTCCAGGTCGTCGAGGACCACGGCGGGCGCGGCGTCGTCCAGCATCAGGGCGCGGCGCTCGGCGGGGTAGTCGGGGTCCACCGGCAGGAAGGCGGCGCCCGCCCGGGCCACGGCCAGCTCCGCCGCGATCAGCTCCATCGAGCGCGGCAGGACCAGTGCCACCACCCGGTCCGGGCCGGCCCCGCGCCGCACGAGGTCGCCGGCCAGGCGCTCGACCCGCGCCGCCAGCTCCCGGTAGGACCAGGTCCGCCGGCCGTCGGTGATCGCCGGCGCCCGGGGCGTGCGGTCCGCCTGCGCGGCGAACAGCTCGCCGAGCGGTCTGTGCGCTTCCGGAGGGGGCGTCTCTCCTCCCGGAGCCGCGACGCCGTCGGCCTGCGGCAGGTGGGACGCCGGTACGGGCTTGTCGTGCAGGTCCGTCATGGGTCAAGTCCTTCGGAGCGGGGACGGTGCGGTGCGCGCGGGCACGGGCCGGCCCGGGGAGGCGGCCCGTGGGCCCACCGGAGCGGTGCGGTGGGCCTCCGCGGTGTGCGGGGCGGGACGGGGCGGTGGTGCGCCGGTCAGGCGGTGCCGGTCCGGCGGGCCGTGCGCCCGGATATCTGCACGCGGTCGATGGCGCCGGTGGCCGGGTCGCGGTGGAAGTGCCCGCCCGGCTCCCGCCGGCCGGTGGCCGGATCGACCAGGTCGCAGGAGAGGTCCGGGTAGCAGACCAGCGGCGCCGGGGAGTCGCCGTCCACGGACAGTTCCGGGGAACCACTCGCACCGACCGTGATTCGGTACTCGGTCCGGCCGTTGCGGTAGGTGCCGGCGCACTCGGGGAGGGCGATGGGGGCGCCCCGGTGTGCGGGAGCCGGAGCGGTCGGCACGCGCACACCGGTGATCCGGGTGATGTCCTCGACCAGGTCGCGCCAGAGGGCGGTGGCGGAGGCGGCGTTGCCGGTGAAGGCGACCACCACACCGTCGGCCGGCTCCACCCGCAGGTGGCAGGAGGTGCCCTGGGCGTTCCCGTCGTGGCCGCACCACCACCGCCCGTCCTGCCGGAACAGCGCCAGGCCCAGTCCCCAGGCGTCCGCCAGGACGCCCGGTTCGGCTCCCGGCTCGGGGCGGCGCATCCGCGCGGCGGTGGCGGGCGGCAGCACGTCGGTCCGGCCGGCCAGGGCCCTTCCCAGCGCCGCCAGGTCCAGGGCGCTCGCCAGCAGGGCGCCGGCCGGCGCCTCCACGGGGGCCAGGTTCTGGTGCACCGGGCGCACCCGGCCCGACGCCGTGTTGACGGCGTGGCCGGCGGCGACCGGGCGGGCGGGGCGGGTGTCGCCGAGGAAGGCGGGGACGGTGCCGAGCGGGTCCAGCAGCAGCGCGCGGACGGCTTCCTGCCAGGTCATGCCCGTCACCGCCGCCACCAGGCGCCCGGCTGCCACGTAGCCGGCGTTGGAGTAGGAGAAGCCGGTCCCGGGCGCGAACAGCGCGTCCCGTGCGGTGCAGACCGCCGACAGGTAGCGGGAGGCGGTGGTGCCGGCGGCGGTGTCCGAGTCGGGCCCGGTGGGCAGGCCGGCGGTGTGGCCGAGCAGGTGGCGCACCGACACCGCGGGCAGTTCGCGCAGTTCGGGGAGGAACTCGGCGGCGGGGGCGTCCGGATCGAGGTCGCCGTCGTCGGCCAGGAGCATCACGGCGGCCGCCGTGCAGACCTTGGTGACGGATCCCAGCGGCACGGCCGTGTCCGCGGTGAAGGGGGCGCCCGTGGCGGCGTCGGCCGTTCCGGTGTGCACGCTCAGGAGCTGCGTCCCGGTGTCCACGGCCAATTGGGCGCCGGGCACCCGGTGGATGCGGGCGAGGGTGTCCAGACGGTCCTGTAACGCCTGGTGGGTCAGGGTCGGCCGCCGGTCGGTGACCGGAGCGCCGGTGGGATACGGCATGAGGAGGGGACTCCCGGTGAGTGGGTGGGGACGGGTGGCGGACCGGCCCGCGGGGTGAGCGGTGCGGGGCCGGGCCGGGGCGCGTCGGCGCCCGGTGTTACGGCCTGCCGACCTCGATCGGCAGGTGGCGTACGCCGACGATGACGGCCGGGTTCTGGAACGTGACGTCGCCCGGTGCGGGGACGGCGATGTCACGGAAGCGCTCCAGCAGCATGCGCAGCGCGATCCGCGCCTCCAGCCGGGCCAGTGGCGCGCCGAAGCAGAAGTGGATGCCGTGCCCGAAGGTCAGGTGGGGATTGGGACTGCGGGTCACGTCGAAGTCGTCCGGCGCGGTGAAGCGGGCCGGATCGCGGTTGGCGGCGCCCAGGTGGGCCATCAGCAGGGTGTCGGCCGGGAGTTCGCGGCCGCCGAGGACCACGGGGCGGGTGGTGCGGCGCCCCAGTTCGGGGAAGGGGGGCAGCCAGCGCAGCACCTCCTCGATGGCGTCCGGCAGCCTGCCGGGGTCGGCGCGCAGCGCGGTGAGCGTGCCGGGGTGCCGGTCGAAGGCCACCACGGCGTTCCCCAGCAGCGCCGTGGTGGTGATGTGCCCGGCGACCAGCAGCAGGGCCACGAACCCGACGATCTCCTCGTCCCTCAGGCGGGTGCCGTCCACCTCGGCGGTGAGGAGCCGGCCGATGAGGTCTTCCGCGGGATGTGCGCGGCGGCGGCGGATGTGGTCCAGGACGTAGCCGTTCATCTCGCGCACGGTCGGGGCGATGGCCTCCAGCGCCCGCTCCAGGTCGGCCATGTCGAGCGTCTCGCCGAGCTGGTCGCCGCCGAACAGGGTGCTCGCCCACTCCTGGAACAGCCTGTGGTCCTCGGCCGGTATGCCCAGCAGTTCGGCGATCACGATGATGGGGAGCGGATAGGCCAGGGCGTCGACCAGGTCGAAGCGGTCGCGGTCCCCGACCGCGTCCAGCAGTCTCGCGCACACGTCCTCGATGCGCGGTTCCAGCCCGTGCACCACCCGCGGGGTGAACGCCTGGCTCACCAGGGTGCGGAGCTTGCGGTGCTCCGGCGGGTCCATGCCGACGAAGTTGCCCTGGCGGAAGGCCTCGAAGTCCTCCTGGGTGGGGGTGATCGCGGAGAGGTCCGAGGAGTACGTCGCGGGGTCGGCGAGCACGGCGGCGACGCTCTGGTGGTCCACGACCTGCCACAGGCCCTGCTGTTCGTCGTGGACCACCGGCCCGGCGGCCCGTAAGGACCGCCATCGGTCGGTCAACGCGTCGAAGACCGAGGACCTCTGCCTCAGTTGGTTGCTGGTCACCTTTTCTCCCTTGGGTGGGGCGCGCAGGCGCAGCGGACCGCGGTTGCGGCGGGGCTGGGTGGTGGCTGTGCACGGCACGCCCGGTGGCGGCCGCCGTGCACGGCTCCGGGCGGACTCGTGGCCCGCGCCGGTGGGGACGGCGTGCGGTGACATGCGCTCCGCCGGCCGCTGCCGCCGGCGTCGAGCGGTCCGCCCGCCCGCTTACGGGCGGCGCGGCGCGGGGGAGGCGGGAGACGGCGGTCTCCCGTCGGCGCGCATGGTTGTCATGCGCTCGTCACTCAGGCCGCCCGGGCCGGGTCAACACGTCCGCCGGACCGCACTCCGGTCTTCCGCCCGTCCGAGGACGGACGGTGGCATCTGCCTCGCGGACCAAGCCGACATCACAAACCCCCCAGCGAAACCCTCCGCGCAGCCGTTGCGCGGACTTCCCCTGAACACACACGGACAGGCACCGGCCCGCAGGGCCGGACGCCTGATGGCGGGACGGAAGGGTGCACACATTCGGCCCGAACTGTTCGAGCGTAGGCCTAATGCGCCCTCCGCACACCTTCGTCCCGGTGGATCCCGGCCACAGTCTTCACGGTGTGTCACGCGATGGCAACCCCCGGAAATTTAACGGAGGGTGCTTTTCCCACCCGCGCACCGTGACCAACGAGTAGCTTCAACCGGAACCCGGCCCCTCACATCACGGTGCGGGGACCGGAACACCGCCTCCGCGTGTGCCCCTCACGCGCACCCTCAAACACCGGCCCCCTCAGATCGTCGGATTTTCCTGCGGGCGCCCGCCCCGGATGCGGGCCCGGACCGCCGGGAACCCACCGCGATCACCGGCGAAATCCCAGGTCGGCGAGGGTGTCGGGGCCGGCCCGGCCGGGCCGCGCGAGCCGGTCGGCTCCAGGGGTGGGACAGGTGTGCGAACCGGGCGCGGGGCGTCCCGGTGCACGACGGAGCAGAGTGGCACAGGAGGGCGCACAGGGGCGCACGCTCATATGAAATTGCATGGAGGCGTGCATCCTCACAACCCGCCTTCCGCGGAGCCGGCGCCGCCGGGACCGCGCCGGCCCCGCCTCGCGTCACCCCCCGGCGCCCCGGGGAGGACAGCCGTCCGCGGACACGGCCCAGTCCGCCACGAGGCGCGCCACGGCCTCCCGGTGCTCCGCCAGGAAGAAGTGCCCTCCCGGAAAGGCCCTCAGCCGGAAGTCCGCGGTCGTGTGGTCCTTCCACGCCGCGGCCCCCTCGTGTGCGACCCACCGGTCCCGGTCACCGGTGAGACACAGGACCGGCAGGCCCACCAGGGTGTGCTCCCTGGGCCGGTACAGCTCGACCGCGCGGTAGTCGTTGCGGATCGCGGGCATGACCATGTCGATGAGGTCCGGGTTCCGGACGACCTCGGCGTCGGTCCCGCCCATGTCGATGATGTGGTCCAGGAGCTCCCGGTCCGTGCCGAGGTGCACGCGGCTCTCCCGGGGCACCGACGGGGCGGACCGCCCGGAGACGACCAGGCGGCACGGCGCCGCCGGGCCCTCGCGTTCGAGCCGGACCGCCGTCTCGAAGGCCACGGTCGCTCCCATGCTGTGGCCGAAGAGCACGAGCGGCACGGGGGCGGCGGCGTACCGCCGGCAGGACGGCAGGATCCGGTCGGCGAGGCCCTCGATGGTGGTGACGAAGGGCTCGCCGAAGCGCTCCTGCCGGCCCGGGTACTGGACCGCCGAGAGGTCGAACCCCTCGGGGAAGCACGGGGCGAACGGCGCGAAGAACGTGGCGGCGCCCCCGGCGTGCGGAAAGAAGACCACGTGCGCCACAGGCCGTGCGCTCCTGCGCAGTTCCCTCATCCAGGGGTCTTTCCTCACCATCAGCGCCCTTCGCCTCTCCGTCCGGCACGGGCCCCGCCCCGCCACGGTGGACGCGCCGCGGCCCGTGATCCCGTTCGCCGGCCACCCTACGGCGTGGCGGCGCCGGCCGAAGCCCCGGGAACAAGACACGCGCCGCGCCCGGGGCGGCAGCGGCCGCCCCGCCGCGGGCTGCCGCGGCGGGGCGGTCCGAGGGGGGCTGCCCTACTTCCTCTTCGCCTTCTTCAAGGTGGCCTGCAGGGCGTAGAAGGAGGGCTTGCGCCGGAAGTCGTCGGTCATGACCGTCGCGGCGCCCTCCCCCTGGAAGAACACCGGGACCCAGGAGTACTTGTCGGTGAAGCCCCAGATCGTGAAGGAGTTGCAGTCCTCCACCGCCAGACAGGCCGACAGCGCCCGCTGGTAGTAGTCGGCCTGCTTCCGCAGCTGCGCAGCGGTGGGTTCGCCGTCCTCCGGCAGGTCCATGCGCACGTCCAGCTCGGTGACGGCCGTCTCGAGGCCGAGTTCGTCGAACCGGCGCAGGTTCTCCTCGAGGCCGCCGGGGAAGCCGTAGCGCATGCTCAGGTGCGCCTGCACGGAGAAGCCGTGCACGGGCACCCCCTGCTCGAGCAGGTCCTGGACGAGCTCGTAGTAGGCGTCGCTCTTGGCGTTGACGTCCTCGACGCCGTAGTCGTTGAAGAACAGCTTCGCCTCCGGGTCGGCCTGGTGCGCCCAGCGGAAGGCGTCGGCGACGATGCCCGGACCGAGCTCCCGGATCCAGATGTTCTCCTCGGTGCGCAGGTCGCCCTGCTCGTCGAAGATCTCGTTGGCCACGTCCCACTGCTGGATCCGGCCGGCGTAGCGGCCGACGACGGTGGTGATGTGCTCGCGCAGGATGGTGCGCAGCTCCTCGTCGGAGAAGTCGCCCTCCTCCAGCCACTCCGGGTTCTGGCTGTGCCACAGGAGCGTGTGGCCGCGCACGACCTGGTGGTGGCGTTCGGCGAAGTCGACGATGGCGTCGGCCGCACCGAAGTCGTACCGGTCCCGCTCCGGGCGGAGGTACTCCCACTTCATCTGGTTCTCGGGGGAGACCGAGTTGAACTGGCGCCCCAGGATCTTCCGGTACTCCCTGTCCGAGGTGAAGGGGTCCGGGTAGTCCTGCTCGAGGTGGTGGCCGCCGCCCGCCACGGCGGTGCCCACGAAGAAGCCGTCGGGAGCGGCCCAGCGCAGCCGGTCGAACCTGGCGTTGGAGTGGGACGCGGCCCCCTGGTCGGAGGACGGGTCGGCCGCGGCCGGTACCGCCGCCAGCGGCAGGGACAGGGCGGCCGTGGCGAGCGCGGCGGTGACGAAGCGGACGGGTCTCATCGGAGGACTCTCATTTCGGTCGGCCTTTTCGGAGTTTCCGGAAAGTTTCCGGATGCTGGGATCATGGACGCTAAGGGCTTGTCAGCCGGGCCGTCAATAGTCGTGCGGCACCCTGCTTCCCCCGCGGTCGCCACCGCCTGCCGCACCCGCGCTCCGGACGGACGCGGAGAAGCGGCGGCCGCCCGGGCACCGCGCGACCGGGGCGCCGCGGGGAGCGGCCCGTACGGCGTCCCGGCGCGGGAACTCCGGCGAGGCGTGAGGGGGGCAGCGCGCACGACGCGCTCCGCCGGCCGACCGGAACCGGACGGGCCGGGCGCCGGCTCGACCGGGTCCGCGGCGGCGGCCGGGGCGGCGTCCCGGCGGCGAAGGAGCCCGGCGCGCTCCCCGCGTCGCTCCCGCGGCGGCGGGTGGGCGGACGGCCCGCGGGGCCCTCGAACCCGCCGGGGCCCGGCCTCCGCGGCGGCCGGCGGGTCACCCGTACGGCCCCGGATCGGCCGCCCGGGCCCGCCGCCGCGCCGCTCGGACCAGAGCGCCGGGCGCCCGTGGTGCCCCACGCCGCCAGACAGGGCGAACACCGCACGGCCCGCCGCGCGCCGCCCCCAGCACCCGCGCCAGTTCGGCCGGCCGCAGCGCCGGCCGCGCGGCCGCCGCTGCGGCGCGGAGGGCGGGAGGAGGGCGACGGCGCCTGCGACGTGCGCGCGCTGCTGGCCGCGTACTGCGGCCCCCGGGTCTCCTTCGCGGAGCCCGGCGCCCCGGTGACCCTCCCGGCCCGCGCGGCCCGGGAGTTGGCGGCGGCCGTCGGCGCGGCCCTGGACAACGCGCGGCGGCACGCGGGCGGCCCGGGGGGCGAGGAGGCGCAGGTGTGGCTCCTGCTGGAGGACGAGCCGGACGCCGTCGTGGTGACGGTCCGGGACGACGGCCCGGGCATCCCGCCCGGGCGGCTGGAGGCCGCGGAGGCCGAGGGCCGGATGGGTGTGGCGCTGTCCATCCGGGGGCGGCTGCGGGACCTGGGCGGCAGCGCGGAGCTGGTGTCGGTGCCGGGGCAGGGGACGGAAGTCGAGATGAGGGTGCCCAAGGATGACCGGTGAGAGCGGGGAGCGGAACGGCCGGCCGGCCGTGCGGGTCATGGTCGTCGACGACCACCCGATGTGGCGGGACGCGGTCGCCCGCGACCTGACCGAGGCGGGTTTCACGGTGGTGGCCACCGCCGGGGACGGCCCCCAGGCCGTGCGCCGGGCACGGGCCACCGAGCCGGACGTGCTGGTGCTCGACCTCAACCTGCCGGGTCTGCCCGGGGTCGAGGTGTGCCGGCAGCTGGTCGGCCCGGACGGCGCGGGCCCGCGGGTGCTGGTGCTCTCCGCCAGTGGCGAGCACGCGGACGTGCTGGAGGCGGTGAAGTCGGGGGCGACGGGGTACCTGGTGAAGTCGGCGAGCACCGGGGAGCTGCTGGACGCGGTGCGCCGCACCGCCGACGGGGACCCGGTGTTCACCCCGGGCCTGGCCGGCCTGGTGCTCGGCGAGTACCGGCGGCTGGCCGGGGGCTCCGAGCCGCGCGAGCCCGACCGGCCCGCCGCGCCCCGGCTGACCGAGCGGGAGACCGAGGTGCTGCGGCTGGTCGCCAAGGGGCTGTCGTACAAGCAGATCGCCGAGCGGCTGGTCATCTCGCACCGCACCGTGCAGAACCACGTGCAGAACACCCTCGGCAAGCTCCAGCTCCACAACCGCGTGGAACTGGTGCGCTACGCGATAGAGCGCGGCCTGGACGACGCCTGAGCCCCGCGGCGCCCTCCCGCCCCGGCGCGTGTTCCACCGCCCCACCCGGGCACCCGGCCGTTAGCGTGACCGGAACGGACACCGACGGGAGAGACCGGAGCCCGGCTTCCGGGCGGAGAGGGGAATTCCATGCGGGTCGGAGTGCTCACCGGGGGCAGCGACTGCCCCGGCCTCAACGCGGCGCTGCGCGCGGTCGTCCGCAAGGGCGTGCAGGAGTACGGCGACGAGTTCGTCGGCTTCCGCGACGGCTGGCGCGGTGTGCTGCGGGACGAGACCGTGGCGCTCGACATCCCGGCGGTGCGCGGCACCCTGCCGCGCGGCGGCACCATCCTGGGCTCCACGCGCACCAACCCCCTCCTCCTGGACGACGGCCTCGACCGGGTGCGCGGCACCCTCGCCCGCCACCGGCTGGACGCCCTGATCGTGATCGGCGGGACCGCGACGCTCGGCGTCGCGGCGCAGCTCGCCGACGACCACGGCGTCCCCCTCGTGGGAGTCCCCAAGACCATCGACAACGACATCCCCCTCACCGACTACACCATCGGCTTCGACACGGCCGTCGGCGTCGCCACCGAGACCATCGACCGGCTGCACACCACCGCCGAGTCCCACAAGCGGGTGCTGGTGGTGGAGGTGATGGGGCGCAGCGCCGGGTGGATCGCGCTGCACGCCGGGCTGGCCGGCGGCGCCAACTGCATCCTCATCCCCGAGCGGCCCTTCAGCGTGGAACGGGTGTGCGGCTGGGTCGAGTCCCGCTTCCGCGCCACCTACGCCCCGATCGTCGTCATCGCCGACAGCGCGCTGCCCGAGACCGGCGAGATCACCCTGCACCGCGACGTCACGCCGCCGCCCGGCGCCGACCCCAGGGCCCGGCTCTCCGGGGTGGGCGAGTGGCTGGGCAGGGAGATCGAGCGGCGCACCGGCAAGGAGTCCCGCACCACCGTGCTCGGCCACATCCAGCGCGGCGGCAGCCCCAGCCCGTTCGACCGCTGGCTGGCCACCCGCTTCGGCCTGCACGCCATCGACGCGGTGCACGACGGCGACTGGGGCGTGATGACGGCGCTGCAGGGCACCCGGATCGCCCGGGTGCGGCTGGCCGCGGCGACCTCCACGCTCAAGACGGTCGACCCCGCGCTGTACGAGGAGGCGAGCGTCTTCTTCGGCTGACGGCCCCGCCCGCGCGCCCGGCCCGTGCCCAGCCCGGCGGGGGAGCGCGGGCCGGGCACCGGGCGGGGGCCGCTCAGACCGGTACGGCGGCCAGCAGGTCGGCCACGATCCGCGGCCCCTCCAGCGTCAGCACCGACTCGGGGTGGAACTGCACCCCGGCGAAGCGGGGACCGCGCAGCGCGTGGACGTCCCCGCGGGCCGGGTCACGGCTCAGCTCCACCCCGCGCGCGGCCAGCGCGCGGACGGCCGCCTCGTCGCAGCGGGCGGTGAAGGAGTTGTAGAAGCCGACGGTCCGGGCGGTGCCGAACAGGTCGATCCGCTCCTGCGCGCCCTGGTACGGCTCGTCCCTGCGGACCAGGGGCAGGCCCAGCTCTGCGGCGATCAGCTCGTGGCCCAGGCAGACGCCCAGCACCCCGTGCCGGTGGCCGCGCAGCAGCTCGGCGGCGAGCGGGCGCAGCAGCCGCATCTTCGGGTCGGCCGCGTCCCGCGGGTCGCCCGGTCCGGGGCCGAGGACGACGGGGCCGGGGTGGGCGAGGGCCGCCTCGCGCAGTCCCGGCTCGTCGTACCGCCGCACCGCCACCTCCAGCCCGGTGGAGCGCAGCAGGTGGGCCAGCATCGAGGTGAAGGTGTCCTCACCGTCCACCACCAGCACCCTCCCGCGGACCGCGCCGCCGGTCCGCGCGCCGGTCGCGCCGTCGCCGTCGCCGTCCGTCCGCATCCGCAGCCAGAACGGGGCGAGGCCGGCGCGCCGCGCGTCCAGGGCGGCCCGCACCCGCGGGTCGTCCGCCAGGCGCGGGCGCACGGGCGCTCGCGCCGCGTCCCCGGCCGGCTGCGCCGGTCCCGGCCGCACGCCCAGCGCGGTCAGCACCCCGGCGGCCTTGGCGTGGGTCTCGGCGACCTCGCCCGCCGGGTCGGAGGCGCGCACCAGCGTGGCGCCCACCGGCACCCGCAGGTCGCCGGTGGCCGCGTCGATGTCGGCGGTGCGGATCAGGATGGGGGAGTCCAGGGTCTGGGCGCCGCCGGAGTCCCGGCCGAGCAGCGCCAGCGCGCCCGCGTAGTAGCCGCGCCCGCCCGCCTCGTGGCGCCGGATCACCCGGCAGGCGTTCTCCACCGGGCTGCCGGTGACGGTCGCGGCGAACATCGTCTCGCGCAGCACGTCGCGGACGTCCCAGGTGCTGCGCCCGCGCAGCTCGTACTCGGTGTGCGCCAGGTGGGCCATCTCCTTCAGCCGCGGCCCGACCACCACCCCGCCCCTGTCGCCGACGGTGCACATCATCTTCAGCTCCTCGTCGACGACCATCGACAGCTCCTCGGTCTCCTTGCGGTCGCCGAGGAACGCCAGCAGGTCCTCCGCGGTCGGGCCGGAAGGGGGGTAGCGGTAGGTGCCGCTGATGGGGTTCATCACCACCGTCCCGCCGCTCATCCGCACGTGGACCTCGGGGCTGGCCCCCACCAGCGTGCGCTCGCCGGTGTGGACGACGTAGGTCCAGTACGCCCCGCGCTCCCCGGTCAGCAGGTGCCGGAACAGGGCCAGCGCGTCGGCGAGCCCGTAGCCGGGGATCGTGCCCCGGTAGGTGCGGCGGACGACGAAGTTGGCGCCCTCGCCGGCGGCGATCTCGTCCCGGACGACCCGGCGCACCACCTCCGCGTACTCCTCGTCGGAGACGTCGAAGCCCCCCGCGGCGACCCGCACCGGGTGGCGGGGGAGCGCGGCCAGGACCGCCTCCAGGGGCAGCTCGAACCGCTCGGCGGCGGTGAGGACGGCCAGCGGGGTGCCGTCGTCGACGGCGTCGAAGCCGCGTTCGCGGATCTGCCGGAAGGGCACCAGGGCGAGGGTGCCGAGCTCCCCGACGGGGAGGTCGGCCAGCCGCTCCGCCTCGGTGACCGGTCCGAGCAGCACCTCGACGGTGCGCCCGTCCCGGCCCGGGGTGCGCCGCCGCAGCAGCGCGAAGGGGGTGCTCACGTCGGCCGACAGCCGGGCGATCAGGGCGCCGGCGTCCGCGGGGCGGGCGGGTTCGGCGGTGCCGGGGTGCTCGGCGGGCTCGGTGGTTTCCACAGCGGGTCCGTTCCTTCCTGCCCGGAAGGGACGGCCGGGTGCGCCGGGCGGTGCCCGGCACGGCGAAGGCCGCCCTTCGGGCGGCCTTCGCGTCGGTGGTCGTCAGTGCGCGCGTCGGTGGGCCGCCGAGGGGGCGGGCCACCACCAGGCGGCGGCCGTGGGGGCCGCCGGGGTCGTCTGCGCGAACATGGTCCGGACCCTACCCGATCGGCCCGGCCCGCGGCAGCCCGTGTCTCATCCTTCGGGCAGCGGAGCGGGGGGCCGGAGGCCGCCGCGTAGTCTGGGGGTGTGACCGTGAACGCCAAACCCGACGCCGGTGCCAACACCTGGCGAGACCTACCCGCGGCGCAGCAGCCCGACTGGCCGGACTCCGAGGCTCTGCGCGACGTGATCGCCGAGCTCGAGTCCTATCCGCCGCTGGTCTTCGCAGGCGAGTGCGACCAGCTCCGGGAGCGCATGGCCTCCGTGGCCAGGGGCGAGGCGTTCCTCCTCCAGGGAGGGGACTGCGCCGAGGCGTTCGACGCCGTCTCCGCCGAGCAGATCAGGAACAAGCTCAAGACGCTGCTCCAGATGGGGGCCGTGCTCACCTACGCCGGATCCGTCCCCGTGGTGAAGGTGGGCCGGATCGCCGGTCAGTACAGCAAGCCGCGCTCGAAGCCGACCGAGACCCGCGACGGGGTCACGCTCCCCTCCTACCGGGGCGACTCCGTCAACGGCTTCGAGTTCACCCCCGAGGCCCGCACCCCGGACCCGCAGCGGCTCAAGCGGATGTACCACGCCTCGTCCGCCACGCTGAACCTGGTGCGCGCCTTCACCACCGGCGGCTACGCCGACCTGCGCCAGGTGCACGCCTGGAACCAGGACTTCGTGAGGAACTCGCCCTCGGGGCAGCGCTACGAGGCCCTGGCCCGGGAGATCGACCGGGCGCTGAACTTCATGAACGCCTGCGGGGTGGACCCGGAGGAGTTCAAGACGGTGGAGTTCTACGCCTCCCACGAGGCGCTGATCCTCGACTACGAGTCGGCGCTGACGCGGGTGGACTCCCGTACGGGCAACCTGTACGACGTCTCCGGCCACATGGTCTGGATCGGGGAGCGCACCCGGCAGCTGGACGGCGCGCACATCGAGTTCGCCTCCCGCATCCGCAACCCGATCGGGGTCAAGCTGGGGCCGACCACCACGCCCGAGGACGCCCTGACGCTGATCGAGCGGCTGGACCCGGACCGCGAGCCCGGCCGGCTGACGTTCATCACCCGGATGGGGGCCGACAAGATCCGCGACCGGCTTCCCACCCTGGTGGAGAAGGTCACGGCCTCCGGCGCCCAGGTGGCCTGGGTGTGCGACCCGATGCACGGCAACACCTTCGAGGCGGCCAGCGGGCACAAGACGCGGCGCTTCGACGACGTGCTCGACGAGGTCAAGGGCTTCTTCGAGGTCCACAAGGGCCTGGGCACCCACCCGGGCGGCATCCACGTGGAGCTGACCGGCGACGACGTCACCGAGTGCGTGGGCGGCGGTGACGAGATCTTCGTCGACGACCTGCACCAGCGCTACGAGACGGCCTGCGACCCGCGTCTGAACCGCAGCCAGTCCCTCGACCTGGCCTTCCTGGTCGCGGAGATGTACCGGGACCAGTGAGCGGCCGGGCGTCGGTGCCCGGCGGGCCGCGTACGGAGCGTCGAGCGTGATGGGGCGCGGATCACACCGGTCCGCGCCCCATCGGCCTGTCGGAGGCGGCACGGCGCAACTAAGGTAAGGTTTACCTGACCTGCCCGGGGGCGGGTCCTTCGATCCTGTCCGGCTGCTGCGGCGGAGGTGAACCGCGTGTACGTCTGCTCGTGCTTCGGCGTCACGGAGGAGCAGATCCGCGAGCACGCGGCCGCCGGGGCCTGCACCCCGCGCCGGATAGCCTCCGCGAGCCGGGCGGGCACCGACTGCGGCTCCTGTGTCCGCCGCATCCAGGGGCTGCTGGGCCGCGGCGGCTGCCCGCGCCGCGAGGCCGCGGCCCGCTCCGCCGGTACGCCGCCGCAGGTGCCCGGCGTTCCGGGCCCGAGTGCCCCCGGTGCGGCCTCCCCGGCCTCCCCCGCGGTCCCGGCGCCCGCTCCCGCCGCCGCGGTGCCGGCTGCGTGGCCCGGCCGGAGCGTCGCGGCCTGAGCCGGCGGGGCCCCGGCTTCCGTCAGCCCTTCTTCTCGTAGCCGTGGCCGTAGCCCTGCCCGTCCGGCTGCTCGATCTGCTGGGCGATGTACAGGGGCTCGCCGAGCTTCTCGATCAGCTGGAGCTGGGTGTCGAGGTAGTCGATGTGCTCCTCCTCGTCGGCGAGGATGTCCTCGAAGACGTTGGCCGAGGTGATGTCGCCTTTGGCCCGCATCACCTCGATGCCGCGCCGCAGCCGGTCGATCGCCTCGACCTCGACCTGGCGGTCCGCCTGGAACATCTCGGTGAGGGTCTGGCCCACCCTGACGTGGAAGAGCCGCTGGTAGTTGGGCAGCGCCTCCAGGAAGATGATGCGGTCGGTCAGCCGTTCGGCGTGCCGCATCTCGTCGAACGACTCGTCCCGGGTGTACTTCGCGAGCCTCGTCCAGCCGTTGTGCTCCTGCAGCTTGGCGTGGAGGAAGTACTGGTTGATCGCCGTCAGTTCGGCGGTGAGCTGTTCGTTGAGGAACTCGATGACCTCGGGGTCGCCCTGCATGCCGGCATGGTTCCTTCCACGGGGGGCCGGTCGGATGCGCGCATCCTCGCACCGTCGTGCACATTGGTCCAGTAAGTGACGACCTGTCCGTTGTGTTGGCTTTCGATGTGGTGAGGCGGTGGTCGGCGGCGCCCCGGGGGTCTGTCACCATGGAGTCATGGATCAGCCGGAAAGCCGCAAGGAGGAGCATCCACGCCTTCCGCCGGGGCAGCGGATCCAGCGCGGCTGGCCGGTGACGCACTACGGGCCGGTGCCCAGGTTCCGGCCCGAGCGCTGGGAGTTCCGGGTCTTCGGGGCCACCGCCGACGGCGGCACCTTCAGCTGGAACCACGAGGAGTTCTCGGCGCTGCCGCACGAGACCGTCGTCGGGGACCTCCACTGCGTCACCCGCTTCAGCATGCTGGACGTGGAGTGGGGCGGGGTGCCCGCCCGCGCGATCCTGGAGAAGGTGCCGCCCGCGCGGCAGGTCACCCATGTGATGGTGTGGGCCGAGTACGGCTACAGCGCCAACCTGCGGTTGTCGGACTTCGCGGCCGGGCACACCCTCTTCGCCACGCACCGCGCGGGCGAGCCCCTCACTGCCGAGCACGGGTTCCCGGTGCGGCTGGTGGTGCCCCACCTGTACGCGTGGAAGGGCCCCAAGTGGGTGCGGGGCGTGGAGTACATGACGGCCGACCGCCGGGGCTTCTGGGAGGAGCGGGGCTACCACAACATCGGCGACCCCTGGCACGAGCAGCGCTACTCGTACCAGGAGGAGCCGGGCGACGGGCCGCAGCCGTAGCCGCCCGGGGGACGCCCCGGAGCCGCCGCCCGGGTCCCTCAGGCCGCCCGCTCAGCTCCTGAGCCCCTTCAGCAGCGCCAGGTCCGCCGCGTGGCCCTCCTTGCCGCCCGGGGTCTCGATGACCAGCGGCACGCCCTCCGTGGCCGGATGGCGCAGCAGCTCGCGGAACGGCTCCGCACCGATGTGACCGGAGCCGATGGCGGCGTGGCGGTCCCGGCGGGCGCCCGCGACGTCCTGGGAGTCGTTGGCGTGGACCAGCCGCAGCCGCCCCCCGCCCACCGCCGCCGTCACCTCGTCCAGCAGTGCCTTCGCGCCGCCCTCGGCGGTCATGTCGTGCCCGGCGGCGAAGGCGTGGCAGGTGTCCAGGCAGACCCCCAGCCGGGGATGGTGGTCCAGGGCGTCGAAGTAGGGGCCGAGGTCCTCGGCGCGCGCGCACAGCGAGGCGCCCTGGCCGGCCGTCGGCTCCAGCAGCAGCCACGGGTCGCCGCGGTCGCCCGGGTCCAGCTCGTCCAGGATCGGCAGCACCAGTTCGCGCACCTGGGCCAGGGCCGCCGCGCGGCTGCGTCCGCCGGTGGCCGACCCGGTGTGCACCACCACGCCCAGGGCCCCGATCTGCCGGGCCCGGTGCAGCGAGTGGCGCAGCGAGACGGCCGACAGCTCGGCCGTGGTCCGGTTGTGGGAGCCGAAGTTGATCAGATAGGGGGCGTGGACGTAGGCCGGGATGCCCTCTTCGGCGCAGGCCGTGCGGAACGCCTCGTCCTGCCGGGGGTCGCCGGCCGGGGTGGCCCAGCCGCGCGGGTTGGCGACGAAGACCTGTACGGCCTCGGCGCCGATCTCGCGCGCGTAGGCCAGCCCCTTGGCGGCGAGTCCGCCGGAGACGGCGACGTGGCTGCCGACCGGGTTGCGGGACCGGCCCGCCGGGGCGTCGGGGGAGGGGGAAGGTGCTGTGCTCACACACCGAGGGTGCCAGGTGCGCGCGGCACACGGCCCGGCGGCCCGCTCGCAGCGGGCCGCCGGGCCGTGGGGGAGGAGCCGTCCCGTCCGGGCGGGAGGGCCGGTCAGTAGGCCGAGTCGACGTTGTCCATCGAGCCGTACCGGTCGGCGGCGTAGTTGCACGCGGCGACGATGTTGGCCACCGGGTCGTACAGGTCGTACTCGGTGCCCTCGACGTGGTAGGCGTCGAAGGTGGGCTGGATCACCTGGAGCAGGCCCTTGGAGGGGACGCCGTTGCGGGCGTTGATGTCCCAGGTGTTGATGGCCCGCGGGTTGCCGCTGGACTCGCGCATGATGTTGCGGTGGATGCCCTCGTAGGTGCCGGGGATGCCCTCGCGCTCCATGATGGCCAGGGCCTCGCGTATCCAGCCGTCGAGGTTGTCCGGGTACTCGGTGGCGGCGGCCGCGTCCCGCTCGTGCGAACGGCTGGCGGCCTGGCCGGTGCCGGCCTCCGCCGCGCGCTCGGCCTGGACCTGGGCCCGGGTCTCGGCCTGGGCCTCGGCTTCCTTCTCCGCCTCGGCCTCCTTCTCCGCCTCGGCCTTCTGCGCGGCCTCGACGGCGTCGGTCTGGGCCTGCTGGTAGGCGGTGGAGGCGCGGGCGCGCAGCCCGCCCTGCTCGGCCGAGAGCTCGTCGGCCTGGGCGGCCGTCTCCGCCGGGAGGGCGGCGGAGGCGGCGGCGGGCCTGGCCTCGGCCCGGGTGTCGCCCTGCTCGCCGCCGGGGGCGAAGCCGAGGGCCAGGGTGGCGGCGCCGGTGACGGCGGCCAGGCCGAGGGCGGAGGTGCGCTGGGTGGTGTTCAGGCGGGTGCCGGTCAGGCGGAACTGGTCGAGGATGCGGGTCACGGTCATGGGGGAGGAGAACCTCTTCCGATCGCTTGCGTCGCAGAGCCGGATCAGCCGGGCCGGCCAGGGGGGCCGAGCGGATTGCGCCGGGTTCTGCTCCTCGGCGCTGGGCGACTCCTGCATTGTTAGCGGCCGGAACTTTCGGGGACAAAGGTGTGACGTACTACCCGAAGTCGTAGGTTCTCCGCTCAACGGGCACACGAACGGCGATCGTGGCCGCTCAGGCGGCCGCGATGCCCACTATGCCCCTTCGTAAGTGATCTGGGTCCTATGGGGCGTCTCACAACGCATGCCCGTTCAAGCAACGCTCGGTGAGCGGGTCAGCGCACCCAGACGGTGATCGTCGAGCCGCGCGGTGCCCGCTCGCCGCCGCGGACGGACTGGTCGAAGACCGTCCCGGTGAAGAAGACCCTGCGGACCCGCACCTCGAAGCCCGCCTCCTCCAGGGCTGCGCGGGCCTCCTCCTCGCCCATGCCCTCCACGTCGGGGACGGCGACCATGTCCGGCCCCTTGGAGACGGTGAGGGTCACGGTGTCGCCCTCGGCCGCGACCGAGCCCTCGCCCGGGGACTGCCGGGCCACCGTGCCCGCCTCCTCCCCGGAGAAGACCCGCTCCGGGGCCGTCTCGGCCGTCAGCCCGGCCTCGGTCAGCCGCTGCCGTGCGGCGCCCTCGGGCATCCCGGTGACGTCGGGCACCTCGATCCGCGCCCCCTTGGAGACGGTGAGCGCCACGGCCGTGCCCGGCCGGCGCGCGCTGCCCGCCCCCGGGTCGGTGCGGACCACCGAACCCCGCTCCACGTCCCGGGAGAACTCCCTGGTCACCATGCCGGGCTCCAGCCCGGCCTCCTTGATCAGACGGCGCGCGTCGGCGAGCGCCTCCCCGGCCACGTCGGGGACCTCGACCCGCTCCGGGCCCTCGGAGACGGTGAGGGTCACCGTGCCGTTGGTGCGGATGCGCTCGCCGCGGCCCGGATCGCTGGAGGCCACCCGGCCCCGCTCCACGGTGTCGCTGTGCTCGCGGGCGATCCGCCACTCCAGCCCGGCCTCCTCGACGACCCGCTTGGCCTCGGCCTCGGTCAGGTCGATCACCCCGGGGGTGCGGGTGAACTGCCCGGAGTTGACGTACCACACGCCCAGCACGCCCCCCAGCACCAGCAGGACGGCGGCGACCAGCGCCGGCACCGAGCGGCGCGACCGGGGCCCGGCACCGCGGAACGGGCCCGTCCGGCGCCTGCCGGTACCCGCCCCGGCGGGTGCCGGCGGCTCCCCGGGGGGTACCGCGGGCGCGGGCAGCACGCTGGTGTGCTCCGGGGCGGCCCCGCCCGCGGCGCCCCCGGTCCCGGGGGCGCGGCGGGGCAGGACGGTGGTGGGGTCCTCGGCCCCGGCGGACGCGCCCGCACCGGTGGCGGCGGGGGGAAGGGCGTCCAGCTGCCCGTCGGTCAGCGACTGCCGCACCGCGCGGACCTCGGCGAGCAGCTCCACCGCGTCGGCAGGCCGGAGCCCGGGGTCGCGGGCCGCCGAGCGGGCGACCAGGGCGTCCAGCGCGGCCGCCAGGCCGGGGACGGCGGCGGACGGCGCCGGGACGTCCTCCTGGAGGTGCTGGTAGAGCACCTGGGCCGGGGTGCCGCCGGCGTGCGGCTTGGCGCCCGTCAGCATCTCGTAGAGCACCACGCCGCAGGCGTAGACGTCGGCGCGGGCGTCGGCGGTGCCGTGCTCGATCTGCTCGGGGGCGAGGTAGGAGACGGTGCCCATCACCGAACCGGTGGAGGCGGAGGTCTGCTGGCCGACGGCCCGCACCAGCCCGAAGTCGGCGACCTTCACCCGTCCGTCGTCCCCTATCAGGACGTTCTCCGGCTTCACGTCGCGGTGGACCAGCCCGGCCAGGTGGGCGGCGCCCAGCGCGGCCAGCACCGGCTCCAGCACGTCCAGGGCGGCGCGCGGCTGGAGCGCCCCGCGCTCGCGCAGCACGTCGCGCAGGGTGCAGCCCTCGACGTACTCCATCGCCAGGTAGACGTAGCCGCCGTCCGAGCCCTGGTCGAAGACGCCCACCACGTTGGGGTGGGCCAGGCGCGCGGCGGACTTGGCCTCCCGGATGAACCGGTCGACGAAGGAGCCGTCGCCGACGAGGGAGGGGTGCATCACCTTCAGGGCCAGCACCCGGTCCAGCCGGGTGTCCAGCGCCCGGTAGACCGTGGCCATGCCGCCGACGGCGATCCGCGACTCCACGCGGTACCGGCCGTCCAGCACGTGCCCGATCAACGGGTCCCGAAGGGTGGTGTCCACGGCGCAGAGTCTACGAGCCGCCGCCCGCGCTCCCCCCAGCGCCGCCCGCAGGCGCACCGGACCGCAGCGGAACGGTGACGGAACCGCTGCCCGGCCGCGACCCGGCCCGGTGCGGCACGGCGGAGCGGGCCGCACCGGGTGCGCGGCCCGGTCGCGCACCGCGCGGGGGCGCACCGGTCCGGCGCTAGCCGAACGCCGGGCGCTCCGGATCGAGGTCCGCCACGCCCTCCGTCGGGGAGGACGCCAGCGCGAAGTGCCGGCGCGGGATGCGTCCGGCCCGGTGCGCCAGCCGCCCGGCCTCCACCGCGTGCCGCATCGCCTCGGCCATCAGCACCGGCTCCTGGGCCCGGGTGACCGCGGAGGCCAGCATCACCGCCGCGCAGCCCAGCTCCATGGCGAGCGCCGCGTCCGAGGCGGTGCCGGCGCCCGCGTCCAGGATGACCGGGACGGACGCCCGCTCGGTGATCAGCTGGAAGTTGTGCGGGTTGCGGATGCCCAGGCCCGAACCGATGGGCGAGCCCAGCGGCATGATCGCCGCACAGCCCACGTCCTCCAGCCGCCGGGCCAGGACGGGGTCGTCGTTGGTGTACGGCAGCACGGTGAAGCCGTCGTCCACCAGCGTCTCGGCGGCCTCCAGCAGCTCCACCGGGTCGGGCAGCAGGGTGCGCTCGTCGGCGACGACCTCCAGCTTGACCCAGTCCGTGCCCAGCGCCTCGCGGGCCAGCCGGGCGGTGAGGACGGCCTCCCCGGCGGTGAAGCAGCCGGCGGTGTTGGGCAGCACCCTGATGCCGTGCCGCTTGAGCACCGACAGCACCGAACCGGAGACGGTGGGGTCCACGCGCCGCATCGCGACGGTGGTCAGCTCGGTGCCCGAGGCGACCAGGGCGCGCTCCAGGACGTCCAGGCTGGGGGCGCCGCCCGTGCCCATGATGAGCCGGGAGGAGAAGACGGTGTCGGCGATGGTGAGCGGGTCGTCGGCCATGGCGGGTTCAGCCTCCCTGGACTGCGGTCAGGACCTCGACGCGGTCGCCGTCGCCGAGTTCGGTGGCGGGCCACTGCCCGCGCGGCACCACGGCCTCGTTGACGGCCGCGGCGACGCCCGTGGGGGCGGTGGTGAGGGCCGCCACGAGCCGGTCCAGGGTCAGCCCGGCGGCGACCTCGCGGGGCTCCCCGTTGACGTGGACGGTGACGGCGGCGGCGGTGGCGGTTTCACGGTCGCTCATGTGCGGACCTCCTGGAGCGTGCGGGAGAAGCGCAGGGGCGTGAACGGGCGGGCCTCGCCGGGGAGTTCCCCGCCGGTCAGCGCCTCGGCGAGGGCGTCGCCGGTGACCGGGGCGAGCAGCACCCCGTTGCGGTGGTGGCCGGTGGCCAGGTGCAGGCCGGGCAGGGCGGTCGGGCCCAGCAGCGGCGCGTTGTCGGGGGAACCGGGGCGCAGGCCCGCGCGGGTCTCCACCAGCGGCAGCTCGGTGATGCCGGGCACCAGCTCGTGGGCGTCGCGCAGCAGCTCGTAGACGCCGCCCGCCGTCACCGTGGTGTCCCACCCCTGCTCCTCGCTGGTGGCGCCCAGCACCAGCTCCCCGTCCAGGCGCGGCACCAGGTAGACGTGGCCGCCGCGGACCACGGCCCGCACCGTGCGGGAGAGGAACGGGGCGTACACCGGCGGGACGCGCAGCCGCAGGATCTGGCCCTTGACCGGGCGCACCGGCGGCAGCACCTCCTCGGGCACCCCCGCCAGCCGGCCGCTCTCGCTGCCCGCCGCCAGCACCACCCGGTCGGCCGCCAGCCCGGTGCCGTCCGCCAGGACCACCCCCGACGCCCGGTCGCCGGTGAGCGCCAGCCGCTCGGCCCGCTGCCGCACGAAGGAGACGCCCGCGCGTTCGCAGGCGGTCAGCAGCGCGGCCGCCAGCCGCCTGGGATCGGTCTGGTGGTCGCCGTCCACGCGCAGCCCGCCGCGCACGCCGGGCGCCAGCATCGGCTCCAGGCGGCGGCACTCCCGGCCCGTCAGCCACGTCGACTCCAGTCCGCAGCGCCGGTGCAGCGCGTGCAGCTCGCGCAGGTGGGCGCGGTCGTCGGCGTCCAGGGCGACGGCCAGGGTGCCGCAGGCGCGGTAGCCGACCTCCTGCCCGGACGCCTCCCGGAGCTCGGCCGCGAAGTCCGGGTAGCGGCGCGCGGAGGCGAGGTTGAGGGCGAGCAGGGCCTCCTCGCCGTAGTGCAGTTCCGTGACGGCCGCCAGCATCCCGGCCGCGACCCGGGCCGCCCCGCCGCCCGGATCCGGGTCGACGACCGTGACCCCCGCCCCGCGCTGCGCCGTCCGCCAGGCCGTGGCCAGCCCGATGACACCACCGCCGATGATCACCACACGCATGTGCGCCGTGCCCCTCCCTTCGCCGGCATGACCCGGATCAGGTTCGTACGGTCGGAGGCCGCTCCAGCCTCCCTCTCAGCCCGGTGCGCCGGGCTCCCGCGAGTTCTTCCGCTTCTTCCGCATCCCGTGTCCGGTGTGCTCGGCGGCCCTTCCGTCCCGTGGCGCCGCCGTCCGGACTGCCGTCAGCCTAGCCCCGCCTTCCGCGGGGCTGAAGGGGAGCCCCGGCGGAGCGCCGGGGCGCCGGGGCCGCCGACCTCCTACAGTGATCGCGTGAGTGTGCGAACCGAGCGGCAGAGCAGGCAGCGGATCCTCGTCGTCGGCGCCGGCATGGCCGGGGTGCAGACCGCGGTCCGGCTGCGCGAACAGGGCTGGGCGGGGGAGATCGTCCTGGCCGGGGCCGAGCCCCACCGGCCGTACGACCGTCCGCCGCTGTCCAAGGCCGTGCTGCTGGGGACGGCCGCGGGCACCGCCTTCGAGGTCGACTTCGACGCGCTCGGCGTGGACCTGCGCCTGGGGACGGCCGCCACGGCCCTGCGCACCGCCGACCGGGAGGTGGACACCGAGGACGGCCCGCTGCCCTACGACCGGCTGGTCCTGGCCACCGGGGCCGAACCGGTGCCGCTGCCCGGCGCCCGGGGGGTGCCCGGGGTGTACCTGCTGCGCACCCTCGACGACGCCGGCCTGCTGCGGCCGGTGCTCGCCGGACGGCAGGACGTGGTGGTCGTCGGCGCCGGCTGGATCGGCGCGGAGTTCGCCACCGCCGCCCGCGAGGCGGGTTGCCGGGTCACCGTGGTCGAGGCCGCCGACCGGCCGCTGGCCGGGGTGCTGCCGCCCGAGGTCGCCGCCCCCATGCGCCGCTGGTACGGGGAGGCGGGCGTGGAACTGCTCACCGGGCGCGCGGTCACCGCCGTGCGCCCCGCCGACCGGGGGCGTCCCGGGGAGCGCGTCGAGGTGGAGCTCTCCGACGGCTCGGTGCTGCGGGCCGGGGCCGTCGTCGCCGGGATCGGCGCCCGGCCGGCCACGCGCTGGCTGGCGGGCTCGGGCGTGGCGCTGGGCGGGGACGGCGCGGTCCTCGCCGACGACCGCCTGCGCGCCTCCGTCCCCGACGTGTGCGCCGTCGGCGACTGCGCCTCCTTCCCCTCGGCCCGCTACGGCCGCCGACTGCTGGTGCACCACTGGGACAACGCCCTCCAGGGGCCGCGCACGGTCGCCTCGGTGCTGGTCGCGGGCGAGGCCGAGACCCCGCCGTACGACCCGGTGCCGTACTTCTGGTCCGAGCAGTTCGGCCGCTTCGTGCAGTACGCGGGCCACCACGGCGCCGGCGACGAACTGCTGTGGCGCGGCGACCCGGCGGACGCCGCGTGGTCGGTGTGCTGGCTGCGCGACGGGGTGCTGAACGCCGTACTGGCCGTGGGGCGGCCGCGCGACCTGGCCCAGGGGCGGAAGCTGGTCGAACGCTCCGCGGTGCTGGACCCGGCGCGCGCCGCCGACCCGTCCGTCCCCCTGAAGAGCGCCGTGCGCTAGTGGCTGTCGGTACGAGGTGGCAGGCTTGTTCCGTGACCGAGATTGACGTGAAGATCGATGCTCTCGTCCCGGCCTGGCTCACCGTCCCCGACGTCGCCGAGCGGCTCGGCGTCGAGGTGACGCGCGTGCGGCAGTTCATCAGGGAGGGGCAGCTCATCGCGGTGCGCCGGGGTGAGAACAAGGTGCTCCAGGTGCCCGCGGACTTCATCGGCGACGGCCGGATCGTGAAGGGGCTGTCCGGGACGATCACCCTCCTCAGGGACGACGGCTTCAGCGACGAGGAGATGCTGGAGTGGCTGTTCACGCCCGATGACTCCCTGCCCGGCACCCCGGCGCAGGCGCTGCGCGAGAATCGCGGGACCGAGGTGAAGCGGCGGGCCCAGGCACTGGCCGTCTGAGCCGGACGGCGGCGGCCCCGCCGCACGGCGGTACCGCGCCGGAACGCGCGGAGCCGCAGCACCACCGCACGACAGCACCACCGCACGACGGAACCACCGGCGTGCGGGTCCCCGCCCCGGACCGGGGCGGGGACCCGCACGCCCGACCCCGGGGGGACGAGACCCGCATGACAGCCACCGCACGAGAGCGGCTCCACGACGCACGCCTGTACCTGTGCACGGACGCCCGCAGGGAGCGCGGGGACCTGGCCGCGTTCCTGGACGCGGCGCTGTCGGGCGGCGTGGACATCGTGCAGCTGCGCGACAAGGGCATGGAGGCCGGTGAGGAGCTGGAGCACCTGGCCGTCTTCGCCGACGCCTGCCGCCGCCACGGGAAGCTGCTCGCCGTCAACGACCGCGCGGACGTCGCCCACGCCGCCGGCCCGGACGTGCTGCACCTGGGCCAGGGCGACCTGCCGGTGCCCGCCGCCCGCGCGATCCTGGGCGACGACGTCCTGATCGGCCGCTCCACCCACAGCGAGGCCGAGGTGGACGCGGCGCTGACCGAGCCCGGCGTCGACTACTTCTGCACCGGGCCCTGCTGGCCCACCCCCACCAAGCCGGGACGGCCCGCCCCCGGACTGCCCCTGGTCCGCTACGCCGCCGCGCGCGAGCCCGAGCGGCCCTGGTTCGCCATCGGCGGGATCGACGCCTCCAACCTGGACGAGGTGCTGCGGGCGGGAGCACGGCGGGTGGTGGTGGTCCGCGCGATCACCGAGGCGGACGACCCGGGGGCCGCCGCGGCGGAGCTGGCGAAGCGGCTGCGCGCACTCTGAGGGCTCCGCACGTCCCCGTCCCGCCCCGGCTCCGGGGGGGCCGGGAGGGGTCGGCTGTCCACCCACTGGACAGCATTCCGTCAAAAGGGACGAAAATCCCCGTTGAGGCGATGGTGGAGCGTCTCCGCGGTTAGCCTGCCCCCATGGCCCTCGGTACCCCTTCCACCAGGACGGATCACGCGCCGACCGTCCGCGAGCTGCTCGCCTCCGGTGAGCAGTCGTACTCCTTCGAGTTCTACGCGCCCAAGAGCGAGAAGGGCGAGCGCACCCTCTGGAACGCCATTCGCCGCGTCGAGGCCGTCGCCCCCACCTTCGTGTCGGTGACCTACGGCGCGGGCGGGTCCTCCCGCGAGGGAACGGTGCGGGCCACCGAGCGGATCGCCACCGAGACCACCCTCACCCCCGTCGCCCACCTCACCGCGGTGAACCACTCCGTGGCCGAGCTGCGCAACGTCATCGGCCAGTACGCCGACGCCGGCATCCGCAACATGTTCGCGGTCCGCGGCGACCCGCCCGGCGACCCGACGGGGGAGTGGATACCCCACCCGCAGGGCATCACCTACGCCGCCGAGCTCGTCCGGCTGATCAAGGAGTCGGGGGACTTCTGCGTCGGCGTCGCCGCCTTCCCCGAGATGCATCCGCGCTCCACCGACTGGGAGAGCGACATCCGGTACTTCGTGGAGAAGTGCCGGGCCGGGGCCGACTACGCCATCACGCAGATGTTCTTCCACGCCGACGACTACCTGCGCCTGCGGGACCGGGTGGCCGCGGCGGGTTGCGACACCCCGATCATCCCGGAGATCATGCCCGTCACGAACGTGCGGCAGATCGAGAGGTTCGCGAAGCTCAGCAACGCGGCCTTCCCGCCGGAGCTGGCCGAGCGCATCCTCGCGGTCGAACACGATCCTTCCGCTGTACGCTCGTTGGGAATCGAGTACGCCACGGAGCTGTGCGCGAGGCTGATGTCGGAGGGCGTCCCCGGACTCCACTTCATCACCCTCAACCACTCCACGGCGACCCTGGAGATCTACGAGAACCTGGGCCTGCACCGACGGGGCTAGGGGCGGGTGGGGAGGACGTACGTGGGGTGGACGCTCCTCTACATCGCGTTCGGCGCCGTCGCGGTGTGGCTGCTGGCCGAGGTGCTGCTGCAGTACAAGGCGCGGCTTCGCTGGCGGCTGCTGGCCTTCGCGGGCTTCGCCGCGGTGGTGCTCGGGGTGGTGGCGGTCTCCTCGACGGTGCTCTCGCTGCTGGTCATCTCGGCGGGCGCCGCGGCCTTCGCCGTCGGCCAGACCCTGGTGACCCTCTCCTACCGCCGCGGCTTCACCGCGGGATGGGCGCTGGGCGGCAAGCCCGGCAGCAGCAGGCGCCGCCGCGAGCGGCGGCCCCTGCCGCCCCGGGACGCCGACCCCCGCCTGGAGATCTCCGGACTGGAGGTCCACCCCCCGCAGGCGCCCGAGCCCGCCTACCGGCCCGAGCCGCTGCCCGACGACACCGGCGGCTACGGCGTCTACCGGCGGGATGACGACGCCTTCGGCGAGCCGTCCGGACCGCGGGGGCAGGACGCGGGGGACGAGTACGCCGGAGCCGGCGGAGACGCCGGGGACGGCCGGTACGCGCAGGCCGCGCCCGCCGCCGATCCCGGCCACGGCTACGGGGAGCCCCACGGGTACGGGGAGCCCCACGGGTACGGGTACGACCACGGGTACGGATACGGGTACGACCACGGGTACGGTGCGGGCACCCCCGCGCCCCACGCGGGCGTTCCCGGTCAGCCCTCCCCGGAGGACGGGTACGCGGCCGCCCCCGGCCCGTCCTACTCCTCCGGCGGTTACGGCACTCCCCACACCACCGCCTACGCCACCGGTTACTCCCCCGACCCGTACGCCGGGCAGGCGCCCCCCGACGGGGTCTGGGTGCCGCAGCAGCGCGACGCCGAACAGCGCCACGGCCCCGGGGAGGACGGGCCGGGGGCCTGGGAGGGCGCCGGGTACGACGGCTACGGCGCCCCCTTCGGCGCCGGCCACCACTACGGGGAGCAGCCCCGCCACTGAACCACCGGGCCCGCGGTGAGCCGCCGGGCCCGGCGGCTCACCGCGAGCCGCGCCAGTCGTCGCCCTCGACGACGAGTCCGGCGACCAGCGCGCCCGACATCCCGGCGTGCGCCAGGCCGCCCCCGGGGTGCGCCGAGCCGCCCGCGCGGTACAGCCCGGCCGTGCGCGTCAGATTGGCGGCCCGCAGGAACGCGCCCCCCGCGCCCGCCAGCGCCGGGGCGGGCACGGCACCGCCCGGCGCCCCCGTCTCCCGCTCGGTGTCGGCCGGGGTGCGCACCTCGCGCCACAGCAGCCGCCCTCCCAGGCCCAGCCCGGCGGCGTCCACCGCCGCCAGCGCCTCGTCGGCGGCCCTCTCGGCCGCGCCCGGCGCCGTCCAGTCCACCGGACCGCCGTCCCAGGCCCGCGCACCGGCTCCGGAGAGTCCGTCCGGCCGCCCGGCTCCCGCGCGGTGCGGCGGCACGACCACCGACAGCACCGCCGACTCGTGGGCGCCGTCGGGCACCAGGGCGGGATCGCCGGGCCGCAGCACGGTGACGGTGCACACCGGACCGCCCGGAGCGGAGGCGTGCACCACCGTGCGGTGCGCGGTCCCCTCCGGCCGTCCGCCGCGCAGCGCCAGGAGCACCGTCAGCCGTCCCACCGCGTATCCGGGGCCGCCGTCCGCCCCGGCGGCCCGGTCGCCGTACATCGGCCGCGGGTCGGCACCGCAGACCACGGCGTCGGCCGCCACCCGGCTGCCGTCGGCCAGCTCCAGACCCGCGGCCCGGCCGTCCTCCACCACGATCCCCGACACCTGCGCACCGAAGCGGAACTCCACGCCGCGCTCCAGGCAGCGCCGGTGCACCGCGTCCGCCAGCGCGCGCATCCCCCCGGCGACGTACCAGGTGCCGAAGGTCTGCTCCAGGTAGGGCAGGACGGCGGCGCTCGCGGGGGCGCGGCGCGGATCGAGCCCGTAGGACAGCACGCAGCCCTCCAGCAGCGCCACCAGCCGCGGATCGCGCAGCTCGGCGCGGGCCGCGGCGGCCAGCGCGGGGGCGCGGCGGCGCAGCAGTCCCGGCCGCCGCGCCGGGTACGGGTCGCGGGCCAGCGGCCCGGGGTCGGCCGCGGAGACCAGCGGCTCCTCCAGCAGCGGGCGCCGGGTGGCCTCCCACGCCACCCGGGCCCGGCCCAGCAGCGCGCTCCACCGCTCGCCGGAGCCCGCGCCGAGCGCGGCGTCCAGCGCGTCGACCGTCCCGCCCCTGGAGCCGCCCGGCAGCCGGACCACCGTGCCGTCGGCCAGGACGTGCTCCACGGCCGGCTCCACCTCGGCGAGCTCCACGCACGCCTCCAGGGGCTCGCGTCCGGTCTTGACGAACAGGTCGCGCCAGACGGCCGGCAGGTGCAGCAGCCCCGGACCGGTGTCGAAGCCGAAGCCGTCCCGCTCCAGGCGGCGCACCGCGCCGCCGTGGGTGTCCGTCCGCTCGTACACCGTCACCCGCCGGCCGGCGACGGCCAGCCGGGCGGCGGCCGCCATCGCGCCCATGCCGGCGCCTACCACCACAGTCCCTGCCATGACCAGGGACTCTAGTCGGGTGAGGGTAACGGCTTCGGGCGGCCGTACGCAGAGGGGGGTAGGAGTACCTGAGTAGGGTTCTGAGTACCCGTACGGATGGGCTTCGACCAGCGCGGACGGCAGAGTCGGAGACGGCGGGCACAAGCGGCGCCGCACCGCCGGCACGGGGCGGCGGAGCGACGCGGCGGCCGTCCGCGGGGGAATGCTCGGGGGAGCACGGGGGAAGGGAGCGGGCGGTCCGGCTCAGGTCGGACCGCCCGCCCCTGCCACCCGCCCCTCCAGCAGGGCCGCCAGCGCGCGGTGCACCTCCTCCAGGGGGCGCTCCGGCTGGAACACCTTCCAGTCCAGCGCCGCCACCAGCACCGTCCCCACCAGCGCGGAGGCCGTCAGCGACACGTCGGGGCGGCCTTCCGGCCCCCCCGGCCCGGCGCCGGCGCGCAGCTCCTCCTCCACCGCGGCCACCACGCGCCCCCGCACGGCCGCCAGGGTCTCCTGCCACGGGCGGTCGCACCGCCACAGCTCGGCGACGTAGAGCTTGGCGAAGGCAGGGCGGCGGTCGATGAAGGCCAGCCCGGCCCGCACCATCGCGTCCAGCGCCCCGCCGGGGCCGCCGCCGTGCCGGACGGCACCCTGCGCCGCCTGCCGCAGCGAGGCGGCGAGCTCCTCGGCACCGTGCAGCATCAGGGCCTCCAGCAGCCCGTCCTTGCTGGCGAAGTTGTAGTAGACGGTGCCCTTGGCGACGCCGGCGCGCTCGGCGATCTCGTCCACCGTGGTCGCGGAGAAGCCCCGCTCGGAGATGAGCGCCGCGGCCGCGTCGTAGAGCCTCTGCCGGGTGGCGGTCCATCGCGGGGCGCTGTGCATGCGCCGATTCTCACCGATGCGCGCCGCCGGACGGGAACCCGGCCCGCCCGCCGCGCCGAGGCGTGCGGACCGGAGGGGCGGCAGTCTGTCCCGATACGCCGGACCGGCCGGAAGAGGATGGTGTTTGCCCAGGTCGGAGCCGATTGTCAGTGGCATGCGCAACGATGTTCCCGGTCGCGACCAGCGATGCGAGACCAGCAGACGCGAACAGCACAGTCAGCCGACGACAGGAGGTTCGCAGATGAACGGGCCCGCGAAGGACGTCCACCCCGTGCTGCGCCGGGCATCGGCCCCGCCGGCCGCGCTCGACCTGCTCGCGCAGGCGCAGCACGGCCTCGACGAGGCGGCGGAGCTGGAGCACCCCAACGACCGCTACGCCACCGCGCACCTCGCCGCCCTGCGCACCGCCGCCGCGGTGCTCGCGGTGCGCGGGCGCCCCGAGTCCACCGCACGCGCCAGGAAGCGCATACGCAGCGCCTGGGAGGTCCTGCCCGAGGTGGCCCCGGAGCTGGACGAGTGGAGCAGGCTCTTCGCCGCCGGGGCCCCGAAGCGGGCCCGTGCCGAGGCGGGCATCGAGGGGGCGGCCGGCCCGCGGGACGCCGACGACCTGATACGCGACGCCGGCATGTTCCTGCGGATCGTCGAGCAGATGCTGGTGCAGCAGCCCGCGCTGCCGCGCCCCGCGGTCGCCGCGGAGGGGCCGGCGGACCGGGCGGATCCGCCCGGGGCCGGGGAAGGCCCCGGGGCGCCGGGGCCGGCGGGGCTGCCCGGCCGGCGCGGCGGCCGGGAGCGCGGCGCCGGAGGAGCGGAGCGCGGACTGAGGGCCGGCTGAGGGCGGACCGGGGGCGGGCAGGGAGCGGCCGGAGGGGGCCGCGCCGCCGGGAGGAGCGTGCCCCGCCGGGGAGGAGCGTGCCGTCCGCACGGGGCGTGCGACCGCGCGCGGGGGGACGCAATAGGCTGGGGCCAGCCACGTCCGAGCCGCCGAGGAGCGTCCGCCATGTCCCGCCCCCACGCACACGTCCGCACCGCCGTGGTCTGGGAGATCCTGAGGGAAGCGCTCGAGGAGCGGGCCGAGGCCGCCGGGCGGGAGACGCTGGAGGTCCTGGACACCGGAGGCGGCACCGGCAACTTCGCGGTGCCCGTCGCCAGGCTCGGCCACCGCGTCACCGTGGTGGACCCCAGCCCCGACGCCCTCTTCGCGCTGGAGCGCCGCGCGGCCGAGGAGGACGTGGCCGACCGGGTGCGCGGCGTGCAGGGGGACGCCCACGGCCTGTTCGACGTGGCCGAGCGCGGCGGCTACGACGTGGTGCTGTGCCACGGCGTCCTGGAGTACGTCGACGACCCGGCAGAGGGGCTGCGCAACGCCGCGGCCGCCCTGCGTCCGCGCGGCGGCACGCTGAGCGTGCTCGTGGCGGGCCTGGGCGGCGCGGTGCTCGCCCGCGCCCTGGCCGGCCACTTCACCGAGGCCCAGCGGGCGCTCACCGACCCCGACGGACGCTGGGGCGGCGGTGACCCCATGCCCCGGCGCTTCACCGCCGAGCAGCTCACCGAGCTGGTCGCCGGCAGCGGTCTGGAGGTCGGTGCCGTCCACGGCGTGCGGGTCTTCGCCGACCTGGTGCCCGGAGCCCTGGTGGACACCGAGCCGGGCGCCCCCGAGGCGCTGGCCCGGCTCGAGGAGGCGGTCGCCGAGCTGCCCGCCTTCCGGTCCGTCGCGGCGCAGCTCCACGTACTGGCGCGTACGCGCTGAGTCCCGGCCCGGGCCCGCGGCGAGGTGCGGTGGACCACAGGCGGCCCGAACGGCGGCTACCCGCCGTATGATCGAAGCGCACCGTCCGGCATGACGGCACGGCGGCAGGGGAATGAGAAGCCCGAAACCGCTATCCGGCACCCCGGTCCCGGTGGCACAACTGGCGTAGAGGGGCGGGTTTCACGGGGGCGAATCCCTGCCTATCCTTGAAGGGTCGCATCCGGTCGCCCCCGCGACCGACGAGTAGGAGGACTCCGTGCCGCTCTCTGAGCACGAGCAGCGCATGCTCGAGCAGATGGAGCGAGCGCTGTACGCCGAAGACCCCAAGTTCGCGACAGCGCTCGAGGGAGGCGAGCTGCGCACGTACACCCGGCGACGGGTCTACCAGGCGGTCGCGGGCTTTCTGGTGGGCGTCGCGCTCCTCATGGCCGGGATGGTCGCGAAGGTGGTCGTCGTCAGCGTCCTGGGCTTCCTCGTGATGCTCGGCTGCGCCGTCCTCGCGGTGACCGGCTGGCGCAAGGCCCCCAAGGCCGGGGAGCAGTCCCACGACGGTGGGGGCGACGACGGCGGGCGACCGTCCCATCCACGACGGCAGGGCCGGCCGCGCCGCTCGATGATGCACCGCATCGAGGAGCGCTGGCAGCGCCGCCGCGACGAACAGCAGTAACGCTCCCCCGGAGCACGACGGGTACCGGCGCTCGCCGCGCCACCACGGCCTCCCCCGTGGTGGCGCGGCGAGGGGAAGCGCGCGGGGTCGCGGTTGGCGTCGGCCATGGCGATCAGGACGAGCTCGCCTCCCCCGTGGTGGCGCGGCGAGCGCCGGTTCTTTGCGCCTGCAGGGCGGCCGGACCCCGCAGGGCCGGTCGGAAGCCCCCGGCAGCGGCCCCGGGGACGGGGCGGGCGTCGCTCCCCGGCTCCGGCCCCCCCGCCCGGGGCGTCCCCGGCCCGGCCGGTCCTCCGGGGCCGCGCCGCGGCCCCGGAGGACCGGTGGCCCTCACACCCTCCGGCGTGACGGCCCCAGGCGCGCCGCCGACCGCCGGAACCGCCCGGCGGCGGTGCGCCACCGTTCGGCCAGCACCGCCCACCGCGCGGAGACGGCCCACACCATCCGCACGGACGACCGCGGCAGCAGCAGCGCCCGGAGCCGCTCGCGGCGGCCTGCCGCGGCCCGCAGCCCGTCCCGCACCCGCCGCACGTCCTCGGCCAGCTCCGGGGCCGGACGTGCCCCGGCGGCGTACAGGGCGTGCTCCAGGGCGGTGGCCAGCCGGTGCGCCGAGGCGGCGGCCTCCCCCTCCAGCCGCCCGAGGCGCACGACGCGCTCGGCGGCCGCCCGCGGAGTCGCCGACTCCAGCGGCGGGACGCCGTAGTCCCAGGCGGAGTCGGTCAGCTCCCGCCAGGCGGCGAGGGCACGGGCGCCGGAGCCGCGCCCCGCGGGCGCGGCCCGGGACCCCGGCGGTCCGCCGGGGGAGCCCGCGGGATCCCGCGGGACGAGGGCCCCGCCCGGCGGTTCCACCCGCTCCCCGGGTTCCGGAGCGGAGATCTCGTCCATCCGCCGGGCCCGCACCCTCCTGCGCCACAGCAGGGGGAACGCCAGCAGGGCCAGCACCGCCGCCGCCCCGGCGGCCGGCGGCAGCGCGCCCACCACCGCGTCCAGCAGCCGCCGCGGCAGCGACCGGCCACCGCCGCCGCCGTCCTGCGGGGCGGCCGCCGCGCCGCAGTCCTCCCCGTACCCCGCCAGGCACTCGGAGGACCGGGACGGTGCGGGTTCCGGCTCGGCGCCGCCGGTCGGCCGCGGCTCGGGGACGGACGGCCGGCCGGGGGAGGGCAGGTCGGGCTGGGTGTACTCCGGGACGCTGCCCCGGCTCGGGGTGGGCTCGAAGCGCGTCCAGCCCACCCCCTCGAAGTACAGCTCGGGCCAGGCGTGGGCGTCCTGCAGCCCCACCACCATCCCGCCGCTGCCGTCGGAGACGCCCGGGGTGAACCCCACCGCGACCCGGGCCGGGATGCCCAGGGTGCGGGCCATCGCCGCCATCGAGAACGCGAAGTGGACGCAGAAGCCCTCCCGCTGCTCCAGGAAGCGGGCGATGGCGGCGCTGCCGCTGCCCGCCTTCACCCGGGTGTCGTAGCGGAAGCCCCCGTCGGAGGAGAACCACTCCTGGAGCCGGACGGCCTGCTCGTAGGCGCCGGAGGCGTCCACGGTGACCTCCCGCGCCGTCCGCGCCACCACCGCCGGCAGCGAGTCCGGCACCCGGGTGTACTCGTCCAGCAGCGGCTGGGGGGGATCGGGGGCGTCCGTCAGCTGCTCGATGGTCGGCCGCACCGCCAGGCTCTCCACCTCGTACCGCACGCCCCGGGTGGTCTGCCCGCGGTCGCCCACCAGGGAGCGGCCCTCCGGCTCGAAGCGCCACCGCCCCCCGACGCGGACCTCGGCGGCCGGGTAGGGCATGGGCAGCCAGTTCTGCGCGTACCACCCGGCCGCCCGGACCGAGGAGGTCACCCGGTCGGTCTCCACGGACGGCGCCAGACCGGGCACCGGCGGCAGCGGCCGCGGCAGCTCGGTGATCCTCCGCTCCGACGGGCGCCAGGCCGTGCCGTCGAACTGGTCGAGCGCCACGATCCGCAGGTAGAGGTCCGAGGTGCTCTCCGCGTCGGTGGTGTACGTCAGCACCGCGCGGTTGTCCGGCTGGTTCAGGCTGTCCTGGAGGGCGACCAGCGGATTGACCGCCGAGACGGTGCCGCCGCCCGGCCCGCCGCCGCTCCCGCCGCGCGCGGTCTCCAGCAGTCCGCCGTCGAGCGACGGCAGCGCGGCGGGCACCGCCAGGGCGATGCCCAGGGCCAGCACGCCGATCCGCCGCCCGCCCCGCACCGGCACCGGAGCGGGGCCGTCCGGCGAGGTGGGGCGTGCCGGGCCGCCGGCCGGGCCGAACGACCAGCCCCACCGCGACAGCCGCTCCCGGTCCTCGGCCAGGAGCAGCAGCAGGTAGCCGGCCGAAGCGCACAGGAACCACACCCAGCGCGTTCCGTCCTGGGAGAGCCCGGCGGCCACCGAGTACAGCGCCAGCAGCGGCAGCCCGGCCGGAGCCGCGCTGCGGTACGTCACCGCCAGCGCGTCGACCAGCAGGCCGATCAGCAGCACCCCGCCGACCAGCAGCAGCCGGATGCCGTCGGTGACCGGGGCCGGGATCGCGAACCGGCCGACGTCGGCGGTGCCCTGCGCCAGCAGCGAGCCGAACGCCTCCAGCGCCCGCGGGCCCGGCAGCACCCCGAGCACCGCCTCCCGGCGGACGAAGACGAAGGTCAGCAGCAGCAGCGTCACCAGCAGCTGGACCGCCACCACGGGCAGGCGGCCGGCCGGCGCCCGCCGCATCCCCGCGCCCACCAGCGTCTGGACGCCCAGCAGCACACCGGCCTCGAGCAGCCAGCCCGCCGGGGCGACCAGCGGCAGCAGCGCGCCCGCCGCCGCCACCGTGGCGATCCAGGCGCAGAGCGCCAGCCGCATCCGTCCGCCCGTCACCGTCCACCTCCCGCGGTCCGTCCGGGGGCGAGGCCGCCGCTCCGGTCGGCCTGCCGCCACAGGGCGGGCAGCGCGTCACCGGGCGCGTAGGGCAGCACCGTCCAGCCCGCCTCGCGCAGCAGCCGCCGGGGCCCGCCCCCCTCCGGGGGCTCGCCCGGGACGCGCTGGACGAAGGCCACCGCGCCCCCGGAGCGGTGCCGCACCCCGCCGAGCAGCGCCGCGTCCCCGTCATCCAGCAGGCCGAGGAACGCCACCAGCAGCCCCTCGCTGCCGTCGCCGCCGCCCAGCGCGTCCCGGACCCGCGCCAACCCCGGCTCCCCGGAGCGCTCCACCACCGCCAGCGCCTCCAGGATCAGCCCGGCGGTCTCCGCCGGGGAACCTCCCGGGCCGCCGCCCTCCGGGCCGGGGACCGGCGTGCCGGAGTCGGTCAGCAGCCGTGTGGAGCAGCCGCGCTCCAGCAGGTGGACGGCGACCGAGGCGGCGCCCGAGACCGCCCACTCGAAGGCCGACCCCGGGCCGGAGCCCGCCCAGGCCCGGCGCCGGGTGTCCAGCAGCACCGTGCAGCGGGGCCGGTGGGCCTGCTCCTCGCGGCGCACCATCAGCTCCCCGTACCGGGCGGTGGAGCGCCAGTGCACCCGGCGCAGGTCGTCGCCGTGGCGGTAGCCGCGCGGTATCACGTCGTCGTCGCCGGCCGCCGCCAGGGAGCGGGACCGGCCCCCGTGCCGGCCGCCGTTCTCGCCGCCCGGCCGCACCGGCGGCAGCGGCTCGGTGCGCGGCACCACGGTGAGGGTGTCGTACGCGCTGAAGGACCGGGCCAGCTCCACCAGGCCGAAGGGGTCGCTCAGGCGCATCTGCAGCGGGCCCAGCGCATAGCGGCCGCGCAGGTCCGAGCGGACCCGGTAGGAGACCTCGCGGCGGCCGCCCGGCTCCACCCGGTCCAGCACGAAGCGCGGACGCGGGCCCAGGACGTAGGGGACCCGGTCCTGGAGCATCAGCAGACCGGTCGGTAGCCGCGAGACGTTGTCCAGCCGCAGGTGGACCCTGGCCTCGGAACCGGCGGGCACCCGGGCGGGGGAGAGCATCCGCGAGGCCGCCACCCGGTGGCGGGTGCGGTGCAGGACGACCACGCACACCAGCGGCAGCGCGGTCAGCAGCACCCCCACCCGCAGCAGGTCGGCCTGGCCCAGGACGTAGGCGCAGACCACCGCGGCACCGCCCGCGGCCAGGAAGGAGCGCCCCCGGGTGGTGAGACCGCCCAGCGCGGCGCGCAGCGAACCCCGCCACTCCCCGTCCCCGCCGGGCGGGGACGGCCGGGGCGCTCCGCCCCCGGGGCCGGGCTCCCGGGGCGCGGCCGGGGGCCCGGCCGTGTCCCGGCCCGCCGCGCCGGGGCCGCCCTCCATCAGTACCCCCGCTGGGACTGCCGGCCGTGCAGCGGGAGACGGGGGGCCGCCTCCCGGGGGCCGGCGGCGGGCACCGGCACGTGCCGCACGAGGTCCGCGACGATCTGCTCCGAGGTGCGGCCGCCCAGCTGGACCTGCGCGGTGGGCAGCAGCCGGTGCGCGAGTACGGGGACGGCCAGCGCCTGGACGTCGTCGGGCAGGACGAAGTCGCGTCCGGCCAGGGCCGCCGCGGCCCTCGCAGCCCGCAGCAGGTGCAGCGTGGCCCGCGGCGAGGCGCCCAGCCGCAGCTCGGGGTGGTCGCGGGTGCCCGAGACCAGGTCCACCGCGTACCGGCGGACCGGTTCGGAGACGTGGATGCCGCGCACGGCCCCCACCAGCGTGGAGATCTCGTGCGCGTGCGCGACCGGCCGCAGCCCGTCCAGCGGGGAGGCCCCGCCGTGGACGTCGAGCATCCGCAGCTCGGCCTCCGGGCTCGGGTAGCCGATGGACACCCGTGCCATGAAGCGGTCGCGCTGCGCCTCGGGCAGCGGGTAGGTGCCCTCCATCTCGACCGGGTTCTGCGTGGCCACCACCATGAACGGCTCGGGCAGCTCGTAGCTGTGCCCGTCGACGGTGACCTGCCGCTCCTCCATGGACTCCAGCAGCGCCGACTGCGTCTTGGGCGAGGCGCGGTTGATCTCGTCCCCGATCACGATCTGGGAGAAGATGGCGCCCGGCTTGAACTCGAACTCGTGCCGCTGCTGGTCGTAGATGCTCACCCCGGTGACGTCGGAGGGCAGCAGGTCGGGGGTGAACTGGATCCTGCGCACCGAGCAGTCGATCGATCTGGCCAGCGCCTTGGCGAGCATGGTCTTGCCCACCCCCGGCACGTCCTCGATCAGCAGGTGCCCCTCGGCCAGCAGGACGGTCAGCGAGAGCCGCACGACCTCCGGCTTGCCCTCGATCACGCTCTCCACCGACCGGCGCACCCGGTCCGCCGTGGCGGTCAGATCGCTGAGGTCCACCCGTTCGTCATAGGTCGTCACCCGGCCCTCCTCGGCCCAATTCCGTGGGCCGGTCTCCCCCGTGGGCGGCCGGCCCACCCAGAACAACCGACACCTGCCCCCCGGAGTTCCCGGGGGCAGGAGCCGTCACTCACGCATTCTTCACACAGACCGGTCCCCGCGTCACCGCCCCGCGTCGCCGGAGGGGTCGATCTCCCGCAGCAGGCCCGTGGTGACGTCGAAGACGAAGCCCCGCACGTCGTCGGTGTGCAGCAGGAAGGGGGAGGTGCGCACCCGCTCCATCGACTGGCGCACGTCCTGGTCGGCGTCCTTGAAGGCCTCCACGGCCCACGACGGCCGCTGGCCGACCTCCAGCTCCAGTTCGTGCCGGAAGTCCTCGGACATGTTCAGCAGGCCGCAGCCGGTGTGGTGGATCAGGACGACCGAACGGGTGCCCAGCGCCCGCTGACTGATGGTCAGGGACCGGATGACGTCGTCGGTGACCACGCCGCCGGCGTTGCGGATCGTGTGGCAGTCGCCCAGCTCCAGGCCGAGGGCGGCGTGCAGGTCCAGACGGGCGTCCATGCAGGCGACCACGGCGACCTTCAGCACCGGCCGGGCGTCCATGCCCGGGTCGGTGAACTCGGCTGCGTAGCGCCGGTTGGCGGCGACGAGGCGGTCGGTGACCGAAGCTTCGGAGGAAGACGGTGACATACCTATGACCGTAACCGCCCCTTCTCCGTCCGGCCTGCTGTGAGACGGGGCAAAGCCGGTCAACGCGCGCGGGTGTGAGGTACCCCACACGGCCGGTGCGGGGTGGTCCGTCGGAGTGAACCCCGGCGCCGGGGCGGGGCGGCGGTCCCCGGCGCGGGCGGCCCGGCGGCCGCCGTGACGCGCCCGACCGGTTGGTTGACCAGGGGAACGAGTGGACTAAAGTGGCGCGAAGCGGGAGCCGGGACACGCGCCGAGCTCCCCGCTTCCCGTTCCAGACCCATGTGCGCGGGCGCGCGTACGGTCGCGTACGATCCGGCCTCCTCCCGCTCCCGGCCGCCGGCGTCCCTTCCCCGGCGCCGCCGGCCGCTTCCCCACCGCGAGCGGGCGGGGACCAGGCCGTACGGGCCGGCTCGAGGAGAGAGTCCAGTGAGCACCAACGAGCGGCACGTCCCGGTCATGCTCCGGCGCTGCCTGGACCTGCTCGCCCCCGCCCTCGAGAAGCCCGGCGGGGCCGGCGGGGGACGGGCTCCCGTCGTCGTGGACTGCACCCTCGGACTGGGCGGGCACAGCGAGGCCATGCTCTCGGCCTTCCCCGAGGTGAGGCTGATCGGGCTGGACCGGGACCCGGAGGCCCTGCGGCTGGCCGGCGAGCGGCTGGCGCCCTTCGGGGAGAGGGCGACGCTGGTGCACGCCGTCTACGACGAACTGCCCCGGGTGCTGAACCGGCTCGGCGTGCCGCGCGTCCAGGGCGTCCTGTTCGACCTCGGCGTCTCCTCCATGCAGCTGGACGAGGCCGAGCGCGGCTTCGCGTACGCCAGGGACGCGCCGCTGGACATGCGGATGGACCAGAGCAGGGGCATCGGGGCCGCCGAGGTCCTCAACACCTACCCGCCGGGCGAACTGGTGCGCATCCTGCGCGTCTACGGCGAGGAGAAGCACGCCAAGCGGATCGTCGAGGCGATCGTGCGGGAGCGCGAGAAGGAGCCCTTCACCACCAGCGCCCGGCTGGTGGAGCTGATCCGCGCGGCACTGCCCCAGGCCGCCAAGCGCACCGGCGGCAACCCGGCCAAGCGGACCTTCCAGGCCCTGCGCATCGAGGTCAACGGCGAGCTGGCGGTGCTGGAGAGGGCCCTGCCGGCGGCCGTCGCCGCGCTGGCCGTGGGCGGCCGGATCGCCGTCCTGTCGTACCACTCGCTGGAGGACCGCCTGGTCAAGCAGGTGCTGGCCGCGGGGGCCGCGACCACCGCGCCCCCGGGGCTGCCGGTGGTGCCCGAGCGCTACCAGCCCCGGCTGAGGCTGCTCACCCGGGGCGCCGAGCTCCCCACCGAGGAGGAGGTCGCCGAGAACCGCCGCGCCGCGCCCGCCCGGCTGCGCGGTGCCGAGCGCATCCGGGAGGAGCCCTGAAGGAGACACCGAGGAAACGGCAGGGGAGGGCTCCGGGCGCGTCCGCGGCCCCGGGGGCGGGAGGCGTCCTCGCGGGCGCCCCGACCCCGCAGCAGCGGCTGGCCCGGCTGGCGAGGCTGGTGCCCGCCGGCGGCCCCTCCGCGCCCGCCCGCACCCCCTTCGTGGTCCTGGTCGTCCTGCTGCTCGGCTCCGGGCTGCTGGCGCTGCTGCTGCTCAACGCGGCCGTCAACCAGGGCTCCTTCGAACTGAGCGAACTGGAGCGGCAGGCCGAGGAGCTGACCGACGAGGAGCAGGCGCTCCAGCAGGAACTGGACTCCTACTCGGCGCCCGGACCGCTCACCGAACGGGCCCGTGAGCTGGGCCTGGTGCCCGGCGGGAACCCGGTGTTCATCCTGCCGGACGGCACCGTCCGCGGCGTGCCCGAGCCGGCCCCGCGGGCCGGGGCGAGCGGCGGGACCGGCGAGGGGGTGGAGGGCCCGTGAGCGAGCGCCCGCGCCGCACGTCCGGCCGTCCCCCCGCCGGGAGGACCCGCGCCGCGGGGGGCGCCCGCCCGCCCCGCCCCTCCTCCCGCCCCGGGCCGCCGGGGACGATCCGGCTGGTCGGGCACCGCCCCCGGCTCAGGCTCTTCGGCGTCCTGCTGACCCTGGTGATGCTCGTCTTCACCGTGCGGCTGCTCCAGGTGCAGGCCGTGGACGCGAGCACCTACGCCGGCAAGGCCCACGTCAACCGCTACATCACCGTTCCGCTCGCCGCCGAGCGGGGCACCGTCACCGACCGGGACGGCGTGGCGCTGGCCACCACGGTGGACGCCTACGACATCACCGCCGACCCCTACCTGTTCACGCCCGAGCAGACCGAGGTGCCCGACGCCCCCGCCCAGGCGGCCGAGCTGCTGTCCCCGATCCTCGGCGTGGACGAGGAGACCCTCACCGAGCGGCTCTCCCGCGGGGAGACCCGCTACGTCGTCCTGGCCCGGCAGCAGTCCCCGCAGGTCTGGCGGCAGATCACCGACCTCAAGCGGGCACTGGCCGAGGAGAGCACCGGCGGCGGCGTCCACGTGCTGTCCGGGGTGTACTCCGAGGAGCACGCCAAACGGGTCTACCCCAACGGGCGGCTCGCGGCGAACGTGCTCGGCTTCGTCAACGCCCGGGGGGAGGGCGGCGGCGGTCTGGAGGCGATGTACGAGAAGACGCTGGCGGGCGAGGACGGCAAGATCACCTACGCCCAGTCCGGGGGCCGCCAGGTCCCCACCGCGGGCGAGCAGGAGCAGCCCGCCGTGCCCGGCGCGGACGTGGAGCTGACCTTGGACCGCGACATCCAGTGGGCCGCCCAGCGGGCCGTGGAGGAGCAGGTCGAGGAGTCCGAGGCCGACAGCGGCTACGTGATCGTGCAGGACGTGCGCACCGGCGAGCTGCTGGCCATGGCGAGCGCCCCCGGCTACGACCCCAACGACCTGTCGAAGGCCGATCCCTCCGCCCTGGGCAACCCGGCGCTCCAGGACGCCTTCGAGCCGGGGTCCACCAGCAAGCTGATGTCCATGGCCGCCGTCCTGGAGGAGGGCGCCGCCACCCCCGGCACCCACGTGGTGGTGCCCAACCGGCTGCCGCGCGCCGACCGCAGCTTCGCCGACGACCACGACCACCCCACCCTGTACCTCACCCTCAACGGGGTGCTCGCCAGGTCCAGCAACATCGGCACGATCCTGGCCGCCGAGCAGCTCGGCGACACCCAGGCGGAGGCCAACCGGGTGCTCCACTCCTATCTGCGGAAGTTCGGGCTGGGGCAGAGGACCGGCCTGGGCTTCCCCGGCGAGACACCCGGCATCCTCGCCGACCCGGAGGACTGGAACGCCTCCCAGCAGTACACGATCCCCTTCGGCCAGGGCCTGTCCGTCAACGCCGTCCAGGCCGCCTCGGTGTACTCCACCGTCGCCAACGGCGGTGTGCGCGTCGCGCCGTCCATCGTGCGCGGCACCACCGGCGCCGACGGGACGTGGCGGCCCGCGCCGGAGCCGGAGCGGACCCGCGTCGTGAGCGAGGGGACCGCCCGGACGCTGGCCGCCATGCTGGAGTCGGTGGTGGCCGACGACTCGGGCACCGGCACCACCGCCCGGATCCCGGGGTACCGGGTGGCGGGCAAGACCGGCACGGCCAACCGGGTGGATCCCGAGACCGGCCGCTACAACGGCTACACCTCCTCCTTCGCCGGGTTCGCCCCGGCCGACCAGCCCCGCGTCACCGTCTACTGCGCCGTGCAGAACCCCAAGAAGGGCAGCTACCACGGCAGCGACGTGTGCGGCCCGGTGTACCAGGAGGTCATGAAGTACACCCTCAAGGCCCTCCGGATCCCCCCCAGCGGGACCGAGCCGCCCCGTCTGCCCGTCACCTTCGACCCCGGGGACTGACCACCCGGGCACCGACCGGAAAGCGACCCGTGAGAACCATCACCGACGACCCGTGGAACAGTGCCGGCGCCGCCGGCGGAACCTCCGGCACGTCCGGCCCCTCGCTTCGCGGCGGGCCGGACGTGCCGGGTACGCTCACCGCCGTGCCACACGCTGATCAGACCCCCTCCCCGCCCCCGGCCTCACCCCGCCCCGAGCGGGTCGTCCCCGTCCCGCTGGCGGAGCTGGCCCGGCGGCTGGACGTCACGGTCCCCCCGGGGGACGTGGCGGTCACCGGAATCACCCACGACTCGCGCGCGGTGCGCCCCGGCGACGTCTACGTCGCCCGTCCGGGCGCCCGTTTCCACGGCGCGGACTTCGCCGCCCAGGCGGCCCGGCTGGGCGCCGTCGCGGTGCTCACCGACCCGACGGGCACCGAGCGGTCCGCCACCACCGGCCTGCCGGTGCTGACCGTCCCGGACCCGCGCGAGCGGCTGGGCGAGCTGGCCGTGGCCATCTACGGCGACCCCGGCCGGGACCTGCTCCAGATCGGCATCACCGGCACCTCCGGCAAGACCACCACCTCCTACCTCGTCGAGGGCGGACTGCGCGCCGCGGCGAAGGAGGGCGAGCCGACCGGCCTGATCGGCACCGTCGAGACCCGCATCGGCGACGAGCGCGTCAAGTCCGAGCGCACCACCCCCGAGGCCACCGAGCTCCAGGCGCTGTTCGCGGTGATGCGCGAACGCGGCGTCCGCTCCGTGGCGATGGAGGTCTCCAGCCACGCGCTGACGCTCGGCCGCGTGGACGGCTGCGTCTTCGACGTCGCCGTCTTCACCAACCTCAGCCCCGAGCACCTGGACTTCCACCCGGACATGGAGGACTACTTCCGGGCGAAGGCGCAGCTGTTCACCAGGGCCCGTTCCCGTGCCGGCGTGGTCAACCTCGACGACGAGTACGGGCAGCGGCTGGCGGGCGGCGTCAGCGAGGTCCCCGTCACCACCTTCTCCGCCGAGGGGCACCCGGACGCCGACTGGCGGGCGCAGGACGTGGAGGTCGGCCCGCTCGGCTCCACCTTCACCGTCGTGGGCCCCGGCGGCGAGACGGCGCGGGCCGCGGCGCCGCTGCCCGGCCCGTTCAACGTCTCCAACGCGCTCGCCGCCGTCACCGCCCTGGTGGTGGCCGGGATCGACCTGGAGACCGCGGTCCGGGGCGTCGCCGCGGTGCCCGGCGTCCCCGGACGCCTGGAGCGCGTGGACGCCGGGCAGCCCTACCTGGCGGTCGTGGACTACGCGCACAAGCCCGACGCCGTCGACTCCGTGCTGCGCGCCCTGCGCAAGGTCACCGACGGCCGGGTGCACGCGGTGCTCGGCTGCGGCGGCGACCGCGACCCGCACAAGCGCCCCGCCATGGGTGCCACCCTGGCCCGGCTGGCCGACACCGCCGTGCTGACCTCCGACAACCCCCGCTCGGAGGATCCGCTGGCCATCCTGGCCGCCATGCTCGCGGGCGCGGCGGAGGTCCCGGTCCACGAGCGCGGCACCGTGCTCCTGGAGGAGGACCGCGCCGCCGCGATCGAGGCCGCCGTCGCCCGGGCCGAGCCCGGGGACACCGTGCTGATCGCCGGCAAGGGCCACGAGCAGGGCCAGGACGTCGCCGGCGTGATCCGGCCCTTCGACGACCGCGAGGTGCTGCGGGAGGCCATCGAGCGCCGCCTGGGGGCCGGGGGGACCGGCACCGGCGAGGGGTCCGGGGAGTCCGGGGAGACCGGGGAGAGCAGGTCATGATCCCGCTGACCCTCGCAGAGATCGCGGAGGCCGTCTCCGGCCGGCCCCACGACATACCGGATCCGGATGTGACCGTCACCGGGCCCGTGGTCAGGGACTCCCGCGAGGTGGTCCCCGGCGCCCTGTTCGTGGCGTTCGCCGGGGCGCGCGCGGACGGCCACGACTTCGCGGCCGGGGCCGTGTCCGACGGTGCGGTGGCCGTGCTGGCCGCCCGCCCCGTCGGCGTCCCCGCGATCGTCGTGGAGGACGTGGAGGCCGCCCTGGGCGCCCTGGCGCGGTACGTCGTGGGGCGGCTGGGCGCCACCGTCGTCGCCCTGACCGGCTCCGCGGGCAAGACCAGCACCAAGGACCTGATCGCCCAGCTCCTGCAGCGGCACGGCCCCACCGTGTGGACGCCCGGCTCGCTCAACAACGAGATCGGGCTGCCGCTGACCGCGCTCAGCGCGGAGGAGGGCACCCGCCACCTCGTGCTGGAGATGGGCGCCCGCGGCATCGGCCACATCCGCTACCTCACCGGGCTCACCCCGCCGCGCATCGGCGTGGTCCTCAACGTCGGCTCGGCGCACATCGGGGAGTTCGGCGGCCGGGAGCAGATCGCCCTGGCCAAGGGCGAACTGGTGGAGTCCCTCCCCCCGGCGGAGGAGGGCGGGATCGCCGTCCTCAACGCCGACGACCCCCTGGTGCGCGCCATGCGCGCCCGCACCGACGCCCGCATCGTCCTCTTCGGCGAGTCCGAGGACGCCGCCGTCCGCGCCGAGAATGTCCGACTCACCCCGAAGGGGCAGCCCGCCTTCACCCTTCACACCCCCACCGGGTGCGGCGATGTGACGATGCGCCTGTACGGTGAGCACCACGTGTCGAACGCGCTCGCCGCGGCCGCCGTAGCCCACGAGTTGGGCATGCCCGCCGACGGGATCGCCACCGCGCTCTCCGAGGCAGGCACGCTCTCCCGCTGGCGGATGGAGGTCACCGAGCGCTCGGACGGCGTGACCGTCGTCAACGACGCCTACAACGCGAACCCCGAGTCCATGCGGGCTGCGCTCCGCGCGCTCGTCGCCATGGCCCAGGGGCGTCGCACGTGGGCGGTGCTCGGCGAGATGGCCGAGCTCGGCGAGGAGTCGCTCGCCGAGCACGACGCGGTCGGACGGCTGGCCGTCCGGCTCAACGTCAGCAAGCTCGTGGCGGTCGGCGGCCGGGAGGCCCGCTGGCTCGACATGGGTGCCAAGAACGAGGGTTCGTGGGGTGAGGAGTCGGTGCACGTGTCCGACGCTCAGGCGGCAATCGACCTGTTGCGCGACGATCTGCGGCCGGGGGATGTGGTGCTGGTGAAGGCCTCCAGGTCGGCCGGCCTGGAGAAGGTGGCGCTCGCGCTGGTCGAGGGCGAGGTCGCCGGCCGATGATGAGGCAGATCCTCTTCTCCGGGGTCATCGGGCTCTTCCTGACCCTGATCGGCACCCCGCTGCTGATCAAACTGCTGGCCCGCAAGGGCTACGGGCAGTACATCCGCGACGACGGCCCGCGGGACCACCACAGCAAGCGCGGCACCCCCACCATGGGCGGCATCGCCTTCATCCTGGCGACGCTGATCGCCTACGGGCTCACCAAGGTCATCACCGGCGAACCGCCGTCGTTCTCCGGCGTGCTGGTGCTCTTCCTGATGGCCGGCATGGGCCTGGTCGGCTTCCTCGACGACTACATCAAGATCGTCAAGCAGCGCAGCCTGGGCCTGCGGGCCAAGGCCAAGATGCTCGGCCAGCTCATCGTCGGCATCGCCTTCGCGGTCCTGTCGCTGAACTTCGCCGACTCCCGCGGCCAGACCCCGGCGTCCACCAAGCTCTCCTTCATCCAGGACTTCGGCTGGTCGATCGGGCCGGTGCTCTTCGTCGTCTGGGCGCTGTTCATGATCCTGGCGATGTCCAACGGCGTGAACCTCACCGACGGCCTCGACGGCCTGGCCACCGGCGCCTCGGTGATGGTCTTCGGCGCCTACACGTTCATCGGCGTCTGGCAGCACCAGGACTCGTGCGCCCTCACCGGCAGCCCGAGCTGCTTCGAGGTGCGCGACCCGCTGGACCTCGCGGTCGTCGCCTCCGCGCTGATGGGCGCCTGCTTCGGCTTCCTGTGGTGGAACACCTCGCCCGCCAAGATCTTCATGGGCGACACCGGTTCGCTGGCCCTGGGCGGCGCGCTGGCCGGCCTGGCCATCGTCTCCCGCACCGAGCTGCTGCTCGCCCTGCTCGGCGGCCTGTTCGTCCTCATCACCATGTCCGTCGTCATCCAGGTCGGCTCGTTCCGGCTGACGGGCAAGCGGGTCTTCCGGATGGCGCCGCTCCAGCACCACTTCGAGCTCAAGGGCTGGAGCGAGGTGCTGGTCGTGGTCCGCTTCTGGATCATCCAGGGCATGTGCACCATCGTCGGCATCGGCCTGTTCTACGCCGGTTGGGCGGCCGGCAAATGATCCAGGACCCCACCGGCGAACTCGCCGGCCGGCATGTCACCGTCGCCGGCCTCGGCGTCTCCGGCGTCCCCGCGGCCCGCGTGCTGCGGGAGCTGGGCGCGGAGGTGACGGTCGTCAACGACGGCGACGACGAGCGCTCCCGGCGGCAGGCGGCCGAACTGGAGGCCCTGGGCGCCGTGGTCCGCCTCGGCGACGGCGACACCCTGCCCGAGGGCACCTCGCTGGTCGTCACCGCGCCCGGCTGGCGGCCGGACAAGCCGCTGTTCGCGGCGGCCGCCGAGGCCGGGGTGCCGGTGTGGGGCGACGTGGAGCTGGCCTGGCGGCTGCGCGGCCCCGGCGCCGCGCCCTGGCTGGCGGTCACGGGCACCAACGGCAAGACCACCACCGTGCGCATGCTCGCCTCCATCCTGGAGGCCGCCGGACTGCGCACCGCCGCCGTCGGCAACATCGGGGTCTCGCTGCTGGACGCGGTCCTGTCCGACGAGCCCCACGACGTGCTCGCCGTGGAGCTCTCCAGCTACCAGCTCCACTGGTCCCCCTCGGTGCGCCCCCACTCGGCCGCGGTGCTCAACCTCGCCCCCGACCACCTGGACTGGCACGGCTCGATGGAGGCGTACGCCGCCGACAAGGGCCGGATCTACGAGGGCAACGAGGTCGCCTGCGTCTACAACACCGCCGACCCGCGCACCGAGGAACTGGTGCGCCGGGCCGACGTGGTGGAGGGCTGCCGGGCGATCGGCTTCACCCTCGGCAGCCCGCGGCCCTCCGAACTCGGCGTCGTGGAGGGCATCCTGGTGGACCGGGCCTTCGTCGAGGACCGGCAGAAGCAGGCGCAGGAGCTGGCGGAGGTGGCGGACGTGAACCCGCCCGCCCCGCACAACGTCGCCAACGCGCTGGCCGCCGCGGCCCTGGCGCGCGCCTTCGGCGTGGAGCCGAGGGCGGTGCGCGACGGCCTGCGCGCCTTCCGGCCCGATCCGCACCGCATCGAGCACGTCGCCGACGTGGGCGGCGTGCGCTACGTCGACGACTCCAAGGCGACCAACACCCACGCCGCGGAGGCCTCCCTGGGCGCCTACGATCCGGTGGTGTGGATCGCGGGCGGCCTCGCCAAGGGGGCGACCTTCGGGGAGCTGGTGGCGAAGGCGGCGGGGCGGCTGCGCGCCGCCGTCCTGATCGGCGCGGACCGGGCCCTGATCCGGGAGGCGCTGGCGCGACACGCCCCGGATGTCCCGGTGGTCGAGCTCGACCGGACCGACACTGGGGCGATGGCGGCGGCGGTGCGCGAGGCGGCGCGCCTGGCCCGTCCCGGGGACACCGTCCTGATGGCCCCGGCCTGCGCCTCCATGGACATGTTCACCAACTACCACGAGCGCGGCGAGGCCTTCGCCGCCGCGGTCCGCGAGCTGGCCGCCGGCCGGCCCGCGGCCCAGGAGCGATAACCCGCCGGCCCCCGCGCCGGGGCCGGACGGTGCGGGGAGACAGGAGGGGACGATGCCGGCCGAGCGACCCGCGCCGCCCCCGGCGGCACCGCAGGGCGGCGGCGCGGTGCGCGCCGCCGCGGGCCGCGCGGCGGACCGCGTGCGCCGTGCGGCAGCCGGTGGGCCGGTGGCCGCGGCCGCGGGCGGTCCGCCCCTGCCGGGCGCCGTCCTGCGCGAGGCGCAGCGCTCCCCGCGCGGCCCGCGGCAGGCGCCCCGCCGGAGCCCGGAGGGGGGTGCCCGCCAGGGTTTCCGCCCCCCGGCCCCGCGCTCCCCACGCCCGTCGCGCGAGGGGGGCGGCGCCCGCGGCCCGCGCCGCGCCGTGCGGGCCGTACGCGGGCTGTACCTGCGGGCGAGGAGGGCCTGGGACCGGCCGCTGACCGCCTACTACCTGATCCTCGGCGGCAGCCTGATGATCACCGGCCTGGGCCTGGTGATGGTCTTCTCCGCCTCCCAGATCGAGGCGCTGGGCTCCGGCCTGCCCTCCGCCTACTTCTTCCGCAAGCAGCTCCTGGCCGCCGTGCTGGGCGGCGTGCTGATGTTCGCGGCGGCCCGGATGCCCGTCGCCCTCCAGCGCGGGCTGGCGTACCCGCTGCTGGCCGTCTCCGTCTTCCTGCTCTGCCTGGTGCAGGTCCCGGGCATCGGGCACGAGGTCAACGGCAACCAGAACTGGATCCGCATCGGCGGCCCCTTCCAGTTCCAGCCCAGCGAGCTCGCCAAGCTCGCCCTGGTGCTGTGGGGCGCCGACCTGCTGGCCCGCAAGGGCGACCGGCGCACGCTCGTCCAGTGGAAGCACCTGCTGGTGCCGCTCGTTCCGGTGACGCTCCTGCTGCTCGGCCTGATCATGCTGGGCCGGGACATGGGCACCGCGATCATCGTCGCCGCGATCCTGGTCGGCCTGCTGTGGCTGGTCGGCGCGCCGCTGCGGCTCTTCGCCGCGGTGGTCGCCGTCGCCGGCGTCCTGGGGGCGCTCCTCATCGGGACCAGCGGCAACCGCCTGGCGCGCTTCGCCTGCCTGGGCGCCACCGAGCCGGGCCCCAACTCCGAATGCTGGCAGGCGGTGCACGGCATCTACGCCCTGGCCTCCGGCGGGTGGTTCGGCTCCGGGCTGGGTGCCAGCATGGAGAAATGGGGACAACTGCCCGAACCGCACACCGACTTCATCTTCGCCGTGACCGGGGAGGAACTCGGCCTGACGGGGACGCTGTCGGTGCTCGCCCTTTTCGCGGCTCTAGGCTATGCGGGTATCCGCGTGGCCGGACGCACGGAGGACCCCTTCGTCAGGTACGCCGCGGGAGGCGTGACCACCTGGATCACGGCCCAGGCCGTGGTCAACATCGGTGCGGTGCTCGGTCTGCTGCCGATCGCCGGTGTCCCGCTCCCGCTGTTCTCCTACGGGGGGTCCGCCCTGCTGCCGACCATGTTCGCCGTCGGGCTGCTGATCTCGTCCGCGAGAAACGAGCCCGCCGCGAAGGCGGCACTGGCCATGCGGCAGCCTGCTGTGAGAAAGAAGCTGGCTGGGGTGAGACGGAAGACGATGCGACGGAGCGCCGTACGGCGCCCGTCCGGAGAGCGGTGAAATTCGGTGCATGTCGTACTCGCCGGTGGGGGGACCGCCGGCCACATCGAGCCCGCGCTCGCCCTCGCGGACGCCCTGCGCAGGCAGGACCCGACCGTGGGGATCACGGCACTCGGCACGGAGCGCGGACTTGAGACCCGGCTCGTCCCGGAACGGGGCTACGAGCTGGCGCTGATCCCGGCCGTGCCGCTGCCGCGCAAACCCACCCCCGAGCTGATCACCGTACCGGGGCGGCTGCGGGGCACCATCAAGGCCGCCGAGCAGGTCCTGGAGCGGACCAAGGCCGACTGCGTGGTCGGCTTCGGCGGCTACGTGGCGCTGCCCGGCTACCTGGCGGCCAAGCGGCTCGGGGTGCCGATCGTGGTGCACGAGGCCAACGCGCGGCCCGGTCTGGCCAACAAGATCGGCTCCCGCTACACCCGCTTCGTCGCCGTCTCCACCCCGGACAGCAAGCTGCGCAACGCCCGCTACGTCGGCATCCCGCTGCGCCGCTCCATCGCCACCCTGGACCGGCAGGCCGCGCGCTCCGAGGCCCGCGCGGCCTTCGGGCTGGACGCCAACCTGCCCACGCTGCTGGTCACCGGCGGCTCCCAGGGCGCACGGCGGCTCAACGAGGTCGTCCAGGCCGTCGCCCCGGCCCTGCAGCGCTCCGGCATCCAGATCCTCCACGCGGTCGGCCCGAAGAACGAGCTGCCGCAGGTGGACAACATGCCCGGCATGCCGCCCTACGTCCCGGTGTCGTACCTGGACCGGATGGACCTCGCCTACGCCGCGGCCGACATGATGCTCTGCCGCGCGGGCGCGATGACGGTGGCGGAGCTGTCCGCCGTGGGGCTGCCGGCCGCCTACGTCCCGCTGCCGATCGGCAACGGCGAGCAGCGGCTGAACGCCCAGCCGGTGGTCAAGGCGGGCGGCGGGCTGCTCGTCGACGACGCCGAGCTGTCGCCGGAGTGGATCCGGGACGAGGTCCTTCCGGTGCTCACCGATCCGCACCGGCTGCTGGCCATGTCCCGCGCCGCCGCCGAGTTCGGCCGCCGCGACGCCGACGAGCTGCTGGTGGGCATGGTGCACGAGGCGATCGCCGCGCGCCGCCAGGGCTGAGGCGCGCAGCCGGGACCGGAGCGGGCCCGGACGGGAGAGACGGAACGCGGAAGGGCAGGGAGCGTGGCCGGACGGACGACGGCCGCCGGACGCGGCGGCACCCCCGGGGGGCCGGGGGAGGGCTCCGGCCCGCTCCCGGCCGTCCGGCGCGTGCGCCGGCTGCTGCGCCCCGACGGCCCCGGGCGGCCCGAGGACCGGGCCCGCCGCCGTCTGCCGCTCGTCCTCGCGCTCGCCCCGGCCCTGCTGCTCGGCGGCTTCGCCCTGTGGGTGCTCTACGGCTCCGCGTGGCTGCGGGTGGAGGCCGTCGCGGTCACCGGCGAGGAGGTGCTGACGGAGCGGCAGGTCCTGCGGGCCGCCGAGGTGCCGATGGGCGAGCCGCTGGTCTCCGTCGATCCGGAGGCGGTGGAGCGGCGACTGCTGGAGCGGCTGCCGCGGGTCGGCGCCGCGGAGGTCGCCCGTTCCTGGCCCCACGGTGTCGAGGTGGCCGTCACCGAGCGGAAACCCGTCGTCGTCATGGTGCAGAACGCGCCGGACGGGGAAGGCGGGGGCAGTGGGGACGGCGCGAGGGGGCGGACGTATGCCGAGGTGGACGAGGAGGGGGTGCGGTTCGGCACGGTCGCCGAGCGGCCCGCCGGAGTCCCCCTGCTCGTCCTGGACCTCGACGGCTCCCCGAGCCGGCACCGCTTCGGCGAGGAGCGGGTCCGCGGGGAGGCGGTGAAGGTGGCCGCGGCCCTTCCCGATGCGGTGCGCCGCGACACGCGCACCATCCGGGTGCGTTCTCACGACTCCGTCACCCTGGAGCTGACGGGAGGGCGCACGGTGGTGTGGGGCAGCGCCGAGGGGAGTGCGGCCAAGGCGCGTTCGCTCTCCCTGCTCATGAAGGCGGCCGCGGACGCGGGGAGATACGACGTGAGCGTTCCCACCGCTCCGGCGACGTCGGGGAGTTGACGTACGTACGTGCAGGCCAGCACCCTGGTTGGCTACCGCATCGGCTGATCACATAGGGTGAGACGAAAAACGGGAGGTTCGGCGTGTTCGTTGAACGCGGGCCACCTGTCGACCTAGTGTCCGTTCCGGAGAATCCGAGGAACGACAGACACAGGTAACCCTAAACTTCACCGTTAGGGTTCGGGGTCGGCGTCCGGACCGTCCCACTCGGCATAGGTCGGCGCACCGCAAGCACCGTGGAGCGGCGACACGTAACTCGAGGCGAGAGGCCTTCGACGTGGCAGCACCGCAGAACTACCTCGCAGTCATCAAGGTCGTCGGTATCGGCGGCGGTGGCGTCAACGCCATCAACCGGATGATCGAGGTCGGTCTCAAGGGCGTCGAGTTCATTGCGATCAACACAGACGCACAGGCCCTGCTGATGAGCGACGCCGACGTCAAGCTCGACGTCGGCCGCGAACTCACCCGCGGCCTCGGCGCCGGTGCCAACCCCGACGTCGGCCGCAAGGCGGCCGAGGACCACCGCGAGGAGATCGAGGAGGTCCTCAAGGGGGCCGACATGGTCTTCGTCACGGCGGGCGAGGGCGGCGGCACCGGTACCGGCGGTGCGCCCGTCGTCGCGAACATCGCACGCTCCCTCGGCGCCCTGACCATCGGCGTCGTCACCCGCCCGTTCACCTTCGAGGGCCGCCGCCGGGCCAACCAGGCCGAGGACGGCATCGCGGCCCTGCGCGACGAGGTCGACACCCTCATCGTCATCCCCAACGACCGGCTGCTGTCCATCTCGGACCGCCAGGTGAGCGTGCTCGACGCGTTCAAGTCGGCGGACCAGGTGCTGCTGTCCGGTGTGCAGGGCATCACCGACCTGATCACCACCCCGGGCCTGATCAACCTGGACTTCGCGGACGTCAAGTCCGTGATGTCCGAGGCCGGCTCGGCGCTCATGGGCATCGGCTCGGCGCGCGGCGACGACCGCGCGGTGGCCGCGGCCGAGATGGCGATCTCCTCGCCGCTGCTGGAGGCGTCCATCGACGGCGCCCGCGGGGTGCTGCTCTCCATCTCCGGCGGCTCGGACCTGGGCCTGTTCGAGATCAACGAGGCCGCCCAGCTGGTGAGCGAGGCGGCCCACCCCGAGGCGAACATCATCTTCGGCGCGGTCATCGACGACGCGCTCGGCGACGAGGTCCGGGTCACCGTCATCGCGGCCGGCTTCGACGGCGGGCAGCCGCCGGCCAAGAACCGCGACAAGGTGCTCGGCTCGTACGGGGGCAAGGAGGAGAGCCCCGTCCCCGCCGCCCCCCGCCCGGTCCCCGCCGACAACGACCGCCCGACCTTCGGGGGCCTGGGCTCGGTCACCCCGCGCGAGGAGGAGACGGCTCCCGCCCCGGTGGGCGAGCCCGCCTCCGCCTACGGGATGCCGGCCCCCTCGCCGCTGTCCGGCGACACCGGTCCCGCCCCGGCCCCCCAGGTCCCCCCGGCCCGCCCGTACCAGGACGGGTCCGCCGAGGAGCTCGACGTACCGGACTTCCTCAAGTGAGCACCGGTGATGTGACGACGTGATAACCGGGCACGACGGCGTGAGCGGCGCGCACTTCGCCTTCACCGACAGGTGGGGCGGGGTGAGCGCCGCTCCGTATGACGAACTCAACCTCGGCGGCGCGGTCGGCGACGACCCCGGCGCCGTACGGGCCAACCGCGCGCGGGTGGCGGAGGCCCTCGGCCTCGACCCGTCCGCCGTGGTCTGGATGAACCAGGTGCACGGCCGCGACGTGGCCGTCGTCGACGGCCCCTGGGGCACCGGCGAGGTCCCCTGCGCGGACGCGGTGGTGACCACCCGTCGGGGCCTGGCCCTCGCGGTCCTCACCGCCGACTGCGTCCCCGTCCTCCTCGCCGACCCCGCCGCCGGGGTGGCGGCCGCCGCGCACGCCGGGCGGCCCGGGCTGGTCGCCGGCGTCGTCCCGGCGGCCGTGGAGGCGATGGTGCGGCTCGGCGCCGACCCGGCGCGCACGGTGGCGCGCATCGGCCCGGCGGTGTGCGGACGCTGCTACGAGGTGCCGGAGGAGATGCGCGCGGAGGTCGCGGCCGTGGTACCCGAGGCCCACGCCACCACGCGCCGGGGCACGCCGGCGGTCGACGTGGCCGCGGGGGTGCGGGCCCAGCTGGCCCGGCTCGGCATCCCGGCGCCGCCGCCGCAGCCGGTCTGCACCCTGGAGTCCGCCGACCACTACTCGTACCGCCGGGAGAGGACGACGGGGCGGCTGGCGGGGTACGTCTGGCTGGCCGGCGACGGTGCCGCCGGCGCGGCGGAGGCAGGAGGCGGAGCATGAGCGGGGAAGCGGACGGGCGCCAGGCCGAACTGGCCGCCAACCTCGCCCGGGTGGAGGAGCGCATCACCCGCGCTTGTGTCACCGCGGGGCGCGAACCGAAGGACGTGACCCTGGTCGTCGTCACCAAGACGTACCCGGCCGACGACGTGCGGCGGCTGGCCCGGCTGGGGGTGCGGCAGGTGGCCGAGAACCGGGACCAGGAGGCCGCGCCCAAGGCGGCCGCCTGCGCCGATCTCCCCCTGGCCTGGCACTTCGTGGGGCAGTTGCAGACCAACAAGGCCCGCTCCGTGGTGCGCTACGCCGACTTCGTGCACTCGGTCGACCGGACCCGGCTGGTCACCGCGCTCTCCGCGGCGGCCGAGCGCGAGGGGCGGCGGATCGGCTGCCTGGTCCAGGTGGCCCTGGACCGCGGGTCCGGCGCGGCCGGGCAGCGCGGTGGTGTGGAACCGGACGCGGTGGGGGAGCTGGCCGACGCGATCGCCTCCTCCCCAGGGGTGTGGCCGGCCGGGGTGATGACCGTCGCACCCCTGTCCGGGCCGTACGCCGGGAGACCGCGCGCCGCCTTCGAGCGCCTGAGGGAAATCTCGACCCGACTGCGGGCCGACCATCCTGCTGCGACCATGGTCTCCGCGGGAATGAGCGGGGACCTGGAGGAGGCGGTGGCGGCCGGTGCGACACATGTGCGCATCGGCAGTGCGGTACTCGGAGTACGACCTGGCCTCCGGTAACGTCGCCAAGCAAGTCGGACCACAGCAGAAAATATGGTCATTTCCCTCCGGAGGGGATGGCCGTGTGGATCCTGGGCCACCGGTGAGGGAGCTTGGGGTCTCCCCGCCGGAGGCCGGGGACACCACCACAGAGCGGAGGACGCAGAGAATGGCCGGCGCGATGCGCAAGATGGCGGTCTACCTCGGCCTCGTGGAGGACGATGGGTACGACGGCCCGGGGTTCGACCCCGACGACGAGTTCGAGCCCGAGCCGGAGCCCGAGCGGGACCGGCACAGGCATCAGGCGCACCAGCCCCTGGGCGCTCCCGCGGTGAAGGCCGGCGGCGAGCCCGAGCCCGAGGAGCCGGTGCGGGTCGTCCCCCCTCCGGCCCACCGGGAACGGGAGCAGACCCCCGCGATCGCCGGCGAAAGCGGGCGACACGGGAGAATCGCCCCCGTGGCATCCATCACACCCGAGCGCCAGAACCTGGAGAAGAACGCACCGGTGATCATGCCCAAGGTCGTGTCCGAGCGGGAGCCCTACCGGATCACCACACTCCACCCCCGGACGTACAACGAAGCCCGTACCATCGGGGAACACTTCCGCGAGGGCACCCCGGTGATCATGAACCTGACCGAGATGGACGACACCGACGCGAAGCGTCTCGTCGACTTCGCGGCGGGGCTGGTCTTCGGTCTGCACGGGAGCATCGAGCGGGTGACACAGAAGGTCTTCCTGCTGTCTCCTGCTAACGTCGATGTCACGGCGGAGGACAAGGCCCGCATCGCAGAGGGCGGGTTCTTCAACCAGAGCTGATGGTCAGTACGAGCAGACAGTCCGGCCGGCAGGCGGCCGGACACGACCCACAGGGAGAGGGAAGCGCACGATGGGCGTCGCACAGCAGGTGGTCCTCATTGCGCTGCAATGCTTCCTCGTCGTGCTGATCTTCCGCCTGGTCATGGACTACGTCTTCATGTTCGCCCGCTCATGGCAGCCCGGCAAGGCGATGGTGGTCGTCCTGGAGGCCACCTACACTGTCACTGATCCGCCACTCAAGCTTCTGCGGCGGTTCATACCGCCGCTGCGCTTCGGGGGCGTGGCGCTCGACCTGTCCTTCTTCGTACTGATGATCATCGTCTACATCCTGATCAGTGTCGTGGCCAGGCTGTGAGCGATACGGTCTTGCCGATATGCCGATGACTTACGTTGAGGTGAAGAGATGCCGCTGACCCCCGAGGACGTGCGGAACAAGCAGTTCACGACCGTCCGCCTGCGAGAGGGCTACGACGAGGACGAGGTCGATGCCTTCCTCGACGAGGTCGAGGCCGAACTGACCCGACTGCTCCGCGAGAACGAGGACCTGCGCGCCAAGCTGGCCGCCGCCACCCGTGCCGCGGCGCAGAACCAGCAACAGCAGGGCATGCGCAAACCCGAGCCCCAGGAACGGTCGGGGCCGGTGCCCGCCGCCATATCGGGTCCGCAGCCGGTCCCGCCGGGGCAGATGGGCGGCCCGCCCCAGCTGCCCGGCGGTGCACCGCAGCTGCCGGCAGGTCCCGGCGGGCACGGGCCGCAGGGCCCGCACGGTCCCGGGCCGATGGGCCCCGGACCGATGGGCGGCCCCGGTGGTCCGGGCATGCCCCAGCCGGGCCAGGGCGGCCCGGGCGGCGACAGCGCGGCCCGCGTGCTGTCGCTGGCGCAGCAGACCGCCGACCAGGCGATCGCGGAGGCCCGCTCCGAGGCCAACAAGATCGTCGGCGAGGCGCGCAGCCGCGCCGAGGGCCTGGAGCGGGACGCCCGCGCCAAGGCCGACGCCCTGGAGCGGGACGCGCAGGAGAAGCACCGCGTCGCGATGGGCTCCCTGGAGTCCGCCCGCGCCACGCTGGAGCGCAAGGTCGAGGACCTGCGCGGCTTCGAGCGCGAGTACCGCACCCGTCTGAAGTCGTACCTGGAGAGCCAGCTGCGCCAGCTGGAGAACCAGGCCGACGACTCCCTGGCCCCGCCGCGCACGCCGGCCACGGCCTCGCTGCCGCCGTCCCCGTCGATGGCGTCGGCGGGTGCCTCCGCCGGCAACACCATGGGCGGCCACCAGGCGATGGGCGGCCAGTCCATGGGCGGGCCGGGCGGCCACGGCGGCGGTCACGGCGGCCAGGGCGGCCAGTCGTACGGCGGACAGCAGCAGATGTCCCCGGCGATGACCCAGCCGATGGCGCCGGTGCGGCCGCAGGGTCCGCAGCCGATGCAGCAGGCGCCCTCGCCGATGCGGGGCTTCCTCATCGACGAGGACGACAACTGACCGGCCCCTGACCGGCAGTCGGAAGAGGCCGCCGGAGGCGGCGGCAGGTCGGCATATCGCAACGGGCCGGGCCCGGGAACCGAAGAAGGTGTCCCGGGCCCGGCCCGTTGGCGTGCTCATTTCACTGTCGCGGAGGGCGGGCTCCCCCCCCCCCGCACGGGCCCGCGGGCGCCCACAAGGGCCGCGGGCCGGGAACGGAACCGGGGCGGCGGAAGGGCGGCGGCCGGCTCAGGCCCGGGCCGGCTCCCGGCGGAGGCGGAAGACCAGGGACAGCCCCTCGTCCTCGAACGGCTCACCGAAGGAGTCGTCGCCCGCGCCCTCGGCGTACTCCGCCGCCAGGACCTCGTCGGCGATGAGGGCCCGGTGCTCGGTGAGCGCCCGGGCGACCTCCTCGTCGTCCGACCGCCACCGCAGGGCGATCCGGTCGGCGACGTCCAGGCCGCTGTTCTTGCGGGCCTCCTGGATCAGCCGGATGGCGTCGCGGGCGAGTCCGGCCCGCCGCAGCTCCGGGGTGATCTCCAGGTCCAGGGCGACCGTGGCGCCGGCGTCGGAGGCCACCGACCAGCCCTCGCGCGGGGTCTCGGTGATGATGACCTCCTCCGGCGACAGCGCGATCGTCTCGCCGTCGACCTCCACCGCCGCCGTGCCGTTGCGCAGCGCCGCCGACAGGGCCGCCGCGTCCGCCTCGGCGATGGCCCGGGCGACCGCCTGCGTCCGCTTGCCGAAGCGGCGGCCCAGCGCGCGGAAGTTCGCCTTGGCCGCGGTGTCCACCAGGGAACCGCCCACCTCCGACAGCGAGGCCAGCGAGGTGACGTTCAGCTCCTCGGCGATCTGCTCCCGCAGCTCGTCGCTGAGCAGTTCGAAGCCCTGCGCCGCCAGCAGCGCGCGCGACAGCGGCTGCCGGGTCTTGACCCCCGACTCCGCGCGCGTGGCCCGGCCCAGCTCCACCAGCCGCCGCACCAGCAGCATGTCGCGGGAGAGGTCGGGGTCGACGGCGTCCAGGTCGGCCTCCGGCCACGAGGCCAGGTGGACCGAGTCCGGGGCGCCGGGCGTGACGGGCACGACCAGGTCCTGCCAGACCCGCTCGGTGATGAACGGGACCAGCGGGGCCATCAGCCGGGTGACGGTCTCGATCACGTCGTGCAGGGTGCGCAGCGCGGCCGCGTCGCCCTGCCAGAAGCGGCGCCGGGAGCGGCGCACGTACCAGTTGGACAGGTCGTCCACGAAGGTCGACAGCAGCTTGCCGGCGCGCTGGGTGTCGTAGGCCTCCATGGCCTGGGTGCACTGGTCGACCAGCGCGTGCAGCTCGCTGAGCAGCCAGCGGTCCAGCAGCGGCCGCGCCTGGGGCTCCGGGTCGGACGCCGAGGGGGCCCAGCCCGAGGTGCGGGCGTACAGGGCCTGGAAGGCGACGGTGTTCCAGTAGGTCAGCAGCGTCTTGCGGACGACCTCCTGGATGGTGCCGTGGCCCACGCGCCGCGCGCTCCACGGGGAGCCGCCGGCCGCCATGAACCAGCGCACCGCGTCCGCGCCGTGCCGCTCCATCAGCGGGATCGGCTCCAGGATGTTGCCCAGGTGCTTGGACATCTTCCGGCCGTCCTCGGCGAGGATGTGGCCCAGGCAGACCACGTTCTCGTAGGAGGAGCGGTCGAAGACCAGCGTGCCGACCGCCATCAGGGTGTAGAACCAGCCGCGCGTCTGGTCGATGGCCTCGGAGATGAACTGCGCCGGGTAGCGCTTCTCGAAGACCTCCTTGTTGCGGTACGGGTAGCCCCACTGGGCGAAGGGCATCGAGCCCGAGTCGTACCAGGCGTCGATGACCTCCGGGACGCGGACGGCCTCCAGGGCGCAGCCCTCGGAGGTGCAGGGGAAGGTGACGGCGTCGATGTAGGGCCGGTGCGGGTCCAGGCCGGACTGGTCGGTGCCGGTCAGCTCCGTCAGCTCCGCCAGCGAGCCGACGCAGGTGAGGTGGCCCTCCTCGCAGCGCCAGATCGGCAGCGGGGTGCCCCAGTAGCGGTTGCGGGACAGCGCCCAGTCGATGTTGTTGTCCAGCCAGTCGCCGTAGCGGCCGTGCTTGACCGACTCCGGGAACCAGTTGGTCCGCTCGTTCTCCCGCAGCAGCGCGTCCTTGACGGCGGTGGTGCGGATGTACCAGGACGGCTGCGCGTAGTAGAGCAGCGCGGTGTGGCAGCGCCAGCAGTGCGGGTAGCTGTGCTCGTAGGGCAGGTGGCGGAAGAGCAGGCCGCGCGCGTCGAGGTCGGCGACCAGCGCCTCGTCGGCCTTCTTGAAGAACTGCCCGCCGACCAGGCCCACCTCCTCCTCGAAGGTGCCGTCGGGCCGGACGGGGTTGACCACCGGCAGCCCGTAGGCGCGGCAGGTCCTCAGGTCGTCCTCGCCGAAGGCGGGGGACTGGTGGACCAGGCCCGTGCCGTCCTCGGTGGTGACGTACTCGGCGTTGAGGACGAAGTGGGCGCCGGGGATCTCCACCAGGTCGAACGGGCGGCGGTAGGCCCAGCGCTCCATCTCGCGGCCGGTGAAGGACTGCCCGGTGGTGCTCCAGCCCTCGCCGAGCGCCTTGTCCAGCAGCGGCTCGGCCACCACCAGCCTCTCGCGGCCGTCCGTGGCCACCACGTAGGTGACGTCCGGGTGTGCGGCGACCGCGGTGTTGGACACCAGGGTCCAGGGGGTGGTCGTCCACACCAGCAGCGCGGCCTCGCCCGCCAGCGGGCCGGAGGTCAGCGGGAGGCGGACGTAGACCGAGGGGTCGACCACGGTCTCGTAGCCCTGGGCCAGCTCGTGGTCGGACAGGCCGGTGCCGCAGCGCGGGCACCAGGGGGCCACCCGGTGGTCCTGGACGAGCAGGCCCTTGCCGAAGATCTGCTTCAGCGACCACCAGACGGACTCGATGTACTGCGGGTCCATCGTCCGGTAGGCGTCGTCCATGTCGACCCAGTAGCCCATCCGGGTCGTCAGCTCGGCGAAGGCGTCGGTGTGCCGGGTCACCGACGCGCGGCACCGGGCGTTGAACTCCGCGATGCCGTACGCCTCGATGTCCTGCTTGCCGTTGAAGCCCAGTTCCTTCTCGACCGCCAGCTCGACCGGCAGGCCGTGGCAGTCCCAGCCGGCCTTGCGCGCCACGTGGTAGCCGCGCATGGTGCGGAAGCGCGGGAAGACGTCCTTGAAGACGCGGGCCTCGATGTGGTGGGCGCCGGGCATGCCGTTGGCCGTCGGGGGTCCCTCGTAGAACACCCATTCGGGGCGGCCCTCGGACTGCTCCAGGCTGCGGGCGAAGACCTTGTTGTCCCGCCAGAAGTCCAGTACGGCGCGCTCCAGGGCGGGGAGGTCCACCTGGGCGGGCACCGGACGGTACCGGGGCGGGGACTGCGGGGTCATGTCGAGCTTCCTCCAACGGACGTGGTGACTTCCGCCGGAGGGACGAGAGCCGCCGCTCGGCGCCGGTTCCCGCGGTACCACCCTCCTTGGCGGCGGTCGCGCGGGGCCGCGCGTCCACCGCCCACTCATTGGTGCTGCGATGCCGGTTCTACTCGCCGCTCCGGGCGGACGCCTCGGAGGACTTTCTTCCGGCGGCTCCGGGGTGATCTTCACGCCGCGCTCGCCCCCGGGCTCACACCGTCCCCGGGTCGCTCGTGGCTGCGTACGGACGCTACTCGTCCCCTTCGACGCCTCTCGCTCCGCCCAGTGTAAGGGTGCCGCCCAATGGGGGCGGACCGGTTTTCGGGCGGCACGGTGGGGCACAACTGGGCAGGGGCGCGGGTTCGTGCCGGAAGAGGAGCGGTCGACCGGCGTGCCCGGTTGCCGAGGGATGGGCGGCGTTTTATCGTTCCGGTCACGATTCGCGAGCAAGATCATAATATGTGAAGGGATCGCGGCCATGGTGGCGGAGGAGACCGCGGGCACGAGGGCGGACACCGCGCGGAAGACCGCGGGAACCGCCGGCGGGGCCGCGGGGAGGACCTCCGCGGCCGCCGCGCCGGCCGGGGCCGCCGGAGGGAAGAAGCCGGCCCGCGGCACCGCGGCGGGGAACGCCGGCCGGAGCGCAGCCAGGGAGCCGTCCGCCGGAAGGGCGGCCGGCAGGAAGACGGGAGCCGAGACGGTGGTTGCCAAGAAGTCCACGACGGGAGCACGGGCTGCCGAGCAGGCGGCGGCTCCGGTCCCCCCGGCGCGTACGGCCGCGGCCCTCGCCGCCCCCGACGAGCTGCTGGTGCGGCCCGGGGAGGAGCCCTGGACGGCCCAGGAGGTCGAGGAGGCCCGCGCGGAGCTGGCCCGGGAGTCCGAGCGCCTGCGCGTGGAGATCCACGCCGCCGAGGAGGCGCTCAGCGGCCTGATGCGCGACTCGGCCGACGGCGCCGGGGACGACCAGGCCGACACGGGCACCAAGAACATCACGCGCGAGCACGAGATGGCGCTCGCCGAGAACGCCCGGGAGATGCTCTACCAGACCGAGCGGGCCCTGGACCGGCTGGAGGCCGGCACCTACGGCGCCTGCGAGAGCTGCGGCCGGCCGATCGGCAAGGCGCGGATGCAGGCCTTCCCCCGGGCCACCCTGTGCGTGGAGTGCAAGCAGCGGCAGGAACGCCGCTGACCGCTCCCGCACGGGTGTGACGTACCCTGCATCACGTGACAGAGGTGGAGCGGGCCGGCGAGCAGCCGGGCGAGGCCCAGAGCGAGACCGGGACCCCTGTGCGCGGGCCGGGGGCGACGACGGGGGGGACGGACCCCACGGGTGCCGCCGCGGACGGCGGGCGGGGCCGGCGGCGGATCACGGAACTCGCCGTCGTGGCGGCGGTCGCGTACGCCCTGGACCTGATCACCAAGATCGTCGTGGTCGAGAAGCTGGAGGGCCACGACCCGATCGAGGTGATCGGCACCTGGCTGCGCTTCCAGGCCGTGCGCAACCCCGGAGCGGCCTTCGGCATCGGCGAGGCCCTCACCGTCGTCTTCACCGTCATCGCGGCGGCCGTGATCGTGGTGATCGTGCGGATCGCCCGCAAGCTGTACAGCACGCCGTGGGCCGTGGCCCTCGGGCTGCTCCTGGGCGGTGCCCTGGGCAACCTCACCGACCGGGTCTTCCGGTCGCCGGGGATGTTCCAGGGCCACGTCGTGGACTTCATCGCGCCCGCGCACTTCGCCGTCTTCAACCTCGCGGACTCGGCGATCGTCTGCGGCGGGGTGCTGATCGTGCTGCTGTCCTTCCGCGGACTGGATCCCGACGGCAGCGTCCACCGCGACTGACCGCCCGCGCGGCGGCCGTCCACCGTGCCCCCTCCCGGCCGCCGGGAGGGGGCACGGTCCGTTTCCGGCATACTCGATCGGGTGAGCCAGCTTCCCGAGATCCGCACCCTGCCCGTACCCGACGGCCTGGAGGGCGAGCGCATAGACGCCGCCCTGGCCAGGATGTTCGGCTTCTCCCGCACCAAGGCGGCCGAACTGGCCGCCTCGGGGAAGGTCCGGCTCGACGGGGGCGAGGTGGGCAAGTCCGAGCGCGTGCGCGGCGGGGCCTGGATCGAGGTCGAGATGCCCGCGCCCCCCGCGCCGGTGAAGGTCGTCGCCGAGCCCGTGGAGGGCATGGAGGTGGTCCACGACGACGAGGACGTCGTGGTGGTCTCCAAGCCGGTCGGCGTGGCCGCCCACCCCAGCCCCGGCTGGACCGGCCCCACCGTGGTCGGCGGACTCGCCGCCGCGGGCTTCCGGATCTCCACCTCCGGCGCCGCCGAGCGCCAGGGCATCGTCCACCGGCTGGACGTGGGCACCTCCGGGCTGATGGCGGTCGCCAAGTCCGAGCGGGCCTACACCCTGCTCAAGCAGCAGTTCCGCGAGCGCACGGTCGACAAGCGCTACCACGCGCTCGTCCAGGGGCACCCCGACCCGCTCAGCGGCACGATCGACGCGCCCATCGGACGGCACCCCGTTCACGACTACAAGTGGGCCGTCACCGCGGACGGCAAGCCGTCGGTCACCCACTACGACCTGATCGAGGCGTTCCGGTCCGCCAGCCTGCTCGACATCAAGCTGGAGACCGGCCGCACCCACCAGATCCGCGTCCACATGGCCGCCCACCGGCACCCGTGCGTCGGCGACACCACCTACGGCGCCGACCCGACGCTGGCCAGGCGGCTCGGCCTGACCCGGCAGTGGCTGCACGCGGTCCGGCTCGGCTTCGAGCACCCGGCGGACGGCCGCTGGGTGGAGTTCTCCAGCGACTACCCCGACGACCTGCGGACCGCGCTGGACCGGGTGCGCGCCGAGAGCGCGTAGGGCGGCACCGCCGGGGCGCGGGCGGTACGGGGCCGGCCCCCGGGGGACCGCCCGCGCCCCGGTTCAGCGGCTCGGCTTGCGGGCGTCCGGTATCCCCGGCGTGCGCCCGCTCCCCGGGCCGCCGCTCCCCGGGCCGCCGTCCTCGCCGCGCGGCCCGGCCTGCTCCGGCGCGCCGCGCCGGGGCGGCTCGGGCGCCGCCTGCGCCGTGGTGACGCGGGGCAGGGCGTAGGGGTGCTCCCGGTGGAGCCAGGCGATCAGCTCCTCGCGCAGATGGCAGCGCAGCGTCCAGATGTCGTCGGCGTTGCGCGCCGTCACCGTCGCGCGGACCTCGATCGTGGTGGGCGTGGTGTCGGTCACCACCAGGCCCCAGGAGCGGCCGTCCCAGGTGTCGCTGGCCCGTACGATCTCCTCCGTCCTGGCGCGGATCGCCGCGATGGGCGCCGAGTGGTCCAGGTGGAGGTAGACCGTTCCGGTCATCTGCGCGCCGCCGCGCGACCAGTTCTCGAACGGCTTGCTGGTGAAGTACGACACCGGCATGGTGATCCGGCGCTCGTCCCAGGTGCGCACCACCAGGTAGGAGACGGTGATCTCCTCGACCGTCCCCCACTCGCCGTCCACGATCACCGTGTCGCCGATGCGCACCATGTCGCCGAAGGCGATCTGGAGGCCGGCGAAGAGGTTGCCCAGCGTGGACTGGGCGGCGATGCCGACCACGATGCCCAGCACACCGGCCGAGGCCAGCATGGAGGTCCCCAGCTTCTCCATCGCGGGGAACTGCAGCAGCATCGCCGCGCCGGCGATGATCACGACCACGGTCGTCGCCAGCCGCCGCACCAGCGTCAGCTGGGTGCGCACGCGCCGTACCCGCGCCGCGTCGTGCGCGATCCCGGCGTAGCGCGAGAACGCCGTCTCCACCACCGCCGTCAGCGCCCGCAGCGCCAGCCACGCGGCGGCCCCGGTGAATATCAGGCTCAGCCACAGGTCGACGGTCTTCTGGTGGTCGCGCGCCAGGTGCGTCTCGTCGGAGAAGGCGTTGAGCAGGCCGACGAGGACCACCGCCTGGAGGGGCACCCGGCCGCTGCGCAGCAGGCCCCACATAGGCGTCTCGGGGTGCCGGGCGTCCATGCGGCGCAGCGCACGGTCCACCACCCAGCCGACGGCGAACGCCAGGGCGATCGCACCGCCGAAGACGATCAGCGGCCGCAGCACGTTCTCCATGGTCGTGTGAACTCCTCGGTGGACTTCCGTGGGACGGCGGGGACCCCATCGACCGTACCTGGCACCATGGGACAGGTCTTGTTCCCGGACTCGGCGCCCGTATCCGGATCACGACCCTGACCTGCGAAGGAAGTGACACCGTGCCCACCGTTGTGATGTTCCACTCCGCCTACGGGCTGCGCCCCGCCGTCCTGGAGGCGGCCGAGCGGCTGAGGGAGGCCGGGCACGAGGTGCACACCCCGGACCTGTACGGCGGGCGGACCGCGGACACCGTCGAGGAGGGCATGGCGATCAAGGACGAGATCGGCCGGGACGACCTGCTGCGCCGCGCCGTCGCCGCCACCGCCCCCCTCTCCGAGCGGGGGCTGGTGTACGCCGGGTTCTCCCTGGGCGGGGCGGTCGCCCAGAACCTCGCCCTCGCCGACACCCGGGCGCGCGGGCTGCTGCTGCTCCACGGCACCTCCGACATCCCGGAGGACGCCTCCGTCGACGACCTGCCCGTGCAGCTCCACGTCGCCGACCCCGACCCCTTCGAGCCGCACGACTGGCTCAACGCCTGGTACCTGCGGATGCGGCGGGCGGGCGCGGACGTGGAGGTCCACCGCTACGCCGGGGCCGGACACCTGTACACCGACCCCGGCCTGCCCGACCACGACGCGGAGGCCGCCGAGCGGACCTGGCGGATCGCGCTGGACTTCCTGGCCGGGACCGGCGAGGGCTGACGGCGGCCGCGCCCCGGCCCGGCGCGGGACGCGCCGGGCCGGGGGAGGCGGTTCAGCGCACGGGCTCCTCGGCGCGCTCCAGCCGCTGCGCTCCCGAGACGGTGCGGTAGGAGCGGACGTGGTGGGACGCGGCCTGCGGGTCGGTCTTGTCCGACAGGGCGTAGTAGTCCATCTGGGTCCGTTCGGCGGTGACGTCCAGGACGCCGTAGCCGTGCGAGTCCATGTCGACCCACCGGGTGTGGCGGTTGGCGGCGCGCACGGCGGCCTCGGCGACGGAGGAGACGGTGTGCGGCGGCACTTTCAGGAAGTCGTCGAGGTTGTCCGAGGTCACGGAGGCGACCACGAACTCGGTGGCGACCGGCTTCTGCAGCGGGTACGTCGCCGCCCGTACCGGCACGTCGTTGGCGAACGCCATGTGGATGTCGCCGGTGAGGAAGACGGTGTTGCCGATGCCCCGGTCGCGCAGGTGGGTCAGCAGTTCGCGGCGGTCGTCGGTGTAGCCGTCCCACTGGTCGGCGTTGACGGCCAGGCCCTCGCGGGGGACGCCGAGCAGCTCCGCCAGCGGCCCCAGCAGGTAGGCGGGCACGGAGCCGAAGGCCATCGGGGAGATCATCACCGAGGTCCCCACCAGGTGCCACCGGGTGCCGGAGGAGGCCAGGGAGGACTTCAGCCAGTCCAACTGGGCGCGCCCGGTGATGGTGCGGTCGGGGTCGTCCACGTCGCCGTCGCCGAAGCCGGCCTGCCGGTCGCGGAAGGAGCGCAGGTCCAGCAGGTGGAGGTCGGCCAGGTCGCCGAAGCGCAGCCGCCGGTAGACGGTTCCCTCGGTGGAGGGGCGGACCGGCATCCACTCGAAGTAGGCCTGCCGGGCCGCCCTCGCGCGCGCCGCCCAGTCGCCCTCGGTGCCGGGGGTGTGGTTCTCGGCGCCGCCGGACCAGGCGTCGTTGGCCACCTCGTGGTCGTCCCAGATCGCGATCACCGGGTGGGCGGCGTGCAGGGCCGCCAGGTCCGGGTCGGACTTGTAGTGGGCGTGGCGCTGCCGGTAGTCGGCGAGGGTGACGGTCTCGTGGACGGGCCGCATCTCGCGGACGATGCCGTCCTTCAGCGGGAACTCGCCCTTGCCGTACTCGTATATGTAGTCGCCCAGGTGCAGGACGGCGTCGAGGTCGTTCCGGGCGGCCAGGTGCCGGTAGGCGGTGAAGAAGCCGCTCTCGTAGTGGGAGCAGGAGACCACCCCGAAGCGGATCCGGCCGGCCGCCGCGCCGTCGGCCGGCGCGGTGCGGGTGCGTCCGGCGGGGGAGCGGGTGCCCGCGGCGGAGAAGCGGTAGTGGTACTCGGTCGCCGGGCGCAGCCCCCGCACGTCGGCCTTGACGGTGTGGTCGGAGGCGGCCGTGGCGGTGGTGCGGCCGGAGGCGACGACGGAGGTGAAGCCGCGGTCCTCGGCCACCTCCCAGAAGACCTCCACGTCCGGGCCCGCGCCGGAGCCCGGGGCGGCCTCGGGGGCGGGGGTGACGCGGGTCCACAGCAGGACACCGTCGGGCAGCGGGTCGCCGGAGGCGACACCGTGGGCGAAGACGGGGGTGGAGGCGGCGCCGGCGGCACTCGCGCGCTGCCGGGCGGTCACGGACAGCAGCGCGGCACCGGCGGCGCCGGCGGCGACGACGGTGCGCCGGGTGGGCGCGAAGGCGCGGGCGGCGCCGTCGGAAGCGGTGTGGGTGTCGGTCACGGCGGCAGATGCTACGCGCCGGTAGCGTGATCGGACAGGGTGCCCGCGGGAGTTCGCCGAGCCGTCGGACACCGTTGGCCGGGAAGAGGGGCGGGCGTACCGTTCCGGCCCCGCGGACGGCTCGGCCCGGTGGCCGCCGCGGGGTGCGGCGGCCACCGGGCCGGTGGTGCGGGGGGCCGGAGCGGCGGCCCGGTCAGCCGGGCCGCGCGGTCACTGGAGCTTGACGCCCAGCTTCCCCAGCTCCTCGGGCAGCTTGGCCGTCTCCACGTCCTTGCCGTCGATCCGGACGGTGGGCGTGCCCTTGATGTCGGCCTTGTTGAAGCTGTCGACCATCTCCAGGGCCCACTTGTCGTAGGTGCCCTTCTCGACGGCCGTCTCGAACTTCTCGTTGCCCTTCAGCGCGTCGACGTTCTCGGCGACGTCGAGCAGGTACTCGTTGTCGGCGAACTTGTCCTCGGCCTCCGACGGGTGGTGCTCGGCCGAGTACAGCAGGGAGTGGTACTCGGCGAACGCCTCGGTGCTCACGTTCAGCGCGGCGCCCAGCGCGCTGATGGCGTTCTTGGAGCCGTTCCCGCCCATGTTGCCGTCGATGATGCTGCCGAGGTGGATCTGCAGCTTGTACTTGCCGTCCTCGGCGCCCTGCTTGAGGGGCTCGCCGATCTGCTGCTCGAAGTTGGCGCAGGCCGGGCAGCGCATGTCCTCGTAGACGTCGATGGTCTTCTCGGCGTCCTCGCCGCCGACGACCACGGTGGTGCCGTTCTCACCGGAGGTGTTGGCCGGCTTCACCAGCTTCCGGTCCGCGACGTTCTCCCAGGACTTGTCGCTGCCGCCGCGCTCCATGTTGGCGACGGCGAACCCGATGCCGCCGGCGATCGCGAGGACCGCGACGACCGAGACGGCGACGATCAGCTGGCGGCGCAGCTTGTCCTTCTTGGCCTGCCTCTCCCGCTCGACCTTCAGGCGCTCGCGGGCGGCACGCTTGGCTTCCTGGCTGTTGCGCTTGCTCATGGGGGTGTGTTCTCCGTGTCGTGTGCGTCAGGGGGCGGTGGTGCTCAGGAGGCGGGAGCCACCGGGCACGGGGGCCCCCGTCGCACGACGGAGTGGACCAGCAGCGGGAGCGCGCGCGGCCCCGCGGGGCCGGGGCCCGGGCGGGTGCCGGGGCCGGCGGCCGCGGGGGGCGTGCGCAGGGCGGTGGCGGCCAGCAGCAGCGGCCGGAAGACGGCCGCCGCGGCGGCGCGCAGCAGCCGGGTCAGCGCCGCGTCGCCGCGGCGCAGCCAGGCGGCGGCCGCCAGGCCGACGGCCACGTGCGCGGCCAGCAGCAGCCAGGGGGCCGCGGGGTGGGCCGCCGCGGGGAGCGGGGAGGAGCCGGGGGCGGCCATCCGCGCCAGCGGCGTGCCGAAGTCGCCGCCCGCGCACAGCAGGTCCAGGCCCAGGGAGCGCAGCGGCCCGGCGACGGGGCCGCCCGCCTGCCCGTAGCAGGTGTGCTGGCCGGTGGTGAAGACGGTGTCGGCCGCCAGTTCCAGCGGCACCATCAGGCCCGCGATCGACCAGTAGCCGCGCTCCCGCCCGGCGAGCGCGAAGGCGACCGCGAAGACCGCCGCGCCGACCAGCAGGAGCGGCGCGTACGGCAGGGGCTCCGCCGTGAGCAGCACGTGGGCACCCGAGGACAGGGCGAGGCACAGCGCGGTGAAGACCGCGGCGCGTGCCGCCCGGAGGCCCGTGTCGGTGGTGCCCGTCCTGTTCATCGCAGCCGAGTGTGCCACGCGTTCCGCTAAGACGGACCTAAAGGCGGTCACCGGATGACGGCCGCGACGCCGCCCGGGGCCTCGGGGGCCCGGGGAGCGGTCCGGGGAGCGGGGCGCGGGCCCGTACGGCCCGCGGCCCCCGGTCCGCGCACCGGTGCCTTCGAGGGTGCGCGACGCCCGCGCGCACGCCGGTTGCGCACGGGGCGCGAGGGGCGTGCGGGAGGGGTGGGGGAGGACGGGGACCGCCCGTGTGGGGGCCGGGGCGGAAGGAGCCGGAGGGGCTCCGGCGACGTAGACTTCGGACCCGTCCAGGGAACCGCCGCACACCCGCTCGTTGGAGGTCATAGGCCGTGGCCAAACCGCCGTTCACACACCTGCACGTACACACTCAGTACTCGTTGCTGGACGGTGCCGCGCGGCTGAAGGACATGTTCGACGCCTGTCAGGAGATGGGCATGACGCACATCGCCATGACCGACCACGGCAACCTCCACGGCGCCTACGACTTCTTCCAGCACGCCACCAAGGCGGGCGTCACGCCGATCATCGGCATCGAGGCGTACGTCGCCCCGCAGTCGCGGCGCTACAAGCGGCGCGTCCAGTGGGGCCAGCCGCACCAGAAGCGCGACGACGTCTCCGGCTCCGGCGGCTACACCCACAAGACGATCTGGGCGGCGAACAAGACCGGCCTGCACAACCTCTTCCGGCTCTCCTCGGACGCGTACATGGAGGGCTTCTTCGTCAAGTGGCCCCGCACCGACAGGGAGATGATCGCCGAGTTCTCCGAGGGGCTGATCGCCTCCACCGGCTGCCCCTCGGGCGAGGTGCAGACCCGGCTGCGGCTCGGCCAGTTCGACGAGGCCCTCCAGGCGGCCGCCGACTACCAGGACATCTTCGGCAAGGGCCGCTACTTCCTGGAGCTGATGGACCACGGCATCGAGATCGAGCGCCGGGTCCGCGACGGCCTGCTGGAGATCGGGAAGAAGCTGGGCATCCCGCCGCTGGTCACCAACGACAGCCACTACACCTACGCGCACGAGGCCGAGGCCCACGACGCGCTGCTGTGCGTCCAGACCGGCAAGAACCTCTCCGACCCCGACCGCTTCCGGTTCGACGGCGCGGGCTACTACCTGAAGTCCACGGAGGAGATGTACGCCATCGACTCCTCCGACGCCTGGCAGGAGGGCTGCCGCAACACCCTGCTGGTGGCCGAGCAGGTCGACACCGCCGGCTGGTTCGAGAAGCGGGACCTGATGCCCCGCTTCCCCGTCCCCGAGGGGCACACCGAGGAGTCCTGGTTCCGCGAGGAGGTCCGGCGCGGCATGCAGCGCCGGTACCCGGGCGGCATCCCCGAGGACCGGCAGAAGCAGGCCGACTACGAGATGGACGTCATCGTCGAGATGGGGTTCCCCGGCTACTTCCTCGTCGTCGCCGACTTCATCATGTGGGCCAAGAACAACGGCATCGCCGTCGGCCCCGGCCGGGGCTCGGCGGCGGGCTCGATCGTGGCGTACGCCATGGGCATCACCGACCTCGACCCGATCGAGCACGGGCTGATCTTCGAGCGGTTCCTCAACCCCGAGCGCGTCTCCATGCCCGACGTCGACATCGACTTCGACGAGCGCAGGCGCGGCGAGGTCATCCGCTACGTGACCGAGAAGTACGGCGCCGACAAGGTCGCCCAGATCGGCACCTACGGCACGATCAAGGCGAAGGCCGCGATCAAGGACTCCGCCCGCGTGCTGGGCTACCCGTACGCCATGGGCGACCGCATCACCAAGGCGATGCCCGCCGACGTCCTGGGCAAGGGCATCCCGCTGTCGGGCATCACCGACCCCCAGCACCCCCGCTACAGCGAGGCGGCCGAGGTCCGCTCGATGTACGAGAACGAGCCGGACGTGAAGAAGGTCATCGACACCGCGCGCGGCATCGAGGGCCTGGTGCGGCAGATGGGCGTGCACGCGGCGGGCGTGATCATGTCCAGCGAGCGGCTGGTCGACCACGTGCCGGTCTTCAGCCCCAAGAACGACGGCGCGGTGGTGACCCAGTGGGACTACCCCACCTGCGAGTCGCTGGGCCTGCTGAAGATGGACTTCCTGGGCCTGCGCAACCTCACGATCATGGACGACGCCGTCAAGCTGGTGAAGGCCAACAAGGGCGTCGACATCAAGCTGCTCGACCTCCCGCTGGACGACCCCAAGACCTTCGAGCTGCTGCAGCGCGGCGAGACCCTGGGCGTCTTCCAGTTCGACGGCGGCCCCATGCGCTCCCTGCTGCGCATGATGAAGCCCGACAACTTCGAGGACATCTCCGCGGTCTCGGCCCTGTACCGGCCCGGCCCGATGGGCATGAACTCCCACATCAACTACGCGCTGCGCAAGAACGGGCAGCAGGAGATCACGCCGATCCACCCGGAGCTGGAGGAGCCGCTCCGGGAGGTCCTCGACGTCACCTACGGCCTGATCGTCTACCAGGAGCAGGTGCAGAAGGCCGCCCAGGTCCTCGCGGGCTACAGCCTGGGCCAGGCCGACCTGCTGCGCCGGGCGATGGGCAAGAAGAAGAAGGAGGTCCTGGACGCCGAGTTCGTCAACTTCCAGAAGGGCGCCCGCGAGAAGGGCTACTCCGACGAGGCCATCCAGGCCGTGTGGGACGTGCTGGTGCCCTTCGCCGGGTACGCCTTCAACAAGGCGCACTCCTCGGCGTACGGACTGGTCTCGTACTGGACGGCCTACCTCAAGGCCAACTACCCGGCCGAGTACATGGCCGCCCTGCTGACCTCGGTCCGCGACGACAAGGACAAGTCGGCGGTCTACCTCAACGAGTGCCGCCGCATGGGCATCAGGGTGCTGCCGCCGGACGTCAACGAGTCCGAGGCGAACTTCACCCCGCGCGGCGACGACGTGATCGTCTTCGGGCTGACGGCGGTGCGCAACGTCGGCCAGAACGTGGTGGACTCCATCGTCGCCTGCCGCCGGGCCAAGGGGAAGTACACCTCCTTCCCGGACTTCCTCGACAAGGTCGACGCGGTGGTCTGCAACAAGCGCACCGTCGAGTCCCTGATCAAGGCCGGCGCCTTCGACGAGCTGGGCCACACCCGCAAGGGGCTGACCGCGCACTTCGAGTCGATGATCGACAACGTGGTGCAGGTCAAGCGGAAGGAGGCGGAGGGGCAGTTCGACCTGTTCGGCGGGATGGGCGACGACTCCGCCGACAGCGGTCCGGGCTTCGGGATGGACGTGGAGTTCCCCGCCGAGGAGTGGGACAAGAGCTACCTGCTGGCCCAGGAGCGGGAGATGCTCGGCCTCTACGTCTCCGACCACCCGCTGTTCGGGCTGGAGCACGTGCTGGCCGACAAGACCGACGCGGCGATCTCCCAGCTCACCGGCGGCGACTTCTCCGACGGGTCGATCGTCACCATCGGCGGCATCATCTCCGGCCTCCAGCGGAAGATGACCAAGCAGGGCAACGCCTGGGCGATCGCCACCGTCGAGGACCTGGCGGGTTCGATCGACTGCATGTTCTTCCCCGCCACCTACCAGCTGGTCTCCACCCAGCTGGTGGAGGACGCGGTGGTCTTCGTCAAGGGGCGGCTGGACAAGCGCGAGGACGTGCCCAGGCTGGTCGCCATGGAGCTGATGGTCCCCGACCTGTCGGACGCCGCCTCCGACGCGCCCGTCACCATCACCATCCCCGCGGTCAAGGTGACCCCGCCGCTGGTGGAGAGGCTGGGCGAGGTGCTCACCCACCACCGCGGCTCCACGGAGGTGCGGGTCAAGCTCCAGGGCGGCCGCAAGACGACGGTGCTGCGCCTGGACCGGCACCGGGTCACCGCGGACCCGGCCCTGTTCGGCGACCTCAAGGCGCTGCTCGGCCCGTCCTGCCTGGCGGGCTGACGAACCCGGATGCGGCGCGGTCCCCCGGCGCGGTGTGCGCCGGGGGACCGCGCCGCCCGTGCGGCGGGCGCCCGGCCTGACGGGGCGCCCGTGCCGCCCCCGTGCCGCGGCCAGGGCCGGGAACCGCGGACGCGGGATCCGGGCGGCGGCCGGTCAGTTGTGGCCGAACCGCCTGCGGTGCTTGCGGGCCACGTCCGCGGGGCTGGCCGGGGCCGCCGGCCGTGCCTCCGCGGTGCTCCTCGGCTCCTCCCCGGACCGGGCGGAGAGGCCGCTGTCGTGCTGCTGACGGCGTTCGTCCTTCTTGCGCTTGCCCATGATCTCCTCCTGTACGGACCTCGAAGCGATGGGCCGTGCTCAGCCTCGCACGAGCCGACAGAAGCCGCATTTCGATCAATTACCCTGAGTCGCCGGGGCCTTCGGACCGGGCGCCGCGGCCGCAGCCGCCCCCGCCCCCGCGGGCGGCCGGCGCGCGGTGGACACCGGCCGCCCGCCACGCCGAGGATCGGGCCCGGGGGCGATAAGCCCCCTGCGGTCGGGCAGACTCGAACCAGATCCGAAGGAACAGGCCCGAGGGACGCGGACCGCAGTCGCACGGGACACCGTCCGGCCGCGGCGACCGCGCCGGCCGTGCCGGTCGTACCGAGAGTGGGTGGAACGTGGACCGCTGCGTCGTCCTGGTGGACGCCGGATACCTCCTGGGGGCCGCCGCGAGCCTTCTGGCGGGGGAGCCCGCCCGGTCCCGGATCACCGTCGACCACTCCGTGCTCGTCCAGGGGCTGCGCGAGCGCGCCGAGGAGGACACCGGCTGCCGACTGCTGCGCATCTACTGGTTCGACGGCGCCCCCGACCGGGTGCCCCAGCCCGAGCACCGGCGGCTGCGGGTGATGCCGCGCGTGACCGTGCGGCTCGGCGCGCTCACGCGCAGCGAGGGGCGGTGGGCCCAGAAGGGCGTGGACGCCGCCATGCACGCCGAACTGACCGAACTGGCGCGCAACCGGGCCTGTTCCGACATCGTGCTGGTCACCGGCGACGGGGACCTGCTGCCCGGCCTGATGTCCGCCAAGGAGCACGGCGTGGCCGTCCACCTGTGGGCCGTGCAGGCCGCCGACGGGGACTACAACCAGTCCGAGGACCTGGTCGCCGAGGCCGACGAGCGGCGCGTCCTGGACCGCGGCTGGATCACCCGCGCCGTCCGCGCCCGGGAGGTCACCGGCGTCTGCCCGCCCCAGCCCGACACCCGGCCCGAGATCGCCGCGATCCTCTCCGCCCCGCTGCCCGAGCCCTCCTCCGCCCCCGCCGGAGGGACCCCGCCCCCCGGCGCGAACGGGACCGGCGCGGGTACGGGCGGGCAGCGTCCGCCGGACGGGACCGCCCCCGGACCCCCCGCCGCGGCGGAGGACGCCACCCGCTCGGCCGTCCCCGCCCCGCCGGCCGGCGAGGAGGAGCCGCGCCCCGGCGACAACGGCACCGGCAGGGGTGTGCCCACCCCCAAGGACCTGGCCGGGCTCGGCCGCCCCGGCGCCCACCACCCGGGCCACTCAGGCCACCCGCACCACGCCGCTCCCCCCGCGGGCGCCACCCTGCGCTGGTCCTCCGACCGGGGCTGGGTCGACCGCGGGTCCCCGGCCGAGTCCCCCGAGGCCGCGACCCTGCCCACGCTCGCCCAGCTCACCACCGCCGAGCAGCGCTGGGCGGACCGCGAGGAGGACATCACCACCGTCAGCGGCGACCCCTTCGAGGTCGGCCAGGTCTTCGCCCGCCGCTGGGTCCAGCGGCTGACCGACCCCGCCCACCTGCGGGCCCTGTCCGCCGAGTACCCGCGCGTCCCGCACCGCATCGACGGCGAGCTGCTGCGCTACGCGGCCCGCTTCGGCCTGCTGGCCCACAAGGACGACCAGATCGACGAACGCGACCGCTACGCGATCCGCGCCGGTTTCTGGCGCGAGGTCGACGCCCGGACCGCGGGGGAACGCGCACCCACCGGCGAGTGACGCCACCGCGGGCGCGTACCCTCGTAGCTTGTGAGCACGGGCACGTGGCAGGCGGCGCAGGGCGCGGCGGACGGCGCGGAAGGCGACGGGGACGCGCCGGCGGAGGAGGCCGTGCGCGTCCGCGACCTGGTCAAGACCTACCCCGCCCGCCGCGGGCGGCGCGGCGCCCCCGCCACCCCGGCGGTACGGGCCAGCGACGGCGTCAGCCTGACCGTCCGGCGCGGTGAGGTCTTCGGGCTCCTCGGCCCCAACGGCGCCGGGAAGTCCACCCTGGTGCGGCAGCTCACCGGGCTGCTGCGGCCCGACTCCGGGCGGGTCGACGTCCTCGGCCACGACCTGGTGCGCCACCCCCGGCGCGCGGCCCGGCTGCTGTCCTACCTCGGGCAGGAGTCCACCGCGCTGGACGAACTGACCGTGGCGGTGGCCGCCGAGACCACCGGGCGGCTGCGCGGCCTGGACGCCGCCGCGGCCCGGCGCGAGCGCGACGCCGTCCTGGAGGAGCTGGGACTGGGCCCCCTGGCCGACCGCCCCCTCAAGCGGCTCTCCGGCGGCCAGCGGCGGCTGGCCTGCGTGGCGGCGGCCCTGGTGGGGGAGCGTCCCCTGCTGGTGCTGGACGAGCCGACCACCGGCATGGACCCGGTGGCGCGGCGCGCGGTGTGGGCCGCGGTCGACCGGCGGCGGGCCGAGCGCGGCGCCACCGTGGTCCTGGTGACCCACAACGTCCTCGAGGCCGAGCTGGTGCTGGACCGGGTGGCGGTGATGGACCGCGGCCGGGCCATCGCCTGCGACACCCCCGCCGGACTGAAGGCCGCGGTCGGCGAGGACGTGCGGCTGGAGCTGGTGTGGCGCGACCGGGCCCCGACGGAGGTCCCCGAGGTCGCCGCCCTGCGCCGGTCCGCGGCGACCTCGGGACGCCGCTGGACGCTGCGGCTCTCCCCCCAGGAGGCGCGCGCCGCCGTCGCGGCCGTCACCGGCGGGCCCGCGTTCGCCGCCCTGGACGACTTCACACTCGCCACGCCGACCCTGGAGGACGTCTACCTGGCGCTCGGCGGACACACGGAAGGTCTGGTGAAGGCGTGAGCACCGCCACGGCGGGAGCCCGGAAGGCGGAAGGCCCCGGAGGGGCCGGGGAGTCCGCAGGGGCCCGGAACGGCAGGAGCGGCGGGTCCGGCACCGGGGAGCGGTCCGGCGGCGCCGCGGCGGCGCCACTGGCCCCGGGCGCCGCCCTGTGGCCCTCCCTGGCCGCCGTCTACCGGGCGCAGCTGTCCCGGGCGCGGGTGGCCCGCATCCCGCTGCTGTTCGTGGCGACCTTCCAGTCGATCGGGATCATGGTCCTGATGCGCGGGGTCGTGGACGGCGGGCCCGGCGACGAGGCACGGGCGGTGGTGGCCGGCTCCAGCGTGCTGGTGGTCGCCTTCGTCGCGCTCAACCTCCTCGCCCAGTACTTCGGGCAGCTGCGCGCCTCCGGCGGCCTGGACCACTACGCCACCCTGCCGGTACCGCCCGCCGCGGTGGTCCTGGGGGCGGCCGCCGCCTACGCCTCCTTCACGGTGCCCGGAGTGGCGGTCACCGCCGTGGCCGGCTCGCTGCTGTACGGACTGCCGATGGGCGGGCTGTGGGTGCTGGCGGCCGTGGTGCCGCTGGCCGGCGCCGCCCTCGCCGGGCTCGGCGCGGCCCTCGGGCTGCTGGCGCCCCGCCAGGAGCTCGCCACCCTCTGCGGGCAGCTGGGCATGTCGGCCGCGCTGCTGCTGGGCGTGCTCCCGGGCGGCGCCCTGCCCGGGCCGGTGCGGCTGCTGCGGGACCTGCTGCCCTCGACGTACGGCGTGGAGGCCCTGGCCGCCGCGCTGGGGCCAGAACCGCCGTGGGGCTCGGTCGCCGTCGACCTCGGGGTGTGCGCCGCCGTCGGGGCCGCCGCGCTGGCCGCCGCCACCTGGGCGTACCGCCGGGCCGCCGTCCGCTGACGGAACCGGGCCGGGCGGGACACCGGCCGGGCCCCCCGCCCGGCCCGGAGCCGGACCTGGCACGATGGCAGCGTGACCGCACCGACGCCTTCCTCCCCGCACGACGGCCCGTCGCGGCCGGACAGCCCCTTCGACCCGTGGGGGACGCCCCCCGGCGGCGGGGACGGCAAGGCGGCGGAGGCCGCCGGACGGGCCGAGGTCGCGCGCGAGGCGGCCGACGCCCTGCGGGTGGCGGCGGTCCTGACGGCCGCCGGAGTGGTGCTGGGACTGCTGTGGCTCTGGCTCGCCCCCCGGGTGCCGGTCGTCTCCGACGGCACGGCCGTCTACCTGAGGAACTCCGAGGGCGAGGAGGCCGCCGGCGCCGACGGCACCTTCGTGCTGCTCGCCCTGGGCTTCGGCGCGCTGAGCGGTGCCGCCGTCTTCCTCGCCCGGCGCCGGGGCGGCGTCGGCGTGGCGATCGGCCTGGCGGCCGGCGCGGTGCTGGGCTCGGTGCTGGCCTGGCGGCTGGGCGTCTGGCTCGGCCCCGGACAGGACCTGGCCGCCCGCGCCGAGGAGGCGGGCGAGGGGGAGGTCTTCGACGGGCCGCTGGGGCTGCGGGCCAAGGGCGCGCTGCTGGTCTGGCCGTTCGCCGCGCTCGCGGCGCACCTGGCGCTCACCGGGATGTTCGGCCCCCGGGATCCCGCACCGGAGGAGGCCGCCCGGCCCGTCCACCCCGGCTGGGGGCCGGCACCGCGGGCCGGCGGGGAGGACGCCGGCAGGGCCTGAGCCCCGGCACCTCCCGCGGGACGCGGCCGGAAGCGCCCGGCGGCCGGCTAGTGCCGGGCGATCGGGGCGGTCACCGCACCGGTGAGCTTCACCAGGTCCGCGGGCGCCAGCTCGATCTCCAGGCCCCGGCGCCCGGCCGAGACGCAGATCGTCCCGTGCCGCTCGGCGGAGGCGTCCACCACCGTCGGCAGCGCCTTGCGCTGGCCCAGCGGTGAGATGCCGCCGCGCACGTACCCCGTGGTGCGCTCGGCGGCGGCCGGGTCCGCCATCGCGGCCCGCTTGCCGCCCACCGCCGCCGCCAGCGCCTTGAGGTCCAGCGACCCGGAGACGGGGACGACCGCGACGGTCAGCGCGCCGTCGACCTCGGCGACGAGCGTCTTGAAGACCTGCCCCGGGTCGACTCCGAGCGCCTCGGCGGCCTCCTCGCCGTAGGAGGGGGCCGCCGGATCGTGCTCGTAGGAGTGCAGGGTGAAGGGGATGCCCGCCTTCGCGGCGGCCACGGTCGCGGGGGTGCCGCCGGAGCCGGACTTCTGCTTCTTCCTGGCCACGCTCGTCCTGCCTCGTCCTGGTGGTGCCGACTGTGCCGTCCGCCCCGGCCCGCCGTGCTCGTTCGCGTCCGCCGGAGCCGGGCCGCGGTGCCGCCGGGGGCCGGTCAGTTGGGGCTGGTCGGCATCCGGGTGAGCTCCGCGGCCGGGACCGACGGGAGCCTACCGATCAGCGCCGTCTCGCGCCGCAGGATTTTCAGCTCCTCGGCCAGCCGGGTGGCGGTGTCCGGGGCCTGCAGGAGCCGCTGCTTGGTCGGGGTGTCCAGCACGGTCGCGGCCGCGACCAGGTACGACACCACCGACGGGTCGTCCGGCAGCTCCTGGACGCCGGCCAGGGTCCGCTCCCGGGCGCCGGCGAGCTGCTTCTGGTAGCCGCGGAAGGCGCGCAGCACCCCGGCGGCCAGGGCGCCCGCGCCCTCGCCGCCGTCCTCCGGCAGCTCCTCGACCTCGCCCACCAGGTACGGACCCGAGGTGTCGACGGACAGCAGCCGGAAGCGGGTGGTGCCGGTGGCGAGCACCTCGTAGCCGTCGCCCTTCCCGGGGCCGTCGTCCCCGTCGTCCCCGTCGCTGCCGTCCCCGCCGGAGCGCTCGCGGATGGACGAGGCGTCGGCGACGCAGCCCACCGAGTGGAAGGCCCGCATCGGATCCGGGCCGAAGCCCGCCGTCGGCCCCACCGCGGAGGGCCCCGTGGGATCGGGCATGCCGACGGCGGTGGGCGCCACCTCGCGGCCGTCCCGGATGGCGACCACCCCGAAGCGGCGGGGCGCGTCCTCCGGGATCTTCAGCAGGTCGCGCACCAGCGCCCGGTAGCGCTGCTCGAAGACGTTCAGCGGCAGTACCAGCCCCGGGAACAGCACGGTGTTGAGGGGGAAGATCGGTAGGCGCGTGATGCTCACACCCGGCAGCCTAAGGCCATCGGCCGTGCCGGCGCGGGCCGGTCGCCCCCTTCGCCGCCGCGGACTCCGCCCGGCTGCGCCGCACCACCTCCCCGCGGCGGGGGGCTTGGGCGGGGGCGCGGCGTGCGGGGACGGGGACACGGCTCCACTGCCGCCTCACAGCCGTCTCACTGCCGCCGCAGCAGCCTGGTGGCACCCGCGGCGACCGTGGTGGCCAGCACCCAGCCGAGCAGGATCAGCGCCGTGGCCGCCCACTGGTGGGCCCCCGCGGGTTTCCAGTGGGTGTCCTGGCCCAGGTCGATCACCGGCAGCAGCAGGTCCAGGACGTACAGCGCCGCGTTCCAGTGCGGCGACTCGCCGGGCTTGAGCGGATCCGGCGGGTTCCGGGCGAAGGACAGCGTGCCCGAGGCCCACAGCACCGCCATCCACAGGGCGGCCTGGCCGGGCCGGTAGCCGTAGGCGACCGTCCAGTCCTGCAGGTATCCCCAGAGCTTGGCGGCCGGCGGGAGCGTCTCGCGGCGGCGGCGCTGCTTGGCCAGCAGGACGGCCCGTGCGTCCGCGTCCTCCCCGCTGCTGCGCATCACCGCCGCCAACTGCTCGTACGGCTCCGGTGCGTACTCCGGCGTCGCCGTCGCCAGCCACTCCAGGCGCTGGGCGAGGCTGAACGGCCCGCGGGGAATGAGGTTCTGGTAGGTGAACCCCGCCATCCACAGGCCCTCGCCCACCGGCCAGCTCTCCACCCGGTCGACCAGGTTGTCCACCGTCGCCCCCGCCAGCACCACCCGGCCGCCGGCCGGCCGCTCGGGCGTGAAGCACAGCTCCGGCGTCTGGATGCGGCGCAGCGACACCTCCTGGTCGCGCTCCAGCACGAACCGGGCCCCGTCCAGCACCAGGGAGTCGCCGAACCTGCCGTCGTCCAGCTTCATCCCGCCCGTGCACTCGAACCGCTTGCTCCGCCGCGCCATGTGGCTGTGCTCGTCCGGCGGCGGCCAGGCGGTGCCGTCCGGCGGGGTGGTGCCGTGCACGACCGGCAGCTCGCGCGGCCCGGAGGAGGCGAAGTGCGCGAAGTGCTCCACGGTCATCTGCGGGGCGTACAGCGCGTACTGCCCGTTGTGGTTGCGCAGGACGCTGCCGTACATGAACAGCGAGCCGCCTATCTCCGCGCCGCGCAGGCTCACCTCGCCGGTCGCCAGCACCAGACTGGCCTGGAGGTCCTGCGCGATCTGGATGCCGTCGGCCGAGAACGACCGGGGCCGGCGTCCGCTGCCGACCGTCATCTCGTTCAACATCAGGTCCGTGCCGATGGAGGCGTCCGTCAGCCGCACGCCCCCGGGGATGGTGCAGCGCGGCAGGTGGAGATCGCCCTCGGTGCTCATCCGGGCGGCCTCCAGCCGGGGTATGTGGCAGTCGACCATCCGGGCCGTGATCATCCGGCACTCGTGCAGCAGCACCTCCTGCTCGAAGCGGCACTGCCGGAACTCGAAGTACGGCTCCACCGTCCCGCCGGACAGGTCCAGCCGCCCGGCGATGTAGGCGCCGGTCAGCTGCAGGGACGCGACACGCCCGAGCAGCGGCGGCGGGCCGTGCAGCAGGAGCAGGGCGATCACCCGGGCCCGCACCGTGCGGTGCGGGCCCCACTCGTGCTCCCCGTTGGGGTCGTCCAGCTCCGGCTCGCCCGAGCGCAGGTCGTGCTCGCTGCCGTTGCGGAACGCCTGCCACATGCCCCACTCCGCGGTGGTCAGCCGCAGTCCCGGGGGCGGGTCCCCGTTCTCCATGGGTTCGCTCACGACTCGTTCCCCCAAGTCACAGATGCCTCTGTGTGATGACTCCGACGCTACCGGTCACCACTGACAGCAGGATGCCCCCTGCGGTCGCTTCCGTATCACGCACCGATACGCGGGGGCGGGCACGCGATCGCGTCTGAGACACTGGGACACGTGCTTCGATCCGTATCCATGACCCGACTCGACCTGCGCGGCCGCGACCTCGCCGCCGCCGGAGTCGACAGGGACCTGCTGCCCCGAGCCGAACTGGACGTCGAGGCCGCCCTGGAGAAGGTGCGGCCGATCTGCGACGCCGTGCACCATCGCGGCACCGCGGCGGTGATCGAGTACAACGAGCGCTTCGACGGCGTGCGGACCGACCGGGTGCGGGTCCCGGCCGAGGCGCTGGAGAAGGCCCTGGCGGATCTGGAGCCGGCGGTGCGCGCGGCGCTGGAGGAGTCCATCCGCCGCGCCCGGATCGTCCACCGCGACCAGCGGCGCACCGACTCCACCGTCCGCGTCGTGCCCGGCGGCACCGTCACCGAGCGCTGGGTGCCGGTGGAGCGGGTGGGCCTGTACGTGCCCGGCGGGCGGGCGGTCTACCCGTCGTCCGTGGTGATGAACGTGGTGCCCGCGCAGGAGGCCGAGGTCGGCTCGCTGGCCGTCGCCTCGCCCCCGCAGAAGGAGTTCGGCGGACTGCCGCACCCCACGATCCTGGCCGCCTGCGCCCTGCTGGGCGTGGACGAGGTGTACGCCGCCGGCGGCGCCCAGGCCATCGCCATGTTCGCCTACGGCACCGAGGAGTGCGCCCCCGTCCAGCTGGTCACCGGCCCCGGCAACATCTGGGTCGCCGCCGCCAAGCGCCTGCTCAAGGGCCGCATCGGCATCGACTCCGAGGCCGGTCCCACCGAGATCGCGATCCTCGCCGACGACACCGCCGACGCCCGGCACGTCGCCGCCGACCTGATCAGCCAGGCCGAGCACGACACCCTGGCCGCGGCCGTCCTGGTCACCCCCTCCGAGGCACTGGCCGACGCGGTCGACGCCGAGCTGACCTCCCAGCTGGCCTCGACCAAGCACCAGGAGCGCATCGCCGAGGCGCTGGCCGGACGGCAGTCCGGCACCATCCTGGTGGACGACCTGGACCAGGGCCTGGCCGTGGTGGACGCCTACGCCGCCGAGCACCTGGAGATCCAGACCGAGGACGCCGCCGGGGTCGCCGCCCGGGTCCGCAACGCCGGAGCGGTCTTCGTCGGCCCCTGGGCCCCCGTCTCCCTCGGCGACTACTGCGCCGGCTCCAACCACGTGCTGCCCACCGGCGGCTGCGCCTGCCACTCCTCCGGCCTGTCCGTGCAGTCGTTCCTGCGCGGCATCCACGTCGTGGACTACACCCGCGACGCCCTGGCCGACGTCGCCCACCACGTCGTCACCCTGGCGGAGGCCGAGGACCTGCCCGCACACGGGGCGGCCCTCAAGGCGAGGTTCGACTGGAAGGTGCCCGAGGGAAAGTGACCGGCATCGACGACCTGCCCATCCGGGACGAGCTGCGCGGCAAGTCCCCCTACGGGGCGCCGCAGCTCGACGTCCCCGTACGCCTGAACACCAACGAGAACCCCTACCCGCTGCCCGAGCCGCTGGTGGCCCGCATCGCCGAGCGCGTCGCCGAGGCCGCCCGGGGCCTCAACCGCTACCCCGACCGCGACGCCGTCGAGCTGCGCGCCGGGCTGGCCCGCTACCTGAGCCGCACCACCGGGTACGAGGTCACCGCGGAGAACGTCTGGGCCGCCAACGGCTCCAACGAGGTGCTCCAGCAGCTCCTCCAGGCGTTCGGCGGCCCCGGCCGCACCGCGATCGGCTTCGACCCCTCGTACTCGATGCACGCCCTGATCGCCCGCGGCACCGGCACCGGCTGGGTCTCCGGGCCGCGCACCGACGACTTCCGCATCGACGTGGCGGCGGCGCGGGCGGCCATCGCCGAGCACCGGCCGCACGTGGTCTTCGTCTGCTCGCCCAACAACCCCACCGGCACGGCCGTCGAGGCCGACATCGTGCTGGCCCTGTACGAGGCGGCGCAGGCGGCCCGGCCCTCGCTGGTCGTCGTCGACGAGGCGTACGGCGAGTTCAGCCACCGGCCCTCGCTGCTGCCCCTGATCGACGGCCGCCCGGGCCTGGTGGTCTCGCGGACCATGTCCAAGGCGTTCGGCGCCGCCGGACTGCGGCTGGGCTACCTGGCCGCCGCCCCGGCCGTCGTCGACGCCGTCCAGCTGGTGCGCCTGCCGTACCACCTGTCCGCCGTCACCCAGGCCACCGCGCTCGCCGCGCTGGAACACACCGACACGCTGCTCGGTTACGTGGAGCAGCTGAAGACCGAACGGGACCGCCTGGTGACCGAGCTGCGCGCCATGGGCTGCGAGGTCACCGAGTCCGACGCCAACTTCGTGCAGTTCGGGCGCTTCGACGGCCCCGGCGGTGCCCATGCCGTGTGGCAGGCCCTGCTGGAGCGGGGCGTGCTGGTCCGGGACAACGGAGTACCGGGCCGGCTGCGGGTCACCGCGGGCACCCCGGCCGAGAACGACGCGTTCCTCGACGCGATGCGCGCAGTACTGAAGGAGAACGACAGATGAGCCGCGTGGGACGCGTGGAGCGCACCACCAAGGAGACCTCCGTCCTCGTCGAGATCGACCTCGACGGCACCGGGAAGGTCGACGTGTCGACCGGGGTCGGCTTCTACGACCACATGCTCGACCAGCTCGGCCGCCACGGGCTGTTCGACCTCACGGTCAAGACCGAGGGCGACCTGCACATCGACAGCCACCACACCATCGAGGACAGCTCGCTGGCGCTGGGCGCCGCCTTCCGGCAGGCCCTCGGCGACAAGCGCGGCATCGTCCGCTTCGCCAACGCCTCGGTGCCCCTGGACGAGTCCCTCGCCCAGGTGACCGTGGACCTGTCGGGCCGCCCGTACCTGGTGCACACCGAGCCGGAGAACATGGCGCCGATGATCGGCGCCTACGACACCACCATGACCCGGCACATCCTGGAGTCGTTCGTGGCCCAGGCCCAGATCGCGCTGCACGTCCACGTGCCCTACGGGCGCAACGCGCACCACATCGTGGAGTGCCAGTTCAAGGCGCTCGCCCGGGCCCTGCGCTACGCCAGCGAGATCGACCCGCGCCAGACGGGCATCCCCTCCACCAAGGGTGCGCTGTGAACGGTGTCTCGACCCTGTTGATCTTCGTGGGGCTCTTCCTCCTCGGCGGCGCGGTCTCCTTCTGGAAGCAGGGGATGCCCAGGGGCGTCATCACGCTGCTCGGCGTCGGGGCGTTCCTGGCGCTGCTCGCCGGAGTCCTGCGCCTGGAGGTGTGGTCATGACGGAGAGGAAGAAGGTCGTCGTCTTCGACTACGGCTTCGGCAACGTGCGCTCCGCCGAGCGCGCCCTGGCCCGGGCCGGCGCGGACGTGGAGATCACCCGCGACTACGGCGCGGCCATGGACGCCGACGGCCTGCTCGTCCCCGGCGTCGGTGCCTTCGCCGCCTGCATGAAGGGGCTGCGCGAGGCCCGCGGCGACTGGGTCGTCGAGCGCCGGCTGGCCGGCGGCCGCCCGGTGATGGGCATCTGCGTCGGCATGCAGATCCTCTTCGGCCGGGGCATCGAGCACGGGGTGGAGGCCGAGGGGCTGGCCGAGTGGCCCGGCACCGTCGGGCCGCTCACGGCGGACGTCGTGCCGCACATGGGCTGGAACACCGTCGAGGCACCCGGCGACTCGAAGCTGTTCGCGGGGCTGCCCGCCGACGCCCGCTACTACTTCGTGCACTCCTACGCCGTGCACGAGTGGGAGCTGGAGGCCACCAACCCCGCCATGCCCGCTCCCAAGGTCACCTGGGCCACCCACGGCGGGCGTTTCGTCGCCGCCGTGGAGAACGGCCCCCTGTGGGCCACCCAGTTCCACCCGGAGAAGTCCGGCGACGCCGGCGCGCAACTGCTGGCCAACTGGATCGGCACCCTCTAGCCGGCCCGGTCCGGGTCCGGAGCACCGGCCGCCGGCCGGACACCGGACCCGGGCGCCCCGGACACCGCCCCCGACCCCCGCCCCCCAGTACCGAGGACCGCCACCCGATGAGCACCCACCGCCTCGAACTCCTCCCCGCCGTCGACGTCCGCGACGGGCAGGCCGTCCGCCTCGTCCACGGCGAGTCCGGCACCGAGACCTCCTACGGCGACCCACTGGACGCCGCCCTGGCCTGGCAGCGGGCAGGGGCCGAGTGGCTGCACCTGGTGGACCTGGACGCCGCCTTCGGCACCGGCGACAACCGCGAGCGGATCACCGAGGTCGTCCGCGCCATGGAGATCAAGGTCGAGCTCTCCGGCGGCATCCGCGACGACGCCTCGCTGGCCGCCGCCCTGGCCACCGGCTGCACCCGCGTCAACCTGGGCACCGCCGCCCTGGAGAGCCCCGAGTGGGTCGCCAAGGCCATCGCCGAGCACGGCGACAGGATCGCCGTCGGCCTGGACGTCCGCGGCACCACCCTGCGCGGCCGCGGCTGGACCCGCGACGGCGGCGACCTCTACGAGACGCTCGAGCGCCTGAACTCCGAGGGCTGCGCCCGCTACGTCGTCACCGACATCGCCAAGGACGGCACCCTGCAGGGGCCCAACCTGGAGCTGCTGAGGAACGTCTGCGCCGCCACCGACCGCCCGGTCGTCGCCTCCGGGGGCGTCTCCTCCCTGGACGACCTGCGCGCCATCGCCTCCCTGGTGCCCGAGGGCGTCGAGGGCGCCATCGTGGGCAAGGCCCTCTACGCCAAGGCCTTCACCCTGGAGGAGGCCCTGGAGGCCGTGTCCCGATGACGGATCCGGTGGGGGGAGGGCGCGCGCCGGTCGAGCGGGTCCGGTCCGACAGCCCGTGGGAGGAGACCATCGGCTTCTCGCGGGCCGTCGCGGCCGGCGACCGGGTCGTCGTCGCCGGCACGATGCCGCTGGTCGGCGGCGTCGTGCAGGGCGAGGGGGATCCGTACGTCCAGGCCAGGACGGCCTTCGGCAACGCGCTGGCCGCGCTGGAGCCGTTCGGGCTGGACGTCTCCTCGGTCGTGCGCACCCGCATGTACGTGACCCACGCGCGCGACGTGGAGGAGGTGGGACGGGCCCACCGCGAGGTCTTCGGGTCCGTGCGCCCCGTCGCCACGCTCGTCGTCGTCTCCGGCTTCGTCGACTCGCGCGTGCTGGTCGAGGTCGAGATCGAAGCCTTCCGCACCACGAAGGAGCGCCCCTAAGTGTCCCTGGCCGTACGAGTCATCCCCTGCCTGGACGTGGACGGCGGCCGGGTCGTCAAGGGGGTCAACTTCCAGAACCTGCGCGACGCCGGCGACCCGGTCGAGATGGCCAAGGTGTACGACGCCGAGGGTGCCGACGAGCTGACCTTCCTCGACATCACCGCCTCCTCCGGGAACCGCGAGACCACCTACGACGTGGTGCGCCGCACCGCCGAGCAGGTCTTCATCCCGCTGACCGTCGGCGGCGGCGTGCGCACCGCCGAGGACGTGGACCGGCTGCTGCGCGCCGGCGCCGACAAGGTGGGCGTCAACACCGCGGCCATCGCCCGTCCGGAGCTGATCCGGGAGGTCTCCGAGCGCTTCGGCAGCCAGGTGCTGGTGCTGTCGGTGGACGCCCGCCGCTGCCCGGAGGGCACGGTGACGCCGTCCGGCTTCGAGGTCACCACCCACGGCGGCCGCCGCGGCACGGGCATCGACGCGGTGGAGTGGGCGCACCGGGCCGCCGAACTGGGCGCCGGGGAGATCCTGCTGAACTCCATGGACGCCGACGGGACCAAGGACGGCTACGACCTCGCCATGATCGGGGCCGTCCGCAAGCACGTCACCATCCCGGTGATCGCCTCCGGGGGCGCGGGGCGGACGTCCGACTTCCCCCCGGCGGTGGCGGCGGGCGCCGACGCGGTGCTGGCCGCGAGCGTCTTCCACTTCGGGGACCTGCGCATCGGCCAGGTCAAGGAGGCCCTGCGGGAGGCCGGCCACCCGGTGCGCTGACGCCCCGGCGCAGGGCGGACGCCGCCCGCGGCGCCGCCGGGACGGGTCCGGCCGCCGTCCCGCCGGCGCCGCCTCGGGCGGTGTCCGCCCGCCTCCCGCGGGGCGGTGTCACACGGGCACGCTCAGACCGTGCGCCCAGTCGACCAGCGCCGCGTACCGTTCCTCCAGGGGCCCTTCGCGGCCGTCGGGGGCATCGGGGGCGGGGCCGCCGAAGAAGAACGACAGTTCGGGCACCGGCCCCCGGACGCCGGCCCGGTCGGCCAGCGCCATCAGCCGGGCCAGGTCCAGGACCAGGGGGGCGGTCAGGGCGGACTCGCAGCCCTGCAGGCTGAACCGCAGGGCCATCCGGGCGCCCAGGAACCCCTCGAAGCTCACCTGCTCCCGGGCGGTCCGCCGCCCGCCGCGGACCCGGCCGCCGGACCAGGAGCGCACGTCCAGGGCCCGGTGGGCCAGCACCGGGTCCAGCGCCGACCTCAGCAGCGCCCCGCCGCTTCCGCCCTCGCCGCCCGCGTACGGCAGGCCCCGCTCGACGGCCAGTTCGGCCAGGACCGGCAGTTCCCCGCCGGGGGGCGGGGCGAGGTCCACGTAGGAGCAGTCGGCCCGCAGCGCGGCGCAGGCGTACAGGGCGCCGTCGGGCAGGACCCGTTCCCCGGCGGCCAGGGCCTGCCGCAGCGCGGACAGCGAGGCGTGGGCGGGGCGTGGCGGGACGGCGGGGCCCGGCGGGGCGACGTTGACCACGACGACGCGCTCCAGGGCCAGCCGCCGCCGGAACGAGAGGATGTCGTCGGTCAGGCGGCGGATCGCCTCCTCCTGGCCGGGCGGCCGCCCGCTGCGGCCGCCGGGCCCGGGGCCGGTGCCGGCGACGCCGGGGCGCACCTCCTCCTCGGCCGCCAGCAGGCCGTCGCGCACCAGCCGGGGCAGACCGGGCGGCATGACGCCTTCGTCGGCGAGCCGCTCGGCGCGCTCCAGCAGCCCGGTCGGTGCGATGTCGTGCCCGCCGAAGACCAACTCGTCGAAGCGGGGCAGCTCCAGCGAGGAGAACTCGCGCCGCGCCGTGACGCATCCGGTGGGCGGTACCAGCCCCGCGCACAGCGCCGCCGTGCCGGCGATCGTGGTGACCCCCACCGAGCCGCGGGCCCCCACCAGCCACACGCCGACGGCGCCCTGGCCGCCGTATGCACCCCACGCCGTCACGACGCCCCCTTCCCCCACCGGTCGCCCGGCAGCGGGGCGTTGCGGTTGCCACCGGTGGAAAAGGGCGGGGAAAAGGCGCCGGACGACGTTCCGGCGAGTGGTGGGGCAAAGGCGCGGGAGTTCCGCGCCGGGCCGGCGGTGCCTCCGGTTTCCCCGCCGGGGCGGCCCGCTATTCGAAGGGGGCGTCCGGGGGGTGCGGCCGGGGCGGCTTCCGCCGCCGATCCCGGGGGTGCCGGGGGTGTCCGTGGAATATTTCGTCGTTCGGCCTCGCGCGCCATGGGATTTCCCTTCGGGAGGGGCGGGGCGGAGAGCGGCTGTCGCTGGACGGGCGCCGGAATCCGTCGCCCGGACGGGCGCCGGATCACTCCGGACCCCCTCAACGTAGGAGGCCGGATGTCCCGGTTTCGTGGGAGCGGAGTCCCGGAAAGTCCCGGCCAGGACGGTGAAGGGCCGGGTGAGGGCGAGGTGAAAAGGACGGGCGGGTGGCGGCCGTGCCGCATCAATACCCATCATTTTTCGCCACTTTCCCTACCTCCCGACCACCCGTCACATGCCGCTGTCACGCGGGGACCCAGTGTGACGGCGGTGGGAAATGACTGATCGGCGCCGCTCGCCGGTGGCCGAATACATCCCTCCGGAAACAGGAGCAACTGTATTAATGTTCGAGACTCAGAGGAATTGGGGGGACTTTCATGGCGACGCCGGGGAGCCGTGCGACCGGACGGCTCGTACGCCGGGAAGCGCGGTCGGGGGACGGAACGCCGGATCGACGGACGGTCCGGAAAGCGCTTGAACCGAAAACGAGACCGCCCTCCCGCGCCCTCTCCGAAACGGCGCGGATGCGGCCGGAGGCGACCGGAAAACACGGCGCTCCGTTCTTCCGCCGGGGAGCGGGGGTTTTCTTGTGCGAAGGGAACGCCGGAGCGTGCCGCCCCGGCCGGCCCCCGTCCGGCGGCCGGCGCCCCGCCGGGAGGGCCGCGGCCGCACCGGCGGGGCGGAGGCGCTCGTGACGATCAGGGTCTTCCTCGTCGACGACCACCCCATGTTCCGGGCCGGGACGCGGCACGCGGTGGAGAGCGTGGACGACATGGACGTCGTGGGAGAGGCCGCCACGGGGGAGGAGGCCGTGCGGACGCTGCGCGGGGGAGCGGTGGCCGCGGACGTGGTCCTGATGGACCTCGGGCTGCCCGACTGCCCCGGCACCGAGGCCACCCGGCGGATCACCGCTCCGCCGGAGGGCGCCGCGGGGGCCGTCTGCGCCCCGCCCCGGGTGCTGATGGTCTCGGCCCGGGAGGAGGACGACGCGGTGATATCGGCGCTCCGCGCCGGGGCCCGCGGCTACGTCGCCAAGGGGGCACCCCGCGAGGAGCTGCTGAGGGCGGTGCGCACGGTCGCGGACGGCGGGGCGGTGTTCAGCCCGTTCGTCGCCGACCGGCTGGGCGACTACTTCTCGGCCGTCCACGACATGCCCGGCCGGGCCGCCTTCCCGCAGCTCACCAACCGGGAGCGTCAGGTGCTCGACCTGCTGGCCCGCGGCTACGGCAACCGCCGCATAGCGCGGGAGCTGGTCCTGTCCGACAAGACGGTCCGCAACCACATCTCCCACATCTTCGCCAAGCTCCAGGTGACCGACCGGATGGCGGCCGCCGCCCGGGCGCGGGAGGCGGGGCTGGGGAGCTGACGGCGGCGGCCGCCGGGAGGAGGGGGCAGGCCGGAGGGCCGGCGGCGGGCGGCCGCCGGCCCACCGGGCACCGCCTCACAGGCCCAGGTCGGCCTCGCGGACGCGCGCCACGGCCTTCTCGTCGCCCTCCAGCTCCACCCGCGCCGCGGCCTGACGGCCGGAGACGAAGACGAGCAGCTCGGCGGGTTCCCCTTCGACGGTGACGACCGGGGTGCCCTTGCGGGCCACCACCACCTGGCCGTTGGGGCGGCGCAGCACCAGGCCCACCGGGCAGCGGCGCCCGTACACGCGGGCCGAGGTCTCCAGCCGCCGCCAGAGCACGTCGGCGAAGACCGGGTCGATCGTGCGCGGCGTCCAGTCCTCGCGGGCGCGGCGCACGTCCTCGCCGTGCAGGAAGAACTCCACGGTGTTGGCGGCCTCGTCGACCTGCTTGAGGGCGAAGGGCGACACCCGCGGCGGTCCGGTGCGGATGAGCTGGAGCAGTTCCTCGTACGGTTTGGAGGCGAACTCCTGCTGCACGCGCTCCAGTCGGGGCTGGAGGGCCTTGACCAGTATCCCGCCGGCCGCGTCGGCGCGGCGTTCGCGCACCACGAGATGGGCGGCGAGGTCCCTGGTCCGCCACCCGTCGCACAGGGTGGGCGCCTCGGGTCCGCAACTCTCCAACAGATCGGCCAGCAGAAGGCGTTCGCGCCGGGCGTGGGTCGACATGCGGCCAGCCTACGGCCGTCCGGCGGCCCACGCCACGCGCCACGCACCGCCTCCGGTCAGCCCGGCAGCGGCGCCCCCAGCTCCGTCCCGTCCTGCCGGTTGCTGAGCGTCAGGGAGCAGGAGACCTGGTCCTTGCCGTTGAACCGGTACGTCGTCAGCGTCGGGTAGAGCACGTAGGAGTAGTACGTCCTGCCGTCCGTGATCCGCTTCATCCGCTTCTCCGCGTCCTGCCGGCACATCTCCAGCACCTCGTCCTGGAGCTCCTCGGTGGTGGCGAAGTCGCCGGTGAGCGTGCGGTTGGAGATCACCTCGGCGTCGTGCGGCCCGTCGCAGGACAGCTCCTCGACCTCGGTGACGTCACTGCTCAGGGACGGGTGGTCGAAGCAGGTGCCGGGCTCCAGCACCACGTACTCGATGGTCTCGTCCGGGTCCACCGACACGTCCGGGGACGCGTCGGGCGAGGGTATGTCCGGACTCGGCGGCCCGGTCGGCTCCCGGCTCTCCCCGGGGGACGCCTCGGGGGACTCCCCGGACCCGGGGGTGGCGCTGGGGGTGGAGCCCGGATCGGCCCGGTGCTCCCTCCCCTCGTCGCCGTCGGCCAGGAAGAGCACGCCGCCGACGATCAGACCGGCCACCAGCACCGCGGCGATGATGATCGCGGCGACCTTCCCACCGTTGCCCCCGCCGCCTCCGCCCGGCGGGGGAGGGTAGGGGCCGGGACCGCCGGGACCGTAGCCGCCGGGGCCGCCGTAACCGCCGGGGCCGCCGGGGCCGCCGGCGCCGGGGGCCCCGGCCGGACCGGGGTACCCGTAGCCGGGAGCCGGGCCGGGGTAGCCGTAACCGCCCGCGGGCGGGCCCGGCTGCTCGGGGGGACCGAAGCCCTGGGGCGGACCGAAACCGCCGCCGGGGCCGGGGTTGTGCGCGCCGTTCGGCGGCGGTGGATAACTCATGGCGAAAGGATGCCGCACCGCACCGACACGCGGTGCGCCGGGTACGTCACAGCACTGACACAGCCGGGCAACCGCCGGCACCGCCTCCGGGCCGCCGGCGGGCGCCCGGCCGGCCCCGGCGGGCCGTCCGCCCCCCGGACGCCGTCGCGGCGCGCCCCGCGCCGGCGGCACAATGGCCCCATGCCCCGATCCCCACTCGATCCAGCCGTGGCCGCCCGCCTCAAGCGCACCCCCGACGGCCTGGTGCCCGCCGTCGCCCAGCAGTACGACACCGGAGAGGTGCTGATGCTGGGCTGGATGGACGACGAGGCGCTGCACCGCACCCTCACCACCGGCCGCTGCACCTACTGGAGCCGCAGCCGCCGCGAGTACTGGGTCAAGGGCGACACCTCCGGCCACGTCCAGCACGTGAAGTCCGTGGCGCTGGACTGCGACGGCGACACCGTCCTGGTCAAGGTCGACCAGGTGGGCGCCGCCTGCCACACCGGGGACCGCACCTGCTTCGACGCCGGGGAGATCCCGCTGGGCGGCCCCGCCGCGGACGCCGCGGGGCCCGGGGACGGCGCGGACGCCGCGGACGGCGGGCCCCGCGGGAACGGGGGCCCGGCGTGACCGCCCCGCACACCGCCGTGGACCTGGAGACCTTCCGCACCCTGGCCAAGGACCGCCGCGTCATCCCCGTCACCCGCCGCCTGCTGGCCGACGGCGACACCCCCATCGCGCTCTACCGCAAGCTCGCCGCCGAGCGCCCCGGCACCTTCCTGCTGGAGTCCGCCGAGAACGGGCGCACCTGGTCGCGCTACTCCTTCGTGGGCGTGCGCACCTCCGCCACGCTCACCGTGCGCGACGGGCAGGCCCACTGGCTGGGCACCCCGCCGGTCGGCGTCCCCGCCGACGGCGACCCCCTGGCGGCGCTGCGGGCCACCGTCGAGGCCCTGCACACCCCCCGCGACCTGCACCGCAGCGCCGACCTGCCGCCCTTCACCGGCGGCATGGTGGGCTACCTCGGCTACGACATCGTGCGGCGTCTGGAGCGCATCGGCGACAGCGCCCGCGACGACCTGGCGCTGCCCGAGCTGACCATGATGCTCACCTCCGACCTCGCGGTCCTCGACCACCGCGACGGCACGGTGCTGCTGATCGCCAACGCCATCAACCACAACGACCTCGACACCGGGGTGGACGAGGCGTACGCCGACGCGGTGCGGCGCCTGGACGCCATGACCGCCGACCTCGGCCGCCCCGCGCCCGCCGGCGCGGTCCCCCTGCCGCCGTCCGAGCTGCCCGAGTACACCGCCCTGTGGGGCGGGAGGGAGTACCGGGAGGCCGTGGAGGACGTCAAGGAGCGCATCCGCGCGGGCGAGGCGTTCCAGGTGGTGCCCTCGCAGCGGTTCGAGGCGCCCTGCCCGGCGGGCGCGCTGGACGTCTACCGGGTGCTGCGCGCCACCAACCCCAGCCCCTACATGTACCTGCTGCGCTTCGACGGCTTCGACGTCGTCGGCTCCAGCCCCGAGGCGCTGGTGAAGGTCGAGGACGGGCGCGCCATGATGCACCCCATCGCCGGCACCCGCCCGCGCGGCGCGACCCCGCAGGACGACGCCGTGCTCGCCGAGGAGCTGCTGGCCGACCCCAAGGAGCGCGCCGAGCACCTGATGCTCGTCGACCTGGGCCGCAACGACCTGGGCCGGGTCTGCGAACCCGGCAGCGTCGAGGTCGTGGACTTCATGTCGGTCGAGCGCTACAGCCACGTGATGCACATCGTCTCCACGGTGACCGGACGCCTGGCCGAGGGCCGCACCGCCTTCGACGCGCTGACCGCCTGCTTCCCGGCCGGCACGCTCTCGGGCGCCCCCAAGCCCCGCGCGATGCAGATCATCGAGGAGCTGGAGCCCACCCGGCGCGGCCTGTACGGCGGCTGCATCGGCTACCTGGACTTCGCCGGGGACGCCGACACCGCCATCGCCATCCGCACCGCGCTGCTGCGCGACGGAACGGCCTACGTCCAGGCGGGCGCCGGGGTCGTGGCCGACTCCGACCCCGCGGCGGAGGACGCCGAGTGCCGCAACAAGGCGGCGGCGGTGCTCAGGGCGGTGCGCACCGCCGGACACCTCGGGGGTAGCGTGGAAGGGTGACTTCCGCGACCCCCGCCACCCCCGGCCCGGACGCCCCCGCAGAGGGCGCCGCAGACGGCGCCGCGGCCCACCGGCGCGCCCTGGCCGCGGCCCTGGCCGCGGGCGCGCTCGGCGCCGCCACCGTCCTGGTGGCCTCCGGACGGGTCTGGGGCGAGGCGACCGCCGTCCTGCCCCAGGGGGAGCTCCCGGTGCAGGCCACGGGCGGCGAGGTGACCGGGGTGCCCAGCGCGCTGGCGCTGGTCGGCCTGGCCGCGCTGGTCGCCGTCTTCGCCGTCCGCCGGGCCGGCCGCACGCTCGTGGCCGCCCTGCTGTCGCTGTGCGGCGCCGGCGCCGCCCTCGCGGCGCTGCTGGGCGCGGGCGACCGGGGCGCGCTGGAGGCGGAGGCGTCCAGGGCCAGCGGTCTGGCGCGGGGAACGGTCGAGGGCGTCTCCTACGGCGTGTGGCCCTACGCGGCCGCGTTCGGCGGGCTGCTGCTGCTGGCGGCCGGGCTGCTGGCGCTGCGTCACGGCCGCCACTGGCCCGCGATGTCGGGCCGCCACGAGCGCGCGGGCGCCTCCCGGAGCGCGGGTCCGCGGGGTTCCGCCGCCGACCCGGAACGCCCCGAGGAACTGTGGAGGGCCCTGGACCGGGGCGAGGACCCCACCACCGGCAGAACCGGAAAACGTCCCTGACACAATGGCCGCTGAGCGAGCCCAGATCGGACCTACGAGGAGCACTCAATGGCGGGCAACAACCACGGACACACCCCTGCCGCCTGGACCGGCGTCACCATCGCGTTCATCGGCTTCTGCGTGGCCTCGGCCTTCACGGTGATGGCCGAGCCGGTGGGCTTCTGGGCCGGTGTGGCCATCACCCTCCTCGGTGGCGTCGTCGGTCTGGTGATGCGCTCGATGGGCATGGGGCAGCCCGAGCAGCAGGGCCGCCGCCTCGACCAGACCAAGGAGCGGGCGGAGGCGTAGCGGAGCCGTCCGGGGGCGACTCGACCGGGCGCGGTGCCGGACGCCGGCACCGCGCCTCTTCCGTTGCTCGGCCGCCCCCCGCCCCCGGCAGGGGGCGGGGCTACCGCCCGGTATGTGGGACCGTGCCGCCCGGATGAGGGCCCGGAGTCCCGGGCCGGATACCATCGCAGTGCACCACCGCGTGCCAGACCAGCCCCGCGCCCGGCGCAGGGACCGAGCCAGCCAGGAAGGGGGCCGCTCGCGTGAGTGTGCTCGACGAGATCATCGACGGGGTCCGTGCGGACCTCGCCGAGCGGCAGGCGCGTGTCAGCCTCGACGAGCTCAAGGAGCGTGCGGCCGGGGCGCCGCGGGCGCGCGACGGCGTGGCCGCGCTCAAGGGCGACGGCGTCAGGGTCATCTGCGAGGTCAAGCGGTCCAGCCCCTCCAAGGGAGCGCTGGCCGCCATCGCGGATCCGGCCGGGCTCGCCGCCGACTACGAGGCGGGCGGCGCAGCGGTGATCTCGGTCCTCACCGAGCAGCGGCGCTTCGGCGGCTCGCTGGCCGACCTGGAGGCCGTGCGCGAGCGCGTGGACCTCCCCGTCCTGCGCAAGGACTTCATCGTCACCTCCTACCAGCTGTGGGAGGCGCGGGCGCACGGCGCCGACCTCGCCCTGCTGATCGTCGCCGCCCTCGACCAGGAGGCCCTGGTGTCCCTGGTGGAGCGGGCCGAGTCGATCGGGCTCACCCCGCTGGTCGAGGTGCACGACGAGGACGAGGTCGAGCGCGCCGTCGACGCCGGGGCCAAGATCATCGGCGTCAACGCCCGCAACCTCAAGACCCTGGAGGTCGACCGCGGCACCTTCGCCCGCGTCGCCCCCGAGATCCCCGAGGGCATCGTGAAGGTCGCCGAGTCGGGCGTGCGCGGCCCGCACGACCTGATCGCCTACGCCAACGAGGGCGCCGACGCCGTGCTCGTCGGGGAGTCGCTGGTCACCGGCAGGGACCCGAAGGCGGCCGTGGCCGACCTGGTCGCCGCCGGCACCCATCCCGCCCTGCGGCAGAGCGGGAACTGAGCGGGAGCGGACGGAAGACGAGCGGAGGACGACGCCGATGCCCCTGAGCGCCCGCCTGGCCCGCGGCTGCCGCCCGCGCGGCTGCCGCGCGCCCGCGCGCCGGGTGCTGGGACGGCGCGTGCGCTACCACATCGGCTGCGAACCGGGCCAGGTCGACGGAAGGCGATGGCGCGCCGGGGCCGTGCGCACCGGCCGCACCGCCGCCTCCGCTCCCGGCGCCTGACCGCCCCGGCCGCGCGGAGCGCGGCGGGCCGGGCCGCCTCCCCGGGCGGCGTGCCGCGGCAGCTCCGTCCCCGCCCGCACCCCGTCCGCCCCGCGGCCGGGGCGGAGGGCGTCCCCTTCCCTGACCACCCCTTCTCCGGGGCGAGCGCCCCGACAAGGAGCACGTCGGATGCCTACCGACCTCTTCGTTCCCGACCCCGAGGGCCGGGTGCCGACAGCCGAGGGCTACTTCGGCGCCTTCGGCGGCAAGTTCATCCCGGAGGCGCTGGTCGCCGCCGTGGACGAGGTGGCCGCCGAGTACGACAAGGCCAAGGCCGACCCGTCCTTCGCCGCCGAGCTGGAGGACCTGCTCGTCCACTACACCGGCCGGCCCAGCCCGCTGACGGAGGTGCGGCGCTTCGCCGAGCACGCCGGCGGCGCCCGGGTCTTCCTCAAGCGCGAGGACCTCAACCACACCGGCTCACACAAGATCAACAACGTGCTGGGGCAGGCCCTGCTGACCCGGCGGATGGGCAAGACCCGCGTCATCGCCGAGACCGGCGCGGGCCAGCACGGCGTCGCCACCGCGACCGCCTGCGCCCTGTTCGGCCTGGAGTGCACGATCTACATGGGCGAGATCGACACCCAGCGCCAGGCCCTCAACGTCGCCCGGATGCGGATGCTGGGCGCCGAGGTCGTCCCCGTCACCTCCGGCAGCCGGACGCTGAAGGACGCCATCAACGAGGCGTTCCGCGACTGGGTCGCCAACGTGGACCGCACCCACTACCTCTTCGGCACCGTCGCCGGCCCCCACCCCTTCCCGGCGCTGGTGCGCGACTTCCACCGCGTCATCGGCGTCGAGGCCCGCCGGCAGATCCTGGAGCGCACCGGGCGGCTGCCGGACGCGGCGCTGGCCTGCGTCGGCGGCGGCTCCAACGCCATCGGCCTGTTCCACGCCTTCCTGCCCGACACCTCCGTGCGCCTGATCGGCCTGGAGGCCGCCGGGCACGGCGTGGACTCCGGGGAGCACGCCGCCACGCTGACCGCCGGCGAGCCCGGCATCCTGCACGGCTCGCGCTCCTACGTCCTCCAGGACGACGAGGGGCAGATCACCGAGCCGTACTCCATCTCGGCCGGGCTGGACTACCCCGGCATCGGGCCCGAGCACTCCTACCTCAAGGACATCGGCCGCGGCGAGTACCGCCCGGTCACCGACGACGAGGCGATGCGGGCGCTGCGCCTGCTGTCGGAGACCGAGGGCATCATCCCGGCCATCGAGAGCGCCCACGCGCTGGCCGGCGCCCTGGAGGTGGGCCGGGAGCTGGGCCCGGACGCGCTGCTGCTGGTGAACCTCTCCGGCCGGGGCGACAAGGACATGGACACCGCCGCACGCTACTTCGGGCTCTACGACGACGCCCCCGGCGGCACCGACACCGCGAAGGGGGCCGAGTGATGGCGGGACGAGCGGAGCTGCTGGGACGCGTCCTGGCGGCGGCGAGGGACGAGGGGCGGGCCGCGCTCGTGGGCTACCTGCCCGCCGGCTTCCCCACCGTCGACGGCGGCATCGCCGCCTGCACGGCCCTGCTGGAGGGCGGCTGCGACATCGTCGAGGTCGGGCTGCCCCACAGCGACCCGGTGCTGGACGGCCCGGTCATCCAGACCGCCGACGACATCGCCCTGCGCGGCGGGGTGCGCATCGCCGACGTGCTGCGGACCGTGCGCGAGACCCACGCCGCCACCGGCGCGCCGGTGCTGTGCATGACCTACTGGAACCCCGTCGACCGCTACGGCGCCGAGCGCTTCGCCGCCGAGCTGGCCGAGGCCGGCGGCGCGGGCTGCATCCTGCCCGACCTGCCGGTGGAGGAGTCCGAGGCCTGGCGCAAGGCCGCCGAGCAGCACGGCCTGGCCACCGTCTTCGTGGTGGCGCCCAGCAGCCGCGACGAGCGGCTGGCGAAGATCACCGCGGCGGGCAGCGGCTTCGTCTACGCCGCCTCCCTGATGGGTGTCACCGGCACCCGCGAGTCGGTGGGCCGGGAGGCGGAGGACCTGGTGCGCCGCACCCGCGCCACCACCGACCTGCCGGTCTGCGTCGGCCTGGGCGTCTCCAACGCCGACCAGGCCGCCGAGGTGGCCTCCTTCGCCGACGGAGTGATCGTCGGCTCGGCCTTCGTCAAGCGCCTGCTGGACCACAGCGGCGACCTGGACGGGGGCCTGGCCGCGGTCCGCTCGCTCGCGGGCGAACTGGCCGGGGGCGTGCGGCGGCCCGGCCGCTGAGCCGGCTCCGCCGGGAACACCGGACCCGGGGCGTGCGGCACCGGTCGCGCGCCCCGGGCTCCCGGCCGCCGCCCCTGCCCCTCAGGGCGCGTGCAGCCGCAGCACCGCCCGCTCGGACCAGTCGGCCGGGGTGCCCCGCAGCGAGACGGCGACCATCGTCAGGAACGCCAGGGGCACCGTCCACGACGCCGGCTGGGCCAGCAGCACCGTCAGCCACGGCGACGCCGGCTGTGTGACCGCCGACAGCACCGCCGCCCCCGTCGCCGTGACCGCCCCGGTGGCCAGTCCGGCCGCCGCGCCCGCCACCGTCAGCCGGGTCCACCAGATGCCCAGCACCAGCAGCGGGCAGAACGTGGACGCCGCCACCGCGAAGGCCCAGCCCACCACGACGTTGATGTCCAGGTGCTCGGCCGGCAGCGACAGCAGCACCGCCACCGCCGCGCCCGCCGCCACCGCCGCGCGCAGCCGGGCCACCCCGCCCCCGAACAGGTCGTGGGAGAGCCCGCCGGCCAGCGCCAGCAGCAGCCCGGAGGAGGTGGACAGGAACGCCGCGAACGCCCCGGTGGCCACCAGGGCGGTCAGCACGCTGCCCAGCGTCCCCTGCACCGCCGTCCCCGGCAGCACCACCGAGACGGTGTCGGTGGCGTTGCTGTGCACCAGCTGCGGGGTCAGCACCCGCCCCAGCAGCCCGTACACCGCCGGGAAGAGGTAGAACAGCCCCAGCAGCCCGATGACCGTCACCGCCACCCGGCGGGCGGCCCGGGCCGTGGGGCTGGTGTGGAACCGCATGATCACGTGCGGCAGCCCGATCGCCCCCAGCGTGGTCGCCAGCAGCACCGACCAGGTGGACAGCAGCGGCAGCCCCGCCCCCTCGATGTCGACGAGCGGACGGCTCCACTCGGCGGCCCCCGGGCCGTGCGCGCCGGCCGGCCGCAGCGCCTCCGCGCGGGTGCCGGGGCCGACGTGGACCACCAGGTAGACCGCCGGCACCGCGATGAACACCAGCTTGACCAGGTAGTGGAAGGCCTGGACGTACGTCGCCGACCGCATCCCGCCCACCGCGATCGAGGCGCTCACCACCAGCCCGGCCAGCACCACGCCCACCCAGTACGGGGTGCCGCTGACCAGGTGCAGGACCACCCCGGCGCCCTTGAACTGCGGCACCAGGTACAGCAGCATGATCACCAGTACGATCACCCCGCACAGCCTGCGGATCGTCGGCGACCCCAGCCGGTACTCGGCGAAGTCCGGCACCGTGAACGCCCCCGAGCGCCGCATCGGCCCGGCCACCAGCGCCGCCACCGCCACGTACCCCGCCGTGAAGCCGACGGCGTACCACATCGCCCCGATGCCGTCCTTGAGCATCAGCCCGGCCAGCCCCAGCACCGAGGCCGCCGAGACGTACTCCCCGGCGATCGCCATGGCGTTCCAGCCGGGGGAGACGCGGCGCGAGGCGACCAGGAAGTCCGGGCTGGTGCGCGCGGCGTGGACGCCGTAGAGGCCGATGGCCAGGCTGGCGGCCAGCACCAGCCCGATCGCCGTCAGGCCGGTCACGGTCCGCCTCCCGGACCGGCGCGGTCCTCCGCCCGCTCGGCGCGCCGCACGTGGCAGACGGCGAGCGCCAGCAGCACCGGGTAGGTGGCGACGGCGAGCACCAGCCACGACACCGGGACGCCCGCCACGGAGAGCCGGTCCAGCACGGGCAGCGCCGCGATCGTCCCGCTGGTCCCGAACAGCACCGCGCCCAGCAGCGCCGCCGTCCGCAGGGCTGTGCGGCGCTGCGCCGCGAAGACGGCGCGGGCGGCCTCGGCGTCCGCCGGCGCCGGCAGCGGCAGCAGCTGCGGATGGCGGCGGTGGCCCCGGGCCAGGGCGAGCCGGGTCTGCGGACTGGTGACCTTCGCCCGGCGGGTGCCGCCGGGCTGGGCCCCCTTCGCCGGGCGCCCCACCGGGAGCCCCATCGGCCGGCCGACCGGGCGGCTCACCGGGCCGCCCGGCCCAGCTGCCCGCTGCGGGCCGCCTCCAGCAGCTGCTCCTTCAGGCTCCGCGCGTGGCGCCGGCTGACCGGCACGTCGCCGGCCGGTGTGCACGCCACCAGGCCCGAGGAGCTGGTGACCCGCAGGTCGTGCACCCAGCCCACCGCCACCAGGTAGCCCCGGTGCACCCGCACGAAGCCCGCCGGCGCCCAGATCTCCTCCAGGTACGACAGCGACAGCCGGATCAGGTGCGTGCCCTGCGCGGTGTGCAGCCGTATGTAGTCGCCGTGCGCCTCCACGAACTGCACGTCGTCGCGCCGCACGAACACCGTCCGCCGGCCGTGGTCGATCTGGACGACCGCCAGTTCGTCGCGCGGCTCGCCCGGCCCGCCGCCGTCGCCGGCGGCCGCCCGGCGCGCGGCCGCCACCCGCGAGACCGACTCCGCCAGCCGCTCGGGCCGGATCGGCTTGAGCAGGTAGTCCACCGCGCCGACGCCGAACGCCTCGATGGCGTGCGACTCCGAGGCGGTGACGAAGACGATGGAGGGCGGTGCCGAGAGCCGGCCGATCACCCGGGCCACGTCCATCCCGTCCAGACCGGGCATGGAGATGTCCAGGAAGACCGCGTCGAAGGCCGCCGCGCCCAGCAGCTGCACGGCCCGGGTGCCGCTCTCGGCGGTGTACACCTCGTCGACCTCGGGGACGTCGCCGAGGAACTCGGCCAGCTCCTCGCGGGTGGAGGCCTCGTCCTCGACCACGAGGACCCGCAAGGACCGCGGTGAGCCGTTCATTGCACAACCACTCCTCGCATGAACTTCGGCACCCGGATCGTCACCTTGGTGCCGCTGCCCGGCGCGGTCTCGATGACGAGCCCGTACTCCGGGCCGTAGACGGTGCGCAGCCGCCGGTCGACGTTGGCCAGACCGACGCTCCTGGCAGGGGGGCCGACTCCGGCGAGGATCGCCCGTGCGAGTTCCGGCTCCATGCCCACTCCGTCGTCCTCGATCTCGATGACGCACAGCGGGCCCTCGCCGAACCCCGAGACGCCGATGTGCCCGGGCCCGGCCTTCTTCTCCAGACCGTGTCGCACCGCATTCTCCACGATGGGCTGGACGACCAGGAAGGGAATGGCGACGGGCAGCACCTCCGGCGCCATCCGGACGGTGATCTCCATCCGGTCGTCGAACCGGGCCCGCTGGAGCTCCAGGTAGGTCTGGGTCGCCTGGAGCTCGGCGGCCACGGTGACGTAGTCGCCCGCCGTGGAGAAGCTGTAGCGCAGGTAGTCGGCGAAGTCGGTGAGCAGCCGGCGGGCGCGGCCGGGGTCGCTGCGGATGTGCGCGGCGATGACGGCCAGGGAGTTGTGCACGAAGTGCGGCGAGATCTGGGCCCGCAGGGTCCGCAGGTCCGCCGCCGCGATCCGGGCCCGGGCGCTGCGCAGCTCGGAGTGGTCCAGCGCCTGCGCCACCATCTCCGCCAGCTCGGCCATCTCCCGCTCGCCGGGCGTCCGGACGCCGGGGGCGAAGGCGGCCACCAGGCAGCCGGTCAGCTCGTCCGCCACCAGCAGCGGGACCGCGCACAGCGGCGGCTTGCGGAAGGCGGCACCGTGCTCGTACACCTGCGCGAGCACGGCCTCCAGGTCGGTGCCCTCCGGGAGCGCTCCGTGCCGGACGACGGGGCCGTCCAGATCGGCCAGGACGACGGCCTCGGCGCCCACCAGCCGCCGGATGCGGCGCGCGGCCGCCGGCGTCCGGTCGCCGTGCAGCCCGTCCCGGAGGTCGGCGCCGATCAGCCGGGCCTCGCGCAGGACGCCGAAGGCGCCGGACGGCCCGGGCCCGGCCGGTCCCGGCCGGCCCGCCCGTCCGCGCCGACTGCCCGACCACGCTCTCCAGACCACGGGCCGACCGTACAACGCGCCGGACGCCCTGGGGAGCCTTCGGCGGGGTGCCGCCGAGGACCCCAGGGCGTCCTCGGGCCCGGTGGCGGGGCCGGCGCCGTGCGTGGGGGGTCACGCCGGGGAGAAACACCCGCCACCGGGGTCCCGGCGGGCCCGGCGGACGCGCCGCCGGGCCCGGTGGGGGTCAGTGCCGGGCCGCGCCCTCGGCGCCGGCCCCGGTCAGGGCCCGCACCTGGAGCTCGGCGAAGCGCCGCGGGTTGTTCTCGCCGGACGTCAGCGTGCCGACGACCGCGCACAGCAGACCGAGCGGTATGGAGACCAGGCCCGGGTTCGACAGCGGGAACCAGGCGATGTCGATGCCCGGGAGGAGGGCGTTCTCGGCGCCGGAGAACACCGGCGAGAAGATCACCAGGCCGACGGCGCCGATCAGGCCGCCGTAGATGCCCGCGAGCGCGCCCCGGGTGTTGAAGCGCTTCCAGAACAGGCTCAGCAGCAGGGTCGGCAGGTTGGCCGAGGCCGCGATGGCGAAGGCCAGACCCACCAGGAAGGCCACGTTGAGGCTCTGGGCGAAGATCGCCAGGACGATCGACGCCGCGCCGATGCCGAACGCGGACAGCCGGGCGACCTTGATCTCCTCGCGTTCCGAGGCCCGGCCCCTGCGCACCACGCTGTTGTAGAAGTCGTGCGCCAGGGACGAGGAGGAGGCGATGACGAGGCCGGCGACCGTGGAGAGGATCGCCGCGAAGGCGACGGCCGCGATGACGGCGAGCATCACCGAGCCGAAGAGCTCGCCGCCGAAGTGGTCGCCCACCTCCCTGGCCAGCTGGGGCGCGGCGGTGTTGCCGGAGGCGTCCTGGGCCGTGATGGCCTCCTTGCCCACCAGGGCCGCCGCACCGAAGCCCAGGATCAGGGTCATCAGGTAGAAGGTGCCGATCAGGCCGATGCCCCAGTTGACGGACTTCCGCGCGGCCTTGGAGTCGGGGACGGTGTAGAAGCGGATCAGGATGTGCGGCAGGCCCGCGGTGCCCAGCACCAGCGCCAGCCCGAGGCTGATCAGGTCGAGCTTGTTCCACATCGTCTGCAGGGCGTCGCCGGGCACCTCGACGCCGTACCGCAGGCCGGGTTCCAGGAAGGACTGCCCGGCGCCGCTGGCGTTCGCGGCGTCGCTCATCAGCGCGCCGAAGTCGAAGCCGTAGACGGCCATCACCAGGGCGGCCAGCAGGATGGTGCCGCCCATCAGCATGGCGGCCTTGATGATCTGCACCCAGGTGGTGCCCTTCATGCCGCCGAAGGTGACGTACAGGGTCATCAGGACGCCGACGACGACGATGCCCACGATCTTGGCGGTGTCCGCGTCCATGCCCAGGTACGTCTCGCCCGGCTTGATGCCCAGCAGGAGCGCGACGACCGCGCCGGCGCCCACCATCTGGGCCAGCAGGTAGAAGATGGACACGGTGATCGTGGAGACGGCCGCGGCGGTGCGCACCGGACGCTGCTGCATCCGGTACGACAGCACGTCGGCCATCGTGAACCGTCCGGAGTTCCTCAGCAGCTCGGCGACGAGCAGCAGGGCCACCAGCCAGGCGACGAGGAAGCCGATGGAGTACAGGAAGCCGTCGTAGCCGAAGAGCGAGATCATGCCCGCGATGCCCAGGAACGAGGCGGCGGACATGTAGTCGCTGCCGATGGCGAACCCGTTCTGCATGCCGGTGAACTCGCGGCCGCCGGAGTGGAAGTCGGCCGCCGACTTGGTCTGGCGCCCGGCCCACACGGTGACGCCGAGCGTGACGGCGATCATCAGGGTGAACACCAGCATGGTGAGGGTGCGGCTGCTGGAGCTGACCTCCGCGGCCAGGAACACGTTCGAGGCGCCGGTCATGCCCCTGCCCCCTTCCGCGCGTCGCCCGCGCCGGTCAGCTCGGCGCGCAGGTCGTCGGCGAGCGGGTCCACCTTCCGGTCGGCGTAGCGGGCGTACAGGATCGCGATGCCGAAGGTGCTGGCGAACTGGAGGAGCCCGAACACCAGCGCCACGTTGACGTCGCCGAACAGGACCGTGGACATCACGCCACGGGCGTAGGCCGACATCAGCACGTACAGCAGGTACCAGGCCAGGAAGGCGAGGCTCATGGGGAGGACGAACGCCATCAGGCTGCGCCTGAGGTTCTCGAAGCGCGGATCGCTGTGCATGGCGACCATGCGGTCCTCCGCTTCCCCGGCGGGGTCCAGGGTTTGTTGCGGACGTTCTGCGGACACTGCCGCCTCCTTCATCGACACGACGCGATGTGACACGACGCACGGGAGCGGAACAAGGAATGCGGGGAACGTAAGGTGCGTCACACCCCGGGTGAAGACACCGTTCGCGGTGTGCGGCGAACGCCGGATGCGTGCGCCGAACGGTAGGTCGTCGTGCGCCGAGCGGTCGTCGTTCCGCGCCGAGCGGCAGCGCCCCGGGGCGAAACGGCCGTGAAGGGGCGCGGAGGGGATGCCCGGAGGCTCCCCGGACGCCGTCCGCCGTCCGCCGGTCGCCGCCCCCGGGCGGGGGCGGCCGGGGCGCGGTCCCCGGCGGGGCGTGCGTTACGGACCCGTTGCCGGACCGGGCGCCGTCCGCCGCGCCCGGCGCGGTAGCGTTCGTGGAGCCATGGACACCCTTGCCTTCATCCCCAGCCCGTCGTCCGGCGAGATCGTGCTCGGACCGATCCCGCTGCGGGGCTACGCGTTCTGCATCATCATCGGCGTGTTCGTCGCGGTCTGGCTCGGCGGGAAGCGCTGGGTCGCCCGCGGCGGGCAGCCCGGGACGGTCGCCGACATCGCCGTGTGGGCGGTGCCCTTCGGCCTGGTCGGCGGCCGCCTCTACCACGTCGTCACCGACTACCAGCTCTACTTCGGCGCGGGCCGCGACTGGGTCGACGCCTTCAAGATCTGGGAGGGCGGCCTCGGCATCTGGGGCGCGATCGCGCTCGGTGCGGTCGGCGCCTGGATCGGGTGCCGCCGACGGGGCATCCCGCTGCCCGCCTACGCGGACGCCATCGCGCCGGGCATCGCGCTGGCCCAGGCCGTCGGCCGCTGGGGCAACTGGTTCAACCAGGAGCTGTACGGGCGTCCGACCGAGCTGCCGTGGGCCGTCAGCATCGACAACGGCGTCGACACCGGCACCTTCCACCCCACCTTCCTGTACGAGTCGCTGTGGTGCGTGGGCGTGGCCCTGCTGGTGATCTGGGCGGACCGCCGCTTCACCCTCGGCCACGGCCGGGCGTTCGCCCTGTACGTGGCGGCGTACACGGCGGGCCGCTTCTGGATCGAGTACCTGCGGATCGACGAGGCCCACGAGATCCTCGGCCTGCGGCTGAACAACTGGACCTCGATCGCGGTGTTCCTGGGAGCGGTGGTCTACATCCTGCTCTCGGCCAGGCTCCGTCCGGGCCGTGAGGCCGTGGTGGAGCCGGGGCCCGCGGTCCCGCAGGAGGCGGAGGACGCCGGGGAGGCGGAGGACGCCGGGAACGACCGGCGGGAGGGCGCCGGGGACGGCGAGCGCTCCGGCGGCGCCGACGCGCGCAGGCCCGCCCGCAACGGCGGCCCCTCCTCCGCGGACGACTGAACCGGGCCCTCCCCCTCCGCTCCGGCCCCGGCCCCGGTCGCGTCCCGCGCGCCGGGGCCGGCCGCCGTCCGGGCGAACCACCGGCCCGCCCGCGCCGGTTAGTACGGCCTTCCTTGCTGGCAGCCCCTCGCCCGGTCGGCGTACGGTCGAAGGACCGGCCCCGGACCGGACGGACGGAACGAGCCCGGGACCGGGGGAGAGGAGGCCGCACCGCATGGCGTCCACGGCCGGGGAAGACACCGGGACGACGCTGAGGCCGGGGGAGCCCGGCTCGGCCCACACCGACCACCACACCCACCGCGACGTGAGCGGCGGCTGGCTGCGCCCGGCGGTCTTCGGCGCCATGGACGGCCTGGTCTCCAACCTGGCCCTGATGACGGGCGTCGCGGGAGGTGCCGCGGACCGGCAGGTGATCGTCATCACCGGTCTGGCCGGACTCGCCTCCGGGGCGTTCTCCATGGCGGCCGGGGAGTACACCTCGGTGGCCTCCCAGCGGGACCTGGTCATGGCGGAGCTGGAGGTGGAGCGGCGCGAGCTGAGCCGCAACCCCGAGGACGAGCGGCGCGAGCTGGTCGGGCTGTACCGGGGCCGGGGGCTGCCGGAGGAGCTGGCCGAGGAGGTCGCGCGGCACCTGTCGAAGGACCCCGAGCAGGCCCTGGAGACCCACGCCCGCGAGGAGCTGGGCGTGGCCCCGGGCGAGCTGCCGTCCCCGATGCTCGCCGCCGTCTCCTCCTTCGCCTCCTTCGCGGTCGGCGCCCTGCTGCCGGTGCTGCCCTACCTGCTGGGGGCCACCGCCCTGTGGCCGGCGGTGGCGGTGGCGCTGACGGGGCTCTTCCTGTGCGGCGCGGCCGTGGCGCGGATCACCGCCCGGCCCTGGTGGTACAGCGGACTGCGGCAGCTGCTGCTGGGCGGCGCGGCCGCCGCCGTCACCTACGGGCTGGGTACCCTGTTCGGGGTGGCCGTGGGGTGAGGCCGCGGGGCCGCGGCCCGAGGACGGCCGGGGTGTGACCCGTTGCACTCCGCCCCGGGCGGCTTCCGTGTTACCCGGTGGTTTCAGGCGTGTCACCGCCGGGAATGAACAGCGAGCGCTTCTGGCAGTGTCGCCGGCGCCACCGGACCCATGCGGCGGGCAACGCGCCGTACGTCCGATTCACCCCCACCGCAGCGTCCACATGATGGACCCAGGCGTCCGTACCTCGGGAAAAGCCGCATCATGTAACCTGCACGGAAATTTATCCAGCAAGCAGAGGGCCAGCGTCGTCCCTCGGCACCGCTCCCCAGGCCCCGGCCGGGAGCACACCAGCCACGATGACGACGGGAGAGCCGATGCGTGCTGCGCCCCTGACGGCCCACCCTGCCAAGCAGGGAATGTACGACCCGCGCGATGAGCACGACGCCTGCGGCGTCGGCTTCGTGGCCACCCTCACCGGTGAGGCCGACCACCGGCTCGTCGAGCAGGCCCTGACCGTCCTGCGCAACCTCGAGCACCGGGGCGCCACCGGCTCCGAGCCCGACTCCGGCGACGGCGCGGGCATCCTGGTCCAGGTCCCGGACGCCTTCTTCCGCGAGACGGCCGGCTTCGACCTCCCCGAGGCGGGCTCGTACGCCGTGGGCACCGCCTTCCTCCCGACCGACGGGACACAGCTCGACGAGGCCGTCTCGGCCATCGGGGCGATCGCCGCCGAGGAGGGCCTGACCGTCCTGGGCTGGCGCGAGGTCCCCGTCGCCCCCGACCTGCTGGGCAACGGCGCGCGCTCCACCATGCCCGTCTTCCGGCAGCTCTTCGTCGCCGACGGGACCAGCAGCGGGCTCGCCCTGGACCGCAAGGCGTTCGTGCTGCGCAAGCGCGCCGAGCGCGAGGCCGGCGTCTACTTCCCCTCACTGTCCGCGCGGACCATCGTCTACAAGGGCATGCTCACCACCGGACAGCTCGAGCCCTTCTTCCCCGACCTGTCCGACCGCCGCTTCGCCAGCGCCATCGCCCTGGTCCACTCGCGGTTCTCCACCAACACCTTCCCCTCCTGGCCGCTGGCCCACCCCTACCGCTTCGTCGCCCACAACGGCGAGATCAACACCGTCCGCGGCAACCGCAACTGGATGCGCGCCCGCGAGTCCCAGCTCGTCTCCGACCTGTTCGGGGACCGGGACCTGGAGCGGATCTTCCCCGTCTGCACCCCGGACGCCTCCGACTCCGCCTCCTTCGACGAGGTTCTGGAGCTGCTCCACCTCGGCGGCCGCTCGCTGCCCCACGCGGTGCTGATGATGGTCCCCGAGGCGTGGGAGAACCACCCCTCCATGGACCCCGCCCGCCGGGCGTTCTACCAGTACCACTCCACGATGATGGAGCCCTGGGACGGACCGGCCTGCGTCACCTTCACCGACGGCACCCAGGTCGGCGCCGTCCTGGACCGCAACGGCCTGCGCCCGGGCCGCTACTGGGTCACCGACGACGGCCTGGTCGTCCTCTCCTCCGAGGTCGGCGTCCTCGACATCGACCAGGACAGGGTCGTCCGCAAGGGCCGGCTCCAGCCCGGCCGCATGTTCCTGGTCGACACCGCCGAGCACCGCATCGTCGAGGACGACGAGATCAAGGCGTCCCTCGCCGCCGAGCACCCCTACCAGGAGTGGCTCGACGCCGGGATCATCGAACTGGGCGACCTGCCCGAGCGCGAGCACGTCGTCCACACCCACGCCTCGGTCACCCGTCGCCAGCAGACCTTCGGCTACACCGAGGAGGAGCTGCGCGTCCTGCTGGCCCCCATGGCCCGCACCGGAGCCGAGCCCATCGGCTCCATGGGCACCGACTCGCCCATCGCCGCGCTCTCGACCCGCCCGCGGCTGATCTTCGACTACTTCACCCAGCTGTTCGCGCAGGTCACCAACCCGCCGCTGGACGCCATCCGCGAGGAGCTCGTCACCTCCCTGCGGTCCTCGCTCGGCCCCCAGGGCAACCTGCTGGAGCCCACCGCGGCCTCCTGCCGCAGCGTCACCCTCCCCTTCCCGGTGATCGACAACGACGAGCTGGCCAAGCTCGTCCACATCAACGCCGACGGCGACATGCCGGGCATGAAGGCCACCACCCTCTCCGGCCTCTACCGCGTCGCCGGCGGAGGCGAGGCCCTGGCCGCCCGCATCGAGGAGATCTGCGCCGAGGCCGACGCCGCCATCGCCGACGGCGCCCGCCTGATCGTCCTGTCCGACCGGCACTCCGACGCCGAGCACGCGCCGATCCCGTCGCTGCTGCTCACCTCCGCCGTCCACCACCACCTCATCCGCACCAGGCAGCGCACCCAGGTGGGCCTGCTGGTCGAGGCCGGGGACGTCCGCGAGGTCCACCACGTCGCCCTGCTCATCGGCTACGGCGCCGCCGCCGTCAACCCCTACCTGGCCATGGAGTCCGTCGAGGACCTGGTCCGCGCCGGCACCTTCCTGCCCGCCGGCACCGAGCCCGAGACCGCCATCCGCAACCTCATCAAGGCGCTCGGCAAGGGCGTGCTGAAGGTGATGTCCAAGATGGGCATCTCCACCGTCGCCTCCTACCGCGGCGCCCAGGTCTTCGAGGCCGTCGGCCTGGACGAGGAGTTCGTCGACACCTACTTCCACGGCACCGCCACCAAGATCGGCGGCGTGGGCCTGGACGTCATCGCCAAGGAGGTCGCCGCCCGCCACGCCAAGGCCTACCCGGCCTCCGGCATCGCACCGGCCCACCGCAACCTGGAGATCGGCGGCGAGTACCAGTGGCGCCGCGAGGGCGAGCCCCACCTGTTCGACCCCGAGACGGTCTTCCGCCTCCAGCACTCCACCCGCACCCGCCGCTACGACATCTTCAAGCAGTACACCCGGCGCGTCGACGAGCAGTCCGAGCGCCTGATGACGCTGCGCGGCCTGTTCGGCTTCACCTCCGACCGGCCCTCGATCCCCATCGAGGAGGTCGAGCCCGTCTCCGAGATCGTCAAGCGGTTCTCCACCGGAGCCATGTCCTACGGCTCCATCTCCCAGGAGGCCCACGAGACCCTCGCCATCGCCATGAACCGGCTGGGCGCCAAGTCCAACACCGGCGAGGGCGGCGAGGACCCCGAGCGGCTGTACGACCCCGCCCGCCGCTCGGCCATCAAGCAGGTCGCCTCCGGCCGCTTCGGCGTCACCAGCGAGTACCTGGTCAACTCCGACGACATCCAGATCAAGATGGCCCAGGGGGCCAAGCCCGGCGAGGGCGGCCAGCTCCCCGGCCCCAAGGTCTACCCCTGGGTGGCCAAGACCCGGCACTCCACCCCCGGCGTCGGGCTCATCTCCCCGCCGCCGCACCACGACATCTACTCCATCGAGGACCTCGCCCAGCTCATCCACGACCTGAAGAACGCCAACCCCCAGGCGCGGATCCACGTCAAGCTGGTCTCCGAGGTCGGCGTCGGCACGGTCGCGGCGGGCGTCTCCAAGGCCCACGCCGACGTCGTGCTGATCTCCGGCCACGACGGCGGAACCGGCGCCTCCCCGCTGACCTCCCTCAAGCACGCGGGCGGCCCCTGGGAGCTCGGCCTGGCCGAGACCCAGCAGACCCTGCTGCTCAACGGATTGCGCGACCGGATCGTCGTCCAGACCGACGGCCAGCTCAAGACCGGCCGCGACGTGGTCATCGCGGCCCTCCTCGGCGCCGAGGAGTACGGCTTCGCCACCGCGCCCCTGGTCGTCTCCGGCTGCGTGATGATGCGCGTGTGCCACCTGGACACCTGCCCGGTCGGCATCGCCACCCAGAACCCCGTCCTGCGCGAGCGCTACACCGGCAAGGCCGAGTTCGTGGTGAACTTCTTCGAGTTCATCGCCGAGGAGGTCCGCGAGATCCTCGCCGAACTGGGCTTCCGCACCCTGGACGAGGCCATCGGGCACGCCGAGGTCCTCGACGTCAGCCGCGCGGTGGACCACTGGAAGGCACAGGGCCTGGACCTCGCCCCGCTGCTGCACGTGCCCGACCTGCCCGAGGGCGCCGCCCGCCGCCGGGTCGTCGCCCAGGACCACGGCCTGGCCAAGGCCCTGGACAACCAGCTGATCAGGCTCGCCGCCGACGCCCTGTCGGCCGACACCGCCGAAGCCGCCCAGCCGGTCCGCGCCCAGGTGCCCATCCGCAACATCAACCGGACCGTGGGCACCATGCTCGGCCACGAGGTCACCAGGAAGTTCGGCGGTGCGGGCCTGCCCGACGACACCATCGACATCACCTTCACCGGATCCGCCGGCCAGTCCTTCGGCGCCTTCCTGCCGCGCGGCGTCACCCTCCGCCTGGAAGGCGACGCCAACGACTACGTCGGCAAGGGCCTGTCGGGCGGGCGCGTCATCGTCCGACCCGACCGGAACGCCACCCACCTGGCCGAGTACTCCACCATCGCCGGCAACACCCTCGCCTACGGCGCCACCGGCGGCGAGATGTTCCTGCGCGGCAGCGTCGGCGAGCGCTTCTGCGTCCGCAACTCCGGCGCGCTGGTCGTCTCCGAGGGCGTGGGCGACCACGGCTGCGAGTACATGACCGGCGGCGCCGCCGTCGTCCTGGGCCCGACCGGCCGCAACTTCGGCGCCGGCATGTCCGGCGGCACCGCCTACGTCGTCGACCTCGACCTCCGCAACGTCAACCCCGACGCCGCGGACGCCGTCGAGCCCCTGGACGACACCGACCGGCAGTGGCTGCACGACGTCGTGCGCCGCCACCACGAGGAGACCGGATCCACCGTCGCCGAGGCGCTGCTCGCCGACTGGGACAGCGCCGCCGGCCGCTTCAGCAAGATCATGCCGACCACGTACAAGGCAGTGCTCGCCGCCAAGGAAGCCGCCGAGCGAGCCGGACTGTCCCAGGCCGAGACCCACGAGAAGATGATGGAGGCGGCGACCCATGGCTGACCCCAAGGGCTTCCTGACCACCGATCGCGAGGTCGCCCAGACCCGCCCCGTGCCCGAGCGCGTCAAGGACTGGAACGAGGTCTACGTTCCCGGCTCCCTGCTGCCCATCATCGGCAAGCAGGCCGGACGCTGCATGGACTGCGGCATCCCGTTCTGCCACAACGGCTGCCCGCTGGGGAACCTCATCCCCGAGTGGAACGACTACGCCTACCGGGGCGACTGGCAGGCCGCCAGCGAACGGCTGCACGCCACCAACAACTTCCCCGAGTTCACCGGACGGCTCTGCCCGGCCCCCTGCGAGTCCGCCTGCGTCCTGGGCATCAGCCAGCCCCCGGTGACCATCAAGAACGTCGAGGTCTCCATCATCGACAAGGCCTGGGAGGCCGGGGACGTCACCCCGCAGCCGCCCGAGCGGCTGTCGGGCAAGACCGTCGCCGTCATCGGCTCCGGCCCCGCCGGCCTGGCCGCAGCCCAGCAGCTCACCCGCGCCGGCCACACGGTCGCCGTCTACGAGCGCGCCGACCGCATCGGCGGACTGCTGCGCTACGGCATCCCCGAGTTCAAGATGGAGAAGCGGCACATCAACCGCCGCATCGAGCAGATGCGCGCCGAGGGCACCAAGTTCCGCACCGGCGTCGAGATCGGCCGCGACATCGACGCCGCCGACCTGCGCAAGCGCTACGACGCGGTCGTCATCGCCGCCGGCTCCACCACCGCCCGCGACCTGCCCGTCCCCGGCCGCGAGCTGAACGGCATCCACCAGGCGATGGAGTACCTGCCGCTGGCCAACAAGGTCCAGGAGGGCGACTACGTCACGCCCCCGATCACGGCCGAGGGCAAGCACGTCGTCGTCATCGGCGGCGGCGACACCGGCGCCGACTGCGTCGGCACCGCCCACCGCCAGGGCGCCCTCTCCGTCACCCAGCTGGAGATCATGCCCCGGCCGAACGAGGAGCGGGACCCGGTCTCCCAGCCCTGGCCGACCTTCCCCATGCTCTACAAGGTCACCTCCGCGCACGAGGAGGGCGGCGAGCGGATCTACTCCGTCTCCACCACCCACTTCGAGGGCGACGAGGACGGCAACGTGCAGGCCCTGCACATGGTCGAGGTCGACCTGAGGGACGGACGGCTCGAACCCCGGCCCGGCACCGAGAAGACGATCCCCGCCCAGCTCGTCACCCTCGCCATGGGCTTCACCGGCATCGACAGGACCAACGGCCTGGTCGAGCAGTTCGGCCTGGAACTGGACGCGCGCGGCAACGTCGCACGCGACGGCGACTACGCCACCAACGTCGACGGCGTCTTCGTCGCCGGCGACGCCGGCCGAGGCCAGTCGCTGATCGTGTGGGCCATCGCCGAGGGGCGCTCCGCGGCCCGCGCCGTGGACCGCTACCTCACCGGCGACAGCTCCCTGCCCGCCCCCATCCGGCCCACCGACCGCGCCCTGGCGGTCTGACACCGGAGGAACGACCCACCCGGCCGCCCGCCGGGCACCGCACGGCAGCAGCCGGCGGGCCCGGCGGGGCGAACCGCGGCGCCGGCCCCCTCCCCGACCGGGGGCCGGCGCCGCGGCACGCCCGCGGCCGGCGGGCCCGGGCCGGGGACCGCAGAACCGGTCAGGAACCCTCCGCCAGCCGCGCCGGGAAACCGCCCGTGGCCACCGGCCCCCACCGCACCGGCGTGATCCGCAGCAGCGACTTCCCCTGCCGCACCATCGCCTCCCGGTACTCGTCCCAGTCCGGGTGCTCACCCGCGATCGACCGGTAGTACTCCACCAGCGGTTCCACCGCCTCCGGCACGTCCAGCACCTCCGCGGTGCCGTCCACCTGCACCCACGGACCGTTCCAGTCGTCCGACAGCACGATCACGCCGACCGACGGATCGCGGCGGGCGTTGCGGGTCTTGGCCCGCTCCGGATACGTCGAGACCACGATCCGGCCCCCGCCGTCCACCCCGCACGACACCGGCGACCCCTGGGGGGAGCCGTCGGCGCGGCGGGTGAACAGGATCGCCCGGTGACGGGGGCGCACGAACTCCAGCAGCTCGTCGAGGCCGACGCGGGTGGTGGTGGCGATGGAAGGACTCATACCCCGAGCCTAGGGCCTGGAGCGCGCTCCAGGCCCGCACCCGCGGCCCGTCCCGACCGCCGGACACCCGGCGGGACACCCGCCCACCAGGACATAGGGTCGGTGACCATGACCGACAGCGAGATCGATCCGGCGGTGCGCGCCGAACTCACCCGGCTGCGCGACAGCATCGACAACATCGACGCGGCCGTGGTGCACATGCTCGCCGAGCGCTTCAAGTGCACCCAGCAGGTCGGCCGCCTCAAGGCCGAACACGACCTGCCCCCCGCCGACCCCGCCCGCGAGGCCCAGCAGATCGCCCGCCTGCGCCGTCTCGCCGAAAGCGCCAAACTCGACCCCGCCTTCGCCGAGAAGCTGCTGAACTTCATCGTCGCCGAGGTGATCCGGCACCACGAGCGGATCGCCGGGGACACCCGCGGCGGGCAGCCGCAGCGGTAGCGCCACCGGCCGCCCCCGCCCCCGCGGAACCGCCGTGCGCGCGGCCCGGCGGGTGCGGCAGCATGAGCCCCATGCCCGCACTCACCCGCGAAGAGGCGCTCACCCGCGCCCACCTCCTCGACGTCCGGCAGTACGCGATCGACCTCGACCTGACCCGCGGCGAGGACGTCTTCGGCTCCACCACCACCATCCGCTTCACCACCCGCGAAGCCGGCGACACCTTCGTCGAGGTACGGCCCCACACCCTCCACCGGGCCGTCCTCGACGGGCACGACCTCGACACCGCGGCCCTCGCCGACGGGCGGCTCCCCCTGACCGGACTGACCGCGGGCGACCACGAACTGCGCGTCGAGGCCGACATGGCCTACTCCCGCACCGGCGAGGGCATGCACCGCTTCACCGATCCCGCCGACGGCCGCACCTACCTCTACACCATGTGCTTCCAGACCGAGGCACCCCGCGTCTTCGCCGCCTTCGACCAGCCCGACCTCAAGGCCCCCTTCACCGTCACCGTCACCGCACCCGAGGAGTGGACCGTCCTCGGCAACGGCACCGCCCGCCGCACCGGGGACCGGCCGGGGCGCTGGGAGTGCGCCACCACCCCGCCCCTGAGCACCTACTTCGTCGCCGTTGCCGCGGGCCCCTGGCACTCGGTGCGCACCCGGCACGCCGGCATCCCCTTCGGCCTCCACGTCCGGCAGTCCCTCGCCCCCCACCTCGACGCCGACGCCGCCGAACTCCTCGACATCACCCGCGCCTGCTTCGACCGCTACCACCGGATCTTCGACGAGCCCTACCCCTTCGACTCCTACGACCAGGCCTTCGTCCCCGAGTTCAACGCCGGCGCCATGGAGAACCCCGGTCTGGTCACCTTCCGCGACGAGTACATCCACCGCTCCGCCGTCACCGGCACCCAGCGGCAGACCCGGGCCGTCACCATCGCCCACGAGATGGCCCACATGTGGTTCGGCGACCTCGTCACCCTGCGCTGGTGGGACGACATCTGGCTCAACGAGTCCTTCGCCGAGTACATGGGCTACCAGGTCGTCGCCGACGCCACCCCCTTCACCGGCGCCTGGACCGAGTTCGCCATCGGACGCAAGGCGTGGGGCTACGACGCCGACCAGCGGCCCTCCACCCACCCCGTCGCCCCCGAACCCGAGGCCGTGCCCGACACCGACACCGCCCTGCTGAACTTCGACGGCATCTCCTACGCCAAGGGCGCCTCCGCCCTGCGCCAACTCGTCCACTGGCTCGGCGAGAAGGCGTTCCTCGCCGGGGTCAACGACCACTTCGCCCGGCACCGCTTCGGCAACGCCACCCTCGCCGACTTCGTCGACTCCCTCACCCGCGCCTCCGGCCGCGACGTCCACGCCTGGGCCGGCCGCTGGCTGCGCACCACCGGCGTCGACACCCTCACCCCCGGCGTCACCGCCGACGAGGACGCCCGGCGCTGGCACCTGGAGATCGCCCACCGCGGCAACCGGCCCCACCGCGTCACCGTCGGCCCGTACGACCTGGCCGGCGACGGCAGCGGCGCCCTCACACCGCGCGCTCCCCTGGAGGTCGACCTGGCCGCCGACGAGGACCGGCACCCCCTCACCGCCGACGGCCCCCGCCCCGACCTCGTCCTCCTCAACGACCGCGACCTGACCTACGCCAAGGTCCGCCTCGACGAGCGCTCCCGGCGGACCGTACGGCACCACCTGTCCGCCCTGCCCGACCCGCTCACCCGCGCCACCGCCTGGAACGCGCTGCGCGACATGGTCCGCGACGGCGAACTGCCGCCCGCCGCGTACCTGGACACCGCCCGGGACCACCTGCCCCGCGAGACCGACAACGCCGTCGTCTCCGGCGTCCTCGGCTTCGCCCGCGGCGAACTCGCCGACCGGTACCTCGCCCCCGGGCGGCGCACCGCGGCCCTGGAAACCCTCGCCCGCACCGCCCGCGCTCTCCTGGCGAACGCCACCACCGGCGAGCAGGACGACGAAGGCGGCACACGACTGACCGCCGTGCGCACCCTCGTCGACAGCACCACCGACCCCACCGAACTCCGCACCTGGTGGGAGACCGCGACCCTCCCCGGCGGACAGCCCCTCGACCACGAACTGCGCTGGCGGCTGCTGCACCGCCTGACCGCCCTGGGAGCCGCCGGCCCCGACGACATCGACGCCGCCCTCGACGCCGACCCCAGCGCCACCGGCACCGAGGGAGCCGCCCGCTGCCGCGCCGCCCTGCCCGACCCCGAGGCCAAGGAGGCCGCCTGGCGGGACGTGTTCGACGAGGCCGACACCCTCTCCGCCTACCGGCTCACCGCCACCCTCCAGGGCTTCTGGCACCCCGAGCAGCGCGACCTGCTGCGCGACTACGTGCCCCGCTACTTCGCCCAGGCCCCCGCCCTCGCCGCCCGCCGGGGCGAGGCCGTCGCCCAGGCCCTGGTCCGCCACGGCTTCCCCTGGCCCTTCACCGACACCGCCACCCTGGCGGCGGGGGAGCGGTGCCTGGCCGCTCCCGACCTCACCGCCGCCCTGCGCCGCGGCCTGACCGACGCGCTCGACGACCTCGCCCGCGCCCTCCGTGTCCGCGAGGCGCACTGACACGGCAAGGCGCCTGGCCCCGGCTGCGGACGGGGTCAGGCGCCTTGCCGTGTCAGCCGGGACTCACTCCTCGGCGCACGGGTCGGTCTTCAGAACCTCGGCGCGATAGGCGGTGATGAACTTCCCCATGGCCTTCTCGTCGGGTACGCCCGCGTCCCTCACCCTGGCCACCAGGAAGAGGTCCCAGTCGTTCCCCTCCTCGGTGCAGCGCAGGGCCGCTACCGCACCCTCGTCCGAGTAGACGTACGACTCGTCGGCGGCTTCGTGTTCCGGCTCCACGTAGGCCTGCGAGGGAGCGAAGCGCCGTGCCGACCATCCGGGTTTCCACCATTCGCGAGCCATCTGGAAAACGGCTTTGTCATCGACCGAGATGTCGCAGTGCCAGATGGAGACGCCACCGCCTTCTTCGGCCTGGTGCACTCGATCGCCCGGAGGCATGAACGGCTCGGCCAACTTCCCGCCGACATCCAGGCCGCACAACTGTTCGGGAACCGAGTAGTTCCGTTTCTTCTCCTCCTGTGAGCAGCCGACCGAAGAAAGGATCAGAACAGCTGCCAGCAGGCAGCACGAAAAGCGCGCCGAATCAATCGAGGGAAGCTTCACGAAACATCTCCCGAACGCCTCCAACTGGTTCCCTCGCTGTAACTGTTTCCCGCCTGGGGGCCCACCGAGCGCTGAAGGTCTTCCATGGTTTGAAGGTTGATCTCAGGGCTCATTGAGCAGGCGCGCCTGATGGCTTCCTTGGAAGCTTCGACGGTTGCGTCTCTTGCCTGACTGTAATCCCGACTGCCGTCACCCTTGAATTCGGTGACATCCTTCTCGGTGCTCTTCACCACACTGTTGGTGATGTCCTCGGCCAGCCAGTTGACGACCTCGCCCACCACCGGAACCCGCTGCGGGATGAAGGAAGTGCCCAACTCGATAGTACGGGTGGCCCACTTGCCCTTCTCGGCCGCGGCCTCGTTGAAGTCCTTGGCGGCCGCCGTGTGGTAGTCGTGGACGGCGTCGGCGCGGGCCTCGCTCATGATGCCCGCGATCACCGCGCCGGGGGCGACCGCGTTGCTGACCCGCTGCTCCAGGGAGACCGTCGACTGCGTCTCCTCGTTGACGACCCTGTCCACCATCAACGTCGTGTACGCCTGCTGAGCGCTGGTGATCGTGGCGTAGGCGTCCGGGTCCTGACCCACCTCGCCCAGGAACCGCATCACGTGACTGCTGTCCTCGAAGACCGCCGGCACACCGTTGATCGGGAAGTGGTCCGACGGGTCGTCCCCGTACATGGAGCGCTGGAAGTCGCCCATGTACTCGGCGGTGATGTTGCCGAGACTGTCCCGCAGCACGTGGAGCGGGCCGGACTTCAGGTCCTTCGCTTCCCCGTTCTCGTTGTGGCGGATCAGATCGGGATTCTCGCCGAAGTACGACACCAGGTATTCGGTGAACTCCGCACGCTCCACCGTGTGCTCGACCGGTTCCGTCGACTCGCTGTCGTACGCGCGTCCGGTGGCCGCGGACTCCAGCGCGTGACCGAGCGCGTCGGGGCCGTGCTCGAAGACGTCCCTGGAACCTTCCGTGCCCGGCATCGCCAGGGTGTCCGGCGGCCAGACGAAGTCCTTCTTGAGGAGTTCCTCCTTGTACGTGTACCCCAGCTCCGCTTTCCTGTCCGGGTTCACCGTTCCGTCTTCCCGGTACACCGTCGGCTCGCCCGTGAAGAACCTCTCCGACGCCTCCGGGCTGTGTCCCAGCGCCTCCAGCACGCTCGTCAACGGGTCGTAGCCGGCCCCGCCCTTCCCGGACGGGTTGTAACCGAAGTCCATGTCCCCCATGCCCACCGGCTTGTTCGACATGAACCGCATGGGGTTCTCGTGGTGGAGCTGGGTGACGTGTTCCGCGATCGGGGTGAGGAAGTCCGCGTCGTAGTTCCCGTACCGCAGCATCCCGCCGAGGACCTGGTATCCGTACGGCTGCCGGCCGAACGCCCCCGGTTCCAGCTCGATCTGCTGGGTGCCGAGCTTGCGGAACTCGTCACCCCAACCGGACGGCAGGTGCGTCCTGTTGTCCGGGTCGGTGGCTGCGGCCAGCGCGATGCCCATGTTCCGCTGGAGCTCCCGGGACAGTGCCAGCCGCTCCTTGTTCTCCTCCCCGTCCCCCTGCGTGCCGTCGAGCGCCATGCGGCCGTAGAAGCGCAGGGCCTCCTCGGGCCCGCCCAACCCCTTGTAGAAGGAGGTGGAGAACTCCGGGTCCCGGGCGTTGAAGGCCATCAGGTTGTTGAACTCGCGGTACTGGGCGGTGGACATGTCGGGGCCCAACTTCGCCAGTTCCACGGCGCGCTCGGCCTCGACCTCGTCCAACGACCTGTAGGTGGCGTGCCCGAAGTTGTGGGTGTCGCCGCCGTGGACCTTCTTCAGCGCCCGTGCCGCCAGGTCGTCGATCTCCTCGGCCCGGACGATCAGCCGGTCGATCCGGGTCGCCAGGTCCGCTCCGGCCCGCCGCTGCTCTTCGGAGGGGGCGCTGTTGTCCGGCTGGCGGTCGAAGGCGCACCGTACGGTTCCGTCGCCGTTGTCCACCACCCGGATGCCCTGCTTGCGGCCGTCCCCGACCTCCTTCTTCAGGTCCGACTGGACGGACCTGAGGTCCGCGTGCGCGTCCTTGAGGATGTTCCTGATGCTCCTGGCCTGGGCGGCCGCATCCTCGAACTCCTTGGCCGTCTTGCGGACGAACGGCTTGGTGACGCCCGCGTTCTCACCCCTCCACTCGGCCTTGTCGGCCTTGGCCGCCATGCCGGTGCGGGCGTCGTCGGCCAGTTTCTCCAGCTTGGTGGCCATCGACTCCCAGTCCGAGACCGCCGCCGACAGGTTGGAGAAGGAGACGCCGTACAGATCGCTGAAGGTCAACGTGGCCATGGTGGTGCCTCCCCCGGTTCCCCGTCCGTCACCTGTAGTACCGCTCGATCTCCGACACCGACATGGCCGAGCCGTCGCGGTGCCGCATCCGGGCCTCGATCTCCTCGTCCTGCCTGGCGTAGGACTTCGCGCTGTAGTCGAGGTGGTTGGAGATGTGGGCACAGGACTGCAGCAACGTCTTGAGCTGGGAGTTCCACACGCCGACGGTGAGACCGAGCTCCTCACCCAGGGTGAAATCGGCGTTCTTCAACGTGGTGGCGGCGGTGTCGCTGGAGTCGCGGGCGATGTCGCCGTCCTTCTGCAGTCGCCCGAACAGTACGTAGGCGTCGTGCCCGATGGCCCCCAGCTCGACCTGGCTGGTCGACAGGTCGTGCTGCCCGCCGCCTCCGCCCCCGCCGGGACCGGCGCTGTTCACGTGCACGCGGACGCCGCCCTGCTGCGAAGCCCCGGCCACCAGGGCGGCCCACTCCTCGTCGAACGACATGCGTCCCCCATGACCGGTCGGATCGATTCGGTGTCCGGACAATAACAGTGCGGAGTCGGCGCGTGCACGGCCGCCCGGGGCGGGGCCCGCCCCGGGCCGCTCGCGGCGGGCTCGGCGGAGCCGGCCCTGTCAGAAGACCGGCGTCCCCTCGCGCACCAGCCGCCAGTCCACCGAGGCGAACCGCGCCGGGTCGACCTCCCCGGCCCGTTGCACCCACGCGATGATCGTGTTGCGGATCTCCTCCGAGTTCGCCCACACCTGGGGGGCCGACGCGATGTGGGGGAAGTTCCCGCCCCCGTTCGCCCGGTAGTTGTTCACCGCGAGCACGAACCGGTCGTCGTCCGCCACCTCGCGCCCCCCGATGACCGGCCCGACGATCCGCGACCCCGGCTCCCGCGAGATGTCGACGTCGTACGAGACGCCGCTCACCACGTCGTAGTTGTAGTCCGGGATGCCGCCCGCGTTCGTCAGCCCCGCCGGATCGACCGGCGCGCCCGCCGGCACCCGCGCGTAGTAGCGCGCCGAGAACTCCAGGTACTCCCGCAACTGCGCGCCGGTGATCAGCCGCGCCTCCAGCGTGTTCTCGAAGGGGTACAGCCCCGCCACGTCCCGGATCGTCACCTCGCCCGCCGGGATCACCGCCGACCGCGAGAAGCACGCCGCCTGCGACAGCACCGGCAGCCCGGCGTGCTCCGTGCCCGCCAGCGCCTCGCGGACCGTCTCCGCCTGCACGAAGTTGATCAGATCGACGACCGGCGTGTCCCGGTACGGGGCCTCGGCGGACGACATCGCCTCGACCGACGTCCCGACGACCTGGTTGACGTACGCCACCACCTTCGCGTGCTCGTCGCCCAGCAGGCGCGTGATCGCCGGATCCTCCTCCACCTCGGCGGAGTCCAGCACCCGCGCCGAGACCGACTCCACCACCCAGCGGCCCCGCTCCCACACCAGGCCGAAGTCGAACACCGACAGCCGCTGCCCCCACTTCAGCGGCTCCGACAGCACCACCTCGCGGCCCGTCTCCGCGTTCACCACCCGGCGCTCGGGGATCTCGGCGTGCGCGTGGCCCACCAGGACCGCGTCGATGCCCGGCACCCTCTCCGCCACCAGCGCCGCCGCGTTCTCCACGTGCGGCAGCCGGTCCCCGTAGGAGGACGTGCCGCTGGTGCCCGAGTGCGCCGAGACGATCACCACGTCCGCACCCATCGACCGCAGCCGCGGCACCCAGAACGCCGCCTGCTCCTCCAGGCCGGGGAAGGTCATCCTCCCCTGCACGTGCGCCTTGTCCCAGACGGCGATGCCCGGATTGGTCAGCCCCAGCACCGCCACCTTCACGTCCCGGCCGCGCGGCGTGCGCAGCCGGCCCGTCCAGTACGGCGGGAAGGCCGGACGGCCGGTGACCGCGTCCAGGGCGTTGGCGCCCAGCAGCGGGAAGTCGCACTGCTCCTCGAACTTCCGCAGCACCGGGATGCCGTAGTTGAACTCGTGGTTCCCCAGCGCCGCCGCGTCGTAGCCGATGGCGTTCATCGCCTGTGCCATCGGATGCACCGGGCCGTTCTCGCCGGTGATCGGGTCGACCTTGGCGTAGTAGTACGACAGCTGGGTGCCCTGGATGGTGTCGCCCGCGTCGATCAGGAGGGTGTTGCCCCGCCCCCGCTCCTGCCGGATCCGGGCGACCAGGGTGGATATCTTGGCCAGCCCGATGTCGTTGCCGTCCCTGTCGTCGTACTCGGCGTCGGTGAAGTAGTCCCAGTTGAAGACGGTGCCGTGCAGGTCCGTCGTCCCCATCACGGTGAACGAGTACCGCTTGGCAGCCCCGCCCCCGCTCCGGTCCTCCTCCCGGGCCCCGGCGGGCGCGGCCACCGCGCCCGCCAGGGCGACGCCCGCTCCGGTGGCCGCGGTCCGGCCCAGGAAACCTCTGCGGTCGAGCGGCATGGTGCTGTTCTCCTCGCGGTCGTGCGAACCCGCGCCCCCGAAGCGGCGCGTACCGCCGCCTCCCTGGCGACGCGCGTAGAGTCCGACGCGGCCCCCGCTGCTGTCAACAGAGCCCCCGCGGACGCCCGCCGGAGGCGGACGGCCCCGCGAGAAAGGGGGAATGCGGTGCTCCGGAAATTCGCGCGCCCTTCCGGAACGCCCGGAACGCCCTCCCTTTCCCGGCGCCGAACGAAAAGGAAACGCTCATCAGAGCAACTCCGCGCACATTCCACAGGCCGTCGGCGGCCCTTTGAGAAACAGCCGCTGAACAGTTGCCTCATCGCATTTCCCTACCCACAGGTACGACATAGGGTCGACGCCATGCGCCGCGCCAAAATCGTCTGCACGCTCGGGCCCGCCACCGACTCGTACGAGCGGATCAGGGCACTCGTCGAAGCCGGCATGGACGTCGCACGCCTCAACCTCAGCCACGGCAGCCACGCCGAACACGAGGACAGGTACCACCGGGTGCGCCGCGCGGCGGAGGAGACCGGACGCAGCGTCGGCGTCCTCGCCGACCTCCAGGGCCCGAAGATCAGGCTGGGACGATTCCGCGAAGGGCCCGTCCTCCTCGAACGCGGCGACGAGTTCACCATCACCACCGAGGACGTCGAGGGCGACCGCGAACAGTGCGGCACCACCTACGAGGGCCTCGCCGACGACGTCTCCCCCGGGGAGACCATCCTCGTCGACGACGGGCGCGTCGCCCTGCGGGTCACCGCCGTCGACGGGCCCCGCATCCGCACCGAGGTCGCCGAAGGCGGCGTGGTCTCCGACCACAAGGGCCTCAACCTCCCCGGAGTCGCCGTCTCCGTACCCGCCCTCTCCGGCAAGGACGTCGAGGACCTGCGCTGGGCCCTGCGCACCGGCGTGGACGTCATCGCCCTGTCCTTCGTCCGCAGCGCACGCGACATCGCCGACGTCCACCGCGTCATGAAGGAGGAGGAGCGCCACCTCCCCGTCATAGCCAAGATAGAGAAGCCCCAGGCGGTGGAGAACCTCCACGACATCGTCGCCGCCTTCGACGGGCTCATGGTGGCCCGGGGCGACCTCGGCGTCGAGATGCCCCTGGAGACCGTCCCGATGGTGCAGAAGCGCGCCGTCGAGATCGCCCGGCGCAACGCCAAGCCCGTCATCGTCGCCACCCAGATGCTCGACTCCATGGTCGACTCCTCCCGGCCCACCCGCGCCGAGGCCTCCGACGTCGCCAACGCCGTCATGGACGGCACCGACGCCGTGATGCTCTCCGGCGAGACCAGCGTCGGCAAACACCCCGTCGAGACGGTCAGGACCATGAGCCGCATCGTCGCCGCCGCCGAGGAGGCCATGCTCGCCAAGGGCCTGCCCCCGCTCACCGAGAGCGGCAAACCCCGCACCCAGGGCGGTGCCGTGGCCCGCGCCGCGGCGGAGATGGGCGACTTCCTCGGCGCCGACTTCCTCGTCGCCCTCACCCAGTCCGGCGACACCGCCCGGCGCCTGTCCCGCTACCGCTCGCCCATCCCCGTCCTCGCCTTCACCCCCGACCCGGCCACCCGGACCCAGCTCAGCCTGACCTGGGGCGTGGAGACCTTCCTCGGTCCCACCGTGCGGACCACCGACGAGATGGTCCGGCAGGTCGACGAGCAGCTGCTGGGGATCGGCCGCTGCCGGGAGGGCGACAAGGTGATCATCACCGCCGGCTCCCCGCCCGGAGTCCCCGGCACCACCAACATGGTCCGCGTCCACCACATCGGCGAGAGCGGCCCCGTCCGCTGATCCGCCGGCCCCGCCACGGACCGGCCCCCACGGACCGGAAGCCCCGGACGCCGTCCCGCGCCAGCGGCGGCCGGGGCTTCCCCGCCCCTCCACCGCGGACCCGCGCCCGGCCCGGCCCCGGCTCAGTGCTTGGGGCCGATGTGCTCGTCCATCAGCGCCACGGACGCCCGCCGGGCCACGGAGACGTCGTACACGCCCGTGCGGCGGCGTGTCGCCTTCCACTCGACCCCGACGCGGTCCAGGGCCTCGACGTAGAGGCGCACGATGTCCTCGGAGGTGTTGGTGAAGAAGTAGCGCGGGTACTCGTAGCGCTTCCGTACGCCGCCCACGGGGCGCGTCGCCCAGTTGGTGATCCGGCAGCCGTCGGAGTGGACCAGACCCCGGACCAACTCCCAGGGGTGCCCGTCGGTGATCTCCCGCTGCCAGGACTCCAGAGTGATCCGCCGCTCGTGCTTTCTGCCCGTGCCGTGCTGTGGGAACAGGCAGAGCCAGTGATGGCCGTAGGAGGTGACCATCACACAGCCCTCGGCCCGCGCACGGTAGGCGCTGCGATCCGGCAGGACGGCTGTGATCGCCTCGCAGCAAGCGGTGATCAACCCGGGCCAGGCGTCGGCGCAAGCGATGCGCAGGTAGTGGCCGTCGCGCCGCGGATGCGCGCTGATGCACCCATCGCCGAGATAGAGGCCGAGGAGATAGGCGTAGGCGGGGCGGTCGGCGGGGAGGGACGGCTCGGGCGCACAGCGGACGCACTTGGCTTCCCGGGAGGCGCGGGGGTGGGGAAGTGGCTCGATCCTGGTCTGCCAGGCGCGGATGGTGGAGCGGGATATCCCGGTCGCTCTGCTGACCGAGTTGAGGCTGCGTCCCTGACCGACAAGCGTGAGGACGCGCCTACGGGTGTCGAGGTCGTACATGGCCGCAAGCGTGCACGGAGCGGGGTTCTCCAAGGGGGCAGCAGGAGGACGTTACTCCTGATCAGTGAAGTTCCCCTGTTGCGCTTGCAGCCTTGGAAACGAAGGGAAAGTGCCCCGGGTCGGATTCGAACCGACACTGTATGGGTTTTGAATCCATTGCCTGCTGCCAATTGGGCTACCGGGGCCTTGGGAATCGAAGGTCGAGCCCTCCCGACGTGGGACCACCTTACAGGAACTAGGTAGGCTCATGTGGTCCACCCGGCCGGAAAACGAGGAGCCCAGTGAGCACCGCGGACATCCCCGAGCCCATCAGCACCGACAGCGGCGACGGCGCCGGCGGTGGCGCCGACGAGCGGGCGCACGTGCCGCCGGAGACGACGCGGGTCGTCATCGCCGAGGACGAGGCGTTGATCCGCCTGGATCTCAAGGAGATGCTGGAGGAGGAGGGCTACACCGTCGTCGGCGAGGCCGGGGACGGGCAGAGGGCCGTGGACCTGGCGCGGGAGCACCGTCCCGACCTGGTGATCATGGATGTGAAGATGCCGGTGCTCGACGGGATCTCGGCGGCGGAGAAGATCGCCGAGGAGGCCATCGCGCCGGTGCTGATGCTGACGGCCTTCTCGCAGCGCGAGCTGGTGGAGCGGGCCCGGGACGCGGGTGCGATGGCGTACCTGGTGAAGCCGTTCAGCAAGAGCGACGTGGTGCCCGCCATCGAGATGGCGGTGTCGCGGTTCAACGAGATGAAGGTGCTGACGCAGGAGGTCGCGGACCTGGCGCAGCGGCTGGAGACGCGGAAGCTGGTGGACCGGGCCAAGGGGCTGCTGCAGACGCAGTACGGGCTGTCGGAGCCGGCGGCGTTCCGGTGGATCCAGAAGACGTCGATGGACCGGCGGCTGTCGATGAGGCAGGTGGCGGAGGCCGTGATCCAGGACGCGGAGGAGAAGAAGCAGCGGAAGTGACCGGGGCCGCTCCCGGTGGTCCGGTGGCGCCCGGGCCCCTCCGCGGTGGGACGCGGACGGGTGTCCGGGCGTTTTCGCGCGGGATTCGCGCGCCGGCGGCCGGAGAGGGGAGTCGGCGGGTGTCCGGCGTCGTTTTCGGGGGCGGGGGTGCAAAGGGCGCCGGGGGTGGTTTCGCCTGGTCGGGCCGGGGACCGGGGGCGCGGGTTTGTCTCCGGCGCGTGTGCGACCGCAAGTGCGCCCTTTGGTCGGGGAGTTGGTCGGAACGGATCGGAATTCCACCGGTCCGGCCTCTGTTGATCTTTCCCTTTCTGTCCGTTCTCCGGTAAGGAGTGTTCTGTTTCCGGCGCATGGCGCAGGTCACAGGGAGATCACATCTGTCGCTCTCATCTGTCTGGTCCGCTTCCGGGGCAATAGATTCCGGGCCACACCGCACACACGTACGTGCGGGCCGCGACGCCGGGACAGTACGGCGGTCGTCGTGATCTGAGCTGGCTCCAGGGGGTTCCAGGTGCTCAACAAGACCATCGTCAAGCTGGCCGTTCCCATGGCCATCGGTGCGCTCGCGCTCACCGGATGCGGCGGGGGGGACAGCGGAAGCGACGGCGCGTACAAAATCGCCTTCCAGGGCCCGCTCTCCGGCGACAACGTCCAGCTCGGCCAGAACATGGAGAACGGTATCAAGCTGGCGATCGACCAGGCGAACGCCTCGGGCGACCTCGGCTTCAAGGTCGAGTACATGCCGGTCGACGACCAGGGCCTGCCGGACAAGGCGACGGCCGCCGCGCAGAAGGCGATCGACGACGAGGGCGTCGTCGCGGTGATCGGCCCGGCGTTCTCGGGTCCGGCGGACACCGCTGCCGAGGTGTACGGCGCCGCGGGCCTGGTGGCGCTGTCGTCCTCGGCGACGCGCCCGGACCTGACCACCAAGGGCTACGAGACGTTCCTGCGCGCGGTGCCGAACGACAGCGCCCAGGGCGCGGGCATGGCGAAGTACCTGGCGGAGAAGGAGAAGGCCGGGAAGGTCGTGGTGGTCGACGACAAGACCGACTACGGCATCGGCCTGGCGGACGTCGCGGAGAAGGACCTGAAGGCGGCGGGCGTGGAGGTGGTGCGCCAGAGCGTGCCGCAGAAGACCCCGGACTACAGCGCCGCGGCGAAGAACGTCGTGAAGAACAAGCCGGACGCCATGATCTACGCCGGCTACTACCAGGACGCGGGGCCGTTCGCCAAGAAGCTCAAGGAGGCGGGCTTCGACGGTGTGGCGATGTCGGGCGACGGCACCAACGACGTCCAGTTCATCGACCTGGCGGGCGACGCGGCCGACGGCTGGCTGCTGACCTGCCCGTGCACGGACGCCACGAAGGAGGAGGCGACGAAGAAGTTCGCCGCCGACTACGAGAAGGAGTTCAAGCAGGCTCCGGGCACCTACTCGGCCGAGTCCTACGACGCCGCGACGATGATCATCGAGGAGATCAAGAAGCTCCACGCCGAGGGCGGTGTCGAGCGCCAGGCGCTGGTGGACGCGCTGCGCGGCGCGAAGTACGAGGGTCTGACGAAGGAGTTCTCCTTCGACGACAAGGGCGAGTTCACCAACCAGACGATCTACCTGTACCAGGTCAAGGGCGACGGCATCGAGTACCAGGGCAACATCGACGAGCTGGTCGGCTGAGCCGGCCGATGCTTCCGGCCGGCCGGCGCGGCGGGCTCGGCTCCCGCGCCGGCCGGCACGACACCCGGCGGACGCCCGCGTCCCGGCGCGTCCGCCCCCGTGATCCCGGGCCGCCCCTGCCCGGTGCTGAACGCACGGCCGGGCGGCACATTCCCACAAGGAAGACAGTTCGATGTCCCTCAGCGAATTCTGGGACTTCCTCGTCCTAGGGGTGGTGCTCGGCAGTCTCTACGCCGTCATCGCCATCGGCTACACGCTGGTCTACGGCGTGCTGCAGCTTCTGAACTTCGCGCACAGCGAGGTGTTCATGTTCGGCGGTTACGGGGGCCTGCTGGCCCTGACCGCCCTGATTCCCGAGACGACGCCCACCGGGATGGGCTCGGTCGGCTACGTGCTGATCGGCATGCTGGCCGGCGCCGCGCTGGGAGGCGCGGTGGCCTTCGGCCTGGAGAGGGTGGCGTACCGGCCGCTGCGCAGGCGGGGCGCGCCGCGCCTGGTGTTCCTGATCACCGCGATCGGCGCCTCGTTCTTCCTGTACAACCTGGCGGGCAAGCTGTTCGGCCGCAATCCGCTGCCGATGCCGACCATGTACGAGAACACGAAGGTGCTGAGCGTCTTCGGCGCCCAGCTGACCGTCACCCAGGTGCTGATCCTGGTGTCGGCGGTCGCGATGATGGTCCTGCTGGACTACGTGGTGAACCGCACGAAGATGGGGTCGGGCATCCGCGCGGTGGCGCAGGACCCGGATGTCGCGTCGCTGATGGGCGTGGACATCGACAAGGTGGTCTCCCGGACGTTCGTGCTGGGCGGTCTGCTCGGCGGTGCGGCCGGTTTCCTCTTCGGCACCAACAGCCAGGTGTGGTACACGATGGGCTTCCTGCCCGGCATCACGGCGTTCGCCGCGGCGGTGCTGGGCGGCATCGGCAACGTGCGCGGTGCGATGCTCGGCGGTCTGCTGCTGGGCGTGGTGGAGACCATGACGGTCGGCCTGTGGGGCGACGACTGGCGTTACGTCGGGGCCTTCGTGGTGCTGGTGCTGGTGCTGATGGTCCGTCCGACCGGCATTCTCGGCGAGCGTCTGGGGAGGACGGCATGAGCGTGAAGACCTCGGCTCCGGCAGGGTCCGCCCCGGAGGCTCCGGAGGCGCTGTCGGCCGCGGCCCGGCTGCGGAGGGTGCGCTGGTACCAGCAGCCGCGGTGGCGGCGGCTGGGCGCGATGCTGGCGATCGCGGTGACCTTGACGCTGATGACGGGCGAGGAGGGCACCACCCAGGACCTGTTCCTGGCGCTGCGGGAGGACTTCACCGGTCCGGGCCTGTGGATCTGGGTCGCCGCCGCGGTGGCCGTCTGGGCGGTGCGGGAGTTCCTGGCCGACCAGGCCGCCCGCGCGGTGGGGGGCGCCAGGCAGGCCGCCTCCGGTCCGCTGGCGGCGGCGCGGAGCCGGTGGGAGTCGGACGGGCGGGTGCGCGCGGGCGTGCTGACGGCCCTGCTGGCGCTGGCGGTGTTCGGGCCGCTGGGCGTGGAGCGGTACTGGCAGCAGGTGCTGGTGGACCAGATCGCGATCTTCGTGCTGCTGGCGATCGGCCTGAACGTGGTGATCGGCTGGGCGGGCCTGCTGGACCTGGGCTTCATCGCGTTCTTCGCGATCGGCGCCTACAGCGCGGCGTACTGGACGGGTGCGCTGCCGGTGCAGCCGCCGGTGGTGCTGAACAACTTCCTGGTGCTGCCGGTCGCGGTGCTGACCTGCCTGGTGGCGGGGGTGGTCCTGGGCGCGCCGACGCTGCGGTTGCGCGGCGACTACCTGGCGATCGTGACGCTGGGTTTCCACGAGATCGTCTACCTGATGGCGAAGAACGCCGAGGGCGTCACGGAGGGCGCGCGGGGCGTGAAGGTCGAGCGGTTCAGCATCGACCTGGGCTTCTTCTCCTACGAGTGGGAGCTGGACCCGATGCCGTACTACTGGCTGCTGATCGGGTTCATCGTGCTGGCGATCTTCCTGTTCATGCGGCTGGAGCACTCCAAGGTGGGCCGGGCCTGGACCGCGATCCGCGAGGACGAGGTGGCCGCGGCGGCCACGGGTGTGGACACGGTGCGGTACAAGCTGATGGCGTTCGCGATCGGCGCGTCGACCTCGGGTGTCGCGGGTGTGGCGTACGCGAGCAAGGTCGGGTACTTCAACCCGGAGAACTTCGCGATCCTGCTGTCGGTCCTGGTGCTCGCCTACGTGATCTTCGGCGGCATGGGGTCGATCCCCGGCGTGCTGTTCGGCGCCGCGTTCCTGGTGTGGCTGCCGGAGTACCTGCGCGAGTGGGTGGACCCCAAGGACCGCTACATGTACCTGGGGGCCCTGCTCGTCATCATGATGATCTACCGGCCGCAGGGCGTGATCCCCTCCCGCCGCCGCAAGCGCGAGCTGAGGATGGCGGAGGCGGGGGTCGGTGGCGCCGACGCGACCGGCCCGGCGGAAGGCGGACAGCGGTGACCACCGAGGTGACGAAGACGGGCCGGGTGCCGGCGGCGGACGCGGCCGGGGACCTGGTGCTGGAGACGTCGGGCGTGACGCTGCGGTTCGGCGGCCTGACCAGCCTGGACGACGTCGAGCTGCGGATGCGGCGCGGCGAGGTGCTGGCGGTGATCGGCCCCAACGGCGCGGGCAAGACGTCGCTGTTCAACTCGCTGACCGGCGCGTACGTGCCGCAGGAGGGGCGGATCGCCTACCGTCCGCGCGGTGGCGGTGAGCACTCGCTGCTGGGCGCCAAGCCGCACGTGGTGAGCCGGCTGGGCCTGGCGCGCACGTTCCAGAACATCCGGCTGTTCGGGGCGCTGACGGCGCTGGAGAACGTGAAGATCGCGGCGGAGACGCGGCTGAAGGCCGGGCCGGTCTCGGTCATGCTGGGGCTGCCGGGCGCGCGGAGGGCGGAGCGGACCAGCGACCGCAGGGCGCACGAGGTGCTGTCGTTCGTGGGCCTGCTGGAGAAGATGAACGAGCTGGCGGGGTCGCTGAGCTACGGCGACCAGCGGCGGCTGGAGATCGCGCGGGCGCTGGCGACCGACCCGGAGGTGCTGCTGCTGGACGAGCCGGCGGCGGGCACCAACCCGACGGAGAAGCTGGAGCTGGAGGTGTTGATCCGGCGGATCAACACCGAGCTGGGCGTGAGCGTGCTGCTGATCGAGCACGACATGCGGCTGGTGATGTCGGTGGCCGACCGGGTGATGGTGCTGAACTTCGGCCGGAAGATCGCCGAGGGGTCGCCGGCCGAGGTGCAGCGGGACCCGGCGGTGATCGAGGCGTACCTGGGTGCCGTGGGCGAGGAGGACGAGGCCGCGGTGGCGGAGGTGGTCGCCGAGGCGGGCACGGGGGCCGCGGACTCCGACGGCACGGACGGCCCGGAGGCACGGGCGCAGGACACCGAGGAGCACGAGTGAGCGTCACCACGCAGCTGAAGAAGGAGCAGCCCGGCGACGGCGGGACGTCCGCCCCGGTGCTGCTGGAACTCCGCGACCTGCGGGTGTTCTACGGCGCGATCGAGGCGCTCAAGGGCATCGACCTGACGGTCCGCCGCGGTGAGGTGGTCGCGCTGCTGGGCGCCAACGGCGCGGGCAAGTCGACCACGCTGCGGACGGCGTCGGGGATGATCGCCCCGCGCGAGGGCCAGGTGCTGCTGCACGGGGAGCGGATCGACGGCATCAAGTCGCACGACCTGGTCCGGTTCGGCATCGGGCACGTCCCCGAGGGGCGTGGGGTCTTCCCGCGGATGACGGTCCTGGAGAACCTCAGGATGGGGGCCTACCGGTTCAAATCGGTGGACAAGGCCGACCTGGACCGGGTGTTCACCCTCTTCCCCCGGCTGGGGGAGCGCAGGAGCCAGCTGGGCGGGACGCTCTCCGGCGGCGAGCAGCAGATGCTGGCGATCGGCCGGGCCCTGATGGGCAGGCCGGAGCTGCTGCTGCTGGACGAGCCGTCGATGGGTCTGGCGCCGCTGATCGTGCAGCAGATCTTCGAGATCGTCAGGGAGATCAACGAGCAGGGCACCACGGTGCTGCTGGTGGAGCAGAACGCCGCGCAGGCGCTCCAGCTGGCGGACCGCGGCTATGTGCTGGAGACCGGTGCGGTGGCGATGGAGGGCGAGGCGTCGGTGCTGCTGTCCGACCCCCGGGTCAGGGCCGCCTACCTGGGCGAGGGAGCCGCGTAGCGGGCCCCTTCCCCCTGTCACCGGCGGCGGTGCCGCGGCGGCCTCCCCGGCCGCGGGGGCACCGCCGTCCCGCTCCCGGGCCGGGTGCCGCCGGTCAGGGCAGGTCGGTGTACGGGGCGAGGAAGGCGCGGGCGCCGGGGCTGTCGAGCCGGTAGGCGACGTTGGTGGCGTAGCACGGGGAGTCGCCGGTGATGGTGGTGCCCACCAGGATCCGCTCGCCGCCGATCGCGGCGAAGTTGGGGCCGCCGGAGTCGCCGTAGCAGGCGCCGCCGTTGCCCTGCGCGCCGATCATGGAGACCCGCACCCACGCCTTGTTGAGGGCGTTGAAGTCGGTGGGCGCCTTCAGGCGGACGCCACCGCCGGGGTGGGTGTGGCCGCCGGGGCCGCGCCGGGCCTCCTGGGTGCCGTAGCCGGCGACGGTGAAGGCGGCGTCGTCCAGCGCGGCGGGGCCCAGGGCGTCGAGCTGCCCGGCGGCGGGCAGGGTGGCCGGGGTGAAGTCCCAGCGCCGCGCCATCTCGTCGGCCGGGACCTCGACGACGGCGATGTCGCGGGTGTCGGAGGAGGGGCCGGGGTAGCCGGGGTGGTTGTGCGCGGTGCCCTCCACGGCGACGGCCGCGGCGACGGCGCCGGGGTCGCCGGGGTGCTCCCCGGCGGCGGCGTCGAGGGCGGCCTGCACGTCCTGGTCGAGGGAGACGTGGAAGCGGGCGCCGGCCGGCCAGTCGGTGGTGCAGTGGGCGGCGGTGAGGAAGGTGTCCCGGTCGATCATGGTGCCGGAGCAGACCCAGTCGACCTGCTCGGGGGTGGCGGGGTCCTCGTCGTGGTCGTGGGAGACCACCAGCGCTCCGACCTCGGTCCGCTCCGGAGCGGGTTCGGAGTTGTAGGAGCTGATCGCCGCGGCGGGTGCCGCGGCGGCCAGCGCGAGGGCGGCGACGGCCGCGGCGGTGGCCGCGGCGGTGGCCGCGGCGCGCTGCCGGGTGGTTGTCAGGCGTATGGCCCGCACGATCGGTGCCCTTTCGGTCCCGGCCGCCCCGGTGGCGGCCCGAGCCGGTATTGAAGCGTGCCGGGGGCGGGCGGGAACACCCCTTGGAGCGGGGGATTCCGTTCGGTGGTCAGCCGTGGGCGCCCTCGGGCGCGTCGCGCAGCAGGCAGGTGAGGCGGGCGGAGCACACGCGCCGGCCCTGCTCGTCGGTGACGGCGATCTCGTAGGTGGCGGTGGTGCGGCCGCGGTGCAGGGGGGTGGCGGTGCCGGTGACGGTGCCGGAGCTCAGCCCGCGGTGGTGGGTGCAGTTGAGGTCCACGCCGACGGCGATCCTGCCCGGCCCGCCGTGGAGCATGGCGCCGATGGAGCCGAGGGTCTCGGCCAGCACGGCGGAGGCACCGCCGTGCAGGAGCCCGTAGGGCTGGGTGTTGCCCTCGACGGGCAGGGTGCCGACGACCTTCTCCGGGGAGGCCTGGAGGACCTCCAGGCCCATGCGGCGGCCGAGGTCCCCCGCGGAGAACAGGGAGGGCAGGTCGACGCCGGACCCGGCCCACTGGTCGATGATCTCCTGCGGGAAGGTGGTGCTGGTCGGCTCGCCCATGGGCCCACGGCTCCGATCGTCGTGCCGGGGCGGTGGAGGTGCGCCGCCCCGGTGCGGATGGTTGCGCTCTACACCGTCTTACTTACCAGAGGCCGGCGCCGGCTCCCCGGCGGGGGTGAGGCGGACCACCACGGACTTGCTGGCGGGGGTGTTGCTGACCTCGTCGGTGGCGTCGAGGGGGACCAGCACGTTGGTCTCGGGGAAGTAGGCGGCGGCGCAGCCGCGGGCGGTGGGGTAGTGGACGACGCGGAAGCCGGGCGCGGTGCGTTCGCGGCCGTCGTCCCACTCGCTGGTGAGGTCGGCGTAGGAGCCGTCGGGCAGGCCCAGCGCGGCGGCGTCGCCGGGGTGGACGAACACCACGCGGCGGCCTCCCCTGATGCCGCGGTAGCGGTCGTCCAGGCCGTAGACGGTGGTGTTGTACTGGTCGTGGGAGCGCAGCGTCTGCAGCAGCAGGCGGCCGGGCGGGACGCGCGGGTACGCCAGGGGCGCGGCGGTGAAGTTGGCCCTGCCGGTGGCCGTGGGGAAGCGGCGCTCGTCGCGGGGGGCGTGGGGGAGGGTGAAGCCGCCGGGGCGGGCGACGCGGGCGTTGAAGTCGGCGAAGCCGGGGATCACGCGGGCGATGCGGTCGCGGATCGCGGCGTAGTCGGCCTCGAACTCCTCCCAGGGCACGGGGTGGTCGGGGCCCAGGACGCGGCGGGCCAGGCGGCACACGAGGGCGGGCTCCGACAGCAGGTGCCCGCCGGCCGGGGCCAGCCGCCCGCGGGAGGCGTGGACCACGCCCATGGAGTCCTCGACGGTGACGAACTGCTCGCCGCCCGCCTGCACGTCGCGCTCGGTGCGGCCGAGGACGGGCAGGATCAGGGCGCGGGCGCCGGTGACGCAGTGGGAGCGGTTGAGCTTGGTGGACACGTGCACCGTCAGCCGGGCCCGCCGCATCGCGGCCTCGGTCACCTCGGTGTCGGGGGAGGCGGCGACGAAGTTGCCGCCGAGGGCGAAGAACACCTTCGCCCGCCCGTCGCGCAGGGCGCGGATGGCGTTCACCACGTCCAGGCCGTGCGCGCGCGGCATGGGGAGGCCGAACTCCTCCTCCAGGGCGTCCAGCAGGGCCGGGGAGGGCTTCTCGACGATGCCCATGGTGCGGTCGCCCTGGACGTTGCTGTGGCCGCGCACCGGGCACACCCCGGCGCCGGGGCGGCCGACGGCGCCGCGCAGCAGCAGGAGGTTGACGATCTCGCGGATGGTGGGCACGGCGTGCCGGTGCTGGGTCAGGCCCATCGCCCAGCACACCACGGTGCGCTCCGAGGCCAGCACCATCTCGGCGGCCCGGTCGATGTCGGCCGGGTCGAGGCCGGTGGCGCGCAGCACCTCCCCGGGGTCGGTGGCGCGGACGGCTGCCGCGAACTCCTCGTAGCCGTGGGTGTGCTCGCGGACGAACTCCTCGTCCACCCCGCCGTCCGCCGCCAGCACGCGGCGGCACAGCTCCCGGAAGAGGGCCTGGTCGCCGCCGAGGCGGATCTGCAGGAACAGGTCGGTCAACCGGGTGCCGCGGCCGGCCAGGCCGCGCAGGGTCTGCGGGTTGTCGAACCGCTCCAGGCCCGCCTCGGGCAGCGGGTTGACGGTGATGATCCGCGCCCCGCCCCTCTTGGCCTCCTCCAGCGCCGAGAGCATCCGGGGGTGGTTGGTGCCCGGGTTCTGCCCGGCGACGACGATCAGGTCGGCGCGGTGGAGGTCCTCCAGCAGCACGCTGCCCTTGCCGACGCCGAGGGTCTCGGTCAGGGCCGCGCCGGAGGACTCGTGGCACAGGTTGGAGCAGTCGGGCAGGTTGTTGGTGCCGAAGCAGCGGGCGAGGAGCTGGTAGAGGAAGGCGGCCTCGTTGCTCGTGCGCCCGGAGGTGTAGAAGACGGCCTCGTCGGGGGAGGGGAGGGCGCGCAGCTCCTCGGCGACGATGTCGAGGGCGCGGTCCCAGTCGACCGGCTCGTAGTGGTCGGAGCCCTCCGCCAGGTACATCGGACGGGTGAGGCGCCCCTGCTGCCCCAGCCAGTAACCGGAGCGGGCCGCCAGTTCGGAGACGGGGTGCCGCGCGAAGAAGTCGGGGGTGACGCGCCGCAGGGTGGCCTCCTCGGCGACGGCCTTGGCCCCGTTCTCGCAGAACTCCGCGGTGTGCCGCCGCCCCGGCTCGGGCCAGGCGCAGCCGGGGCAGTCGAAGCCGTCCTCCTGGTTGACCCCCAGCAGCGTCAGGGCGGTGCGCCGCACCCCCATCTGCCGGTGGGCCGTGCGCAGGGACCGGGCGACGGCGGGCAGCCCGGCGGCCGAGCGGCGCGGGGCGCCGACCGCGGGGGCGTCCTGGACGGGGTCGGTGGCGGGCGGCTTGCGCTTCATGGAGGGTGATCCTGCCACGCGCGGCCGACATGCGGCACGGCGCCGCGGACGCCCGGGAGGGATTGTCGGCGGTGCGTGGCAGGATCGGGGCGTGGCCAACAAAGCATCGACAGCGACCGCAGCACCGACACAGCCGTCCGCGCCCGCCGAGAGGCGCCTGCTCCTGCTGGACGGGCACTCCCTCGCCTACCGGGCGTTCTTCGCGCTCCCCGAGGAGAACTTCTCCACCACCACGGGGCAGCCGACGAACGCCGTCTACGGCTTCGCCTCGATGCTGGCGAACACCCTGCGCGACGAGGTGCCCACCCACCTGGCGGTCGCCTTCGACGTCTCCCGCGTCACCTGGCGCTCGGCGGAGTTCGCCGACTACAAGGCCAACCGCGCCAAGACGCCGGACAGCTTCAGGGGGCAGGTGGAGCTGATCGGCGAACTGCTGGACGCGATGAACGTGCGGCGGTTCGCGGTGGAGGGCTTCGAGGCGGACGACGTCATCGCCACCCTGGCCACGCAGGCGGTGGCCGAGGGCTTCCAGGTCTCCATCGTCACCGGCGACCGCGACTCCTTCCAGCTCGTCAACGACTCGACGACGGTGCTGTACCCCACCCGGGGGGTGTCGGAGCTGACGCGCTTCACGCCCGCGAAGGTGGAGGAGAAGTACGGCCTCACCCCCCGGCAGTACCCGGACTTCGCCGCGCTGCGCGGCGACCCGTCGGACAACCTGCCCGGCATCCCCGGCGTGGGCGAGAAGACGGCCGCGAAGTGGATCAGGCAGTTCGGCTCGCTGGAGCAGCTGCTGGAGCGCGCCGACGAGGTCAAGGGCAAGGTCGGCGAGAAGCTGCGCGAGCACCTGGACGGCGTCCGCCTCAACCGGAGGCTGACGGCCCTGGTGTGCGACGTGGAGCTGCCCGCGGGCCCGGCGGACCTGGAGCGCGTGCCGTACGACCGCAAGGCGCTGGAGGTCGTGCTGGACGCGCTGGAGTTCCGCAACACCGGCTTCCGCGACCGGCTGTACGCCGTCGACCCGGGCGCGGCGGAGGAGGAGGCCGCCCCGTCCGACGGCGTCGAGGTCGACGGCGCGATCCTGGGGACGGGCGAGCTGGCGCCGTGGCTGGCGGAGCACGCCGCGTCCGGCTCGGGCCCGCTGGGGCTCGCCACCGTCGACAACTGGCGGCTGGGGGCGGGCGGTGTCACCGAGATCGCCCTGGCCACGGCCGCCGGTCCGGCGGTGTGGTTCGATCCGGCGCAGCTGGACGAGGCCGACGAGAAGGCGTTCGCGGGCTGGGCCGCGGACGCCGGCCGGCCCAAGGTCATGCACGACGCCAAGGCCGTGATGCGGGTCTTCGCCGAGCACGGCTGGCGGGTCGACGGGGTGGTGATGGACACCGCGCTGGCCGCCTACCTGGTGCAGCCGGGCCGCCGCTCCTTCGCGCTGGACGCGCTGTCGGTGGAGTTCCTGGGGCGTGAGCCGGCCCGCACCGCCGAGGCGAGCGGGCAGCTGACCCTCGGCGGCGACGAGGAGGCCGAGGCGGACGCCCTGATGGGCCGGGCCCGCACCATCCTGGATCTGGGCGAGGCCCTGACCGGGCGGCTGGAGCAGGTGGGCGCGGCCGATCTGCTCAGGGAGGTGGAGCTGCCGACCTCCGAGCTGCTGGCGCGGATGGAGCGCGCCGGCATCGCCGCCGACCGGGCGTGGCTGGGGAACCTGGAGCAGCAGTTCGCCGCCGCCGTCGAGCAGGCGGTGCGCGAGGCGCACGCGTCGGTGGGACACGAGTTCAACCTCGGCTCGCCCAAGCAGCTGCAGGAGGTGCTCTTCGGCGAGCTGGGGCTGCCGAAGACGAAGCGGACCAAGACGGGCTACACCACCGACGCCGACGCGCTGGCCTGGCTGGCGACGCAGACCGAGCACGAACTGCCGGTGGTCATGCTGCGCTACCGCGAGCAGTCCAAGCTGCGCACCACCGTCGAGGGCCTGATCAAGACGGTCGCCGCCGACGGCCGCATCCACACCACCTTCAACCAGACGGTCGCCGCGACGGGCCGGCTGTCCTCGACCGACCCCAACCTCCAGAACATCCCCGTCCGCACCGACGAGGGCCGGGCCATCCGCCGCGGCTTCGTCGTCGGCGAGGGCTACGAGACGCTGCTGACGGCCGACTACAGCCAGATCGAGCTGCGGGTGATGGCCCACCTGTCGGAGGACGAGGGCCTGATCGAGGCGTTCACCTCCGGCGAGGACCTGCACACCACCGCCGCCTCCCAGGTCTTCGAGGTGCCCAAGGACCGGGTGGACCCGGAGATGCGCCGCAAGATCAAGGCCATGTCCTACGGGCTGGCCTACGGGCTGTCGGCCTTCGGCCTGTCGCAGCAGCTCGGCATCGTGCCGGACGAGGCGCGCCGGCTGATGGACGCCTACTTCGAGCGGTTCGGCGGGGTGCGCGACTACCTGCACCGGGTGGTGGAGGAGGCGCGGGCCACCGGCTACACCTCCACCATCCTGGGCCGCCGCCGCTACCTGCCCGACCTCAACAGCGACAACCGCCAGCGCCGGGAGATGGCCGAGCGGATGGCGCTCAACGCCCCGATCCAGGGCACCGCCGCGGACATCGTGAAGATCGCGATGCTGAAGGTGGACCGGGCGCTGGCGCGGGAGAAGCTGCGCTCCAGGATGCTGCTCCAGGTGCACGACGAGATCGTGCTGGAGGTCGCCCCGGGGGAGCGGGAGGCCGTGGAGGAGCTGGTGCGCCGGGAGATGGCCGGGGCCGTCGAACTGCGGGCGCCGCTGGACGTCTCCGTGGGTTCGGGCGGGGACTGGGAGAACGCCGCCCACTGAGGACGCCGCCCGCGGGGGCGCGCCCGGGAGGCGGGCCGGCGGTCCGCCGGCCCGCCTCCCGGGCGCCGCGGGGCAGGCGCGCGGGAAGGGGCCGGGTGAACCGCCGTGGACACCGAGGGAAACGGAAGATCCCCCTCCGGCGTCCTCGTGCGGGGTGGTGGATCGGGTGCCGAACTTGCCGTAGTGTCACGATCGTTGCCGTCCGCACGGGAGCGGGGCGGCCGGAGCGGACGCACGGCAGGCGCGGGCGCTCCGGCGGCGCCGGGAGCACCGGGCGCGCACAGCACTCGAAGCACGGGGAACCGGCGCACGCGAGCCGTCGCGCCGGCGCGGGACATCAGCGTGGAGGATCTGGTCAGATGGCGGGTCGGCTCGTGGGCAGGGTCCGTAGGGGTGTGACCGGCACCGCGGTGGCTGCGGCGGCGATGGCCGCGCTCACCGCGTCGCAGGGGCCCGGTGTGGAACTCGTCCAGCCCGGCGGGAGAGACGCCGCCTCCTCCCCGTCGCCCGATCTGCCCGCCGACGGCAACTCCCCCTACCACACCGACCTCCCGCCGCTGGTCAAGCCGGACAAGCCGGACTCCTCCCACGACCTGCCGGGCGCCACCGGCCCCACCGAGTCGGGCATCCCCGCCACCGTCCTGGCCGCCTACAAGAAGGCCGAGCGCACGCTGAGGGACGAGCAGCCCGGCTGCAACCTCCCCTGGCAGCTCCTCGCCGCGATCGGCAAGGTGGAGTCCGGCCAGGCGCGCGGCGGCGCGGTCGACTCCGGCGGCACCACCCACAAGCCGATCCTCGGACCGGCTCTCAACGGCGTGGGCTTCGCGCACATATCGGATACCGACAACGGCGCGTACGACGGCGACACCCGGTACGACCGGGCCGTCGGACCCATGCAGTTCATCCCGTCCACCTGGGCGGGCTGGGGCGCAGACGGCAACGGCGACGGCCGCAAGGACCCCAACAACATCTACGACGCGGCGCTCGCCGCGGGCCGCTACCTGTGCGCGGGCGACAGGGACCTGTCGGATCGGGCCGACCTGGAGCGGGCCATCCTCAGCTACAACCGGTCGCGGGACTACCTGCGGACGGTGCTGTCCTGGCTGGAGTTCTACCGCAAGGGCGTCCACGAGGTGCCCGACGGCGAGGGCGTGCTGCCCGACAGCCCCGGAGCGGGCAACGAGAAGCGGCCCGCCGAGCCGGACACCGATTCCACCTCCCGCCCGGAGGACCGCCCCGGGAACGGCGGTGGCGGCCGCGAGGAGGACGGCCGGGGAGGCGGGGGCGGCAAGCAGGACCCCCTGCCGCAGCCCACCGCCACCGAGAGCGGAACCGTCGGCCCGCGGCCCACCGTCTCGCCCGTCCTGCCGACGATCGGACCGACCAGGACGCCCATCATCACCCCGCCGCCGGCCGGCGGCACCGGTGGGCCGACCGTGTCCCCGGACCCGACCACCACCTGCCCCGCGGACCCGGAACCCACCGGCAGCGGCTCGCCGACCCCGGAACCCACCGGCAGCGGCTCGCCGACCCCGGAACCCACCACCACGCCGACTCCGGAGCCCACCACCACGCCGACTCCGACCACGACACCGGCCGACGGTCCCGGCGGCCCGGAGGAGCCGGGGGAGTCCGGCGGCCCGGAGGAGCCCTGCGGCGAGCAGGAGGGCGAGCAGGACGGCAGCGGCGAGGAGGCGAAGAAGGACGGCGGAGACGGTGCCGGGAACGCGACCGCGCCCTCCCCGGCCGCGACCCCGTCCCGGTCGGCCCACGCCGTCAGCCGCCTGGGCTGAGACCGCCCGCTCTGGGCCGGCACCGGGTCGGTGCCGGCCCAGAGCGTCAGCGGGACCGGTCCCGCGCCCCCGGGTCCGCCGCGGCCCTGCGCGCGGCGGCCGCCGTCCGCCGCGTCGGCTCCGCGGCCGCCGGATCCTCCGGCCAGGGGTGCCTGGGGTAGCGGCCGCGCAGTTCGGCCCGCACCGAGCGGTAGCCGTCCCGCCAGAACGACGCCAGGTCCGCGGTCACGGCGGCCGGACGGCCCGCGGGCGAGAGCAGGTGCACCAGCAGCGGCACCCGGCCGCCCGCCAGCCGCGGGGCCTCCTGCCAGCCGAACAGCTCCTGGAGCTTGACCGCGAGGACCGGCCGCTCGCCGCCGTAGTCCACCCGTATCCGCGAGCCGGAGGGCACCTCGATCCGCTCCGGCGCCAGCTCGTCCAGCCGTGCCGCCTCGCCGGAGGCCCACGGCAGCAGGGCCCCCAGCAGCCGTCCGGCGTCGGCCCGCTCCAGATCGGCCCGCCGCCGGGCGGAGTCCAGCACCGTGCCCAGCCACTCCCCGGCCCGCTCCAGCAGCGCCTCGTCGGACACGTCCGGCCACGGCTCGCCCACCTCACGGTGGAGGAAGGCCAGCCGCTCCCGCAGCGAACGGGCCTCCCGCGACCAGTGCAGCACCTCCACGCCCTCGTGCCGCAGCCCCTCCAGCAGCGCGGTGCGCACCAGCGCCGGATCGGGGTCGCGCAGCGGACGGGAGGACAGCTCGACGGCGCCCAGCCGCTCCACCCGGCGGGCCACGACGTCCCCGGCGCCCTGCCGCCCCGGGGACCACCCCACCTCCTCCGCGTCCGAGTGCAGCGCCCCGGCGGCCCGGCGCGCGGTGTCCTCGTCGACCGCCGCGGCCAGCCGGACCCGCGCCGAGGCCGAGCCCACCGGCCGGTCGGCGACGGCGACCGCCAGCCAGGGCGCCTCGCGCAGCCCGGAGCCGGGGGAGAGCTCCGCGCGGGTCCCGGAGACCATCAGGTACGTCCGCTCGCCGCGCGAGCGCGCCACCCGCTCGGGGAAGGCCAGCGCCACCACCAGCCCCGCGGCGGCACCGTCCGGCAGCTCCGCCGCGGCCCCCCGCCCCGGCGCGTCCCCGGCGCCCCCCGGCAGGGCGCCCGCCAGGCGGCGGGCCTCCCGGCGCCAGCGCGCCGCGTAGGCGTCGCCGCCGCGGCGCGCGGCGCGCCACGCCGCCGCCACCTCGTCGCCGTACTCCCGCGGCGGCTCCTCACTCAGCAGCGCGACCACCTCCGCCGCCCGCCGGACCCCCACCAGGGGGGCGGCGTCCAGCAGGGCGCGCGCCAGCCGGGGGTGCAGGCCCAGGGCGGCCATCGCCCGCCCGCGCCCGGTGGCCCGCCCCTCCCCGTCCACCGCGCCGATCGCGCGCAGCACCTCACGGGCCGCGGCCATCGCACCGTCCGGCGGGGGGTCGGGCAGCGCCAGGCCGCGGGCGTCCGGATCGCCCCAGCAGGCGGTGCGCAGGGCGAACGAGGTGAGGTCGGCGACCGCGATCTCGGGGGAGGGGAAGCGGGGCAGCCGGTCGTGCTCGGCCTCCGGCCAGCAGCGGTACACCACACCCGGCGCCTCGCGCCCGGCCCGGCCCGCACGCTGCTCGGCCGACGCCCGCGAGACGCGCACCGTCGTCAGCGCGCTCAGACCGCGGGCGTGGTCGGTGCGCGGCTCGCGGGCCAGCCCCGCGTCCACCACCACCCGCACCCCCGGCACGGTCAGGCTGGACTCGGCGACGGAGGTGGCCAGCACCACCCGCCGCCGCCCGCCGCCCCCGGCCAGCACCGCGTCCTGGACGGCCGCCGGGGCGCGCCCGTGCACCTGGAGCACCTCGGTGTCCGCGCCGTCCAGGCCGCCGCCCAGCAGCCCGGCGACCCGCGCGATCTCGCCGGTGCCGGGCAGGAAGCACAGCACGTCGCCGTCCTCCTCGCGCAGCGCCCGCCGCACCACGGCCGCGACGTGCTCCAGCAGCGCCGGATCCACCCGCGTGCCGTGGGCGGGACGCACCGGGCGCGGGGGCGGCGCCCACACCACCCGCACCGGGTGCGCGGCGCCGGGCGACTCCACCACGGGTGCGTCCAGCAGCCGTGCCCAGGCGCCGGCGTCGGTGGTGGCCGACGCGGCGACCAGGCGCAGTTCCGGGCGCAGCGCCGCCCGCACGTCCAGCAGGAAGGCGGCGGCGGTGTCCGCGTCCAGGTGCCGCTCGTGGCACTCGTCCAGCACCACCACGTCCACGCCGGGCAGCTCGGGGTCGCGCTGGAGGCGCTGGAGGAGCACGCCGGTGGTCACCACCTCCACCGCGCACCGCGGGCCCACCGCACGCTCCCCGCGCACGGTGAACCCGATCCGCTCCCCCACGTCCTCGCCCAGCAGCCAGGCCATCCGCCGGGCCGCGGCCCGCACCGCGATGCGGCGCGGCTCGGCCACGACCACGCGCCGCGCGGCACCCGGACCGGGGCCGCTCGGTCCTCCGGGCCCGTCCGGCCCGGCCAGCCCGGCCAGGGCGAGCGGCACCAGGGTGGTCTTGCCGGTGCCCGGCGGCGCGCACAGCACGGCCGCGCCGGACTCCTCCAGGGCGGCGGCGAGGGCGGGCAGGCTGGAGCGCACGGGCAGGTGCCGCAGGGCGTCGGTCCGCTGGAGCATGCCCCCATCCTCCCAGCGCGTCCCCCCGCCCCCGCACGGCCGGCCGCGCGGGAGCGTCCCTCAGCCGCGCTCGCAGACGAAGATCGCCGTGCCCGGGATCAGGCGCCCGCGCAGCGGCGACCAGCCGCCCCACTCCCGGCGGTTCCACTCGGGCCACTCCGGCTCCACCAGGTCCACCAGCCGGAACCCGGAGGCGACGACGTCGCGCACCCGGTCGCCGAGCGTGCGGTGGTGCTCGACGTAGACGGCCCGCCCCCGCTCGTCCTGCTCCACGTAGGGGGTGCGGTCGAAGTAGGAGGCGGCGACGGTCAGCCCCTCGGGCCCCGGCTCGTCGGGGAACGCCCAGCGGATCGGGTGCGTCACGGAGAAGACCCAGCGCCCGCCCGGCCGCAGCACCCGGTGCACCTCGCGCAGCACCCGCACCGGATCGGCGACGAAGGGCAGCGCCCCGTAGGCCGAGCAGGCCAGGTCGAAGGAGCCGGCGGCGAAGGGCAGGGCGCCGGCGTCCGCCTGGACGAGGGGGAACGCCGGTGAGGCGGGGGAGCCCTCCGCGATGCGCAGGGCGTGCCGGAGCTGCCGGCGGGAGATGTCCAGGGCCACCGGCCGTGCGCCCCGCGAGGCCAGCCAGCGGGAGCACTGGGCCGCCCCGGCTCCGACCTCCAGCACCCGCCGTCCGGCCAGTCCCTCCGCCGGCCCCAGCAGCCCGGCCTCCTCCTCGTCCAGGCCCTCCGGACCCCACACGAAGCGGTCGTCGCCGAGGAAGCCGCCGTGCTCGCGCTGGTAGTCGTCGGCGTTCCGGTCCCACCAGCCGCGGCTGGCCCGGCTGCTCTCGGTGTCGCCGGCGTGGCGGCGGGTGACCTCTGGTTCGGTGTGCTGGTTCATGCTGCCCGTCGTCGTGGCCTCGTTCCGGCGCGTGCCCGCCTGCCGGCGGGCTCTCCGCGGCGGCCGGGGGGTCGGGACCGGTCCCCGCCCGCCGGCGAGGGGCCGGACGAGGGGGGATTCGGAGTGCGAACGGAGTGACGTGTGCCGGAAATAAGATGTCCTTCCGGTGTGTCAGCTTTCGCGCATTGACCCCGCCCGGCTGCCCCCGTATGCTACAAGTTGCGCTGCGGGCCTGCGCGCCTCGGACGGAGCAGGTCGCGCTCGCATCTGTTGTATGTCCCCTCGGTGTGTCGAGGTGCTTGTGGTTTCCTCGGGAATCGTTCGGCAGGCGCCTCCCAGGCTGTCCGGCTTCGGCAGTGCGATACGGGCTCTCGGCGTAGCAGTACCTACGACTTCAATGTCCGTACCGGAGCCCTTTTCCACATGACGAGCAGCACCGAGACCACCGTGACCACCCCGCAGGTTGCGGTCAACGACATCGGTTCCGAGGAAGCCTTCCTCGCCGCGATCGACGAGACGATCAAGTACTTCAACGACGGCGACATCGTCGACGGCGTCATCGTGAAGGTCGACCGGGACGAGGTCCTGCTCGACATCGGCTACAAGACCGAAGGCGTCATTCCTTCCCGCGAGCTGTCGATCAAGCACGATGTCGACCCGAACGAGGTCGTCGCCGTCGGTGACGAGATCGAGGCCCTGGTCCTCCAGAAGGAGGACAAGGAGGGCCGCCTGATCCTCTCGAAGAAGCGCGCCCAGTACGAGCGTGCCTGGGGCACCATCGAGAAGATCAAGGAAGAGGACGGCATCGTCACCGGTACCGTCATCGAGGTCGTCAAGGGCGGTCTCATCCTCGACATCGGCCTGCGCGGCTTCCTCCCGGCCTCCCTGGTCGAGATGCGCCGGGTCCGCGACCTCCAGCCGTACGTCGGCAAGGAGCTCGAGGCCAAGATCATCGAGCTGGACAAGAACCGCAACAACGTGGTCCTCTCCCGCCGCGCCTGGCTGGAGCAGACCCAGTCCGAGGTCCGCCAGACCTTCCTCACCACCCTGCAGAAGGGCCAGGTGCGGTCCGGCGTCGTCTCCTCGATCGTCAACTTCGGCGCCTTCGTGGACCTGGGCGGCGTGGACGGTCTGGTCCACGTCTCCGAGCTGTCCTGGAAGCACATCGACCACCCCTCCGAGGTCGTCGAGGTCGGCCAGGAGGTCACGGTCGAGGTCCTGGACGTCGACATGGACCGCGAGCGCGTCTCCCTGTCGCTGAAGGCGACCCAGGAAGACCCGTGGCAGCAGTTCGCCCGCACCCACCAGATCGGCCAGGTCGTCCCCGGCAAGGTCACCAAGCTGGTGCCGTTCGGTGCGTTCGTCCGCGTCGACGAGGGCATCGAGGGTCTGGTCCACATCTCCGAGCTGGCCGAGCGCCACGTGGAGATCCCCGAGCAGGTCGTCCAGGTCAACGACGAGATCTTCGTCAAGGTCATCGACATCGACCTGGAGCGCCGCCGCATCAGCCTCTCGCTGAAGCAGGCCAACGAGGCCTTCGGCGCCGACCCGCTGGCGGTCGAGTTCGACCCGACCCTGTACGGCATGGCCGCGTCCTACGACGACCAGGGCAACTACATCTACCCCGAGGGCTTCGACCCGGAGGCCAACGACTGGCTGCCGGGCTACGAGAAGCAGCGCGAGGAGTGGGAGCGCCAGTACGCCGAGGCGCAGCAGCGCTTCGAGCAGCACCAGGCGCAGGTCCTCAAGTCCCGCGAGGCCGACGCCGAGGCCGAGGCCGAGGGCGGTGCCGGCAGCACCGGCGGTCAGCAGGGTGGCGGCGGCTCGTACTCCTCGGAGTCGGACGACAACTCCGGCGCCCTGGCGTCGGACGAGGCCCTCGCCGCTCTCCGCGAGAAGCTCGCGGGCGGCCAGAGCTGATCTGACCCGGGTCCGCCGGCCGGTCCGGCCGGCGGTTCGCGGTGAAGTCCGCCGCAGGGCCCCCTTCCCCACGGGGAAGGGGGCCCTGCGGCGTTCCGCCCCCGGCACCCGGTCCCGCGCCGGGTGCCCGGCGCGGGACCGGGTGCCGGGCGCCGCGCGGGGCGTGGCACCATCGTGATCACGCAGGGCCTCCGGCCGCCGGCCGCGGGAATGCGCGCGAGGCCGGGGACGTTGCCGGGGCAGGGAAGCGACACGGAGGAGCGGCAGCAGTGCTGGACCCGCAGGGTTTGTACGAGTGGGACCCGACCGGCCTGGTGGAGGCCGAGAGGGCCGTCGGCGAGCCGGGCAGCGCCGGGCTCGTCATGCTCCACCACTTCGAGGGCTTCATCGACGCCGGTGAGACCGGCGGCCAGATCGTCGGGAAGCTGCTGGAGAGCCGGCCGCACCGGACCGTCGCGCGCTTCGACGCGGACCGCCTCGTCGACTACCGGGCCCGCCGCCCGGTGATGACCTTCCGGCGCGACCGCTGGGTCTCCTACGACACCCCCCGGCTGGAGCTGCGGCTGCTGCACGATGCCACCGGCACCCCCTTCCTGCTGCTGTCCGGCCCCGAACCGGACGTGGAGTGGGAACGCTTCACCGCCGCCGTGCGCGCCATCGCCGAACGGCTCGCGGTGCGGATCTCGGTCGGCTTCCACGGCATCCCCATGGGCGTCCCGCACACCCGCCCTGTCGGGCTCACCCCGCACGGCAACCGCCTGGACCTGACCCCTGTGCGGCAGACCCCGTTCGAGGAGGCGCAGGTGCCCGGCAGCGCCGCCGCGCTGCTGGAGCTGCGGCTGGCCGAGGCCGGCCACGACGTCCTGGGCTTCGCCGCGCACGTGCCGCACTACGTCGCCCGCTCCACCTACCCCGACGCCGCGCTGTCCGTGGTCGAGGCCGTCACGGCGGCCACCGGCCTGGTCCTGCCGGACGTCGCCCACGCGCTGCGCACGGACGCGCACCGGGTGCAGAGCGAGATCGAGCGGCAGCTCGCGGAGGGGGACGGCGAACTGGTCGCGGTCGTCCGCGGGCTGGAGCAGCAGTACGACGCCATGGCCGGGGCCGAGACCCGCGGCAGCCTGGTCGCCGAGCCCGTCGACCTGCCCTCCGCCGACGAACTGGGCGCCGTCTTCGAGCGCTTCCTCGCCGAGCGCGAGGGCGAGGGCGGGACCGGGGAGACCGGCGGCGGGGACGCCGGGGCCGGGGACCGCCGGCCCTGAACGGCCGCCGCCCGGGCGCCGACCGCGCCCGGGTACCCTGACGGGGCCGCGGCGGGCACCGACCGGACGCGGCGCGCGGCCCCGCCGCCCGGAGCGGGGCGCGAGACGGACACCGAAGGTGCGGGTGGAGGCACGGCCATGCTCTCCGTGGGGCTGACGGGCGGGATCGGCTCGGGCAAGAGCGAGGTGTCGCGGCTGCTCGGCGAGCACGGCGCCGTGATCGTCGACGCCGACCGGATCGCCCGCGAGGTCGTGGCGCCCGGGACCGAGGGGCACGCGGCGGTGGTGGCCGAGTTCGGCGAGGAGGTCCTGGCCCCCGACGGCACCCTGGACCGGCCCAGGCTCGGCGCCCTCGTCTTCGGCGCCCCCGAGAGGCTCAAGGCCCTCAACGCGATCGTCCACCCGCTGGTCGGGGCCCGCTCCGCCGAGCTCCAGCGGGCGGCGGGCGAGGACGCGGTCGTCGTCCACGACGTGCCGCTGCTGGTCGAGAACGGTCTGGGTCCCCTGTACGACCTGGTGGTCGTCGTCGACGCCTCCACCGAGAACCGGCTCGACCGCCTGGTGAGGCTGCGCGGCATGACCGAGGCCGACGCCCGCGCCCGGATGGCCGCCCAGGCCACGCGCGAGCAGCGACTGGCGGTGGCCGACGTCGTCATCGACAACGACGGCTCGCCGGAGCAGCTCCGGGAGCGGGTGGCGGAGCTCTGGCGGCGGCTGCGCGAACGCGCTTGACCGCCGTGCCGGGCGGGAAGACTCCCCGAATGGGAACCGCGGGACCCGCGGGCCCGGGGAATACGTCCGTGCGGCCGCACGTTGCCGTGGCGGTGCGTTCGCGGCGCCCGTGACGCCCCCGGCGTCCGGGGTGCCCCGGCACCACCATCCGTACCCGAGGACCCGTGATCCCGCGGAACGAACGCGAAGCGGCCGATCCAGGTCGAGGAGGCGTCGACGTGCACGAGGCCACGCCCGAGACCCATGTCATCCAGTACCGCGCCGCGGAGCAGCTGCTGGCCGCCCGCGATCCCAGGGGCGCGCTGAAGCTCCTGGAGTCGGTGGTCGCCGCCTTCCCGGAGAAGACCTCCGTGCGTCTGCTCCGCGCTCGGGCCTTCTTCCTCAGCGCCCAGCTGCGCGCCGCCGAGGAGGAGTTCCAGGTCGTCCTGGAGCGCGAACCGGACAACGCCTTCGCCCACTTCGCCCTCGGCCGCACCCTGGAGCGCGGGGGCCGGGACGGCGAGGCGCTGCGCCACTTCCGCCTCGCCGCCGCGCTGGACCCCCGCCCGGACTTCTGGGAGGCGGCCCGCTTCGGCGACCACGCGGCCTGAGACGCTCCCGGCGGTGCACCGCCCGCCCGGCCACCGGGCGGGCGGCACCCCGCCGCGTCCCTCCGGCCCGGCCCCGCGCCCCCACCCGGACCGAGGGCGGCCGGGGCCTCCCCCGCACCGGGCGGCATGATGGGCACGAGCAGGACACGACGGCCTGCCCGCACTCCCGCCGCCGACCTCTGGACCTCCCGTGACGCCACGACACCGCCGCCGCCCCGGCTCCGCCGCGGGCCGCCCCGCCGTCCCCGCCGCCGCACTCGCCCTGACCGCCGCGCTCGCCCTGGGCGGCTGCGGGACGGTCGGTGGAGAGGGCGGCGGCGACGGCCGGGAGGCCACCGCCTCCGACGGCCGCTCCGTCAACCCGCTGGAGAACGGGGAGGGGACGGGGCCCGGGCTCGCCCCCGTGACCTCGGAGGCGGACCGGGAGGAGGCGCGCCGGCTCATCGGGGAGCTGGCCACCAGGGGACGCGGCCCGGGGACCGGCTACGACCGCGACGAGTTCGGCTACGCCTGGATGGACACCGCCGACGGCGTGCCGCTGGCGCGCAACGGCTGCGACACCCGCAACGACCTGTTGGCCCGGGACGGCCGTGAGCTGCGCTTCCGCTCCGGCTCCGACTGCGTGGTCGTCTCCCTGACCCTGGCCGACCCCTACACGGGCAAGACGATCGAGTGGCGCAAGCAGGACGCCGCCGAGGTGCAGATCGACCACGTGGTGCCGTTGTCGTACGCCTGGCGGATGGGGGCCTCCCGGTGGCCGGAGGGCAAGCGTGAGCGGCTCGCCAACGACCCGCTGAACCTGCTGCCGGTCGAGGGCCGCGCCAACTCGGCGAAGGGCGACTCCGGGCCGGCCTCCTGGCTGCCGCCCAACAAGCGGATCCGCTGCGCCTACGCGGTGCGCTTCGCCCAGGTCGCCCTCGACTACGAGATGCCGGTGACGGCCGCGGACAAGCGGATGATGCTGCGGCAGTGCGGCGGCTGACCGAGCGGCCGGGGCGTCCCGGAGCCCGGGCCGAGGCGGCGCGAGGCGGTCTGGTGGCGCGGCCGGTCCTTCCCCACCATGGGGGAACCGACCGCACCACTCCGCCGGATCCCCACCGGGAGGAACCGTGAGACGTCCGCCCCTCCTCGCCGCCGCATCGGCCGCCCTGGCCGCCCTGGCAGCCGTCCTGCCGGCCGCCCCCGCCGCATCGGCCACGGCGACCGCTGCCGCACCGGTTGCGGCGGCCGCCCCCGCCGCATCGGCCGCGGCGACCGCCGTGCGAGGCGGCGACCGGCTGTACGGCGCGGGCGGTGTCTCCTGCACGGTGGGCTTCAACGCCCGCGGCGGCGGCTCGTACTACGCCCTCGTCGCGGGGCACTGCGCCCTTGCGGCCACCGCCTGGTACGCGGACCCGGCGCTGACCGTGCCGGCCGGTGCCACCGAGGCCTACAGCTTCCCCGGCGACGACTACGGGATCATCCGCTACACCAACCCCTCCCTGTCCCACCCGGGCGAGGTGCACCTGGGCGGCGGCGTCGTCCGGGACGTCACCGGCGCCGCCGCCCCGCGGATCGGGCAGTCCGTCTGCCACGCCGGCCGGACCACCGGCACCCGCTGCGGCACGGTCACCGGGCTCAACGCCACGATCGACCACGGCGGCGGGCAGGCCGTCCACGGCCTCGTCCGCTCCAACGCCTGCGCGGAGCCGGGCGACAGAGGGGGCCCGGCCTTCTCCGGCACGCTGGCCGTCGGGCTGGTCCTCGGCGGCAGCGGCAGCTGCTCCTCCGGCGGCGCCGCGTACTACCAGCCGGTCACCGAGGCCCTGGCGGCCTACGGGCTGTCGCTGTACTGACGGGCCCGTACCGCGCGGACCGCGCCCGGCCGCCGCCGTAGAGGACGTACGGCGTATATCCCGGGCCGACGAGACGGACTGACGGTCTTTCCCGGAAGGGACGACCGTACCCGTCCGTACCGTCTCGCAGGAGTGACGGCGCATGTACTCTGCGGCGCCGGAACGACTGCACGGAAGGCGGGGGACTGTGGGCACCACACGGCGGACGGTTGTGAGCGCGGCGGTGACGGCCGGGGCGATGCTGCTGGGCGGCTGCGGCCGCACGGACGGCACCGGGGGACCGGACGGCCGGGCCGCGGGGCGGACCGGCACCAAGGAGCGCTCCATCCCTCCCGAGGTGGTGGGGAGTTGGAGCACCGACAGTTCGAGCGCCTTCGAGTCGACCGTCTACAGCTTCTACGAGGACGGCGTCTACACCGAGGAGACGGGGGCGTCCCGGCGCACGGGCCGCTACGAGGTCAAGGGCGGCACGCTGCTGACCTTCCCCGAGGAGGGGGAGCCGAAGGCCCACGAGTGGCGGATCGGGGACGGCGGCTGCCTGTACCTCGACGACGTGGAGCACTGCCCGTACTCCTGACCCGGACCGCGGTCCGCGGGCGGGACCGCTCTAGGGCCTGTTGCGGAAGTGGACTGCTGGGCAGTTCAGTCTTCTTGATCGGTACAGTCGCGTGCATGCTGAAGCCACTGCTGCGTGCAGTTGAAGCGGGCGGTCGTACCGTGGACGACCCGACCGAGGAGGCCCTGCACGACCTGTTGTCCGAGATGAGCCTGTCGCACCGGTTTGTGATCCTGGAAAGACTCGATCTGGAGCCTGTGGATCAGCATTACATTCAGGCGTACCTGAACGACGACCTCAGCTACCAGGTCGAGTACCGCGAAGGCAGTGCGGATCAGCACTACCAGGCCCACGTTCCAAGGGTCCATGAAGTGTTCGGCCCGGAAGAGTCGACCGCCAAGGTGATGATGGACTGGGCTCACGATCGACAGGGATGGCGCGAGGCCTTGCCGTGGACCCCTATGCCTTTTCGGTGAAGGATTACAGCCACTCGTTGATCGCCGCGACCAGGACTGTCGCCTCGTAGCGGACAGCGAGCTTGTCGTACCACGTGGCGACAGCGCGGTTCCTCTTGAGGCGGTTGATTCCGCACTCGACCGCGTGGCGCTCGCGATAGTCGAGCGGGTCGAAGCGCGGCGGCCGGCCGCCGCGCGAACCGAGCCTTCGGCGGTTGCGGGCCTGGTCGGTCTTGTCCGGGATGGTGCAGCGAATCCCGCGCCTGCGCAGGTAAGCCCGGTTCCTGCGGGAGGCGTACGCCTTGTCGGCCCGCACGCGGTCGGGGCGGACGCGAGGCCGTCCCGGACCGATGCGGGGCACGCGGACCTTGTCCAACACCGCCTCGAACTGCGGTGAATCCCCGCGCTGCCCGGCCGTCACCACGATCGACATGGGCTTCTGGCCCTGCTCGACCGCCAGGTGCAGCTTGGTCGTGAACCCGCCACGCGACCGTCCCAGCCCGTGATCGACCGGTTCGGTGGATATACCACCAGGCGGTTCCTTCTGCAGGTCGCCCTGTTTACAGGCCCCGGCTGCATGCTGATGAGCGCGGCACACCGTGGAGTCGACGCTCAGGTCCCACGTGATCGCACCTTCCGCGTCGGCCAGGGACTGGAGACGGGTGAAAAGCCGGTGCCAGGTGCCGTTGCGCTGCCACCGGCGGAACAGGTCATAGACCCGGCTCCACGGTCCGTACTCGGCGGGGACATCCCGCCACGGAACGCCGGTCCGGACCCGGAACCGTATGCCGTCGATCAGCTGCCGCCGAGGCCAGACGGGCGGCCGCCCCAACCTGGCACCCTTCGGCAATAGCGGCTCCAGCACCGCCCACTGCTCGTCCGTGAGATCTCCCCGACCCATGAACCGTGATCATTCACAGCCCAAGATCCACTTTCGATACAGGGCCTAGTGGGCCCGGGCGGACGGGGGCGGCAGGTGGCCGCACAGCCGTCGGCAGACGACGGTGCGCCCGGAGCCGGCCCTGACCACCGGCCGTCCGGCGTGCTCCCTGCCGGCCCTCGGACGGCAACGCGCCCGGACCGGCCTCCGGTGGAACGACGCGCTGAAACAGCAGAGCCTGAGCGGGGATCGGGGCAGGAAACGGGGGGAAGGCAACACGCTCACACCGTATCGGCCCCGGCCCGCGCCTGAACACGCCGCCACGGGTTCCCGCGCACCGTCCGGATCCGTGGTATATCGTGCGCCGTCCGCGCCGGGCCGCCCGGGAGCGCGGCGGGCCCGGGAGCGCGGCGGGCGCGGGGGCACGGCGGGCGCGGGGGCACGGCGGTGAACGGCGCGGCGGCCGGGAGGAGCCGCCGCGCCGTCCGTCCGTCACCGGCCGGGGCCGGGGTCAGGAAGCGGTGCAGGGGCCGATCCGGGGCGCGGACCAGTTGCCGTTGGCCATGACGGTGAAGCCGAAGCTGGTGGAGGCCCCGGCCTGGAGGGTGCCGTTGGAGCGCATGGTCATCACGTTGCCGCTGGAGTCCCAGGTGGGGGAGCCGTTCCAGGTGGCGGAGATCTTCTGGGGCGGGGTCACGGTGACGGTCGTGGACCAGCCGCCGAGGGGGGAGTCGCCGGCCCTCACGGTCACCCTGCCGTTGAAGCGGTCGCCCCAGCGGTCGGTCTGCTCGTAGGTGACGGTGCAGGAGGCGGTGCCGCCTCCTCCGGTTCCCCCGGTGCCGCCGGTGGTGCCGCCGGTGGTGGTGCCGCCGTCTCCGGTGCCGCCGAGGGCGGCCAGGACGGCGTCGTAGGCGGGCTTCTTGCGGTAGGAGCCGTCGAAGAGGAGGGGGGTGTCCGAGGAGCGCCAGGAGTACTTGTCGGTGACGCCCCAGACGGTGATGCCGGTGCAGCGGGAGACGGCGAGGCAGGCCTGGACGACGCCGCGGTACTGCTCGGCCTGGGAGGTTCCGGAGCCGGCGATGTCCAGCTCGGTGAGCTGGACGTCGACGCCGAGGTCGGCGAAGTTCTGCAGGGTGGTGTGGTAGTTCGCCGGCACCGGGTTGCCGCTGTTGAAGTGGGCCTGGAAGCCGACGCAGTCGATGGGGACGCCGCGGGCCTTGAAGTCCTTGACCATGGCGTACACGGCCTGGGTCTTGGCGTGGTTCCAGTTGTCGGTGTTGTAGTCGTTGTAGCAGAGCTTGGCGGCCGGGTCGGCGGCGCGGGCGGTGCGGAAGGCCTCCTCGATGTAGCCGTTGCCCAGTTTCTGCTGGAAGGGGGATTCGCTCCGGCGGGCGCCGCTGGAGCCGTCGGCGAAGGCCTCGTTGACCACGTCCCAGGAGTGGACCCGGCCCTTGTAGTGGCCCATGACCCGGTTGATGTGGTTGTTCATCGCCGAGCGCAGGTCGCCGGCGGAGAGCCCGGCGACCCAGCCGGGGAGCTGGGAGTGCCACACCAGGGTGTGGCCGCGCAGGGCCATGCCCCGGCTGCGGGCGTGGTCGGCGATGCGGTCGGCGGTGGCGAAGGTGAAGGAGTTGCGGGAGGGCTCCAGGGCGTCCCACTTCATCTCGTTCTCGGCCGTCAGGGAGCCGAACTCGCGGTTCAAGGTGGCCATGTAGTCCGATTCGCCCATGCGGCCGGCCGCTATCGCGGTGCCGAAGTACCGGCCCTTCTCGGCGGCCGCCGCGTGCAGGGTGGAGGCGGCCGAAGCGGTCCCGCTCAGGGCGGTGAGGGTGCCGGCGGCGGCCACCGCCAGGCCCGCGCCGAGGACGGCGGCCCTGCGGAAGCCCGGCAGCGCGCGTGAGCGGCGCCGCCCGTGGGGGGAGTGGTCGGTCATTGCTGTCCCTTCCTCGGGACCGGACGTGGGGGGAGTCCGGTTCTGGACGCGCCGGCCGCGGCTCCGCGGCTCCCGCACCGTCGGGGCGGGAAGCGGTGGTCGGGGGCGGACGGCTGCGATCGGTAGGAGTATTGGGGGATCTCTGAGGAGGCGTCAATAACTAGTTCCGGAATATTTCCGAGAAACAAATCGGTGCAAATTGGCTTGTCAACCGATCTGAACTGGGGGTACTTCCGGATAGGGGTGACGGAAGCCGTTGCGCCAGTTCTCTGGCGTGGCAAGGTTTCGGAAAGCGACCGGAAGGGAGGGGCGGGGCTCTGCGCGTCGGGGGGCGTCCGCGGGGAATGCGGGGGGAGACGCGGGCGCTGGACCGGACGGGGCGCAACCGGGTGGTGCACCGCCTCCGGTGGCGGTACGTCCCGCGCCGGACCGCCCGTGGGCGGGCACAGCACATCGGGGCGCACCCGCGCACCGTTCCGCACCGCCGTCGCCCAGGAGGCACCGTGAACGACCGGCTCGGCCCCATGCCCGAGGACTGGCAGCGCGCACTGGCGATCGTCGCGCACCCGGACGACCTGGAGTACGGCGCGGCCGCCGCCGTGGCGCGCTGGACCTCCTCCGGGCGCGAGGTCTCGTACCTGCTGGTGACGCGGGGCGAGGCCGGGATCGACACCATGGAGCCGGCGGAGGCGGCGCGCGTGCGGGAGGCCGAGCAGCGGGCGAGCGCCGCCGTGGTCGGGGTGGGGAGCGTGGAGTTCCTCGACCACCGGGACGGGGTGATCGAGGGAGGCGTCGCCCTGCGCCGCGACCTGGCCGCCGCGATCCGCCGCCACCGCCCCGAACTGGTCGTCACCCTCAACCACCACGACACCTGGGGCGGCACCGCCTGGAACACCCCCGACCACCGGACCGTCGGGCGCGCGGTGCTGGACGCCGCCGGGGACGCGGGCAACCGCTGGATCTTCACCGACCTGGCCGGGGAGGGCCTGCGGCCCTGGGACGGGGTGCGCTGGGTGGCGGTGGCCGGGTCGCCGCAGCCCACGCACGCGGTGGAGGTGGGGGAGGAGGACGTGGAACGGGCCGTCGCCTCGCTCGCCGAGCACCGCGCCTACATCACGGCCCTCAGCGACCGCGAGCCGGCCGCGTACGCCCGTGACGTCGTCACCGGGGGGCTGGACGCCGCCGCCCCGCACACGGGCGGCCGGCCGGCCGTGGCCTTCCAGCTCTACCCGCGGGGCTGACGCGGCGCTCCCCGGGCAGGAGTCCGGACCCGGGCAGCGGAGGGGCGGCACGGCGCCCCCTCCCGGAGGACCGGTCCACGACGCCCGGCCGGGAGGCGGCCGGCCCCGCGCGGGTCACCCGCCGCCCGGTCCGGGGCGGCGGGCGGCGGGCGCGGACAGGGCGAGCGCGGCGACCGGCAGGAGCACGGCCGCGCCCATCGCGTTGAGCCAGCCGTAACCGGCCTGCGCGACGACCACCCCGGCCAGCGCTCCGCCCGCGCCCGCCGCCGCGTTCATCACCAGGTCGGACAGGCCCTGGACGGCCGCGCGGGAGGACTGCGGCACCGAGTCGGTCAGCAGGGTGGAGCCGCCCACCAGCCCCGCCGACCAGCCCAGGCCCAGCAGGAACAGGCCGGCGGCGGTCTGCACGTGGTCGCCGTCGGCCGTGCCGGCCGTGAGCGCCGCGCCTGCCAGGAGCGCGACGCCCAGCGCGATCACCGGAAGCCGGCCGAGGCGGTCGCAGAGCCGGCCCACCAGGGGCGAGAAGGCGTACATGCCCGTGATGTGCAGGCTGATCACCAGGCCGATCAGTTCGATGTCCGCGCCGTGGTGGCCGAGGTCCACCGGGGTCATCACCATGATCGAGACCATGGCGGTGTGCGAGCAGGCCACGGCGGCCAGGGCCAGCCGGGCGTGCGGCGAGGCGGCGACGGCGGCCGCCCCGGCCCGCAGCGAGCGGCCCGCCTCCGGAGCGGAGGCGGGGCCGGCGGCGGCCAGCGCACGGGCGGTGAGCAGGGGGTCCGGGCGCAGCAGGGCGAGCACCAGGACGGCGGCCAGCAGGAAGACGGCCGCGCCCCACAGGAAGGGGCCCGCCGCCTCGGGGATCCCCAGGCCCGCGGTGCTGCGCCCGGCCGGGGCCGCGATGTTCGGGCCGAGCACCGCTCCGATCGTCGTGGCCCACACCACCGTGGAGATGGCCCGGCCGCGGTGGGCGGGCTCGGCGAGGTCGGCGGCGGCGAACCGGGCCTGGAGGTTGGCGCAGGAGCCGGCCCCGAAGACCGCCGTGCCCAGGAGCAGGAGGGGGAAGCTGCCGGCGGCGGAGGCCAGGACCACCAGGACGCCGCCCGCCGCACCGACCAGGTAGCCCGCTGCCAGCCCCGCACGGCGGCCGCGCGCGGCGGTCAGGGCGGCGAAGGGCAGGGAGAGCACGGCCGTTCCCAGCACCGAGGACGTCACCGCCAGCCCGGCCAGGGCCTTCGACCCGCCGACCTCCTCGGCCAGCACGGCGGCCAGCGCGATACCGGTGGCCACGCCCAGGCCGCCCAGGATCTGGCTGAGGACGAGCACCGCGGTGGTGCGGCGGCGCAGCGCGCCGAGCTCCTCCCCGGACGGGGGACGCGCGGCGCGGCGGGATATGTCCGAGGGGTCGCCGGCGGCGCCGGCCGTCGCGGAGGTGTCGGTCACGGGGGCAGTCTGCCAGGCAGCGGCGGCCGGGCAGGGGACGCGGGCGGGTACCCGCCGGGCCCCGCACGCAGGCCGGAGCGCCGGCCCACCGGGCGCGCCCCGTCCGTGCCCGCGGGGCGCGCCCGGTGGGCCGGCGCCGCTCAGAACAGCGGGGCGGGCAGGACGCCCTCCAGGGCGAGCAGCGTCCGCTTGACCTCCAGGCCGCCGCCGAAGCCGCCGATCCCGCCGCCGCTCTCCACCACCCGGTGGCACGGCACCACCACGGGCAGCGGGTTGGACCCCATGGCGACGCCCACCGCGCGGGCGGCACCCGGTTCGCCGACGCGCTCGGCCAGCGTCCCGTACCCGGCGACGGCGCCGTACGGCACGGTGCCGGCCAGCGTCCGCAGCACCCGCTCGTTGAAGCCGGAGGACAGCGACCAGTCCAGCGGCACCGAGAACTCCCGCAGCGCCCCGCGGAAGTAGGCCTCCAGCTCCCGCGCGGCCTCCTCCAGCACCTCGGGCCCGCCGCCGCACCCCCGGCCGTCCCCGCCGGCCGGGACGGGCCGGGCACCCAGCCGCACCGCGAGCCGTTCCAGGGAGCGGCCCACCAGCGGCCCGCGGGCGTGGAAGACGACGGACACCAGGCCCCGCTCGGTGGCCGCGAGCAGCAGCGGGCCGACGGGGGTGCGGTCGAGCACGGTCCACACCGGCCCGGCCGGTTCCGCCGGCCCCGCGAACGTCTGCGTCATGCCACGAGCCTACGGGTCGGCGCCGACGGCGGCCCGCGTTCCGCGCGTTCCGCGCCCGGGCCGCCCCGCCCGGGCGCTTCACCCCCCTGCGGGGACCCCGGCCTCCCGCAGGGCGACCTCCAGGACGACCCGGCGCGGTGTGTCCGGGCCGTCCTCGCCGGTCCCGTCCGGCCGGCCGTCCTCCGCGCCGCCCGGTTCGCCCTCGCCGGCGGGCGACACGGCGTCCCGGACGACGTCGGGGACGTTGGAGATGATCCCGTCCACGCCCATGTCCGCGACCCGCCGGGCGGTCCCCGCGTCGTTCACCGTCCAGGTGAAGACCTCCAGGGGCCTGCCGTGCGCGCCCTCCAGCGCGTGGACCCGCCGCACGTACTCCTCGGACAGGGTGGTGTGGGGCGGGTTGATCTGGTCGGTGAACCGCGCGTACTCCGGCAGCTCCGCCGGCTCCGGGGTCCCCAGGAAGCCGGTCCTCACCGCCGGCGCCTGGTCGTGCACGGCCCGCACCGAGTCGGCCCCGAAGCTCTGCACGACCAGCTTGTCCCGCACGTGCCGCCGGTCCAGCCACCCCTCGCTGCGCAGCTCCCGCAGGACGTCCGCCTCGATGCCCGGGTACAGCTCGGGCCGCTTGATCTCCAGCAGCAGGTTCTGCCCGGTGCGGTTCATGTGCCGCAGGAACTGCTCCAGCGTGGGCACCCGCTCGCCCGCGTACCGCGGGCCGAACCAGCTCCCGGCGTCCAGCCGGGCGATCTCCGCGGCGGTGAAGTCCGCCACCCGCCAGGGCGCCCGGTCGGGGAAGACCTCCTCCACGTCCGTGGTGCGGCCGAGGGTGGCGTCGTGCACGACGACCAGCTCGCCGTCCCGGGTGCGCTGCACGTCGTTCTCCACCCAGGCCACGCCCAGGTCGTGGGCGGCGTCGACGGCGGCCAGGGTGTTCTCGGGCGCGTAGCCGGAGGCGCCGCGGTGGGCGACGGGGAGGGGAGGGGCGTCCGGTGCGGCGTGGGCGGGCGAGATGGTGAGGACGAGCGCGCACAGACCGGCGAGCGGACCGGCGAAGACGACGGCGGGGCGTAGGGACACGAGGACTCCTCACGTCTTGCGGTGCACCTGGACACGGAGAGCATTCCGGGTTCGGCGGTCGGTTACCTGAGCGGGAGGCGGACAGAACCTGAACGCGCTACGGAACGCCCCGCCGGCGCCGGCCCGCACCGGCGGGGCGTTCCGGCCGGGCCCGGCTGTCGGTGCGGGGACGTACGGTGGTGGGCATGCGGCCCGTGACTCAGATCGAACGCAGGGTGGCGCCCTTCGAGGTCGTCAGCCCCTACCAGCCCAGCGGTGACCAGCCGGCGGCCATCGAGGAGCTGGAGAAGCGCATCACAGCAGGTGAGAAGGATGTCGTCCTGCTGGGCGCGACCGGCACCGGCAAGTCGGCCACCACCGCCTGGATGATCGAGCGGCTCCAGCGCCCGACGCTGGTGATGGCGCCGAACAAGACGCTGGCCGCCCAGCTCGCCAACGAGTTCCGCGAGCTGCTGCCGAACAACGCCGTCGAGTACTTCGTGTCGTACTACGACTACTACCAGCCCGAGGCGTACGTCCCGCAGACGGACACCTACATCGAGAAGGACTCCTCCATCAACGAGGAGGTCGAGCGGCTGCGGCACAGCGCGACCAACGCGCTGCTCACCCGCCGGGACGTCGTCGTGGTCGCCTCCGTCTCGTGCATCTACGGCCTGGGCACCCCGCAGGAGTACGTCGACCGGATGGTGCCGCTGAGGGTGGGCCAGGAGGTCGACCGGGACGAGCTGCTGCGCCGCTTCGTGGACATCCAGTACACCCGCAACGACATGGCGTTCACCCGCGGCACCTTCCGGGTGCGCGGCGACACGGTCGAGATCTTCCCCGTCTACGAGGAGCTCGCCGTCCGCGTCGAGATGTTCGGCGACGAGATCGAGGCCCTGACCACCCTGCACCCCGTCACCGGGGAGGTCGTCTCCGAGGAGCGGGAGCTGTACGTCTTCCCCGCCTCCCACTACGTGGCGGGCCCCGAGCGCATGGAGCGGGCGATCGCCGGGATCGAGGCCGAGCTGGAGGAGACCCTCGCCCGGATGGAGCGGCAGGGCAAGCTGCTGGAGGCCCAGCGCCTGCGGATGCGCACCACCTACGACATCGAGATGATGCGGCAGATCGGCACCTGCTCCGGCATCGAGAACTACTCGCTGCACATCGACGGCCGGGAGAAGGGATCCCCGCCGCACACCCTGCTGGACTACTTCCCGGAGGACTTCCTCCTGGTCATCGACGAGTCCCACGTCACCGTCCCGCAGATCGGCGCCATGTACGAGGGCGACGCCTCGCGGAAGCGGACGCTGGTCGACCACGGCTTCCGGCTGCCGTCGGCGATGGACAACCGGCCGCTGAAGTGGGAGGAGTTCCTGGAGCGCATCGGGCAGACGGTCTACCTGTCGGCCACCCCCGGGCCCTACGAGCTGTCGCGCTCGGACGGGGTGGTGGAGCAGATCATCCGCCCCACCGGCCTGGTCGACCCGGAGGTCGTGGTCAAGCCCACCGAGGGGCAGATCGACGACCTGGTGCACGAGATCCGCACCCGCACCGAGCGGGACGAGCGCGTCCTGGTCACCACGCTGACCAAGAAGATGGCCGAGGACCTCACCGACTACTTCACAGAGCTGGGCATCCAGGTCCGCTACCTGCACAGCGACGTGGACACCCTGCGCCGCATCGAGCTGCTGCGGGAGCTGCGCGCCGGCGAGTACGACGTGCTGGTCGGCATCAACCTGCTGCGCGAGGGGCTGGACCTGCCGGAGGTCTCCCTAGTGGCCATCCTCGACGCCGACAAGGAGGGCTTCCTGCGCTCGGGCACCTCCCTGATCCAGACCATCGGCCGTGCGGCGCGCAACGTCTCCGGGCAGGTCCACATGTACGCCGACAGGATCACCCCGGCGATGGAGAGGGCCATCGACGAGACCAACCGGCGCCGGGCCAAGCAGATCGCCTACAACGAGGCCAACGGCATCGACCCGCAGCCCCTGCGCAAGAAGATCAACGACATCGTGGCGACGATCGCGCGCGAGGAGATCGACACCCGGGAGCTGCTGGACAGCGGATACCGCAGGCCCGGCGCCGGGGAGGAGGGGAAGGGCCGCGCGCCGGTCCCCGACCTCGGCCGCGAGGCCCGCGGGCGGGGCGTGGGGAAGGCCGGGCAGCCCACCGACCGGCCCGCCGCCGAGCTGGCCGAGCTCATCGACGAGATGACCGGGCGGATGCGGGCCGCCGCCGCCGAGCTGAAGTTCGAGGTGGCCGCCAGGCTGCGCGACGAGGTGGGCGAGCTGAAGAAGGAGCTGCGGCAGATGAGGGAGGCGGGCCTGCGGTGACGGGACGGCCGGGCGAAGTGTTGCAGGAGCGACACAAACCCGGCCGCCCCGCACGGGCCGGTGCCCGCGGTGCGTAGGGTTCGTGGCAGCCGTCGCCGACGGCCGCTGTTCGTGCAAGGCAGGAAAGAGGGGAACGCACGTGACGGTCAACTTGTCCAAGGGGCAGGCGATCAGCCTGCAGAAGTCCGACGGGGCCACCCTGACCGCGGTGCGGATGGGCCTCGGCTGGCAGGCGGCCCCCCGCCGCGGCCTGTTCGGCCGGCGCACGAAGGAGATCGACCTCGACGCCTCGGCCGTGCTCTTCGCCGACCGGCAGCCCGTGGACGTCGTCTTCTTCCGCCACCTGGTGAGCGACGACGGCTCCGTGCGGCACACCGGCGACAACCTGGTCGGCGGTGCCGGGCAGGGCGGGGACGACGAGGCGATCCTGGTGGACCTCCAGCGGGTCCCGGTCCACATCGACCAGATCGTCTTCACCGTGAACTCCTTCACCGGCCAGACCTTCGCCGAGGTGGAGAACGCCTTCTGCCGGCTGGTGGACGAGACCAACGGCCAGGAGATGGCCCGCTACACCCTCACCGGCGGAGGCGAGTACACCGCGCAGATCATGGCCAAGGTGCACCGCCAGGGCGGCGGCTGGCAGATGACCGCCCTGGGCACCCCCTCCAACGGCCGCACCTTCCAGGACCTGATGCCGCAGATGCTGCCGCTGCTGTAGGCGGCACGGGGACCACCGGGGCCGGGCCCGCGGCACGGCCCCGCGGCACGGCCCTGCGGCGCAGGGCCGGTGCGGCGGTGCAGGACACGGCAGGAGGGGGCGCGGCGGTGACGGTGGAGCTGGTCCGGGGGCAGAACCATCCGCTGCCCGGGACCCGTCTGGAGGTCCGGGTGTCGGCCGGGGGGCCGGTCGTGGCCGGGGTGACGCTCGACGACGGCGGCGGGCGGCTGTGCGGGGCGGACCGGTTCGCCCATCCCGGCTCGCCGCGCCTGCCCGGGGTGGAGGTCCCCCGGCAGGCCGCCGCCGAGCACCGGCTGGCGGTCGACCTGGAGGCGCTCCCCGCGGGGGCGCACCGGGTCAACGTGCTGCTCGCGCTGCCCACCGGAGCCGGCGGGCCGCTCTCCTTCGGCGCCCTGCCTGCTCCCCGGGCCGCCGTCACCACCGCGGACGGCACCGGGATCGCCGGCTACACCGTCGCCGGCCTGGGCTCCGAGTCCGCCGTCGTCGCGGTCGAGCTCTACCTCCGGCAGGGCGTGTGGAAGGTGCGTGCGGTCGGCCAGGGGTACGCGGGCGGCCTCGCGGCCATGCTGGAGGACCAGGGCCTGCCCCGGGCCCGTGAGCTGGCCGCGGCCGTCCAGGAGGCCGTGGCCCGCCGAGCGGCCCGCTCGGTGGCGCCGCCCCGCACCGCGGACACCGCAGACTCCCGGCGCGCGGTACCGGCCGGGAGCACCGGCCGCCCGGGCCCCGCCCCGGAGCCGGCCGCGCCTGCCGTACCGCCCCCGGCCGCCGGGCGGCCGGGCGGTCCGCAGGCCGTGCGGGCGGCCGCACGCCCCGCGGACGGCACGGGCGCGGTCGACTACCGCCACCCCCGCCGCACGCCGGCCGTGCCGCCGCCCCCGCCGCCCGCCGCCCCGCCCTCCGGGCCCGGGGAGGGCACCGCCCCCGTCGCGGGCGACGCTCCCGGCTGGAGCACGCAGGAGCGGCTCTACAACCAGGTCTGGGGGATGTTCGAGGACCTGGCCCGCACCGCCGCCGCCTACCGCAGCGCCGTCGACTTCGCCGACTCCCGCCTGGAGCGGGAGGTCGACCGGGTGCTGGCCGACCCGCGCACCCGGGTCGGCCCCGCCGCCGACGGGGCCCGCGCACGGGCCCGGGCCCGCCGCGAGGCCCTCGTCGACCGGGCGCGGGCCGTGCTCGACCGCGACCTGGCCCAGCTCACCGCCGAGTCCGAGGTCGTCGAACCCGCCCTGCCGCCCGCCTTCGCCCGCTGGGACAGCCCGGTCTGGCACGCCTACCGGGTGCCGGCGGAGAGGCCGATGGCCCTGCGCCTGGGCGACCTCTCGCTCCCCGAGCCCGGTGCCCCCCGCATCCCCCTGCTGGTGCGGCTGCCGCTGGAGCGGGGGCTGTGGATCGACGCCGGGCGCAGCCGCTCGTCCGCGTCCCCCGCCGACCCCCGTGCGCTGCGCCGGTCGGCGGGCGAGCTGGCCACCGCCGTCGTCGGCAGGCTGCTGGCCGTCCACCCGGCCGGCGGCCTCGCCGTCCATCTGCTCGACCCGGCGGGGGCCGGCTCGCCCGCCCTGGCCCCGCTGGTGGACTCCGGGGTGCTGCGCGAGCCGCCCGCCACCGGACCCGGAGGCGTCGCCCCGGTGATCGACCGGCTGATCCGCCGCGTCGACCTGGTGCAGATGGCAGCGCGCACCGGGGCGCTGGACTCCCTCCCGCCGGACGTGGACCCGGCCGAGCAGCTCCTGGTCGTCCACGACTTCCCGCACGGCTTCGACGACCGGGCCGTCACCCGGCTGCGCTACCTCGCCGACGAGGGGCCGTCCGTCGGCGTGCACCTGATGATGGTCGCCGACCGGGAGGACGCGCGGGGCTACGGCCCCGTGCTCGACCCCTTGTGGCGCGCGCTGCTGCGGATCACCCCGGTGCCCGAGGACCACCTCGCCGACCCCTGGGTGGGTCACGCGTGGACGTACGAGCCGTCCCTGGTGCCGCCGGGCAGCCGGATCCTGTCGCGGGTGCTGGAGCGGGTGGCCGAGGCCCGCGGGAGGCACGGCCGCTGACGTCCCTCCCGCCCCCGTCTGCCCTGGGGGCTTTGCCGTCCCATGACTTTGCTTTACTCTTCCTTGGAGCGGAGGGGAGTATTCCCGGCTGCGGCGTTCCGTCAGTACGGACCGGGCGTGACCGGTTCCGGGGCGTCGGCCCGCAGGCCCGTCGGGCCCGGGCGGAAGAGACCTCCGGCAACCCGAGCCGGAGGAATTCCCGTATGGACGTCTCCCTGACCGTCTGGGTCCTGACCGTCGTCGGTCTGAGTGCCCTGATCGCCGTCGACTTCTTCATCGGACGCAAGCCGCACGAGGTCTCCATCAAGGAGGCCGGCATCTGGACGGTCGTCTGGATCGTCCTGGCGGTCCTTTTCTGCGTCGGCCTCTACGTCGCCGAAGGCGGCGAACCGGCCGGCGAGTTCGCCGCCGGCTACATCACCGAGAAGTCCCTCAGCGTCGACAACCTCTTCGTCTTCGTCCTGATCATGGCGAAGTTCGCGGTGCCGACGATCTACCAGCAGCGCGTGCTGATGGTCGGCGTCCTCATCGCGCTCGTCATGCGCGCCATCTTCATCGCCGCGGGCGCCGCGCTGATCTCCGCCTTCTCCTGGGTGTTCTTCATCTTCGGCGCCTTCCTGATCTGGACGGCCTGGAAGCTGGTCCGCGAGGCCCGCGCCGAGGGCCAGGGGCACGAGGACGAGGCCTACGAGGAGAACCGCCTGCTGAAGATGGTCGAGCGGCGCTTCCCCTCCACCCCGGACTACCGCGGCACCAAGCTGCTCGTCGTCGAGAACGGCAGGCGGCTGATCACCCCGATGCTGGTCGTCATGCTGGCCATCGGCAGCACCGACCTGCTCTTCGCCCTCGACTCCATCCCCGCGATCTTCGGCCTGACCGACGACCCGTACATCGTCTTCACCGCCAACGCCTTCGCGCTGATGGGGCTGCGCCAGCTGTACTTCCTCATCGGCGGCCTGCTGAAGCGGCTGGTGCACCTGTCCTACGGGCTGTCGATCATCCTCGGCTTCATCGGCGTCAAGCTCGTGCTGCACGCCTTCCACGAGGCCGGCGTCCACGTGCCGGAGATCTCCACCCCGGTCTCGCTCGGCGTGATCTGCGCGGTGCTGGTCGTCACGACGGCCACCAGCCTGCGCGCCTCCCGCAAGCAGGCGGAGCGGGAGTCCCAGGCCCCCCGGGGCTGACCCGGGAGCGGCGCACACGGTGCACGGCGGCGGTCCGGCGGGGTGCCCACCCCGCCGGACCGCCGCCGCACCTCACCGCACGACCGCGACCTGCGCCCGCCGCCGTTCGCCGTTCACGGTCACCGACAGCTCCACCGTGCCCGGCCGCAGACCGGTCAGCGTGCCCGCCACCGGATCCAGGACGGCCGTGCAGCGGCCGCGCGCCCGCTCCGGGACGCCCGTGCACAGCCCGCGCGAGCCGGACCAGTCCGCGCTCAGCGGCCGGCCCACCGGGACTGCCCGCGCCGAGCCGCCCGAGCCCTGGAGGACCGTCGCGGAGACCTTCCCGGGCGGGCCGCCCGCCTTCACCGCCTCCGGGGCGTCGAGGAGGAGCCCGTCGACGTGGGCGCGGGTCTGCACCGAGATCCAGTCCCGCCCCCCGTCCCGCGCCCGCCGGTCGACGCCCACCAGCGACCAGCCGCTGAAGCCGCCCTCGGCCGCGGGGGCGGCCGGCGCCTTGCCCGCGTTGCCGTTGACCAGGTACGGCACGCCGTCCACCCGGGAGGCGTGGAAGACGCCGACGTGCGAGCCGATGAACGCCGCGCCCTTGCCGGTGCGGCGGCGGAAGTCGGCCAGCCAGTCCTCCAGCAGGTCCGCCTCCAGCCGGTCGGTGAGCCGGCTGGCCTGCTGCGCGGTCGGATCGCGCGGCGGCACGTGCGCCAGGACGACGACCGAGCCGATCCCCTCGTCCCCGGCCGCGGCGTCGAGCCGGTCGCGCAGCGCCCGGATCTGCTCCCAGCCCCCGCCGCGCAGGGTCAGCGAGGAGGTGTCCAGGGTGATGAAGCGCGTGCCCTTGTGGTCGAAGACGCGGTGGGCGTCGCCGAACTCCGCGCGGAAACCGTCGATGGAACCGCCCATCACCTCGTGGTTGCCCGGCACGTAGTACCAGGGGACCTCGCCGCCCAGCTCCTCCTCGAGCATCCGGCGGGCGAAGGCCAGGTCCCCGGGCGACCCCTCGTCCACCCAGTCGCCGTTGACCACCACGAAGTCGGGCCGGGCCGCCCGCACCTCCCGCAGGGTCCGGCGGGCCTGGCGCGCCGGCGGGCCGTCGGGGTCGCGGGCGACGAACTGGGCGTCGGAGACCACCGCGAAGCGCCAGTCGCGGCCGGCTGCGTCGGCGGCCGTGGAGATCAGCGGGTCCCGGTGCCCCCCGGCGCCGGGCAGCTCCACGTCCGGCGGCGTCCGGGCGGTCAGCCCGTCCAGGACGACCTCGCCGCCGTACTGCTCGGCGGCGCGGGTCTCGGCCAGGTAGAACCGCCGGACCTTCAGCGGGTGGGCGACGCCCTCGGGCACCTCGAAGACGATCCGCCGCCAGCCGGTCCAGTCGACGTGCGGGCCGCGCAGCACCTGGGCGGTGCCGGCCGCGTCGGTCAGGTGGAGCGAGGGCCAGGCGCCGTGCCCGTCCCCCCTGAGCCACAGGGCGAAGCTCTGCGGCTGGCCCGGCACGGCGATCTCCCCGGGCGGGTTGGCGTAGGCGGCGCGGGTGGCGGTGGAGCCCGTGAAGTCGTACGTCATCCGCAGCCCGGTGCCGTCGTGCCCCGCGGGGTCGGCGGCCAGGGAGCCGGAGGCGCGGGCGGCGCTGAAGGTCCACCGCCCGGCGTCCTCGAAGTCGGCCACCGGCTGCTCCCGCAGGCCGACGGTGACGGCCAGGACCGCCGTCGCGGCGGCCCGGTCCCCCGTCCCCGGCACCGTCGCCCGGACCAGCCCGGAGACCGCGTCGGTGCCGCCGGCCGCCGAGACGGTGAAGCCGCCGCCGACCGGGTCGGGGGCGATGCGGAACAGCGAGCGGTCGTAGTCGAGCACGACGTCCGCCGGCTCCACGGGAGCGCTGTGGCCGTCGGCGTCGAAGCCGGTGAAGCCGAAGGAGCCCTCGTCCTGCGGCCCGGCCAGCCCGACCCGCTTGCGGGTCGGCTCGATCCGCTCCAGCGGGCCCAGCACGGTCAGCCCCAGGGACCCGCGGGCCCGGCCGAGGCGGGCGACGGCCTCGGTGCGGCCGGGCCGGCGGGCGTGGAAGACGCCGGCGGAGTCCACCCGTCCGACCTGGGGCCGGGTGCTGTGCCAGCGGGCGGTGCCCGCGGCCGGGCCGTAGGTCTCGTCGTACCCGGCGGCGGTGAGGGAGCGGGTCAGCCCGGGGAAGACCCGCTCCGGGTGGCCGCCGGGCACGGTGTCCGCCGACGGGGCGCGGGCCGGGTCCGCGGCCGTCTCCACCCGCAGGCCGGCCGGCCTGCCGCTGCCGTCGGGCGCGGTGACGGCCAGCCCGTTGGGCACCTCGCGCTCGGAGCCGTCGGAGGGGCTGTTCTCCACCTGCAAGGCGTCCGAGCCGGGCTCGCGGGCGACCAGGGTGGAGGAGCCGCCGCCGTCGAGGTTGAGTGCGTTGTGGGCGCCCAGCTCGTCCATCATCAGCGCCAGTTCGGTGAGGGTGACCCCGCCGGAGGCCGCCTGGCGGCCGTCCACGGTCAGCACGTGCAAGGTGGTGCCGTCCTCGGAGAAGCCGACGGCGGTGCGGGGCGCGGGAGTGTTGTTGGGCCGTCCGTCCCAGTTCTGCGGCTCCCCGTCCACGACGAGGACGCCGCGGCCGCCGACGGCCGTGTGCGGCGCCTCGGTGCCGTCCGCGGTGCGCAGCGCGTACTCCCAGCTCACCGCGGTGCCCGGAGACAGCGCGGCCAGTGCCGCGGCCCCCGCGTCGCGGCCGAGCAGCACGGTGGTTCCCTCGGGGATCGGCCCGCTGCCGGGCGCGCCGGCGACGGCGGTGACCTTCCCGGCGGAGACGGTCACCTCGGTGACCTGCCGGGCCCCTGCCACGGCCAGGGCGCGGTCGGCCTCCCCCCACTGCGCGTTGTAGGCGCCGATGCCCCCGGCGGGGACGTCGGCGGCGTTGTAGGCGGCCAGCGGCACGGGACCGCCGGGGAGGGTGAGTGTGCCCTCGAAGTACATCTCCAGGATGCGGCCGGCGCCGTCCGGGCCGAAGCCGGCCGCCTCGGTGGCGCCGGGGGCGGGGGAGTGGGTGACCTCGCCGCCGGCGATGCCGGGGCCGAGCGGGGCACCGGTCTGGTTGATGTCGAAGAAGTCGGCGTTGACGGCGGCGACGGTGCGCCGGCCGGGCCCGGGATCGTGCGCGGCGGCCAGTTCGGAGACGGTGGCGCGGTCGGAGACCCGGCCGGTGGAGAGGTAGTCGACCTCGGCACCGCCGTCGAGGTCGACGCTGAGGGCGTCGGCGCGCAGCCACTTGTCCGGTTCCAGCCGGTCGAACGAGGTCAGTGTGGTGCCGGGCGCCACCGGGCGGGTGGTGCGGGAGAGCTCCAGGCCCTCGTCCGCGCCGGGGGCGGCGGGGGCGGGGGGCGCCGCCGCGGCGGCGGGAACGGGGGGCGGACCGGCGGCGGCCGGCGGCGCGGCCCCCAGTACCAGGGAGAGGACGGCCACGGCGCACACCGCGGCCCGTCGGCGGATTCTTCCGTCCTGCGATCCTCGTGACACGGGCATCACCCACAGACGCTGCGAGACCGTGCGCTCCTTGCGCACCGGCGCCACAGGGTGGCAAGGCCGACCGGTCTACACCAGAGGGCGTGGGCGAACTGCGGGAGAACAACTCGGAAGGCACAACGCGCTTACCCCGTCCGGCCGTTGGGCCGGACGGGGCAGGCGCGGGATCGTGCGGGGGCGGGCCCGCCGCGGGTCAGTCGCCGGGCCCGGCGACCAGACGGCCGCCCTCCACCCGGACCGGGACCTCGGGCAGCGGCTCGTTCGCCGGGCCCGCCAGCACCTCGCCGCTGGCGGTGTCGAAGCGGCTGCCGTGGCAGGTGCAGAGGGCCTCCAGCTCCTCCACCGAGCTCAGCACGCAGCCCGCGTGGGTGCACACCGCGCTGAACGCCCTGAACTCGCCCCCGGCCGGCTGCGAGACGACCAGCTTCTCGTCCCGGTAGAGCCGGGCCCCGCCCACCGGTACGGCGTCGGCCGCTCCGAGGTCCGCGGGGGCGGTCGGGACGGCCGGACCGCGCTTGTCGTCCGGGCGGACCGAACAGGCCGTCAGGCCGGTCAGACCGAGCCCGGCGGCTCCGGTGAGGGCCGCGCCGCACAGGACGGTGCGGCGGCCGGGAGGCTGGGTGCTCATGGGGTGCTCTTGTTCTCCTCGGTCTCTCAGGGGGCCGACGGCAGGACGGTCTGGAGGAACTTGCCGGTGTGGCTCTCCGGGGCCGCGGCGATCTGCTCCGGAGTGCCCTCGGCCACGACCATGCCGCCGCCGCTGCCGCCCTCCGGGCCCATGTCCACGATCCAGTCCGCCGTCTTGATCACATCGAGGTTGTGCTCGATGACGATCACGGTGTTGCCCTTGTCGACCAGCCCGGACAGCACCTCGATCAGCTTGCGGATGTCCTCGAAGTGCAGGCCGGTGGTGGGCTCGTCCAGCACGTAGACCGTGCGCCCGGTGGAGCGCTTCTGCAGCTCGGAGGCGAGCTTGACGCGCTGCGCCTCGCCGCCGGAGAGCGTCGTGGCGGGCTGGCCGAGCCGGACGTAGCCGAGCCCGACGTCGTTGAGGGTGCGCAGGTGGCGGGCGATGGCGGGGACCGCCTCGAAGAAGTCCAGCGCCTGCTCGATGGGCATGTCCAGCACCTCCGCGATGGACTTGCCCTTGTAGTGCACCTCCAGCGTCTCCCGGTTGTAGCGCGCGCCGTGGCAGACCTCGCACGGCACGTACACGTCCGGCAGGAAGTTCATCTCGATCTTGATCGTGCCGTCGCCGGAGCAGTTCTCGCAGCGGCCGCCCTTGACGTTGAAGGAGAAGCGCCCCGGCTGGTAGCCGCGGACCTTCGCCTCCGTCGTCTCCGCGAACAGCCGGCGCACGTGGTCGAAGACGCCGGTGTAGGTGGCCGGGTTGGAGCGCGGGGTGCGGCCGATGGGGGACTGGTCGACGTGCACGACCTTGTCCACCTTCTCGTCGCCCTCGACCCGCACGTGCCGCCCGGGCACCGCCTTCGCGCCGTTCAGCTCGCGCGCCAGGTGGGTGTAGAGGATGTCGTTGACCAGGGTGGACTTGCCCGATCCGGAGACGCCCGTGACCGCGGTGAGCACTCCCAGCGGGAACGAGACGTCGATGTTGCGCAGGTTGTTCTCCTTGGCCCCGCGCACCGTCAGCATCCGCTTGCGGTCCACCGGGCGGCGCTCGGCGGGGGTGGGGATGCTGCGCCGGCCGGACAGGTACTGCCCGGTCATCGACTCCTCGTTGGCCAGCAGCTCCTTCAGCGGACCGCTGTGCACCACCTTCCCGCCGTGCTCGCCCGCGCCGGGGCCGATGTCCACCACCCAGTCGGAGGTCTTGATGGTGTCCTCGTCGTGCTCGACGACGATCAGGGTGTTGCCCAGGTTCCGCAGCCGCACCAGGGTCTCGATCAGCCGGTGGTTGTCGCGCTGGTGCAGGCCGATGGAGGGCTCGTCCAGCACGTACAGCACGCCCACCAGACCGGAGCCGATCTGGGTCGCCAGCCGGATGCGCTGCGCCTCGCCGCCCGAGAGCGTCCCGGCGGCGCGGTTGAGGGAGAGGTAGTCCAGGCCGACGTCGACCAGGAACCGCAGCCGCTCGTTGACCTCCTTCAGCACCCGCTCGGCGATGGTCTTCTCGCGGTCGTCGAGCTCCATGGCGCCCAGGAAGTCGGCGCACTCGCTGATCGACATCGCGGAGATGTCCGCGATCGACTTCCCCTGCACCGTCACGGCCAGGACGACCGGCTTGAGCCGGGTGCCCTCGCAGGCCGGGCAGGGCACCTCGCGCATGTAGCCCTCGAAGCGCTCCCGGCCGGCGTCCGACTCGGCCTCCGAGTGCCGCCGCCGCACGAAGGGCACCGCGCCCTCGAAGGCGGTGGTGTACGACCGCTCCCGCCCGTAGCGGTTGCGGTAGCGGACCTCGACCTGCGTCCTGTGGCCGTTGAGCAGGGCCTTCTTCGCGCGCTGCGGCAGCCCGCTCCAGGGGATGTCGGTGCGGAAGCCCAGGGCGTCGGCCAGGGCGCCGACGAGCCGCCCGAAGTACTCCTTGGAGTGCCCGTGCGACCAGGGGTGGATGGCCCCCTCGTCCAGCGACTTGTCCTCGTCGGGGACGATCAGCTCCGGATCCACCTCCATGCGGGTGCCGATGCCGGTGCACTCCGGGCAGGCCCCGAAGGGGGAGTTGAAGGAGAACGAGCGCGGCTCCAGCTCCTCGAACGACAGGTCGTCGTAGGGGCAGTACAGGTGCTCGGAGTACATCCGCTCGCGCTGCGGGTCGTCCCGGTCCAGGTCGACGAAGTCGAGGACGACCATGCCGCCGGAGAGCCCGAGGGCGGTCTCCACCGAGTCCGTCAGCCGCCGCTTGGCGCTCTCCTTCACCGTCAGGCGGTCCACGACCACCTCGACGGTGTGCTTCTCCTGCTTCTTCAGCTTCGGCGGGTCGGAGAGCTGGACGGTCTCGCCGTCCACCCGGGCGCGGCTGTAGCCCTTGGACTGGAGCTCGGCGAAGAGGTCGGCGAACTCGCCCTTGCGCTCGCGCACCAGCGGGGAGAGCACCTGGAAGCGGCTGCCCTCCTCCAGGGAGAGCACCTTGTCCACGATGGCCTGCGGGGACTGCCGGGCGATCGGGCGCCCGCACTCGGGGCAGTGCGGCTTGCCGATCCGCGCGAACAGCAGACGGAGGTAGTCGTAGACCTCCGTGATGGTGCCGACCGTCGAGCGGGGGTTGCGCGAGGTGGACTTCTGGTCGATGGAGACCGCCGGCGACAGCCCCTCGATGAAGTCCACGTCGGGCTTGTCCATCTGCCCCAGGAACTGCCGGGCGTAGGAGGACAGCGACTCCACGTAACGGCGCTGCCCCTCGGCGAAGATCGTGTCGAAGGCGAGCGAGGACTTGCCCGACCCCGAGAGCCCGGTGAAGACGATCAGGGAGTCCCGGGGGAGGTCGAGCGAGACGTTCTTGAGGTTGTGCTCGCGAGCGCCACGGACGATGAGACGGTCGGTCACGCCGGTCGGCACCTTTCGTGTGGAGAACAGGGGGCGGAGCCCCCGCCCAGGGTATGGGGAGCGCCGCCGTGATGTCGTACGCGGTGCACATCGCGAGCCTATAGCACGCACATTCGATTTACGGGCGGCCTCCCAGAGCTTCACCCGAAGGAGTGGCGGGGATAGCTTTGGATCATGACTTCGCCCGCCGCTGACCCCGCCGCTGACCCAGCCGCCGACGCCGCCGCCCTGAAGGAGTCCACCGACCGCCTCCTGGCCGCCGTGGAGAAGCTGGACGACGCCGCGCTCGCCGAACCCTCCCGGCTGCCCGGCTGGACCCGCGGACACGTCCTGGCCCACCTGTCCCGCAACGCCGACGCCCTGACCAACGTACTCGCCGGACGGCCGATGTATCCCAGCGCCGAGGCCCGCGACGCCGACATCGAGCGCGGCGCCCCCCGCCCCCTGGCGGTCCAGCTGGAGGACCTGCGCACCAGCGCCGCCCGCCTGGACCGGGCGATGGCCGCCCTCACCGGGGAGCGGTGGCGGGCCACCGTCGAGCTGCGCAACGGCGTCACCGACCTGGCCTCCTCCGTGCCCTTCCGCCGCCGCATCGAGGTCGAGCTGCACCACGTCGACCTCGGCATCGGCTACGGTCTCGGCGACATGCCGGCCGACTTCACCGAGCGCGAGCTGGAGAACATGGCCAGGCGGTTCTCGGGGAACCCCAAGGTGAGGCCCCTCGAACTGCGCGCCGGGGACGGCCGGGCCCTGCGCACCGGCCGCACGGCCGGCGCCGGGCAGGACGGACCGGAGGGCGCGGCGGAGGAGGCGGTCGTGGTCTCGGGCACGGCCACCGCTCTCGTCGGCTGGCTCACCGGCCGCACCGACGGCGCGGGGCTCACCGCCTCCGTCCCCGTCCTGCCCCCGCTGCCGCCCCTGTAGGCGCGCCGGCCGCCCGCACCGCGCGCCACCTGCCCGAAGCGCCCCCCGAAAGGAGTCGCGAGCCCCATGCCGTACACCGGAAAGGTCGTGGTCGGCGGCCCGGCCGACGTCCACGAGCTGACCGACCTGATGATCTCCAAGGTCGCGGTCGGCCCCATGGAGAACAACGCCTACCTGCTGCGCTGCCGCGCCACCGGCGAGCAGCTGCTGATCGACGCCGCCGCCGACGCCGGGACCCTGCTCGGCCTCATCGGCGACGACGGCGTGACCGCCGTCGTCACCACCCACCGCCACGCCGACCACTGGCAGGCGCTCGACGACGTCGTGCGCGCCACCGGGGCCCGCACCTGCGCCGGGCGCCACGACGCCGAGGGCATCCCCGTCCCCACCGACACGCTCCTGGACGACGGGGACACCGTCACCGTCGGCCGGGTCCCCCTCACCGTCCGCCGGCTGCGGGGCCACACCCCCGGCTCCGTCGCGCTCGTCTACGACGACCCCCACGGCCACCCGCACGTCTTCACCGGGGACAGCCTCTTCCCGGGCGGGGTGGGCAACACCCGCGGCGACGCCGAGGCGTTCGCCTCCCTGCTGCACGACGTGGAGACCAAGCTCTTCGGGGAGCTGCCCGACGAGACCTGGGTCTACCCCGGGCACGGCGCCGACACCACCCTGGGCGCCGAGCGCCCCCACCTGCCGCAGTGGCGCGAGCGCGGCTGGTGACCGCGGGCCGCCGCGGCCGGGAGGGGCGGCCGGGCCGAACCGCGTCGCCCGCCCCTCCCGTCACCCCCCGCCAGTAGGGTTGGCCGCATGGCAGACCCCTCCAGCTACCGCCCCAGGCCTGGAGAGATCCCCGACTCCCCGGGGGTCTACAGGTTCCGTGACGAACACGGCCGGGTGATCTACGTCGGGAAGGCGAAGAGCCTGCGCCAGCGCCTGGCCAACTACTTCCAGGACCTGGCGGGCCTCCACCCGCGCACGCGCACCATGGTCACCACGGCCGCCTCCGTGGAGTGGACGGTGGTGACCACCGAGGTCGAGGCGCTCCAGCTGGAGTACTCCTGGATCAAGGAGTACGACCCCCGGTTCAACGTCAAGTACCGCGACGACAAGAGCTACCCCTCCCTCGCGGTGACGCTGAACGAGGAGTTCCCGCGCGTCCAGGTGATGCGCGGACCCAAGAAGAAGGGCGTGCGCTACTTCGGCCCCTACGCCCACGCCTGGGCGATCCGCGAGACGGTGGACCTGCTGCTGCGGGTCTTCCCCGTGCGCACCTGCTCGGCCGGCGTCTTCAAGCGCTCGGCCCAGATCGGCCGCCCCTGCCTGCTGGGTTACATCGGCAAGTGCTCCGCCCCCTGCGTCGGCCGCGTCACCGCCGAGGAGCACCGCCGGCTGGCGGAGGAGTTCTGCGATTTCATGGCGGGGCGCACGGGCACGCACCTGCGCCGGCTGGAGCAGGAGATGCACCGGGCCGCGGAGGAGATGGAGTACGAGCGGGCGGCCCGGCTGCGCGACGACATCGAGGCGCTCCGGCGCGCCATGGAGAAGAACGCGGTCGTCCTCGCCGACGCCACCGACGCCGACCTGATCGCGGTGGCCGAGGACGAGCTGGAGGCCGCCGTCCAGATCTTCCACGTCCGCGGCGGGCGGGTGCGCGGCCAGCGCGGCTGGGTCACCGACAAGGTGGAGGAGGTCACCGCCGCCGGACTGGTCGAGCACGCCCTCCAGCAGCTCTACGGCGAGGAGAGCGGCGACGCCGTCCCCCGGGAGGTGCTGGTCGCGGCCCTGCCCGAGCCGGCCGGGCCCGTCACGGCATGGCTGGCCGGGCGGCGCGGCGCGGCCGTCGACCTGCGCGTGCCCCGGCGCGGCGACAAGCGGGCCCTGATGGAGACGGTCCAGCGCAACGCGCAGCAGGCCCTGGTCCTGCACAAGACCAGGCGCGCCTCCGACCTGACCACCCGCTCCCGCGCCCTGGAGGAGATCGCCGAGGCCCTCGGGCTGGACTCGGCGCCGCTGCGCATCGAGTGCTTCGACGTCTCCCACTTCCAGGGCGACGACGTGGTCGCCTCGATGGTGGTCTTCGAGGACGGCCTGGCCCGCAAGAGCGAGTACCGCCGCTTCCAGATCAAGGGCTTCGCGGGACAGGACGACGTCCGCTCCATGCACGAGGTGGTCTCCCGCCGCTTCCGCCGCTACCTCCAGGAGCGGCAGCGCACCGGCGAGTGGGGGACGGGGGAGGAGCCCGGCGGCCTCCCGGCCGCCGGCGCGGAGGGGACCGGGGCCGGCGAAGGGCCCGCCCCGGCCGAACGGCCCGCCGGGGAGCGGGACGGCGGGACGGGGCGCGAGCGGCCGCCGAAGTTCGCCTACCCGCCGCAGCTGGTGGTCGTCGACGGCGGGCAGCCGCAGGTCGCCGCCGCCCGGCGGGCCCTGGACGAGCTGGGCATCGACGACGTGGCCGTGTGCGGGCTGGCCAAGCGCCTGGAGGAGGTGTGGCTGCCCGGCGAGGACGACCCGGTGGTGCTGCCGCGCACCAGCGAGGGCCTGTACCTTCTGCAGCGGGTCCGCGACGAGGCGCACCGCTTCGCCATCCGCTACCAGCGCGGCAAGCGGTCGCGGTCGCTGAGGGCAGGCCCCCTGGATGCCGTCCCCGGCCTGGGGGAGACCAGGAAACAGGCGTTGATCAAGCACTTCGGCTCGGTGAAGCGCCTGCGCGCCGCCACCGTCGACCAGATATGCGAGGTCCCCGGGATCGGCCGCAAGACCGCCGAGACCGTCGCCGCCGCCCTGGCGCAGGCGGCACCGGCCGCCCCGGCGGTGAACACCGCCACGGGTGAGATCCTGGAAGACCAGTGAGCACGAGCGGACCATCGTCCACCGGGGGAGAGCGGATGAGCGGGAACACGGGAGACGGAGCACAGGTGGGAACGGACACGGGCAGGGACCCGGCGGACGCCGCCGCGGACGACGCGCAGGCCGCGGACGCCGCGGGCCAGGCGGCCGGGGGCGAGGGCTCGGCGATCCCCGAACTGGTGATCATCTCCGGCATGTCCGGCGCGGGCCGCAGCACCGCCGCCAAGTGCCTGGAGGACCTCGGCTGGTTCGTGGTGGACAACCTGCCGCCCGCCCTGATCCCGACCATGGTCGACCTGGGGGCCCGCTCCCAGGGCAACGTCGCGAAGATCGCCGTCGTCGTCGACGTCCGGGGCCGCCGCTTCTTCGACAACCTGCGCGAGTCCCTCGCCGACCTCGACGCCAAGAACGTCACCCGGCGCATCGTCTTCCTGGAGGCCTCCGACGACGCCCTGGTGCGCCGCTTCGAGTCGGTGCGCCGCCCCCACCCGCTCCAGGGCGACGGGCGGATCGTGGACGGCATCGCCGCCGAGCGCGACCTGCTGCGCGAGCTGCGCGGCGACGCCGACCTGGTCATCGACACCTCCTCCCTCAACGTCCACGAGCTGCGCGCCAAGCTCGACGCCCAGTTCGCCGGCGAGGAGGAGCCCGAGCTGCGGGCGACGGTGATGTCCTTCGGCTACAAGTACGGCCTCCCCGTGGACGCCGACCTGGTCGTCGACTGCCGCTTCCTGCCCAACCCGCACTGGGTCCCCGCGCTGCGGCCGTACACCGGCCTCAACGAGGAGGTCGCCCAGTACGTCTTCAACCAGCCCGGCGCCAAGGAGTTCCTGGACCGCTACGCCGAGCTGCTCCAGCTCGTCGCCGCGGGCTACCGGCGGGAGGGCAAGCGCTACGCGACCATCGCCGTGGGCTGCACCGGGGGCAAGCACCGCAGCGTCGCGATGTCCGAGAGACTGGCCCGGCGGCTGGCCGCCGAGGGCGTGGAGACCGTCGTGGTGCACCGGGACATGGGACGCGAGTGAGCGTCCGCACCCGGAGGCTGAGGCGGCTGGTCACCACCCGCGTCAGCCGCGGTGGGACCCCGAAGGTGGTGGCACTCGGCGGCGGCATGGGCCTGTCCGCCTCGCTCGCCGCGCTGCGCCGCATCACCCGCGACCTGACCGCCGTCGTCACCGTCGCCGACGACGGCGGCTCCAGCGGGCGGCTCCGCGACGAGCTGGGCGTACTGCCTCCGGGGGACCTCCGCAAGGCCCTGGCCGCGCTCTGCGGCGACGACGAGTGGGGCCGGACGTGGGCCCGGGTCATCCAGCACCGCTTCGTCAGCAGGGGGGACCTGCACGAGCACGCGGTGGGCAACCTGCTGATCGTCGCCCTGTGGGAGCAGCTCGGGGACCACGTCGCGGCCCTCGACCTGGTGGGGAAGCTGCTGGGCGCGCACGGCCGGGTGCTGCCGATGTCCGCCGTGCCCCTGGAGCTGCGGGCCCTGGTGCGCGGCCACGACCCGGCGCGCCCGGAGGAGGTCACCACCGTCCGGGGCCAGGCCACCGTCGCCCTCACCCCCGGCGAGGTGCAGCGGGTGCACCTCGTCCCGCACGACCCGCCCGCCGTCCCCGAGGCGGTCGAGGCGGTCATGGACGCCGACTGGGTGGTGCTCGGGCCCGGCTCCTGGTTCTCCTCGGTGATCCCGCACCTGCTGGTCCCCGAACTCCTCAAGGCGCTCACCGAGACCCGGGCGCGCCGGGTGCTGTCGCTCAACCTCGCGCCGCAGCCCGGTGAGACCGAGGGCTTCTCACCGCAGCGTCATTTGGAGGTTTTGGCACGGCACGCCCCTAAACTCACCTTCGACGTGGTGCTGGCCGACCGGGCCGCCGTGCCCGACGAGGAGGGCCTCCGCGATGCCGCCGGGCGGCTGGGCGGAACGGTCGAACTGGCCGAGGTCGCCGGGCCGGGCGGAGTGCCCCGGCACGATCCGGAGCTGCTGGCCGCCGCGTACGACCGTATTTTTCGAATGCATGGAAGGATCGGCCCATGGCGATGACGGCAGCGGTGAAGGACGAAATCTCCCGGCTCCCCGTCACCCGGACCTGCTGCCGGAAGGCGGAGGTCTCGTCGATCCTGCGCTTCGCGGGCGGACTGCACCTGGTGAGCGGTCGCATCGTGATCGAGGCCGAGCTGGACACCGGCATCGCCGCCCGCAGACTCCGCAAGGACATCCTGGAGATCTTCGGCCACGCCTCCGACCTGGTGGTGATGGCCCCCGGCGGACTGCGCCGCGGCAGCCGCTACGTGGTGCGGGTGGTGGCGGGCGGCGACCAGCTCGCCCGGCAGACCGGCCTGGTCGACGGCCGCGGCCGCCCCGTGCGGGGCCTGCCGCCGCAGGTCGTCTCCGGCGCCACCTGCGACGCCGAGGCCGCCTGGCGCGGTGCCTTCCTGGCGCACGGCTCGCTCACCGAGCCCGGCCGCTCCTCCTCCCTGGAGATCACCTGCCCCGGCCCCGAGGCCGCCCTCGCCCTCGTCGGTGCCGCCCGGCGCCTCCAGATCGCCGCCAAGGCCCGCGAGGTGCGCGGCGTGGACCGCGTCGTCGTCCGGGACGGCGACGCCATCGGCGCCCTGCTCACCCGCCTGGGCGCCCACGAGTCGGTGCTGGCCTGGGAGGAGCGGCGGATGCGCCGCGAGGTGCGCGCCACCGCCAACCGGCTGGCCAACTTCGACGACGCCAACCTGCGCCGTTCGGCCCGCGCGGCCGTCGCCGCCGGCGCCCGGGTGCAGCGCGCGCTGGAGATCCTGGGCGACGACGTGCCCGAGCACCTGGCCGCCGCCGGCCGGCTGCGGATGGAGCACAAGCAGGCGTCCCTGGAGGAGCTGGGCGCGCTGGCCGACCCGCCGCTGACCAAGGACGCCGTCGCCGGACGCATCCGGCGGCTGCTCGCCATGGCCGACAAGCGCGCCGCCGATCTGGGCATCCCCGGCACCGAGTCGAACCTGACGGAGGAGATGGTCGGCTGACGCCGGGGCCCGCGGCCCGCACCGGGTGCCTCTCCTCGCCCCCGCCGCCCGTCCGGGCCGCCCGTCCGCGCCCGGCGCGGCGCCCCGCGCCACACCGTGTCCGGATAGTGGCCGATGCCACTCGCCGGGGCCTGGCGCGGTAGGGTCGGAAGTGGTCGGGGACATCCCAAACAGCATCGTCGGTATCCGCACCGGCGTACCAACGAGGAGATCGGTTCGTGACGATCCGCGTAGGCATCAACGGCTTTGGCCGCATCGGTCGCAACTACTTCCGCGCTCTCCTGGAGCAGGGCGCGGACGTCGAGATCGTCGGTGTCAACGACCTGACCGACAACGCGACCCTGGTGCACCTGCTGAAGTACGACAGCATCCTGGGCCGCCTCAACCAGGAGGTCGGCCACACCGCCGACACCATCACGGTGGGCAACCAGACCTTCAAGACGATGGCCGAGCGCGACCCGGCCGCCCTCCCGTGGGGCGAGCTCGGCGCCGACATCGTCATCGAGTCCACCGGCATCTTCACCAAGCGCGAGGACGCCGCCAAGCACCTCGCGGCCGGCGCGAAGAAGGTCCTCATCTCGGCCCCGGCCAAGAACGAGGACATCACCGTCGTCATGGGCGTCAACCACGAGTCCTACGACGCCGAGAAGCACCACGTGGTCTCCAACGCCTCCTGCACCACCAACTGCGTGGCGCCGATGGCCAAGGTGATGGACGAGAACTTCGGCATCGTCAAGGGCATGATGACGACCGTCCACGCCTACACCAACGACCAGCGCATCCTGGACTTCCCGCACAAGGACCTGCGCCGGGCCCGCGCCGCGGCCGAGAACATCATCCCGACCTCGACCGGTGCCGCCAAGGCCACCGCCCTCGTCCTGCCGCAGCTCAAGGGCAAGCTGGACGGCATCGCCATGCGCGTCCCGGTCCCGACCGGCTCGGTCACCGACCTCGTGCTGGAGCTCGACCGCGAGGCCGGCAGGGACGAGATCAACGCCGCCTTCCAGAAGGCCGCCGAGGGCCAGCTGAAGGGCATCCTGGAGTACACCGAGGACCCGATCGTCTCCTCGGACATCGTCAACTGGCCGGCCTCCTGCACCTTCGACTCCTCCCTGACCATGGTCCAGGGCAAGCAGGTCAAGGTCGTCGGCTGGTACGACAACGAGTGGGGCTACTCCAACCGCCTCGTGGACCTGACGGTCTACGTCGGCGAGCGGCTCTGACCGCACCGCTCCACCCCACCAGCGCCGAGACGTGACACGGCGGGGCCCGCAGGGCGCGACGACGCGCCCCGCGGGCCCCGCCTCACGACGACCGACCACGGAACCGGCCCCGGGGGCCGACCACTACGGAGTCAGACCATGAAGACGATCGACGATCTCGACGTGGCGGGCCGGCGGGTCTTCGTCCGCGCCGACCTCAACGTGCCGCTCGAGGGCGGGACCATCACCGACGACGGCCGCATCCGCGCCGCCGTCCCCACGATCACCAGGCTGGCCGAGGCCGGCGCCCGGGTGGTCGTCGCCTCCCACCTGGGCCGTCCCAAGGGCGCCCCGGACCCGGAGTTCTCCCTCGCCCCCGTCGCGAGGCGGCTGGGCGAACTCCTGGGCAGGGAGGTCGCGTTCGCCTCCGACACCGTCGGGGAGTCCGCCCGGTCCACCGTCGGCGGCCTCGCCGACGGGCAGGTGGCGGTGCTGGAGAACCTCCGCTTCAACGCCGGGGAGACCAGCAAGGACGACTCCGAGCGCGGCGCCTTCGCCGACCGACTCGCCGGCCTCGCCGACCTCTACGTCGGCGACGGCTTCGGGGCCGTCCACCGCCGGCACGCCTCCGTCTACGACCTCCCGGCGCGGCTGCCGCACGCCGCCGGCGACCTCATCGCCACCGAGGTCGGGGTGCTGCGCAAGCTCACCGACGACGTCGAGCGCCCCTACGCGGTCGTCCTGGGCGGCGCCAAGGTCTCCGACAAGCTCGGTGTCATCGAGCACCTGCTGGAGCGCGCCGACCGCATCCTCGTCGGCGGCGGCATGGCGTACACCTTCCTCCGGGCCCAGGGCCACGAGATCGGCTCCTCGCTGCTCCAGGAGGACCAGGTCCCGGCGGTCCAGGGCTACCTCAAGCGCGCCGCGGAGCGCGGCGTGGAGTTCGTCCTGCCCGTGGACGTGGTGGCCGCCGCCGGCTTCCCCGACCTGGGCGCCAAGGCTCCCACCGAGCACACCACGGTCCCCGCGGACGCCATCCCGGCCGAGCTGATGGGCCTGGACATCGGCCCCCGCAGCCGTGAGCTGTACGCCGCCAAGCTCGCCGACGCCGCCACCGTCTTCTGGAACGGCCCGATGGGCGTCTTCGAGCACCCCGACTACGCCGGGGGCACCCGGGCCGTCGCCCGGGCCCTGGTCGACAGCCCGGCCTTCACCGTCGTCGGCGGCGGCGACTCCGCCGCGGCCGTCCGCATCCTGGGCTTCGACGAGAAGGCGTTCGGCCACATCTCGACCGGCGGCGGCGCGAGCCTCGAGTACCTGGAGGGCAAGACGCTCCCGGGCCTCGCCGCGCTGGAGGACTGAGGGATGGGCGCCGCGCGCGCGGCCGCCGCGCCGCAGACGATCACGAGGACGCCCGCGCCCCCGCGCCGCGCGGGCGGAGAAGCGAACTGAGAGGCAGAGCCATGGCCACCCGCACCCCGCTGATGGCGGGCAACTGGAAGATGAACCTCAACCACCTCGAGGCCATCGCCCACGTCCAGAAGCTCGCCTTCGCCCTGAGCGACAAGGACTACGAGGCCGTCGAGGTCGCCGTCCTGCCGCCCTTCACCGACCTGCGGTCGGTGCAGACCCTGGTCGACGGCGACAAGCTGAAGATCCGCTACGGCGCCCAGGACCTGTCGGCGCACGAGTCCGGCGCGTACACCGGAGAGGTCTCCGGCGCGATGCTCGCCAAGCTCAACTGCTCCTACGTGGCCGTCGGCCACTCCGAGCGCCGCCAGTACCACGGCGAGACCGACGAGCTGTGCAACGCCAAGGTCAAGGCCGCCTACCGGCACGGCCTGACCCCGATCCTGTGCGTCGGCGAGGGCCTGGACGTCCGCAAGGCGGGCGACCAGGTCCCCCACACCCTCGCCCAGGTGGACGGCGCGCTCGAGGGCGTCCCCGCCGAGCACGCCGCGACCGTCGTCATCGCCTACGAGCCGGTGTGGGCCATCGGCACCGGCGAGGTCGCCACCCCCGAGGACGCCCAGGAGGTGTGCGGCGCGATCCGCGGCCGTCTGGCCGAGCTGTACGACCGGGAGCTGGCCGACAGGGTCCGCATCCAGTACGGCGGCTCGGTGAAGGCCGGGAACGTCGCCGCGATCATGGCGCAGCCGGACGTGGACGGTGCCCTGGTGGGCGGGGCCTCGCTGGACGTGGACGAGTTCGTGCGGATCGTCCGCTTCCGCGACCAGTGAGAGCCGCCGCCGTGATCGGCGGCGAGTGACGCCGGGCGCCGCACGTCGTACCCTGTCGGGGCCGGGAGCGGGCACACCGCGCGCCTCCCGGCCCCGCACCCGCGCGGGGCACGCACCACCGGCACCACCCGCACCACCCGGCAGTTCCCATCCGTCTTCCACCCGTCCGAGAGAGTTGGTCCAGCCGTGATCCTGGGGTTCTCCATCGCCCTCGTCGTCTTCAGCCTGCTGCTGATGCTGCTCGTGCTGATGCACAAGGGGAAGGGCGGCGGCCTCTCCGACATGTTCGGCGGCGGCATGCAGTCCTCCGTCGGCGGCTCCTCGGTCGCCGAGCGCAACCTCGACCGCATCACGGTCGTGGTCGGCCTCGTCTGGTTCGCCATCATCGTGGCGCTCGGCATCCTGATGAAGCTCGACGCCTGACGCTCCGCCGCCGTCCCGGCCTATCATGAGGCTCGCGTCCACGGTCCTGCGGGGCGGTAACTCCGGTCTGTGGACGTGCGTTGGGCCCTACGTACACTGGGGCACCCGCAGCGGAGCGGTCCGTCGAGGCTCCGCCGCACCATGAGGCAGGGAGTTACGACCGTGGCAAGTGGCAACGCGATCCGGGGAAGCCGGGTTGGAGCGGGGCCCATGGGGGAGGCCGAGCGGGGCGAGTCCGCGCCGCGTCTGCGCATCTCCTTCTGGTGCTCCAACGGGCACGAGACCCAGCCGAGCTTCGCCAGCGATGCGCAGATCCCGGACACCTGGGACTGTCCGCGCTGTGGTTTTCCGGCCGGCAAGGACCGGGACAACCCGCCGGACCCGCCGCGCACCGAGCCGTACAAGACGCACCTGGCGTACGTGCGCGAGCGGCGCAGCGACGCCGACGGCGAGGCGATCCTCGCCGAGGCGCTGGCCAAGCTCCGCGGCGAGATCTGAACGCGGGCCGACCGGCCGGCGGACACGCGGCGACGGCTCGGCCGTACGCCCCGCCGGGGCGCGCGGCCGAGCCGTCGTTCCATTAGGTTGGTCCGCGGCGGGGTTCGTCACGAGAGAAGTGGACTGAGTTCGCAGATGAACGCTGAAGGCCGCGACAGGCTCGACCGCATGCCGCAGTGGCAGGCGCTGGCCAGGCACCGCGAGGAGCTGGGGGAGGTGCACCTGCGCGACCTGTTCGCCGCGGACCCGGGCCGCGCCGAGCGGTACACCGTCCGGGTCGGCGACCTGTACCTGGACTACTCCAAGAACCTGGTGACGGACGAGACGCTGCGGCTGCTGCGCGAGCTGGCCGGGGCCGCCGGCGTCGCCGGGCTGCGGGACGCGATGTTCCGCGGCGAGCGGATCAACACCACCGAGGACCGGGCCGTGCTGCACACCGCCCTGCGCGCGCCGCGCGACGCGGTGGTCGAGGTCGACGGGGAGAACGTCGTCCCCGCCGTCCACGCCGTGCTCGACCGGATGTCGGCGTTCGCCGAGGCGGTGCGCTCGGGCAAGTGGGCCGGCCACACCGGCAGGCCCGTCAGGGCGGTCGTCAACATCGGCATCGGCGGCTCCGACCTGGGCCCGGCGATGGCCTACGAGGCGCTGCGCGCCTACACCGACCGGAAGCTGGACGTCCGTTTCGTCTCCAACGTGGACGGCTCGGACCTCCACGAGGCGCTCCAAGGGCTGGACCCGGCCGAGACGCTGTTCGTCGTCGCCTCCAAGACCTTCACCACGATCGAGACGATCACCAACGCCACCTCGGCGAAGGACTGGCTGCTGAGCGGCCTGGGCGCGGGGAAGGAGGCGGTGGCCAAGCACTTCGTGGCGCTGTCGACGAACGCGGAGGCGGTCGAGGCGTTCGGCATCGACACCACGAACATGTTCGAGTTCTGGGACTGGGTCGGCGGGCGCTACTCGTACGACTCGGCCATCGGCCTCTCGCTCATGATCGCCATCGGCCCGGACCGCTTCCGCGAGATGCTCGACGGCTTCCGCACCGTCGACGAGCACTTCCGCACCGCGCCGCCGGAGGAGAACGCCCCGCTGCTGCTGGGCCTGCTGGGGATCTGGTACGGCTCCTTCTTCGACGCCCAGTCGCACGCGGTGCTGCCCTACAGCCACTACCTGTCGAAGTTCACCGCCTACCTCCAGCAGCTCGACATGGAGTCCAACGGCAAGTCGGTGGACCGGCAGGGCGAGCCGGTCGCCTGGCAGACCGGGCCGGTGGTCTGGGGCACCCCCGGCACCAACGGCCAGCACGCCTACTTCCAGCTGCTGCACCAGGGCACCAGGCTGGTCCCCGCCGACCTGATCGGCTTCGCCCGCCCGGTGCCCGGACTGTCACCGGAGCTGGCCGGGCAGCACGACCTGCTGATGGCCAACCTCTTCGCCCAGGGCCAGGCCCTGGCGTTCGGCAAGACCGCCGAGGAGGTCCGGGCGGAGGGCGTCGCCGAGGAGCAGGTGCCGCACCGCACCTTCCGGGGCAACCGCCCCACGACGACGATCCTGGCCTCCGGGCTGACGCCGTCGGTGCTGGGCCAGCTGGTCGCGCTCTACGAGCACAAGGTGTTCGTCCAGGGCGCGGTGTGGGACATCGACTCCTTCGACCAGTGGGGCGTGGAGCTGGGCAAGGTGCTCGCCAAGCGCGTCGAGCCCGCCCTGACCGAGGGCGCCGAGGTGGAGGGCCTGGACGCCTCCACGGCCGCTCTGGTGGCCCGCTACCGGGACCTGCGCGGCCGCGGCTGAGCCCGCGCCGGCCGGGCCGGTGCGCCTGTGGCCCGCTCCCCCGGCCGGGGGGAGCGGGCCACAGGCCGTTTCGGTGCCTCCCGGCCCCGCTCAGCCCCGGGCCGAGGCGGGCAGGCGGGCGGCCGCCGCCTCGTCCAGGATCCACACGGTGCGCTCACGGCCCCGGGCGCCCGCCGCGGGGACCTCGAAGGGGTCGTCGGCCGCCAGCGCGCCGGCTGCGGCCTCCGCCTTGTCCTCGCCCGCCGCCAGCAGCCAGACCTGCCGGGCCGACCGGATGGCGGGCAGGGTGAGGGAGATCCGCGTCGGCGGCGGCTTGGGGGCCTCCAGGACGCCGGTGACCGTCCGCTCCTCCTCCCGCACGGCCGGGTGCCCGGGGAAGAGGGAGGCGACGTGGGTGTCCGGGCCGAGGCCGAGCAGCAGGACGTCGAAGACCGGCAGCCGCGGCGTGCCCCCGCCCGCGCCGTCCGCGTCCGCCGCGGCGGCCAGTTCGGCCGCGTACGCCGCGGCGGCGGCCGCCGCGTCGTGGCCGTGCGGTCCGTCGGAGGCCGGCATCGGGTGGATGCGCGCCGGGTCCAGCGGCACGGCGTCCAAGAACGCCTCGCGGGCCTGGGTGTGGTTGCGGTCCGGGTCGCCGTCGGGCAGGAAGCGTTCGTCGCCCCACCACAGGTCGACCCGGGACCAGTCCACGCCGTCCCGTCCCGGTGCCTGGGCCAGGGCCGCCAGCAGCGCGTTGCCGTTGCGGCCGCCGGTCAGCACGACGGAGGCGCCGCCGCGCGCGGCCTGCGCCTCCGCGACCGCGGTGACCAGCCGGGCCGCCGTGGCCCGGGCCATCCGCCCGGTGTCGGGGTGGACGACGAGCTGGGGGGAGCCGTGTCCGGGGGCGGTCACCGGGCCTCCTTCCTGCCGGACCGCTTCGCCCGGCTCCTGCCCGCGCCCTTCGCGGCGGGGGACCCGGCGCCCCCTGCCGGTTCCGCGGCCGGCTCCTGCGCCGGCTCCTGCGCCGGCTCCTGCGCCGGCTCCGCGTCCTGCGCCGGCTCCGCGGCGCCTCCCGTCGCCGCCGCGGCCCCGGGGCGCTCCAGCCGGTCCAGGCCGAAACCGACCGCCTGCGCGTAGGTCTCGTCCGGGTCCAGGCGCCGCAGCTCCTCCGCGATCAGCTCGGCCGTGGAGCGCCGGTGGAGTGCCACGCCCCGGTCCGGCTGACCGGGCACGGAGAGCCGGGCCAGCGAGCCGGAGCCGCGCACCAGGCAGACGTCGCCCTCACCGGTCGCCATCCGCACGGCCGTGATGCCCGGCCCCTCGGAGACCACCCGCCGCACGGGGACCTCCAGCCGTGCCGCGAGCCAGAGCGCCAGCAGCTCGACGCTGGGGTTGTACTCCTCGCCCTCGACCGCGGCCCCGGTGATCGGGGTCTGCCCCTGGTCCAGGGCCGCAGCCAGCACGCTGCGCCACAGGGTGACGCGGGTCCAGGCCAGGTCGGTGTCGCCGGGCGCGTAGGACAGGGCGCGCAGCCGGAGGGCCGAGACCGGGTCCTCGGTCTCGGCGGCGTCGGTGATGCGCCGCTGGGCGAGGGCGCCCAGCGGGTCCTTCGAGGGGTGCTCGGGTGCGTCGGCCGGCCACCAGACCACCACGGGGGCGTCCGGCAGCAGCAGGGGCAGCACCACGCTGTGGGCGTGGCCCGCCAGCTCGCCGTGCAGCCGCAGCAGGACCGTCTCCCCGGTGCCGGTCTCACCGCCCACCCGCACCTCGGCGTCGAGCCGGGCCGTGGCCCGGTCGCGGGGGGAGCGGCCCGGGCGCCGGACGACGACGAGGATGCGCGAGGGGTGCTCCTTCGACGCCTCGTTGGCCGCCTTCAGCGCGTCGTAGTGGCTGCCCTCGTCCGTGACGATGACGAGGGTGAGGACCATTCCGACGGCCGGACTGCCCATCGCCCGCCGCGCCGTGACCAGGGTGGAGTTGATCTCGCCGGAGGTGGTGTCAGTGAGGTCGATGTTCATGGCCGCCGCCAGCTCCGTCCGTCGCGTGCGAGCATCTCGTCGGCCGCCTGGGGCCCCCAGGTCCCGGCGGTGTACGGCTCGGGACTGCCGTGCTTGTCCCAGTACTCCTCGACCGGGTCCAGGATCTCCCAGGACCGCTCGACCTCCTGGTGCCGGGGGAAGAGGTTGGCGTCGCCCAGCAGGACGTCCAGGATGAGCCGCTCGTAGGCCTCCGGGCTGGACTCGGTGAAGGACTCGCCGTAGGCGAAGTCCATCGTCACGTCGCGGATCTCCATCGAGGTGCCGGGCACCTTGGAGCCGAACCGGATCGTGACGCCCTCGTCCGGCTGCACCCGGATGACCAGGGCGTTCTGGCCCAGCTCCTGGGTGTCGGTGGCGTCGAAGGGGGAGTAGGGGGCGCGCTGGAAGACCACCGCGATCTCGGTGACCCGGCGGCCCAGCCGCTTGCCGGTGCGCAGGTAGAAGGGGACGCCCGCCCAGCGGCGGTTGTCGATCTCCAGCTTGAGGGCGGCGTAGGTGTCGGTGCGGGAGGCCGGGTCGATGCCCTCCTCCTCCAGGTAGCCGGGCACCTTCCGGCCGCCCTGCCAGCCGGCCTGGTACTGCCCGCGCACGGTGTGCAGGCCCAGGTCCTTCGGCAGCCGCACCGCGTTGAGCACCTTGAGCTTCTCGGTGACCAGCGCCTTGGCGTCGAAGGAGGAGGGCTCCTCCATCGCGGTCAGGGCCAGCAGCTGGAGCAGGTGGTTCTGGATGACGTCGCGCGCCGCGCCGATGCCGTCGTAGTAGCCCGCCCGTCCGCCGATGCCGATGTCCTCGGCCATCGTGATCTGCACGTGGTCCACGTAGCTGCGGTTCCACAGGGGTTCGAACATCGTGTTGGCGAAGCGCAGCGCCAGGATGTTCTGGACCGTCTCCTTGCCCAGGTAGTGGTCGATCCGGAAGACGTCGGACTGCCGGAAGACCCGGTGGACGACCCGGTTGAGCTCCTGGGCGCTGGCCAGGTCGTGCCCGAAGGGCTTCTCGATGACCGCGCGGCGCCAGGACCCCTCGGGCGCGTCGGACAGCCCGTGCTTCTTGAGCTGCTCCAGGACCGTGGGGAAGAACTTCGGGGGCACCGAGAGGTAGAAGGCGAAGTTGCCCCCGGTGCCGCGGGAGGAGTCCAGCTCCTCGATGGTGGACTTCAGCGTGGCGAACGCCTCGTCGTCGTCGAAGACGCCCGGCACGAAGCGCATGCCCTCGCCCAGCTGCCGCCAGACCTCCTCGCGGAAGGGCGTGCGCGCGTACTTCTTGACGGACTCGTACACGACCTGGCAGAAGTCCTGGTCCGCCCACTCGCGGCGGGCGAAGCCGACGAGGGAGAAGCCCGGGGGGAGCAGGCCCCGGTTGGCCAGGTCGTAGATGGCGGGCATCAGCTTCTTTCGCGACAGATCACCCGTGACGCCGAAGATGACCAGGCCCGACGGCCCCGCGATGCGCGGGAGCCGCCGGTCCTGTGCGTCACGCAGCGGGTTGGCTGCGCTGCTCACCTGCGTCAGGCCTCCTTCGGGGCGAGACGCTCGAGTTCGGCCTCGGTGGAGGCCAGCAGGTCGCTCCAGGCCTTCTCGAACTTCTCGACGCCCTCGACCTCCAGCTGCTCGACGACCTCGTCGTAGTCGATGCCGAGCCGCGCGATCGCGTCGAGGTCGGCGCGGGCCTGCTCGTAGGTGCCGCGCACCGTGTCGCCGGTGATCTCGCCGTGGTCGCCGACGGCCTTCAAGGTGGCCTCCGGCATGGTGTTCACCGTGTTCGGGGCGACCAGCTCGGTGACGTAGAGGGTGTCGGGGTAGGCCGGGTCCTTCACGCCGGTGGAGGCCCACAGCGGGCGCTGCCGGTTGGCGCCGGCGGCCTCCAGGGCCGTCCAGCGGTCGGAGGCGACGACCTCCTCGTAGGCCTGGTAGGCCAGCCGGGCGTTGGCCAGCGCGGCCTTGCCCTTGAGCGCGTCGGCCTCCTCGGTGCCCAGGGCGGCCAGCCGCTTGTCGATCTCGGTGTCCACCCGGGAGACGAAGAACGACGCCACGGAGTGGATCTCCGACAGGTCCAGGCCCGCGTCCTTGGCCTGCTCCAGGCCCGCCATGTAGGCGTCCATCACCATCCGGTAGCGCTCGAGGGAGAAGATCAGCGTGACGTTGACGCTGATGCCTGCGGCGATGGTCTCCGTGATGGCGGGGAGACCGGCGCTGGTGGCGGGGATCTTGATCAGGGTGTTGGGGCGGTCCACCAGCCAGGCGAGCTGCCTGGCCTCGGCGACCGTCGGGCGCGTGGCGTGGGCCAGGCGCGGGTCCACCTCGATGGAGACCCGGCCGTCCTGGCCGTTGGTGGCGTCGAAGACCGGGCGCAGGATGTCGGCGGCGTCGCGGACGTCGGCGGTGGTGATCATCCGGATCGCCTCCTCCACGGTGACGCCGCGGGAGGCGAGGTCGGTGAGCTGCCGGTCGTAGCCGTGGCCCTCGGAGATCGCCTTCTGGAAGATCGAGGGGTTGGTGGTGACGCCCACGACGTGGCTGTCGTCCACCAGCTCGGCCAGGTTGCCGGACGTGATGCGCTGGCGGGACAGGTCGTCCAGCCAGATCGCGACGCCTTCGTCGCTCAGGCGCTTGAGTGCGTCTGTCATGAGGGATGCTCTCCTGTTCCGTTGCCTGTTGGCGTCAGCGTGCGGCGGCGTCGATCGATTCCCGGGCCGCGGCGACGACGGCCTCCGGGGTCAGACCGAACTCGCGGTAGAGCACCTTGTAGTCGGCCGAGGCGCCGAAGTGCTCCAGGGAGACGATCCGGCCGGCCTCGCCGACGTACCGGTGCCAGGTCAGGCCGACGCCGGCCTCGACCGCCACGCGCGCCCTCACCGACGGCGGCAGGACGCTCTCGCGCCACTGCCGGTCCTGCTCCTCGAACCACTCCAGGCACGGCATCGACACCACGCGGGTGGGCACGCCCTCGGCCTGGAGGGTCTCGCGGGCGGCGACGGCGAGCTGCACCTCGGAGCCGGTGGCGATCAGGACGACCTCCGGTTCGCCGCCCTCGGCCTCGAACAGCACGTAGCCGCCGCGCGCGGCGTCCTCGTTCGGCTCGTAGGTGGGCACGTTCTGGCGGGTCAGCGCGATGCCGTGCGGGGCCGGGCGGTCGCCGTGGCGGCGCATGACCTCGCGCCAGGCGATCGCGGTCTCGTTGGCGTCGGCCGGGCGGACCACGTTCAGGCCCGGGATGGCGCGCAGCGCGGCCAGGTGCTCCACGGGCTGGTGGGTCGGGCCGTCCTCGCCCAGGCCGATGGAGTCGTGCGTCCACACGTAGGTGACCGGCAGCTTCATCAGCGCCGCCAGCCGCACCGCCGGGCGCATGTAGTCGGAGAACACCAGGAAGGTGCCGCCGTAGATCCGGGTGTTGCCGTGCAGCGCGATGCCGTTCATGGTCGAGCCCATGGCGTGCTCGCGGATGCCGAAGTGCACCGTGCGGCCGTACGGGTCCGCCTCCGGCAGCGGGTTGTCCGCCGGCAGGAAGGACGAGGAGGCGTCGATGGTGGTGTTGTTCGAGCCCGCGAGGTCGGCGGAGCCGCCCCACAGCTCGGGCAGCACCCCGCCCAGCGCCTTGAGCACCGCGCCGGAGGCCTTGCGGGTGGCCATGTCCTTGCCCGGCTCGAAGACGGGCAGCGCCTTCTCCCAGCCCTCGGGCAGCTCGCCGGCGCTGATCCGGTCGAACTCGGCGGCGCGTTCGGGGTTGGCCTCGCGCCACTCGGCGAGCCGCTTGTCCCACTCCGCGCGCGCCTCGCGGCCCCGGTCGACGACCTTGCGGGCGTGCGCGAGGACCTCGTCGGCGACGTCGAAGTGCCGCTCGGGGTCGAAGCCCAGCACCCGCTTGGTGGCCGCGACCTCCTCCTCGCCCAGCGCCGAGCCGTGGGAGGCCTCGGTGTTCTGGGCGTTCGGCGCGGGCCAGGCGATGATCGTGCGGGCCGCGATGATGGACGGCCGCTCGGTCTCCTCCTGCGCCGCCTTCAGCGCCGCGTACAGCGCCCGCACGTCGAAGTCGCCGTTCTCGGCCTGCTCGATGCGCTGGACGTGCCAGCCGTAGGCCTCGTAGCGCTTGAGGACGTCCTCGGAGAGCGCGGTCGCCGTGTCGCCCTCGATGGAGATGTGGTTGTCGTCGTACAGGGCGACGAGGTTGCCCAGCTTCTGGTGGCCGGCCAGCGAGGACGCCTCGGCGGAGACGCCCTCCTCCAGGTCGCCGTCGGAGACGATCGCCCAGACGGTGTGGTCGAAGGGGGAGGTGCCGGGCGCGGCGTCCGGGTCGAACAGGCCGCGCTCGTAGCGGGCGGCCATCGCCATGCCCACGGCGTTGGCGATGCCCTGGCCCAGCGGGCCGGTGGTGGTCTCCACGCCGGCCGTGTGGCCGTACTCGGGGTGGCCCGGGGTCTTGCTGCCCCAGGTGCGGAAGGCCTTGAGGTCGTCGAGCTCCAGCCCGTAACCGGACAGGTAGAGCTGGATGTAGAGGGTCAGGCTGGTGTGGCCGGGCGAGAGGACGAACCGGTCCCTGCCCGCCCACCGCGCGTCGGACGGATCGTGCCGCATCAGCTTCTGGAAGAGCAGGTACGCGGCGGGCGCCAGACTCATGGCCGTACCTGGGTGGCCGTTGCCGACTTTCTGCACGGCGTCCATGGCCAGGACACGGACGGTGTCGACAGCCCGCTGATCCAGTTCGGTCCACTCGAGGTCTGTTGCGGTCGGCTTGGTGCTCACCCTGCGTCAGGGCTCCTCTCCACAGGTCGAAGGCCGGTGTCGGTCGGGTCACACCGGGCGGTGTCGAGCGTACCCCCGCTGGTGTTCCCCTTTTCCCGCTCCTCATCCTTTGGGCAACGCCCTGGACGAATCGGATGGAAACGGATGTCCGGCGGGGCTTCCGGCGGGCATCTGACGGCCACGGAGCGCACATGAGCGGAGGCGCTCCGCCGAGCCCGGCACTCCGATCTCCGTCACTCTCCGTAACGGTGGGGAGGGGGTGGGGACGGGCGCCGCCGGGCGGCGTCCGGCGGGGTGCCGCCCGGCGCGCTCCGCCGCCCCCGTCCGGGCGCCCCCCGCCGCCTCCCGGCGCGGGGTGTCCCCAACACGGGCCACCCCGGAGGCGAGCGGCGTATGGCCAGCGTCTACAGTGGCGTGGTACGTGCGAGTCACCGCCGGCCCCGGGGGGCCCGGGCTCGCTTGTTCCCACGCGGCGCGAGCCGCGCATGTCGCATCGTGATCAGGGGTGTCCGTGACGGCCGTCGAATCCCGTCCCACGGGTGGGGGTACCGCCCACGCCCGGAGGGCTGAGGGGGAGCTCGATCCGAGCCCAGTGCACCGGCCGCTCGGGGCCCGCATCAAGGGCTTCGTCGCGCTGACCAAGCCGCGGATCATCGAACTGCTGCTGATCACCACCATTCCGGTGATGTTCCTCGCCGAGCAGGGCGTGCCCGACCTGTGGCTGGTCCTGGCCACCTGTGTGGGCGGCTACCTGTCGGCGGGCGGCGCCAACGCGCTGAACATGTACATCGACCGCGACATCGACGCGCTGATGCACCGCACCGAGCAGCGCCCGCTGGTGACCGGAGTGGTCTCGCCGCGCGAGGGGCTGGTCTTCGGCCTCACCCTCGCGGTGGTCTCCACCGTGTGGTTCGGGGTGCTGGTCAACTGGCTCTCGGCGGCGCTCTCCCTGGCCGCCCTGCTCTTCTACGTCGTCGTCTACACGATGCTCCTCAAGCGGCGCACCTCCCAGAACATCGTCTGGGGCGGCATCGCGGGCTGCATGCCCGTCCTCATCGGCTGGTCGTCGGTGACGAACGAGGTGAGCTGGGCCGCCGTCGTCCTCTTCCTGGTGATCTTCTTCTGGACGCCGCCGCACTACTGGCCGCTGTCGATGAAGGTCAGGGACGACTACGCCCGGGTGGGCGTCCCCATGCTCCCGGTCGTCGCGGGCAACCGGACCGTGGCCCGGCAGATCGTGGTCTACAGCTGGATCATGGTGGCCGTCTCGCTGACCCTGTGGCCGCTGGGGTACGTCGGCTGGTTCTACCCGCTGGTCGCGGTCGTCGCGGGCGGCTGGTGGCTGTGGGAGGCCCACGCCCTCCAGGCCCGTGCCAAGGCCGGGGTCACCGGGGCGAAGCTCAAGGAGATGCGGCTGTTCCACTGGTCGATCACGTACGTGTCGCTGCTCTTCGTGGCGGTGGCGGTCGATCCGTTCCTGCGCTGAGGCGCGCGGGGGCACCCCCGCCGCCCCCTGCGCGCCTGAGCGCGCCGGCCGGCGCGCAGAGGTGGCGCAGGCCACCCGCAGCAGCAGTCGCCAGGTGATCTACCCACCGGTAGCATCCAGGGCATGGCCACTACACAGCAGGCGGAAGAGACCAGGTCCGACGCCCGGGCCCGGCGCTGGACGACCAAGCTCGCCAAGGAGATCACGGCGTTCGCCCGGGAGCGCGGCGGCAGCGCCGACGGCCAGATCGCGTACCTCGGGCAGCGCGGCGTGCGACTCGTCCTGGTCGGTGCCGACGGCGGCTGGGGCGACCTGGTGGCCCCCTCCCGGCAGATCGCGGAGCGGGCCGCGGAGGAGGCCGGAGTCGCCCTCCACGAGAACCTGGACGGCGAACTGGCCGCCCGCATCCGCACCGGCCCCTACGAGTGGGAGCGGATGGCGGGCATCCAGCTGGGCGGGCCGAGGAACGGCTGACGGGCGCGGCGGCGGTCCGCCGCGGCCGCCCGGCGCGGCCGCCCGGCGCGGCCGGGGCGGTGGGGCCCTGCGGGCCGCACCGGTGAACGGGCGCGCGGCGAAACGCCGGAGGGCCGGCGGCGGGAGACCCGCCGCCGGC